>NZ_JANQBQ010000001.1:0-631448 GCF_024723825.1 Romboutsia lituseburensis
ATGTCGGTAAATGTTAAAAGCAAAGATGATTACTATACAATAATAAATTATTTATTTAAAATATGTTATCGATTCAAAGTTGTAAATATGTATGAAGATATAAAAAATATTGAAAAAGTAAAATTTACTGATGAATTAATGGCATTTTGTATAGGAGAAGAGAAAGTTAAAAAATGGCCAGGCATGGTAAAGGCACCTAAGTCCATAATTAGAACATATTTATGCAATAAAAAAACTTTAAAGTTATTTAAAGAGTATAAAAAATTTTTTGAATATAGAGTAGAAGATAATACTGGATATTATGATACTTTTGGGTGTAATGGACAGATAGATATATCATTTTATAATAATGATGCATGTGTGCTATATACAGTAGTACATGAAGGACTTTGTATTAGTGGAGATATAGAACTTGAGATTATTTTAAATAAAAACAATATAGATTTTGAAAAATGGTTTTAAACAGACGATAAAAAAATAATAGTGGAGAGTGTTAAATGAGAAGATTAAGAGATGTATTTTAATTAATGCGTTTCCAGAGAATAATGAATTGGTATATTATGGAATGCAGTTAAATGAATTTATTAAATATAATCCTGTAGAAATTAATAAATTATTAATTCTTGAGGGTGAATATTTTGGAAGAGGATTTAGTTCGAAAGTGAAATTACATGCAGTTGAAAATGATGAAATGGAAGAGTTTTTAGGTGAAGATATCTACGGGTATGGTGATTTTGCATGGGTAGATTTTGACAATAGAGAAAATCTAGAAAAACTAGAACCTACGGAACTTGCAGAATTACTTTATCTCGGACATATGTTTAAGCCAATTAATAGTCCTTTCTTTGAAAAAATTCAAAATAGATATGCTTATTTAGCACATGATGATGGATGGTTTTGTAGATTATACTGTAAAGAATATTCCGATTTTCAAGAGATAATATGTAATAAAATAATTGATACAGTATCAACATCAAAGAGAAGAAAAATATATCCATTTTCAGATGATGTAAAAAAAGAATTGCTAAATCTAGCCAATGATGGATTATTGATAGATTTTAATAATTTTTCTAAGTGCGATAAATCAATTGAAGTCCCAATTTATACTATAGGAAAGTTTCTTGATATGGATGAAATGTATAATAATTTGCAACGAAATATTAATCGCGCAAATTATTCGGCTGATTTGGTTCATAAAAATAAAAAGTGGGATATTAAATACATTTCAAAGAGATAGACTATTTCTTTTTGTGAAATTATGGGGGAAAATAGAAAATAAATTAATAAAAAGGTGGTAAAATAATGGGGTTTATAATATGGGCGTTAGCTGGAATATTATTTATTGTTGGAGGAATTTATTGCATCAACTCTAAAAAAGAAGTAGCATTTGGGTTTTGGTCAAATTCAAAAACAGCTCCCATAGAAGTAAAAAATGTAAAAGCTTACAATAAAGCTTTAGGCAAACTATGGTGCTCATATGGTTTTTTCTTTATATTGCTAGGATTACCATTACTAGTAGATGAAAACTCACCTCTTATAATAATTCCATCAATAGGTGTTATTTTTGAACTTATTATAGCAATGGCTATTTATACAATAAATATTGAGGGAAAATATAGAAAAAAATAAATGAAAGAGTAGATAACGGGATTTTTATGGAAACTGACAAGAAAGTAGATAAGTACCAAAGGATAGTAGTATTAGTACTTTTAATAATAATAGCAATACCTGCTATTATATTTAGTACGGTAGATATTTCTCCTCACAAATTAACTGTAAAAGACAATATAGTAAAAGTAGGAGCAGATTCATTTAAAGTATCAGATATTAAAAATGTTAAACTCTTAGATGAAATTAATAATATACATAGAATAAAAGGGACAGGTACACGAACTTACATAAGGGGAGCCTGTAAAATAGAAGGGTATAAGCAAGATGCTAGTGTGTACATTTATAAAAATAAAAGTCCATATATAAGAATTGAATTAGAAAATGGATTGCTTATTTATAATGATAAAAATAGTAGTGATACTGAAAAAACATATGAAAAACTAGTTGAAATAATAGATTCTAATAAATAATCAAAAACACAAAATAATAGAAAATGTATTTAATATTATATAAAGTAGAATCTATATCAATTTTTTATATACATAGGAGGATACTAGATGAATGTAATAAAGATAGATATATCAACAGAATGTTGTCCTGAACAAATTGAAGGAACATCTGAGTGGTATTCTTGTAAAGAACCTAAAGATATATTTTGCGATATATATGATGCTGAGGAGATGATTAAATCTGGTGAAAAATTTCCTGGAATGAATTGTAATTTAATTCATTTTCCGGATGGATTTGTTCATAGTCCATTTGAACTTAGGGAAAATTTATATATAGATAGTCCGGTTTGGGATAATGGTAAGCTATTCTTTTTAAGTGTTGACTTTGATGAAAAGCTAATTTACATAAGTTGTTATTTTCCAGAGGAAAAAAGACTTGAAACAATTAAAGTTTTGCCACTAGATATAGTTGAAGATTGCTACAATCTTATTCTAAAATCATCACCACCCATGCTTTACAGAGATGGAAAAGATGGAGTATTTGAGATAGTTTGGCCAGAAAATAAAAAGATAGATATAGGTAAAACAGAGAGCTTGTTATTTAGAAATGGAGAAGATTTGTATTTCTGTGAATGGCAAGATGAACCAGAGTATCATGAAAATGTAATAGTAAGGAATGCAAATACAGGTAAAGTAAGAGAAAAATTTAAGGGATATTTGCAAAGACTGCCAAATGGAGTTTATTGGAAAGGTTAATTAAAAAGGCCTAAATATAGTTTTTAAAGGTGGAGGAAATTATGATATTAAGGATTTTGGTTTGTGGTGGAATTTTAACATTCCTTTTAGGAATTTATTTTCTTGTAAAACATTATAAGCATGGAAAGTATAGCAAGGGATATGGATTACTTTCTTATTTAGGTCTTGCGATGGCAGTACTTGGAGTGATTTTATTAATGGAACCTGTATTTAAAAGCTTACCAGGTAACCTTTCTAACATGGCATCACTAGGTATAGCTATGTGTATTTTTATAATAGCAGGAAAATTACTATTAAAACCAACCTTTTTAAAAAATAAAAAATAGAATAGGTAGGTGATTACATGGAATTTAATGAAGATATAGCACAAAAACCTTTATTTAAAAAAAATGATGAAATCACATTAAGTTTTTTAGAATTATTATATCATTTTATTGATGATTATAAATTTTCGTTAGAGACTGTCTCAATACTAACTAAAATTGAACTTACTAAATTAGAAAAGTTTTATTATGAATCAGGAAATCTAAGTTATAATGAATTGTCTTTAATAAAAAAAGTAGTTATATTACCATTTGAAAATGTTTTTGAGATTTCTAAGTTTAATTACAAAATATTGAAGGGAGAATAAAATTGCATTAATATTTTTTAGGAGGGGTGTTATGAAAAGAAATACTATAAAGTTATTTTCACTTCTAACTTCATTCATTACTTTATGGTTTTTATCTGCCATGTTAAACATGGTATTTTTATGGTTTATTATAATAAATTTGATTGCCATTTACATAATTTATAGTTACAAAAGCTTTAATAAATTTGATATTACAATGGGAATTATATTTGGACTTTTATGTATTCCATCAAGTCCTGTTATGGGATTCTCTGTAGTTTTACCATATATAGCTTCTATGATGATTTTTAAAAATAGTAATATTAAAATTTATTTATTTAAAAATAATAAAAACAATAATTTTTTAATTACCTTAGCATTGATTTTCATAATTGGAGGGATTTTGGGTTTTATTAATGTTTTTTTAGCAAAGAATTCTATACCGATCAATGTATCTTTTAAAATTAAGTGGATTTTGGATGCTTTAAGAGCAGGTGTGTTTGAAGAGATATTTTTTAGATTATTTTTCTTTGCGCTATGCATTCATTTAGTTAAGAATCAACAGCTTTCAAAATTTCAAAATGTTTTATGCTATATAATTATGGTTGTCCCACATGTTCTTATTCACTTCAATCTTCAAAATTTCAGTATTTCAAACATGATTATGCTTTCTATTTTATTTGGTATCCCTTTTGCTTTGATGCAAAGAAAATTTAATTTAGTATCGGCCATGGGTTCACATGCTTTTGTGGATTTTATAAGATTTTGTGTATTTGGAGTATAAATATTAATTTTATATTAATAAAAAGAGAATAATTAATCTTAGCATTATATCATAATCTGGTATACTAATCATGATATAATAGGACTAGTAGTTGTGATAATCTTTTTAGATAGATAGTTAGAATGCATAAAGGAGGAAATTTTATGATTCAGTCAATTGTACATATTGCTTTAGTAGTAAAAGACTATGATGAAGCCATTGATTTTTACACAAATAAACTTCATTTTGAATTAATAGAAGATACATATCAACCAGAACAAGATAAAAGATGGGTAGTGGTATCTCCACCAGGTTCAAATGGGACAGCAATACTGCTTGCAAGAGCATCTAAACCAGAACAAGAGAATTTCATAGGAAATCAATCAGGTGGAAGAGTTTTTCTTTTCCTAGGAACTGATGATTTCTGGCGTGATTATAATGAGATGAAAGATATAGGTATAGAATTTGTCAGAGATCCTAAAGAACAGGATTATGGAACTGTTGCGGTATTTAAGGATTTATACGGTAACTTATGGGATTTAATAGAGTTTAGTGAAAACCATCCAATGTTCAAGAGAGTCAAATAATTAATATAAAAATAAAATGGGTAAGGTATGTAACTATTTAAAGTACAACCTAGACCCATTTTCTATATATAGCGTATGACCACATTTAGAAGTTATAAAATCCTTTTCTAAGCTTAAAAATTTAATCTTATGTAAAAGCATCACATGAGGAACATCTAACATTTCACTAAGTTCATAGAAATCAGTAGAACACAGAGCACACTTAACTAAATCCTCATCATCAATAAGGAAATTGCACGCCCATCTACAAGCCTTAATTTCTACACTATTTAAGCACAATCTATTGCTATAATGAAGCAATCTAATAGCATGATTTCCAGTAGTAGTATAAAAATGCCCAACTTCTTCAGACAGTACCTCCATAGACTTTAACCTATCACTTAATAAACTTTTGTCTAACAATATAACAGGATAAGTATCTATATCTTTTACATAAAGACCAAGTACACTTGAACTAAAAGTAACGTACTCAATTTTTATATTTTCTTTTTCGCATAACTTGAACAATTCTTCTAACTTATCCATAATCCCCAAAATCCCCCTGAAAAAATTAATCCTTTTTGTATTTATGCCTTATATAATTTAAAATTGACTCCAATTCCTCATAAGCTTCCTCAGGTAAATCTTCACCAAAATTCACTCTATGAGTAGCAATAGTGGTATCACTATTGTATAATCTTTTTTCATTATCATCAATTTCTAACAAGTAATCTGTAGTAACATTAAAAAATTTTGCAATAAGTCTAAGCTTATCAAAATCAGGACACTTGTCTTTTGTTTCATATCCTGCAATAGCAGTTCTTCCAACACCAATATAATCAGCCAGTTGTTGCTGAGTTACATTACGTTTTGTTCTAAGCTCTTTTAATCTCAAACCAAATGACATAAAATCACCACCTACTTAAATTTAAAATACACGTAACTTATATAAATTTAAAAATATAAAATTTAATTTAAACAAATTCATTTTTAAAAAAGTATCTTCCTAATTACATTTTACTATAAAATGTGTCATCTAGTAAACATTTAGTGATAAAAATAACAAAATTTGTAAAAAATACTTGATTTAGTTACTATACGACACTATACTGTAATTATAAAACGTCACTAAAGGGCACGTAAAAAGGGGGATATGTTATGAAAAGTAACCTTATACAAAAAAGGAAAAAGAAAAAAATGACTCAGCAAGAAGTAGCTGACAAAGTATCAATATGTAGAACTCATTACAATAGAATCGAAAGTGGTGATAGAAATCCATCACATATGGTTGCAGTAAAAATTAAAAATGTACTTGATTGCAATTATGAAGATATATTTAAGACGAATTAAATAACAGGGGGAAAAGAAATGAACCAAATAACTATAACACTACAAAATAATAATGAATACTTAGCAAAAATTGAATTATGCAAAATACTAAAAACAATAACAAATGAAAATGTAACGGCAGATAACGTAGAAAATATAATAGTCACAGATTGTGACATTAAAACCAATAATCAAAAGGATAAAATATTAAAAACAAAAAAATTAAAATCTAGAAAGTACTTAGATGCAAATGTAATTTATGAAACAAAAGATATGAGTAAAAATGATTGGCTAAAAGCTAGGAAAGAAGGTATAGGAGGTAGTGATGCAGCTAGTGTAGTTGGAGCAAATCCTTATAAAAGTGCTATAACTGTTTACTTAGATAAAATAGATAATGATATCAAAGAAAATGGTTTAAATAATAACTATAAAAGTAATAATATTTTAGATTCATCGTTATATAAAAATCATGATGAGTCTAAAAATTACAAAATGGAATTAGGTAACAAATTAGAAAACTTCGTAGCACGTGAATTTACATTAAAAACAGGAAAAAAAGTTAGAAGTGTAAATGGGATACTAAAAAATGATAAATATCCATTTGCCATAGCTAATATAGACAAAGCAGTAAGTGGAGAAAAAGCATTTTTAGAATGTGTAGTTACAAATAGCTTTGTAAAAAAAGAATGGATAAAAGAAGTACCACTACAATATAAAATTCAATGCTATCACTATATGGCAGTAAGTGGAGCTACTCATGCTTATGTAGCAGCACTTATAGGAAATGAAGAATTAATAATTCATAAAATAGATAGAGAAGAAAATATTATAAAAGATATTATGAAATTAGAAGAAAGCTTTTGGAATGACTTCATAATAGGAGATAAAATACCTATGACAGATGGAAGCTTTGAATATTCTAATTACTTAAATAATAAATATAAATACAGCAAAGAAGATACATTAATATTGTTTGAGAAAGAAAGTATTTTAAATAGATATGATGAGCTACATAAAGATATAAAAAAATATGAAAAAGAGAAAAAAGCTATAGAACAATATTTAAAAGATCAAATACAAGAATATGAATTAGCTTATATAGGAGATAGAAAAATAACTTGGAAAAATCAAAGTAAAACTACGATAGATACAAAATTACTTAAAAAAGAACAACCAGAAATAGCAGCAAAATATATGAAAGTTACAAATACTAGAGTGTTTAGGATTTAATAACAGATTTATATAAAATGAATTTATGGGGGAGAATATGGCAATTTATAGAAACATTCAAATAGATTATTGGCAAGATGGATTTATACTAGATTTAACACCAGAAGAAAAGTATTTTTACATTTACTTACTAACAAATAGTAAAACAAGCCAATGTGGCATATACGAATTACCAAAGAGAATAATAGAAACAGAAACTGGGTATAACAGAGAAAGTGTAGAAAAGCTTTTAGAAAGGTTTGAAAGCTATGGGAAAATAGTATATAGCAATGAAACTAAAGAAATATATGTGAAAAACTGGCTAAGATACAATAAAATAAATAGCCCAAAGGTTAAAAAATGTATAGAAAATGAATTATCAAAAATTAAGAATAAGTCATTTATAAACTTATTTTTACAACAATGTAAATCTGAAAATTACATAATAAATATAGATGAACTAACAACAAATGATGAAAATAATTTAAGTGATCCAGAAATTCAAGTTATAGAAAAAAATATAAACGAGCAAAGTGTAAAAGGATTAACGACAAAAGAAGCAAATATAAATAATAAAGGGAATTATAATGAAGAAATAGATAAATATAAAATTTTATATGAACAAAATATAGGGATTATAAATAACCTAATAGAGACTTGGTTATATGAATTATACAAAGAAATAGACTATGAATTATTTAAACATGCCATAGAAATAGCCACAAATAAAGGCAAGATGAACAAAGGATATATAAGTGGAATAATTAAAAAATGGACGGAAAATAATATAAAAAATATAAATGATTTAAAAAACTATGAATATCAAATAAAAAATAAGGGGGGAAAAAATGGAGAATATAAACACAAGCATTCAAAATCTAAATATGCCCAATCACTTGAAGATGAGGATGATGGACTTTATCAAAAACCAACAGAAGAACAACTACAAGCAGCAAGAAGAGAATTTGAAGAACTTACAAAATGAAAATATACAATACATATGCTCTAAATGTAGAGATATGACATTTATTATAAAAGACAATGAAGCATATCCTTGTGAATGTAGAGAAATGAGAGAAGCACAAGCAATACTTGAAAAAAGCGGGATAAGTAAAGAATTTAGAAGTAAAACCTTTGATAATTTCGATTACTCACATAGTATGCAAACTATAGATGCATATAAAAAGGCAAAACAATATGTTAAAGATTTTGAAAACATATTAGATACTAGACATAATTCTATTATGTTTATGGGGCAAGTAGGATCCGGAAAAACTCATTTATCATTAGCTATAGCCAACAAACTTATGGAAAATCAAATTGGTGTTGTATATATGGGCTATAGAGATGTTTTAACAAGTATAAAACAAAACATTATGGATGACGTTTATTATCATAAGGTTATGAATAGATATAAAAATGCCAAAGTACTTTTAATAGATGATTTGTTTAAAGGAAATATTACAAACAGTGATATAAATATTGTTTTTGAACTTATAAACCATAGATATTTTAATAATTTACCTATAATTGTTAGTACGGAAAAGTCTTTTGAGGAGCTTTTAGATATTGATGAGGCTATTGGTAGCAGGTTGATTGAAATGAGTAAAAATTACTTGATAACTATAAAAGGAAAGAAATTAAATTATAGAATATATTCAAAATAATATCTAAAAATGAAAAATAGTGTCATAAAAAGTTGAAAATTGCGAATAACAAATATATAATAAAAAGGAAAAAATATATACATGCAAGGGAGAGACATTTTGAGAAAAAGGACACTAAAGAATATAGCAATGTTATCAATATTATCAACTATGATAGTTTCAAATTATAATATAGCAAATGCAAGTGGCTATAAAGTAATTGTAGATCCTGGACATGGAGGCAAAGATAATGGAAGTGCGTACAGTGGACATATAGAAGATTCTATAAACCTACAAATTGCAAATAAAGTAAGCAACAAATTAAGAGCAGAAGGAATAGCTGTTGAAATGACAAGAGATGATGATACATATGTATCATTATTAAACAGAGCAATCAAATCAAATAATTCAGATGCAGATTTATTCATATCAATACATCAAAACGCATCTGAAAATTCAAATGCTAATGGTGTAGAAACTTATTATATGGGGAATTCAAACAAAAAGTTAGCAAAGTCTATACATAAAAATGTATTGGCAAATACTGAGGCAAAAGATAGATATGTAAGAAAAGGAAACCTTCAAGTATTAAGAGATAATCAAAAGCCTTCTATATTATTAGAGTGTGGATTTATATCAAATAATAATGAAGGATATAATTTAAGTACAAAAGCATATCAAGAAAAAGTAGCTGATGGAGTAGTTGAAGGAATAAAAGATTATTTATATTCAAATAATTCAAGTAGCCAAGATAAAAATGATAATAAAAATCACCATACAAATAATGATAAAGAAGTACTAAATGGTAATAAAATTGTATTAAATGATGTAAATGTTATGAGCGGTAGAGGTAACAACTTTAATACAATAGGAACTTTAGAAAAAGGTACTAAGGTTGAAGTTATAGATACTAAATTTGATTGGCATAAAATTAAATACAAAGATGGATACGCATATGTATCTGGAGTATATGTAAAATAATAAGGTAGGATATTTGTACTGAGACCCATAAGTTGGACTCTTTATGGTAATGTAAATAATCACATCTTGATATTTTAAATATATTAAGATGTGATTATTTATATAATTTATTACAGCAACTCACTTATTATATCCTTATGTAGTTTCCATACATTAGAACCAAAATTACTTATTAGTATAATACACGTATTTCTCTGTCTATCAAAAGATGTTAGAAAACTAACTCCTGGATCGCATCCTTGTAAATACGGAGTAAATATATCATCTGATACCTTTTTTAACCAAATTCCATAACCATAACACTGCTCATCTACTTGTGGTGAGAGCATTTTAGAAAACATATTATCTGAAAGTATTTTTCTATTTAATAGATTTTCCCAAAACTTATCAATATCTGAAATGGTTGTAAATACACCTCCTGCTCCAGTACCTTTTACATCTATGCTATAAATATTACTATAGAATTCCTTTCTTTCATCATCATAAATATATCCTGTAGCACAATTTGATGGTAGCCTATCAAGTTCATAATATCCTGTATTTAACATATTACAAGGATTAAATATAATATCCTCTAGATATTTATCGAAAGGAATATTTAAAATTTTTTCAATAATAAGACCTAAAACTACATATCCAGTATTATTATATTGGAATTTCTCCCCCCTTGGATACATCATTGGCTTATCTATAAAAAGTGGCAATATATCTATAGAATTTCTTATTTTATAGTTAGGATAATCATTCCATAGTTCATCATAATCTTTCATAACAGATTCATCAAAATAATCTGGAATTCCAGAAGTATGATTTAATAATTGGTGGATTGTAATTTTAGGATCAATCTCTTTTAAATCTATATCTAAAAGATTACCTATACAATCATCAAAGGCAAGTTTTTTTTCTTCTATTAATTTTAGAATTGCAACTGCAACAAAAACTTTTCCTCCTGAAGCTATAGCAAATTTTGTATCAATTTCATTATCTACATTATATGAAATATTTGCTAATCCAAGTGCTTTTTCTAAAATGATATTTTCACATTTTTTTATACGTATTACTCCACTAAAATCTTTATCTATTAAATTGTTTATATTCAATTAAATTTCACCTTCCTCGAGTTTAATATTATAAATCAAATCTCTAAGATGCTATTTATTTATATGATGTCAAAAATATCTTTAGTCCTAACTTTTTTATATGTAAATATGCTTTGAAATATTTAAATGATAAGGGTGGGAGTGGAAGTACTAAATGATATGTATTTAATACTGCTATTCTTCCTTATATATATGTGGTATTGTTATTTATATTATATATTGCAGAAATAGAAATCCTAATAACTAAGGAGGAATAATTATGAAATATGAGTGGAGAAAAAAAGAAAAGGAATATTATATACCAAAAGAAAAACCACAGTTAGTAGAAATACCAGAATTTAAGTATTTCACATTAAAAGGACAAGGGAACCCAAATACAGAAGCCTTCAAAGAATGTATAGGCGTATTATACTCGTTGTCTTATGCAATCAGGATGATGCCTAAAAATGGAATAAATCCAGATGGATATTTTGAATATACAGTATATCCTTTAGAAGGAATATGGGATTTAACAGAAGAAGGTAGATTAGAAGAAACTTTAAATAAAGACGAGCTTGTTTATAAATTAATGATTAGACAACCTGATTTTGTAACAGAAGAAATTGTAAAAACAGCTATGGAAATAGTTAAAAAGAAGAAACCACATCCATTATTAGAAAAAGTAGAGTTTGAATCAATCAAAGAAGGTCTTTGTGTTCAAATGCTTCATGTTGGTCCATATGATGATGAACCAAGAACTTTTTCAGTTATGAAAGAGTTTTGTATTGAAAATAATCTAGAAATAAAAACTTTAGCTCATAAAGAAATTTATCTTTCAGATTTTAGAAAAGCGGAAGCTTCTAAATTAAAAACAGTTCTTAGATATTTGGTAAACTATAAATGATTATAACGATACGTGTTCACGAAAACATCTGTTTTAGTGGACAGTAAAAAACTATTAATTATGTTATAATGGGATAGATAATGTTGCAAATTAAGCATATAAAGGGAGTGAAGCTGTGTCTATTACATATGAATTTTTCTTTCAAATATTAAATACTATACTATGGATATTGATTCCTATTGCTATATATGGATTTATAAAAAAACATAGAAGAAATAAAAAATTAATAAAAAATAGAATATCTAATTTAGAGAAAAAAGTTAATAATTTAGAAAGTAGATAAATTTATACTATTAGCAACTAGGGGGAAATATGGAGTTTAAGCCACTAATAGGGATATCATGGAGCAATATAATAATATTTAGTTTAATTATAATTGGAGTTTGTTATATTGGTATAAAGTTTATAAAAAATATATTTAAAAGATAGTAAAGTATCTCTAATTGAGATACTTTATTTGTGCTCAATAAAACATATATTTTTATTAATACATTTAACTAACTTAATAATAAACGTTTAAATATTTACAATATAATTTAAAATGCCCATAAAATTAAGTCAATATTATTTTGACAATGTAACAACTATAAGTTCAGGTTTATTAAATATTCTCAATGGAATAATACTGTTTCCTAAACCTCTGCTAATAACCATAGATGTATTATTATTTGAGTGAATACCTTCTGTTAGTTTAGGGAAAAAACCTTGGTCTGGAGCAACTAATCCACCTATAAACGGAAGCCTAAATTGACCTCCATGAGCATGTCCAGAGAAAATTAAGTTTACACTACTATTTGAATATATATCAAATAATTCTGGCCTATGAGAAAGTAATATTTTAAAGTTAGTACTACCTTTAGTTAACTTGTTTAACAAGTTCTTAGTTTCAATATTGCTATCATATTCTAACAAATTAGATTTTATAAATGAAGTATCAGCCAATCCTATTATATCGATTGAATCACTACTATTAAAAAACTTAATTTTTTTATTATCTAAAACTACAACTCCACTGTTTTCTAACTCAGATTTAAGGTCTTCATATGAACCAGACCAAGCCTCATGATTTCCAGAAATATAATAGATTGGTGCAATATTAATTGCTTTATTTATTAATTCCATTGAAGTATTAATATTTGTGTTATTTGAATCAATTAAATCTCCTGTAACAACTATTATATCTGGATTTATTTTTTCTATTTTTGCTAATATTTTATTTTGCTTACTTCCAAATTCTTTGTTATGAAGGTCTGATATTTGTAAAATTTTACACCCTTTAAATGTTTCTGGAATAGTATCACTTTTAAATACTATTTGACTTATAGTTATAGAGTTATTTTGCCATCTAAAAAAAGTAAATAACCCAATACTAACACTAGCTATAAATAATATAATTTTTCTTTTCTTTGCTTTAAACATCATATTTTCTCCAATTTATATTTATAGTAATTTTAATACTCCTTTAATTGTTGTATCTAAAAAAGGTATTATACTATGAATAAGCACATTCTTGTATTTTTATTTTATGAAATTTTAGATTTATAATCAATTTAATTTTATTTTTTGTTGAGATAAGTATAGGAAATTTTATATATTTAAAAAAGTAATTATATATTTTGTATAAAGTTAATATAATTACTTTCAAGGGGGGATTTTATGTATTTTATAGATTTTATAATATACCCATTAGTTTATATTATTTTTATGCCTTTACTAACTCTACTCCACGAGTTAGGCCATACTATTCCAGCATTGATATTTACAAAAGGAGAAGTAATTATTAACATAGGAAATTCTAATTTAAATAAGACAATAAAACTAAATAGATTGGTAATTAATCTAAATGGATATAAGTCTTTACTAGATGTGTCTTATGGCTATGTAAATTTGACACCAATAGATAATAGAATTAAGTTGATTTTTATGATTTTAGGAGGTCCATTGACAACACTATTAATTTCAATCTCGCTATATATTTATCTAATAAATTCAAGCTTACCATATGTTTTAATGTTATCATTAAATGGGTTGTTTTTATTTAGTGCATTTGAATTTTTAATAACTATTTTACCTATAAAGTATTCTTTTAGACCTTACGTTGGTTGTACAAGTGATGGTTATAAAATATTACAGTATTTAAAAAGTAGTAATTAAAGTAGAGCAGTAGCACTCTGTTTTAATATTTGAAAAACATATATTTTTATGATTATACTTAACAAGTAAAATGAGTTAATTAATTATAATAATTTAAAGAATATAAAAAGTATTTAGCCTTATAAAAACACCCCAATTATTAGATTTTTTGTCCAATAATTGGGGTGACGTACATTATCCTACCTTATTTTATATTTAATATGTTTTTAGATAATTCATTGATACTATCTGTTAAATTAGCTAGCTTTCCTTCTATCCTAACTAATAAATACATAGAAAGAGCTATTGGAAAACCCATATTAGTTATGATTGTTTGTAAATTACCATCAATAATCATCACTTAGATTATAATCCTAAATCATAATCAGTAGTTCCAGTTTCTACTATTTTAGCATCAACACATGAAACCAAATCATCACCATTTGCTGTAAATATATTTTTAGCTAATATGTTTTCCATAGCAGTTTTTATTTCACTTTCATTTAAATTTTCTCTAGGATTATCAACTGATATAGCAACTTTTTTTCCTAGTACTGTTTTAAAGTTCATAACTAATTTCTTTTTTATTTCCATAATAAATACCCCCATTTTTTAATTAAAGTAAATTTTATACAAATACATATCATTTAGATATATAGTTGGTGTAAATCATAGTTTCATTGATCTTATTTTATGCTGATAGTGTTGTGTTGTCTATCTTTGCTACTTCTAATAATGTGTAGCGTTGTAGAGCTGATAATATTTCTCCTACTGCATAAACCTCATCATTTGATGCTGATGATTTCAAGTTTGAGTAAGTTTTTGTTTTTACCTTTGCTTTTCCTGTTAATTCATCTGTTCCTATTTGGAATTTTAGTTTTAATCCTGATGGATTCTTAGTAGCTATTGCCATGTTTGTACCTCCTTAAGTTTTATTTGTTTCTTGAGATAAGTATAGGAAGTTTATAAGATATGTTATATTAAAATTATTTAGGAAATAATTTTATATATTAAGGTAGTAATTATAGAGTGATTTATAGATATGTTAATTAAATTGCGGTGTAGTGAAGTAACATCAACTTATTTTTTTAGGTACAAAAAAATAAATGCCTATCAACTGTTACATCGGTAGGCACTTTGTTATTAAGATTTTATTCGATTTTCTTGTTTTGGCTTGATATGATGGTGTGCTAATAATAATAAATTAAAATTCTTTTCGCTTATATATAGAAAGAGAGATAAAATAAGAAGATATAAACATTGCCACACTAATAGCAATACAAGATATTCTATAAATTATATTTGCATTGTTTAGATTAATCAAGTATGGTGTTAAAATTACACTTCCACCATTAAATAAAAATAGGGTAATTGCAACGGAAATAAGTAGCATTATCTCTGATTTATCTGATCCAAATTTTAATACTAATGGATACAAAAATGCTGGAACTAAAAGAGCAAATATAATTCCAAAACTGTATCCATAGCCTATTCTTTCTAGGTTCATTGGTTGAGCTGAAATAACAGATAATAACACTACAGTAAGTGTGGCAAGTAAAATTCCTATAAAAGAAAAAATTAGGAAGGAAATGTATCTTGCCATTACAATATCACGTATTTTTACTGGTAAAGTTCTTTCATATTTGCTCCAGTTTGAAGTGTTATCCTTTTGAAGCGCAGTGCTAGTTAAACCTGTAAAAGCGCCTATTTGTCCAAGTATCAATATTGCTAAAAAGCTGTCATTGTTAGAAAATTGCACTGCTCCAATTATGACTGCAAAATTTACAATAATGCAAAAAGCTATTGTCCATTTTAAAGCACTGCCAACTGAATAGAAATTATTTCTTATTAAACCTTTCATTTTGTTTGTTCTCCTTTTGTAATAAGTAGTAAAATTTCATCAATGCTTGTTACATCTAAAGTAACATTTGGATATTTTTTTGAAAAACTAATTTTATCCGAAATTAAAACCTCAATCTGTAAGCCTCTTTGTCTGTAAGAAACATATTCAGATTTTTCAAGTTTATCAAAATCATTTTGTTTCATACGGGCAATACCATAATCATAAATTAAAGTATCTTTACTTTCTGTTAAAATAATTTTACCATCATCAATAACCGCAATATAATCAGCAATTTTTTCAAGGTCACTGGATATATGAGATGATATTAAAATAGAGTTATTCTCATCTTCCACAAAATCTAAAAATGTATCCAGAATTTCTTCTCTTACAACCGGGTCAAGACCGGCTGTAGCTTCATCTAAAATTAGAAAGTGAGCTTTATGAGAAAGAGCAATACTGATTGATAATTTCATAGTCATACCACGAGAAAATGTTTTTATCTTTTTATCACTCGGAATTTTGAATTTTTCAAGATAAGAAAAAAATAAATCTTTATCCCAATTTGTATAGATGTCTGACAAAATCTTTTCCACATTCTTTGCCGTTAAATCTTCGTGAAAATTAACTGTATCGAACACAACACCGATGTCTTCTTTAATATAAGTGACATCATCAGTCATATCGCAACCAAAAAATTTTACTGTTCCACTATCTTTTTTAATAATATTTAAAATTGAATTGATTGTGGTGCTTTTTCCAGCACCATTTTTTCCCACAAACCCCAAAATGGAGCCTTTAGGAATACTAAAAGTTATATTATCTAATTTGAAATCCGTATTTTCATAAACCTTACAAAGATTTTCAACTTTTAAAGCGTAATCCATTTATTAATCCTCCTCATAGAATATTTTAAGTAGTTCTGTTATTTTTTCTAACTTAATACCATTGGTGCGAGCAATATCAGCGGCTATCATTAAATGCTCTTCAACTTGTTTTTGCTGCTCTTCTTGTATGAAATCTTTATTCTGAGCAGCTACAAAGCTTCCTCTTCCTACGGTGGTTTCAATAAAACCATCTCGTGTTAAGTCTTCATAAGCCTTTTGAACCGTGATTACACTAACATGAATTGTTTTAGCAAGTGAACGCATAGAAGGGATTGGGTCTCCTGTTTTTAACTCTCCACTCATAATCATAGCTTTCATTTGTGATGTTATTTGTTCATAGATTGGCTTACTTGTATTACTACTGATTATAATTTCCACATGGCATCTCCTTTCGTAATATAGTGTACTTATTGTATAAGTACATTATAGGCAATTAATACCATATCGTCAACACATAAAAATAGCAGACTATATTTCAAGTCTGCTAAAGATCATATAAACACTTGGTATTTCACTACTTTTTCATATTCGTCGAGCTGTGCCGCTGTGAGCTGATTGTTTAAGCCAAAAGGGTATATTTATAGAGTAGATAATTAGTAAATATAATAATAAAAATAAGTTCAAAATTATTATATAATGTGAAATAAAAAGATTAGTCATTTAAGATATTATGAATCAAGATGTAGGAGCATATGCTGCTATTTTTTTATATACGTATCAATGCGACTATATGCCTCTGCAGGAAACATAAAGCCTCTAATAGCTATACGATCATTGATACTTTCTCCCTTAATAGAGCATACCCTAAAGGAAGAGTCTTCGTCCTGAATCTTACCTATTTGCTTATCGAGATTTAAATCTACTGAATTATCTAATGGCTCACATTTATATTGTTTCTCTCCTAATATTAACAGTGTACCATCAGTATTCCATGTATAAGTATCAAGGTTTAAGTACCTTACATAGAAAAATACATTAATTGATACAATGACTAGTAATATTACAGATATTATTTTAAAGTTTTTTTTCATTTGAATTCCTTTCTAGATATTATATTTTCTTAATAGTAAAAGTACATTTATTTATGAATATTTTACCATTAATAATTATTAATGAGAATACAATCTTAAATCGTAATCAGTGGTTGTAGTTTTTACTACTTCGAATCAATGAAACTATTCTATAATTGGAAAATAATTCAATATTATGTATAATATAATCAAAGTTCACAAGTGTTATATAATGTGAAGTAACGTAACTTTTAAGATTAAATAGATAAATAAGAATTGATAGGGGGGAGTTGAATGGGTAAAATATTAGGTTCTTGGAGTAGTATGCGTAAATATCTTGAAAAAGAAATGCTTGCTGAATGTTTGAATGGACGAGTTAGATATAACTGTACTTCATATATTGGTATGGATGGATGCCGTATTTTTGAAATTTATATTGATAACAATTTGATAAAACAATTTTCTTGGGAAACAGTTAATACATATTTCATTAAAAATAATCATAAAAAAGACTCAAATACTGTTGGCATCATAGGATATTGGGATGGATTTTGGGAGCTTATGGATACTATTTCTATGCAATATCGACCTGAATATACTGATAATGAATTCTGTGAAGCTCTTGAAAACTATCGAAATCAGAGTATTCAAGATAGTATAAATTCTGAAAATCCGTTGGAAAGAATGTTTGCTATATTAGATAGACGTATTGGTAAAAGGACTCTTATTAATATTAAAGAATCGTTAGAAAATCAAGTAGAATGGCTTCAATTTTTCTATCGACTAAGAATGGCTTCGGAGAATATATAAGATATATAAATTACAATTTATTAAGTGAATTTTATATCAATAGAATTCTTATATATTAAATTTATATCAATAAATCCATTAAAATAAAAAGTGAAAAGAGAGTACATTTATAGATTTGGTAATTGGATAAATATGATAATAAAAATAAATTCAAATTTGTTATATATTATGAATTTTAAAAAGGGGAAAAGATGTATTATAATAAACTGATTAAATATTTAGTTATATCTATGAGTTGCATAGTCGTTATTATATCAATATTATCAGGAATGGGAGTTATTCCTAATTTTGAATTGATAGGTTTTTGTATTACGGTTATGGCATTAGAATTATTAGTACTAGCATATAATTCTTATAAATTAGGAAGAAAAAAGTTAGAAGTTATTATTCTTAGTATAATAGGAATATTCATTTTTATTACGACTTCAATATAGTAAGTTCATAGTTATTATATAATTTGAAAACATAAAAGTAAGGAGTATTACAGAGGAATAATTTGATATTTAGTTATAAGATTTATAAAGGATATATTAAAAAGGTAATTGAGCATCTTTAAAATAGATGCTTTTATTGTGTTCAAATATATAAATGGTGTATTTTCACAGTAAGCAAATATATTATATACTTTTTAATTAAGAGATTAAATATAATAATAGATAGTATAATCAAAGTTAATTATCATATGTATACTGTTGTTTTTACAGGATTTAATCCTATGAGCTATATGTGATATGGTACACAATAATGTTACTATATCCTTTTATGGCGTTTATTTGTTGGTATGCTAAAGGTTTTGGTATTTATATAGTGGATAATTAGTAAGTATTGTAATGAAAACAAGTTCAAAATTATTATATAGTGTGAAATAAAAATATGTATGATACTATTTACTTAGTTAATTATACAGAGGATATTATTTGTTATGAGTTTGGGGGAAACACTATGAATATTATTATTATTGTTTTACTTTTAATAATTATCACTTTATCAGATGATTTATTAAAAAAGAAACTTAAGCCAAATGAAGAACTTTTAGAGGAAATTGAAGATTTAGAGTTTTCAAGAAAAAATCTTATATCAAACATAATAATTTTTATTGCCATCGCTATATCTTTAGAGATAAATATGTATTTAAGCGTATTAATGATTATAGTAGCTTTAACATCTGAATGGATTAGAGGCAAATATACTCTGAAATATTTAAATTATAAGAGCGAAAGTGAAAGTACTAAAAAGTATATATTTATTAATATTATTCTTCAGCATGTATATGCAATATTATTAATTATGTATTTTGCTTTTTTTAAATTTAAATAGTTTAAGACAGCAAAATAAAAATATTATTTAGTTGTATAATTAAAGTGCACAATTGTTATATAATGTGAAGTAACGTAACCTTTGATATTACATAGATAAATAGGAATTTAGGGGGAGAAATAAAGATGATAAAATTTTTAAGTGTATCATTGGTGATTTTGGGAATTTCATCTGTTATTGTAGCTATAGTAGAATATGATAAAACATGTATAGGAAAATATAATAAAATTAAATTATTTATAGATTTAGTTACTGGATTTTCTTATGCAATAATGGGGCTATTAGTAATGTTAAAAGTAATATCAGGAAGATATCTTGGTTTTATGGTGATTTTATTTGCTATTTTAAATGGTTTAATCAATCATAGAATTAAAACTCAATCAAATCGTTAAAATCAGAAGATATAAAGGTAGAGTCCAATTTGTAGAGTGCATTTTGTGAAAAATCTTTATATATTATAAATATGATTATGTAGTACAATTTTCGTAGAGGGGGATATGATGTTTGAATATAAATTTATAGAAGTGCCATTAAAGCAAGGATTTAAAGTAAAAAAAGGCGATCATTTTGAAAAATGTAAAAATATTATTAATGAAGAAGCAAAAAATGGATGGAGATTAAAGCAAATAGTTGTTCCACCAGTAGATAGTAATGGAATGTATTGTCCATATTGTTATCAAATAATATTTGAGAAAGAAATAGGTTAAAAAGGAGGATAAAACTTCTACAATACAGGAGGATATGATGATAAAAGAGTATTTTAAAATAGAAGAAATACCTGCAATTTTATGGGGAGAAAGTTCAGAAAATATATTTATAGCAGTACATGGAAATATGTCAAACAAAGAAGATGATGTCATTTCCATATTTGCAGAACAAGCTGTGAAATTAGGATATCAAGTGATTAGTTTTGATTTACCTGAGCATGGTGAACGAGATAAAGAAGGAACACCATGTAAAGTACAGAACTGTGTAAGAGAACTTGATTTAATTATGAGTTATGCAAAACAATATTGGAATAATATTAGCTTGTTTGCATGTAGTATGGGGGCATATTTTAGCTTACTAGCATATAAAAATGAACCTATAAATCAAGTACTATTTCTTTCACCAGTTGTGAATATGGAAAGAATTATAAATAACATGATGAAATGGTTTAATATAGATGAGAAACAATTAAAAAATCAAAAAATAATAGAAACGCCTATAGGACAAAAGCTATATTGGGACTATTATTGTTATGTAAAAGATAATCCAATTGATACATGGAATAATTCAACAAACATATTATATGGATCAAAAGATGATTTATGTGAAATAAATTTTATATTTGAGTTTGTAGAAAAATTTAAGTGTAATATAGCTGTAATGGATGAAGGGGAACATTATTTTCACACAAAAGAACAATTAAAGTTTTTTGAAGAATGGCTATCAAATAATATACGTAAGATTATATAATTTATAAAAAGCAGGTATCATATATAATGCAGATATATATAACTGTTAATTATATTATCAGAATAAATTCATTATTTTATAAAACATTTATAAAAATAGTGGGTTTATTTAACATTAATGTATATACTATAAATATAAATATTTAACTAATTAGTTAAATATTTATATTTATAGCAAGGAGGACACTATGGTAAAAGTATTTAAAGCATTAAGTGATCAAACTAGAAGAGAAATTTTAAAGTTACTTAATGAAAAAGATATGAATGCAGGAGAAATAGCCAGCCATTTTAATATGTCTAAGCCTGCAATATCTAAACATCTAGATATTTTAAAAGAAGCTGAGCTTATTAGCTCAGAAAAAAGGGGACAATTTTTAATTTATTCTATAAATTTATCAGTTCTTCAAGAAGTACTTGGAAATTTTTTAGATATTTTTAAAAAAGTATAGGAGGGTATTATGGAAATTGTAGGTTTAATATTACTTGCAACATTATCAATTATAAACTGTATAAATGCACCAAAAACTTTAGGGCTTTCAAAAGATAATCCTAAAGTTAAAACTGCTCAAAAGCTACAAATAATATTTTTAATATTTGCTATAGGTAGCTTTATAGTTCTATCAATAGGGCTAGACGATATATTTTCTTCTGGAGCTACTGATAAAATATTAGTTATAATAAATGCTGCTATAATTATGTATTTTGGAAATTCACTACCTAAGTTACAAATTTATAAAAACATATGTGCAAGCAATACTTGGGCAATGGGGGATGAAAAAATTTGGAAATATGCAGGTAAAGGCTTTGCATATTTATCATTTTTAATTGGAATTTTAATGATTATATTAAGTTTTTACTTTGATGCTAATAATGTTAAAACAGTATGTCATTTTATTTGGATTGCATTACCTTCGTTATATTTATTGCTTCATTGTAGTAATAAATTTAGGGTTACTAATATTAAATAAGTACTGGTATTATAACAAGCAGATATGTAGGAGATGTTTAAATAAGATTGATAAGTGGTACATAAATTATAAAAAACAAATAACCATAGAATTATGGATATTTGTTTTTTTATTTAACTTGTGATAAATACATGATATTTTATTGTTAGATTAAAAATTTCTGCTACAATTGAATAAAAAGGAGTTGGGGAGCTATTAAAATGATTAATAATATTCAATACAATAGTGTAGAGGATGAAAATGTAGTTGTATTTTATAACAATGATGTATTTGCTAAAGAAACTTTAGAAAACGCTAAGATATGTATAAATAAATTATATAAAGAACTTTTAGTAGAAGAAGATATATTTAAAAATAAAATTAATATATATCTAGCACCGAATAGAAATGAATTTGAATATCTTGTACCAAATATCTTGAAAATTAATATAAAAATGCCCACAAGTAAAGGGAGAATTGCACAGCCTCAAAGAATTGATTTAATTCTTCTATGCCCATCAGCATACCAAACTGATTCAATATATAAGTATGACTATGAAGAGTACAAAAGACTTTTAATGCATGAGATGGTTCATATGTTTCATGAACATTTAAGTGTAGATATGGAGAATATAGCGAGATGGTTTAGTGAAGGTTTAGCTGTATATTTATCAGAGCAATATAAGTATGAAGATGAATTTAATAAACCTGTAATTGATGGAATAGCAAATAATAAAATACCTAAAATTTCAGATATAATTGATGATGTTATGCTTTCATATGATTGGGGATGGACTCTTGTTAAGTATATAAATGATACTTGTGGATTTGATGAAGTACTTAATATAATGAGAAACTGCGGAAGTAGTGATGTTATAGGCTTTATTAAAGAAGACAAAGTTGAGTTTGAAGAAAAATGGAGAGCATGGTTATTTAATTTGAGTGTGAAACCTAAATAATTGCGTAAATGGTCATATTTCAGACTTGAATGGTAAAATTTGAAAAATATATACGTGATATAATTAAATATAGTAAGTATTAACAAAAACTTAAAATAACTACAATTAAAAAACTATCTTGAAATAGTTAAATAAAATATTGCATATTATACAGGAGGACAATAATGTTAGCAATTGATTTAATGATGATAGGCTTACTTATATTTAGTGTTATCTTATTAACTGGAGTAAAAATAATGATTAAAAATAAATACATTAAATCAATAATATTTTTACTTATAATGTATGCTCCATTTTCAAATCTTATAGAAGGATATATGTTAGGCGAGTTCAGTATAACCTTTATAATAATATCTATTATAGTAATACTATTAATATTTTGGTGGGGATATAAAAGTAATAAGCATATATACTCAATTCATAATGCAAAACAAAAGGATATAATAAACATTATTGAGAGTTATTTAGAATTAAAAAATATAAAATATGAGACAACAGAACCAGATATATATTTGACTGAGCTTTGTAAAACTATACATATTGATAGTTATACAGAAATAAATTTAGATTGTAGAGATATAAAAGATCTAGATTTTTATAATGAATTAGTAGAAAATGTGAGACTAAAAATTAAAAAAATAAAGGGAAGTCGTATTTCTTTAGAGGGACTATTTTATCTAGCTGGCTTTGGAATTGTGTACTGGATTAGAGGCAGCTTTTTAGTTGGTTTTATAAAATAACATATTAAAAAAAATATCTATATAAAAGATAAAAATAACTGTACCTTATAGCTAAATATTGAAATTGCTAAGGTACAGTTGTTTTTATGATAAACCATATCAAAGATATCAGCATTATCCATGCTGTCACCACGAAATATTATAATGTTGAAAAATGTAAAAATGACACAATAAAAAAACTGCTAATTAAGTGATAAAATATACTTAACAAATATTTTATCAAGGAGCTAAAATATGTTAGAAGAATTAACGTATGAACAACTACCAGACTCATTAAAAGATATAGCTGATGCAATAGGGCTACAAAGCTTGAAGAATTTAATAAAGCTAGCTGGTGGAAGTACTATATACATACCTAGTGAAAAAAAATTAACAAAGCCAGTTAGAGATAAAATGATAAGAAGTTCTTTTAATGGAGATTATAAACGTTTATCGAGAAAATTTAATATGACTGAAGTTCAAATAAGAAATATCATAAAATCTAGCACTATATAAATATAATATCAGTTTAAAAGTATTTTAGACTAGCTAATGAAATTAAAATAGAACCATTTGTAACTTTTTATTAATTGAAAAAGTAATAAATACTAATATATACTATAATTAGTTACTATTATTGGGAAATATAGTAAATATCAGGGGGGATATATGAAGAAACTAATAACTTTAGCTATATTGCTAATAACATTGACCATAACAGGATGCACTCAAACCAAGGATTTTCAAATAGAATACAATAGCTTATCTAAAGAGCAAGAAGAAATAATAAATTTAACAGGTAACAGAATTTTTAGATACAATTTAGAAAATTTACCTAATGACAAAAATTATCAATTAAATTTAGTATATGAAGTTTATAAAGACGGTAAAAAAGTAAAAGAAGAGCAGATACTGAGTTCATGGTATGAGCCAACAAAGGAAAAATTAGAAGACACTACTGTAGCTATAAATATGCAAGATAATAAAATAAGATGCCAAGAGGGTGGTGCTTCTGCGAGCCTTGATATAAAAGAAGATATATCACAATTATCATACCATTACTTTACTAGCGGTAAAAAAATAAAACTTGGAGATGACATATATTTATTTCATGGGGTAAAAGGCGATAAGGGTATTTTATATTCAGATTTAGGTCTGTTATCTGATAAAGATGTAAATGAGAATATTAAAGAGAACGAATTGAATGTATTTGTAAAACTACAATGTAAAGAGATAGAAAATAAATAAATTAGATATTTCAAATCATAAAAGACTAAACAAATAAAGTATAGTAGATATAGTTTTATTAATACAAACTTATCTACTATACTTATTTTTACTTATAAAGAAGTTTTAAAACCTGGTAATTCATTTACATCTGTAAATTCATTTTGTATTGCATTTTCACGAAGCGTAGCATATAGTTCAGCGAATGTAGATTCTCTGTAAGGATTAACATAAAAAATTCCTACCAATCCGAATGTGATACCTGATAAAATATCCCATCCAATAAAAGATAACTCTAGAACAAAAGTATCCAACTTTTGACCATCCATCATATATTTGCTAAGTTCAAATGCACGTTTTCTATCAATATCTGGATTTTCTGAAAGTATATATTCAATCATATAATATTCATAATGCTTTATAATCCCAGGTATAATAAGCAATAATGTCCATAAAAATGTAAATAAATCTACAAAGAAGATTGTTATTGCAGGTTTTATAAACTTAGACTCTTTAAATAAAAAGAATATATCTCCTACTTTACGGTCATTTTCTCTAATTCCCATAAAGAAGTTGTTTTTGCCTATTATTATAGGGTTAAATACAAGTACTTTAAGGACAGTACCTATAAGGGCAACACATATTGAGATTAAAATAACTATTAGAACTGAAACACCTGAAAATAAATTGTATATAGAGTTAAATATAAATTCAATAAAATTACCTATAACCCCTCCAATTGAATACTTTTCAGCAAATTCAGAAGCACTGTTGGTTTTATTGTCTAAATTAAACTCTTGATCAAATTCATCATTTTCATAGATCTCACCAGTTATGTCACCAGAATCTTGTGATTGATTATAATTAATTGAACCTTCAACACGATTACTTGCTGAGTTATATCCACCATCAAATACTGCACCTAACAAGTATACTATGATACATACTATAACAGATTGTTTATACAGTCTCTTAAAATTAATTTTTGCTCTTTTTTTTAATTCTTCCCTAGTCCACATAAAAATCCCCCTATTCTTAAAGTATTTCTAATATATAGGTATTATTAATAGTTATTATATTATACATGTTATTTAAAATGTTTACAATTTATGGAAATTAAAAATAGAACAAAAACATTATATTTAAAGCCACTACATTGGATACATGAAGTGTAGCATAAACGCAGTGGCTTAATTAAAAGGAAATTTTTATTATAGCAGCTTTGCATGAATAACCATTCTAGCATTTTCAAACTCATAACTACAAGTAGAAAGCGTAAGGATTCTATCTGAAGTATTTACATTTGAGTTATTATCAAATAATGATTTATTACTTATCTTGTCTAAAAATTCTTCATATTTATAATCATTTTCAAAATTAGTCTGTATATAATTATCATTAGCATCTGTTACATAAACAGAAAACACTTGATACTTTAAAACTTTGTTGTTAGAAGTTGTTATAATTATTTTATTATTTTTATTAAAAAAATTAGGATTTTTAAAATACTTTAACTCACCAAACATTGTATCATTTTTCATATAATGCCCATAAATTATAGTGTTTTTATCTGAAAATTTATTATTTCTAAAATCTAAAAATATAGAACCTGAAGCTAAATTTGATTTATTAATATCTTTCTTTAGATAATATTCATTGTCTTTAGCTTGAAGTATAGGATAATCAATATTTGTATTATTTATATTTATCCAACCCCTATAATCTGAATTAATACTAGATAAATCTAATGCTTTTTTATTTGTTTTATTATTGTTATTTAAAGTAATATTTTTCTTTATTTCTTTTATTTGAGTATAAACTTTATCAGCTTTTTTATATTGTATAGATTTATTTAATATTTTATAAGAGCTAAATAGCAAAATACCAATTAAAATTATATTTAAAATTTTTCTTATATTATTCATTTAAATTCTCCTCAAAGTTTTTACTATTATTTTTTACAATAATAGCATATAAATTTTTATAGATACAAGTTAAAAAATATTTAATGTTAAAATATGGTAAAAAATATTGATTATAAAACTTAATTATGATTAAATAAAATACAAATTAACTTATATATACTTTAAATTAAAATGTTTAATTGCGAAACAACTTTAATTTAAAATGTTATATATTACTTTTAGAATCTATGAAATATATCCTTACTGTGGTTGCCTTGGGTATATGGGGATAATGGTACAACCGGCTAAATAACTAATTATTTAGCCGGTTTTTTTGTATTAACATTTATAATTTTATAAATGTTATTTAAGAGGAGGAAATATGAAAAATTTAAAAAAACTTATATCAATTATAATGGTAATAGCATTTTTTATAAATCCATCACTATCAAGAGCTATGAATACAGAGAATAAAGAAAGTGAAAAACTATATCTAGCTTACTGCGAAAATAATGATATAGGAGTTAGTATAAGGGTGGTAGATGGAAAAGGTCATGATGGAAAGGATAATATTGTGTATTGCTATGATAGGAACAATAAATATCCAAGCATAAGTGGAGGATATGAAGAGCACAAAACATATTATACAAGAGTAGATAGTTACTTAAATACAAATGATCCTTATGCAGATAAATATGGAAAAGATAAAAAAGAAAGAATAGCATCTGTATTATATCAAGGATACCCAAATGACAATAGCGGACTTATACAAAAAAATAGACTAAGTGAATATGAAGCCATGAAAATGACTCAGTATTTAATATGGGATATAACAGAAAATACAGACTATGAATTAAAGCCATATGATAGGATAAATCAGAGAATGGCTAATTACTATAATGACTTATTAAAATTATCAAAAATAGATAAGTTTTAAACAAGGAGATCTTGATTTAATTGGAAAATTAGAATTTTCTAAACAAGAAAACAACTGGAATACAGATAAACTATATACAACAGGAGATAAAGGAGAATTTTCATTTAAAGACTTACCAGAGTACATGGAAATTAGAGATTATAAGACTCACAAAAAAATAACAGGAGGAAAATAGTGGAAAAATAATAGAAAGTAAATTAACTGATGGAAGAGGAGTTGCACAATTTCAACTAAAAGAAGGTAGCTACACATATCAAGAAGCATTAGGTTTAAAAGGATATATTATAGATAATAAAGAACAATATTTTAATATAAGTAATAACAACGTATTAATTGAAAAAAAAAGTAGTAAATAAGTCTATTATAAGGAAGCTTAGAAATAACAAAGGTAGATGAAGAAAATAAAAAACCACTTTCAGAGGCAATGTTTATTATAAAAGATGAAAATGGTTTTATAGTAAGAAAAGAAACAAGTGATCAAAATGGTATAGTAAAGTTTGAAAACCTGACATATGGGAAATACACATATAAAGAGATATTTGCACCGGATGGATATGAAATAGACTATAAGGAATATCAATTTGAAATAAAAGAACTAGATGAAAAAATTAAAGTTACTTGTGAAAATAAAAAAGAAACTATAGTTGAAAATATTATAGCTGATAAAAATAATATAGAGAATAAATACAATGATAAAAAGAAAAATCTAGCCAATAAAATAGAGTCATTAAGTAATAAAGTAGATAGCAAAGTTGATAATAAATCAGATTCAACTAATAATAGTTTAGAAAAAAATAAAAGTTTAGTTTCACCTGCAACTGGAGATAAAGGAATAGGTATATATATAATAGTGGGAGCTATATCAGTTATTGTATTATACTTACTAAACAGAAAAAAAGATATTGAATAAATATAAAAGTACACACTTTTTATATTGTCTTATATATAATATAACGATAGATGAAATTTTATTTTTTGAAACAGAAAAAAATTGTATTAGCATCTATACAACAAAAGATAGATATGTTCCTTTTAATTATTAAATATGAAAATTATATTAAATATTATATAAAAATATAGTATTAATCAATAAAATTTAAATGTTAAGGATATTATAAGTATATAACTATAAAATAGATAAAAAATCTATATTTATATTGTAAAATTAAATTGAATAATAGTTAGGGACGATATATACTAATAAATAGTTTCAAAAAAATGGAAGCTAAGAAAGGAAGATAAAATCGTGACAAGAGCAATCTTAAAAAGTAATGCAAAACAGCAACTAAAAGGAAAATGGGGATTAGCTATAATTGTTTGTATAATATATACATTTATAACTCAATCAGCCACTGCATCTACAAGCTCAAGTTTAGTACAACATACAGATAAAATATTCATAACTTTAAATATAATAGGCTGGTTATTATATGGATCAATAACAGCAGGACTTGCAAGATTTACACTTAATCTAGCTAAAGATAAAGAGAGTGCTAAATTTAGTGATTTATTTTCACAATTTAAGTTATTCTTTAAATTATTATTAATGTCAATAGTAATTAATTTAGCCGTAGTATTAGGTACAATTTTATTTATAATTCCAGGTATTATAGTAGCTTTAATGTTTTCGCAATCATATTATATATTAGTTGAAAATCCGGAGTTATCATTTGTAGAATGTCTATCAAGAAGTGCATCTATGATGAAAGGACATAAAATGGAATTATTTATATTGGATCTAAGTTTCTTAGGATGGTTTATATTAAGTATAATTTCATTTGGAATAGGATTTATATGGTATATGCCATACTATGAGATGACAATGACTAATTTCTATTTAAACTTAAATAAAAAAGAAATACTAGATATATAATAAAAGCTCACCTTATAGGGTGAGTTTTTATTTTATAGTAATTGTTTGTTACCTCATAGTTAAAAATATGTAATAAATTAAAAAAATATGTTACAATATGGATGAAATAATTTAAATTAATTTATATGTGATATTTAAAATGGGGGGGGGAGGAAAAAATGAAAATATCTATAAATAAATCATATGTTAACAGAGGAAATTTAATTTTCACAGGAATTTCATTAATGATTATAGGCGCTATTATTTTATATGGAAAGACTAACTTCCTAAACATAATTATAAAAGCTATTGCAATTGCATTAATTATAAATGGAACTTCTCAAATTATAAGCAGATTTGTAAAAAGAAAAGACAATATAAGCCAAAATGTTACAATTGGACAATCTATGTTAAATTTAATCTTAGGGTTTGGTATATTTTATTTAAAAAATATATCTTTATCTTTATTGCCTATCGTATTTGCATTATATTTAATACTAAATGGCACAGTTAAGTTAATTTCAATATATATATACGCTAAAAATCAAATTAATATAAAATTAGGACTAATAATTGAATGTATAGTATACTTTGGTTTTGGAATTACATCTTTATTTTCACCATTAATGCATTTAGATACAGTACTTGTAATTATAGCTATTTACTTTATTTTATTTGGAATTAACTTTATAAAAGATTTTATAAGAGAAATACTACCCGTAAATACAAAGACGAAATTAAAAAGAAAAATTAGAATAACATTACCTGTTTTTTTAGTAGCATTAATACCACATAAGGTTTTAAAGAAGGTAAATGAGTATTTTGAAGTTAATAATAATGTTGTAGACGAAAATGACAAAAAAAATGAAGAGGATATAGACTTAGAAGTATTTATACATGTGACACCTAATGGAGTTGGTGTAGTAGGTCATGTGGACTTATATTATAATGGTGAGATAATATCTTATGGAAATTATGATGAATCTTCGTATAAGTTATTTGGAATAGTTGGAAAAGGGACATTATTTAGTTGTGATAAATCTAAGTATATCAATTTTTGCACAAGTTATTCGAAGAAGACATTATTTAGTTATGGATTAAAATTAAATGATGAACAAAGAAAAAATATAGAAAATAAAATAAAGGAAATAAAATCGAACTTAGTAGAATGGGAACCTCCTGTTGTTTTAGCTGATGATGAACACAATATAGACGATTATAAAGACTATGCAAGTATGTTATATAAATCGACTGGAGCAAAGTTTTTCAATTTCAAATCAGGAAAGTTCAAAACTTATTTCGGATTAAACACAAACTGTGTGTTATTAGCAGATAGTGTAATAGGTAATTCAGGAACAGATATTCTTGGTATCGGTGGTATAATAACACCTGGTACTTATTATGAATATTTAAAACGTGAATTTTCGAAAAGAAATAGTATAGTTGTTAGTAGAAATATTTACAAACAAAAATAAAATTATATATATCAGATCATTGATAAATTATAGATTTTAATAAATGCCATACTTTAAGTAATTAAAGTATGGCATTTTTATGTGACAAAGTTACAGAACTATTTTTTTATAGATAATATAATGTGAATATGTTAAATAATTAATTACCATTTTTGAGATATTAAGAAAGATAATTAACAAACAATATAATTATTAAAATATATAATTTATATTTGGAATAGGAGAGAAATTATGTCTAAAAAAATAGTTATTGTAGGTGGAGTAGCAGGTGGGGCATCAACTGCAGCTAGACTTAGAAGATTAGATGAAAATGCAGAAATTATAATGTTTGAAAAAGGTGAATATATATCTTTTGCAAACTGTGGTCTTCCGTATTATATAGGGGGAACAATAAATGAAAGAGAAAAATTAATAGTTCAAACTGTTGAAGCTATGAGCTCAAAGTTTAATTTAGATATAAGAAACTTAAGTGAAGTTGTTAAAATAAATAAAGAAGAAAAAAAGGTAGTAGTTAAAAACCACAAAAGTGGCGAAACATATGAAGAAACTTATGATACATTAGTGTTATCTCCAGGAGCAAATCCTATAAAGCCGCCAATACCAGGTATAGATAAATGTGATAATTTATTTACATTAAGAAATATACCAGATACAGATAAGGTTAAGGCATATGTAGATAATAAAAAGCCAAAGCATGCAGTAGTAATAGGTGGAGGATTTATAGGTCTTGAAATGGCAGAAAATCTTCATGAACTAGGTATGAAAGTTACATTAGTAGAAGCAAGTGAACAAGTTATGGCTCCTCTTGATATAGAAATGGTAAGTATAGTACATGACCATTTAATAGATAAAGATGTTGAATTAATACTAAAAGATGGAGTAAATTCATTTGCTGATAATGGAAAAAAAGTAATATTATCTAGTGGTAAGGAAATCGTTACTGACATGATAATATTATCAATTGGTGTTAAACCAGAAACAACTATTGCAAAGGATGCTAATATTAAGCTAAATGAAAGAGGCGCAATTGTAGTTGATGAGTATATGAAAACATCAGATGAAAATATATACGCATTAGGTGACGCTGTAGAAATAATGGACTTTGTTAACAAAAAGCCAACTATGATACCTTTAGCTTGGCCAGCAAATAGACAAGGAAGAATAGTTGCTAATAATATATGTGGTAAAAATGAAAAATATAAAGGAACACTAGGTTCTTCAGTTGCGAAAGTATTTGATTATACAGTAGCAACTACAGGAAACAATGAAAAAACATTAAAAAGACTTGGAATTGATTATAAGGTAGTTCATATACATCCAGGATCACATGCAGGATATTATCCAGGATCATTTCCTATAGCTATGAAAATGACTTTTGACCCTAAAACAGGAAAGATATTTGGGGCACAAGGAGTAGGGATGGATGGAGTTGAAAAAAGAATAGATGTTATGGCCACAGCTATAAAGGGTGGGCTTACAGTATTTGATTTACAAGACATAGAGCCTTGTTATGCTCCACCATACAACTCAGCAAAAGATCCAGTCAATATGTTAGGATATTATGCAGAAAATATAATAGAAGGTATGGTTGATACTGTACAATGGCATGAAGTTGATGAAATAATTAAAGCTGGTGGTGTAATAATAGATGTCAGAGAAGAATTTGAATTAGTTACAGGTACAATGCCGCAATTTATACACATACCATTAGGACAATTAAGAAATAGATTAAGTGAAATACCAACAAATAAAAAATTATACGTTACTTGTCAAGTTGGGTTAAGAGGATACATTGCATGTAGAATCTTAAAAGAACATGGATTAGAATGTACAAATATTGATGGAGGAATAAAAACTTATCAATTTGTAAAAAGAGCAGAAGAAAGTATGTCTAAGCAAAATAAAAATAATAATAAAAAATTAGAAATAAAGGATGAGAAATCAGCTATGAAATTAGAAAATATAGATATAACTGAAATAAATGCACATGTTACACTAGATGCATGTGGACTTCAATGCCCAGGTCCGATAAGAAGAGTATTTGAAGAAATAAATAAAATGGAAGAAGGACAAGTGCTATTAGTAAAAGCTAGTGATCCAGGGTTTAGCAAAGATATAAGTGCTTGGTGTGAAAAAACAAGAAACACATTAATAAAAGCTGAGTTTGATAAAAATCAAAAAGCATTTGTTGCAATAATAAAAAAAGGTTCACAAAATATAGCAGCCAATCCTAGTTGTTCAATAGAAGCAAAAGAAAAAAATGGAGCAACAATGGTAGTATTCAGTGGTGACTTAGATAAAGCAATAGCATCATTTATAATAGCAACTGGAGCTGCATCAATGGGTAAAGAAGTAACAATGTTCTTTACATTCTGGGGACTTAATATACTTAAGAGAAAAGATAGACCTAAAGTATCAAAAGATACTATGGAAAAAATGTTTGATGTAATGTTACCATCTCATACAGGAAAACTTCCATTATCTAAAATGAATATGGCTGGAATGGGTCCTAAAATGATAGAGCAAATAATGAAAAAGCACAATGTAGATGATTTAGATACATTAATAACAAACGCTATAAACATGGGTGTTAAAGTAGTTGCATGTTCTATGAGTATGGATTTAATGGGAATTAAAAAAGAAGAATTTATAGATGGAGTAGAATTAGGAGGAGTTGCTGCATACTTAGGAGCAACAGAAGATTCTGGATTAAACCTATTTATATAGTTGAAATTATATAAAAATAAAGTAAAAAGCCTGGAATGAAATTTCATTTCAGGCTTTTTTATTGTAAATTTATAAAGCATATAACTAGAATTATACTATATTATTGATATATAATTAATATGGCAAGTATAAAGGGGAAGCAACATTGGAGGAAGTAAATGCTAAAAATAGCAGTATGTGAAGATGAAAAAGATCAAAGAGAGTTGATAAAAGACTACTTAACAAAAATATTAGATGAAATTAATTTGTCATATGAAATAATTACATTTAGCTCAGGAGAAGAGCTTTTTGATAATTATCCTAATGATGTAGATATATTTGTACTAGATATATTAATGGATGAAATAAATGGGATGGATATTGCAAGAAAAGTAAGAAAAATAGATGATAAAAATGCAGAGATAATATTTACTACATCATTAGTTGATTATATCCAAGAAGGATATGAAGTAAGAGCGTATAGATATCTATTAAAGCCATTAAAATATGAAGATTTAAAAAAACATATAACAAGCTGTATAAATGAGATAACTGATAAAAATAAATATATATTAGTAGATAATAAAAGTGATGCTTTAAAGATAAAAGTAAATGAAATAACATACATAGAAATAAAAAATAGAGATTTGACTATATATACGACTAGAGGAAATTATCAAATTAAAAGTACTATGAATAAGATAGAAAAAAGTTTAGAAAGTCACAATTTTTATAGATGTCATAAAAGCTTTTTAGTAAATATAGAATATGTAGATACTATAAAACAATACACTGCAAAACTTGAAAATAAAGAAGAAATTCCTATTAGCAGACATAGATTTAAAGATTTTAAAATTAAATTCTTTCGATCTATGGGAGAAAAATTATGCTAGAACTTAAAATTTACTCAGCTATACAACTAGTTAACAGTATATTTTTTGTATTATCACTTTTTGTTATGATAAAAAGAATGGGATATAAATATAAAGCGAAAGGTATATTTCTTAATATAATAAATATTATTTTAGTGGTTTTATTAATAAAGATTGAAACAAAATATTATGTTATATCAAAAGCTATAATAAAATCGATAATTTTATTCGTTTTGATTTGCAAGATTTCATATTCTTTTAGCTTAAAAAAAGCTTTATCTTATTCCGTATTATATAGCTTAATATATAAAGGTATAGAAGTTACTCTTGATATTGTTATATTGGATATTTATATCATTATGACAGAGATATTTAATTTTAGATGGGATATTGAATTTGATATTTTAAATACTATAATAATCAATTTGACCATTTTATTACTTGCATATCATTTTAATAGACTTAAAAATTTATCTATCAATAAGAAGTGTTACCTTTATACTACAATAACAATAATAATAAATGCTCTAATAATATTATTTTTACGTAAAGCATCTGATAATATATATGAACTTTATAATGTAGTTACTAATAATAAGATAAATATAAAGCAATTAAAATTATGTATGCCATTTATCAATTTTGGAGATTTAGTATTACCATATATAATAGTTGCTAGTAATATAATCTTTATATTTTCACTTATAAAATTTTTAAAATCAACTCAAGAAAAAGCTAAGATTGAAGTGCTTAATGAAAAAATTGATATGCAGTATAATTATTATTTAAATATCAAAGAATCTCAAGAAAAAGTAAGAAGGCTTTATCATGATATAAATAATCATATTACAAATATTAATATAATTCAAAATCAAAATAAAGAGGGAGATACTTATATAAATAGTATAAATAAAGAAATAAATGATTTTAAAAATACATATAATACGGGAAATATAATACTAGACATTATCCTAAATGAAAAAAGTAAATTGTGTAAGTTAAAAGATATAGATTTATCCTGTAATATAGATTTTTCAAAATGTAATTTTATAGAGATGATAGATGTATCAAGTATATTTTCGAATTTAATAGATAATGCAATAGAAGCATGTGAAAAAATCCAAGATAAAGAATACAAAAAATATATAAATATAAGAGGAACAATCGTAAAATCATATTATATTTTAAGGTGTCAAAATAGCAAAACTAATAAAGTTATATCAAAAAATCATAAGATATTAACTAGTAAAAAGGACAAGTATCTACATGGTATTGGCATTGAAAGTATAAAATCATCAATTAAAAAATATGATGGAGAAGTAGATATTCAAATTGATGAAAATAAATTTACAACTACAATATATATACAACTTAAATAAAATACATGACAGTTGCAACGGTTAAAGTACCAGTTGCGTTATATCTATTGAGTACGAAGTTAAAGGGTGTTATCTTTTTAAATATAAAAGGTAATGCCCTTTAATTTTATAGAAATAACTGGGAGGTAGATATGAAAGTTAGTACTAAGTTAGCAGTAGCATATTTAATAAGTCAAAAGGGAAAAACTCTAGCTCTTATAACTAGTATATCTTTGGCTGTAATGCTTATATTTACTTTAAATGTTATACCAGAGACTCAAAGTAAGATAAATATTGATAAAGCCTATAAAAATTTTAGTGATTATCATGTAGAGTATAGCAATTTAAGTAATGATGTAAGTAGCAATCTAAAAAATGAGAAAGAAATAAAAGAAATTTATGATGTAATAAACTTTGGTGATATTGTAGATAAAAATGGAGTTTCTATAAATTTAAATTCTTATAATAAAGATTTTTTAGATGCTTATGGATACAAAATGATAAAAGGATCTTTCCCTAAAAATGATAATGAAATAGTAATAGAAGAAAAAGCATTAAGAGAAATGAATTTAAGCAATGAATTAAATCAAGAAATTAATTTTAATGTTATTAAAAAATATGTAGATAAGAATAATGAAAATCAAATTTACACTAAACCTAATAAATTTAAAGTAGTTGGAATAATACAAAAGCCAGAGGATTATTATAAGGACAATGAATTTTTTAGTGTAAAAGGATTTACTAAACTTTCAACTAGTCAAGATATAACACCAAATGAACTTTTATCTCATAGTGGAGTTTTAAAATTTAACACCGAAAATCCTAGTATGACTATGGCAAATAAATTTATAGGAAAGTATAGATTAAATATACGTGACTTTGAATTAAATGTAGGTCTTAGTAATGTTCTAAATGAGTATAAGGATAGAAAAATGACTAAATTTAGTATAACTAATAAACTAATTCCAATGATATCAGCAGGATTAGTTATATACAATATATTTAATATTATATTAATTGATAGAACCAATCAAATTGGAGTTCTTAGAGCTATTGGTATGAAAAAGAAAAATATAAAATATATGATGGTTGTTCAAAGCTTAATAGTTCTTATTATAGGACTAGTTATAGGATTTGGCGTAGGATATGTAGTGTCTTTGATAGGTATAAATAGTATTTATGGACAAAATAAAAGTATCTATGTAAGCCAAGAAAGTATAATTGAGCCTTTAATATTAGCCACTATAGTAGTTTTTATTTGTAGTATACTATCAACACATAAAGCATCAAAAATATCTCCTGTTGAAGCTATGAAAACTACCAATAGATACACAAAAAATCAAAAGGATAGATTTTATCATAGACTAATTAAAAAAATATTTGGACTAACAGGTGAAATGGCTTTTAAAAATATTTTAAGAGATAAAAGTAAAACTATTTTATCAATACTTTCTATAAGCCTTGCAGGTTCGCTTTTTATTAGCAAGATGGCATTTTATAATGATGATGAAAATTTGGATAACAGTAGCTTGCCAATAATATCAATGGGAGATACTGATGTTATTTTAAAACATAATAGTAATAATTCAAATGAATTTTATGCTAATTATAATAAAAGTTATATTGATAATATATCAGAGATGGATAATATTAGAGAAGTTATGCCTAGTATAAATACGAGTGCATATTTAAAAACTAATATAAATAGTATTACAGATGAGGCTAAATCACTAATATCACAAAAGAAAGATAATTTAGAAGTAAATATGAGTATAAAAGGATATAATAAAAATTTTATAAAAAGCCTTGAAAAGTATATAGAATCTGGACTTAATATAAATGATGAATATATAGATAAAAATGATTCTTATCCTAGTGCACTAATTTCAAATCATTTTTACTCATCAGACCAATATTCAAATGATACACATGTTTTAAAGAAAATAAAAGTAGGAGATATTATACAAGTTAAAGTTTGTGTAGATGAAAATGGAAATTTAAAGTATAAAGATCAAAAAGTAAGAGTAGCTGGTTTATTAAACAAAGATTATGTAGTAACTCAAGATGGAGGTATGGATTCTTTATTTCAAGTGATATTAAATGAAAATGATTTTAAAAGTATAACTAATATAGAAAACTACAATAAAGTATCAGTAAAATTAGATAATAAAGACAATAAAAAAGTACATAAAGAGTTAGAAAAATTAGTTAAAAATAGTTCGTTCAAAGAAATAGAAAGTAAATATAAGTATCAGAAATATGATATAGAACAATCACAACAAAATAAAAAAGAAGTATTAGTATCAGTAATTCTTACACTTATAATATCAGTAATAAATATAATTTGCATAATTAAAGCTAATATTATGATTAGAATAAAAGAACTATCAACACTTAGAGCTATTGGTATGAGTATAAGAGATATTAAAAAGATGATAACTAAGGAAAGTATTATATATGCTATATTTAGTACAATATTATCTGCTATATCAGCAACATTAAGTAATTTTAAATTTGCATATATGATAAATACAGCAGGGGCTCAAGTAATTGGAGCAGAAAATAGTCTGTCTTATAGTATACCAATAAATGAAATACTTCAATTTGGCATAGTTACAATAATAATTTGCATATTAGCAACATATTTATCTACAAACAAATTAGTAAAATTAAGTATAGTAGAAGGCTTAAAAATAAATGGCTAATTGGAGTTAGTTAAATGAGTATAATATTGATTTTGTAGTATATTTTAATATACACCTAGGGTCATAAAAAGAATATAATTTAATACCTAAATATTATTTTAAAAGTTGTACCTAAAATTAAAGATGCTAAAATTTGTATTAATAGCTATTTATTTAATAATTGGAGTATATCTTCTTTTTATAATAAATAGCTAAGATTAACTCTCTAACATTTTGTTAGGGAGGATATTTTTGTATATTAATAAATAGCTATACAGATTTAATAAAAACTATAAAAAATTTATCTAGAAAACGGTTGCACAAAAAAGTTTCTCGTGCTACAATTCAATTATAAAGACGATGCAAGCGATTGTCTAAAAAATAAAAAATAGGGGGATTTTTCACATGGGACTAAAGAAAATATTAAGTCTAGTTACGGTAACAATGTTAGTAGCATCGAGTGTAGTAGGATGTAGTTCAAGTGGAGGTAATACATCTAAAGACGCAAAAGGAGATCAAGTTAAAGTAGATATTTTCCAATTTAAAGTAGAGGCTAAGGACGCTCTAGAAAAAGCAGCTGAAGTTTATGAAGAAAAAAATCCTAATGTCGACATAAACATAGAAACAGTTGGTGGAGGTAATGATTACGGAGCGGCTTTAAGATCTAAATTCCAATCAGGACAAGAGCCAACAATATTTAACGTAGGTGGTCCACAAGATGTTAAGGACTGGGATGGAAAGCTAGAAAATTTAAAAGATGAGACTTGGGTAAAAGAAGCATTTGATGGAACATTAGGTTCAGTTACAACTGATGATGGAATATTCGGTATGCCATTTAACCAAGAAGGATATGGATTTATATATAACAAAGAAATATTTAAAAAAGCTGGAATAGACCCAGCTACAATAACAAGCTATGATGCACTACAAAAAGCTGTTGAAACTCTAGATTCTAAAAAAGGTGATTTAGGACTTGATTCAGTATTTGCAGTACCAGGTAAAGAAAAGTGGGTTACAGGACTTCACTTATTAAATACAGCTTTAGCTAATGAGTTTGAAAGTGGAAAACAAGCATATGAAGCTAAAGAATTAGGATTTAAATACAACAAAGAATTAAAAGATTTATTAGACTTACAAGTTAAATATGCTTTCAAACCAGATGGAAAAAATGGATCTATAAATAGTGTTGACTATGCTATGCAAATAGAACAAAAATATTCAACTGGAAAAGTTGCAATGGTACAAATGGGTAACTGGGCATATGGAGGAATAGAAGGAGTTAACAAAGATATAGCTGCTAATTCTGGAATATTACCAATGCCAGTAAAAGGTGTTAAAGAAGATTGTATACCTGTAGGTGTTCCAATGTATTGGTCTATAAATAAAAATAAAGATGATGCTGAAAAGAAAGCAGCTAAGGAATTCTTAAATTGGTTATACACTTCAGATGAAGGTAAGAAAATGATAATAGAAGACTTCAAATTTATACCAGCATTTAAAGGATATGAAAGCGATGCACTACAACCAAAAGATCCATTATCAGCAGATGTATTAAAATATGCTAATGAAGGAAAAACTATGCCATGGGTATTCATGGGATATCCAAGTGGATGGGGAGAAAATGTAGTTGGTGCTGATATTCAAAAATACATAGATGGAAGCATGAGCTGGGATGATTTAGTTAAAAATGCACAAAAAACTTGGGCAGATGAAAGAAAATAATATATAAGTAGAAATTAACTATAGGGCGCTATTTTAGAGTAAGTTTGTACTTGTACTTTAAGGTAGCCCCTTATCTTAAAATTATAGAAATAAGAGTAAGATAGAGAAGTTAAATATAATCGGAGTTTAAAAAATCCATTAAGGGGGAAACGTAATGTCAGTTAACACTGAAGTAGTTAAGGATGAAAATAAAGCTACTAATAAAATGAACAATAAAAAAACGAAGTCTAAAAGAAGTAAAAAAAATAACCTAGCATATTGGGCTTTTGTAGGACCTAGTTTATTTGCATTTGCGTTAGTAATATTTATACCTTTAGTATTAGGTATATACTATTCATTCACTGACTGGAATGGGATCAGTTCAGAAATAAATTTCGTGGGATTTGAAAATTACATAAAAGCTTTTTCAGATGAGTCATTTAGAAACTCATTCATATTTACTACTAAATTCACTGTAGCATCAGTAATAGTTATAAATGTTATAGGGTTTTTATTAGCACTTCTAGTAACTAGAGAATCGAAAATAAGTAATTTACTAAGAACAATATTCTTTATGCCAAATTTAATTGGTGGTTTAATTCTAGGATTTATATGGCAATTCATATTTGTAAATGTATTCAATGGAATAGGTGAAGCTTTAGGTCAACAGTGGCTTATGGGGTGGTTATCTAACGAGACAACAGGATTTTGGGGAATGGTAATCATAGTAGCTTGGCAAATGGCAGGATACGTTATGGTTGTATATGTAGCAGGTCTACAAAATGTTCCACCAGAATTAAATGAAGCTGCAAAAATAGATGGAGCTAACTGGTGGCAAAGACTAAGAAATATTACAATACCAATGGTTAGACCAGCATTTACAATAAGTTTATTCTTAACACTTTCTAACTCATTTAAATTATTTGATCAAAACTTAGCACTAACAAACGGTGGACCAGGTAATGCAACTCAAATGATAGCACTAAATATTTATCAGACAGCATTCTCACTTAATAAAATAAATTTAGCACAAGCTAAAGCTGTAATATTCTTTGTATTAGTTGCAGTTATAGGTTTGGTTCAAGTATATATTACTAAAAAAGGTGAGGTGGAAGCATAATGAAAAACAAAGTATCAAAATGGGGAATGAATATTTTAGGAGTTATATTAGCAATAATTTGTTTATCTCCTTTTTATATAGTAATTGTAAACTCATTTAAATCTAAAGGAGAATTATTTGAAAGTACATTAGCTCTACCTAAAGCAGCAAACATAGATAACTATACAAATGCTTGGGAAAAGCTAGATTTTATAAAAGTACTAGGAAACTCATTGTTTATAACGATTATAAGTGTTTTATTTATAATATTATTTGCATCTATGGCAGCATGGATGTTACAAAGAACTAATTCAAAGATATGTAATATAATATTAGTTATTTTAGTTGCTTCAATGTTAGTAACTTTCCAATCAATAATGTTACCTCTTGTAAATATAATGGGTAAATTAAACCTTCTTAATGTACCAGGAATTATATTTATGTATATAGGATTTGGATCAGCCTCAGCAATATTCTTATATCATGGATTTGTAAAAAGTATTCCAAAAGAGCTTGATGAAGCTGCATTAATAGATGGATGTAGTAAGTGGCAAACATTTAGATATATAATATTCCCACTTTTAAAACCTATATCTATAACAGTTGCAATACTTAACACTGTTTGGATATGGAATGACTTCTTATTACCATCACTTGTAATTAACACACCAGAAACTAGAACTATACCTTTATCAATGTTCTTCTTCTTTGGACAATATACAAAGCAATGGGATCTAGCACTTGCAGGATTAGTTTTAACAATAATACCAGTATTAGTATTCTACTTCTTTGCACAAAAACACATAATAAAGAGTGTTACATCAGGAAGTATAAAATAGGCAAAGTTAACTCATATATTTAATATAGCTATGCTAGTTAAAAATCACCTTCCAGCATAAGTTTTTAATTGTTTGTATACACATTTAGCTAGCATAGTTAGAAAAATAGTAATTAATATATACAAATTGGATAAAAATGGTTTAGTTGTATTGAAATTCTGTGGAAATACTGTAAACTTGAAGATGCCATAATTTTTAACAAAAAATTAAAAATTATAAATCCTAATTACGAATACTTTTTAATATATTTAGAGTTATTTAATATTGCCTAAAATAAAATTAAAATGGTTAATATAAGTATTTAGTAGATTTTAATTAATATAAGATGAAAATATCAGTAGAGCTTATTAATTATTAAGTACTGTTATATGGGAGGAAAAAATGAAAGTTACAATAAAAGATGTGGCTAGAGAAGCGAATGTGGCAACATCGACGGTATCTAGAGTATTATCAGATAATCCAAGAATAAGTGATGAAACTAAAAAAAGAGTAAATGAAGCTATAAAAAAGCTAAATTATAAACCAAATCCAATAGCTAGAAGTCTAGCAAAAAATGAAACAAGAATATTAGGGGTAGTACTTCCAAGTGATGCTAATGATTTACTTGCAAATCCATTTTTTATAAATGCTATGAAGGGTATGAGTATGTATGCACAAAGTAAAAACTATTATATAACTTATGCTTTTAGCAAAAATGAAGAAAATGAAGTTGAAAATATAAAAGAAATGACAAGTAGCAATTTAGTAGATGGAGTAATACTTTTAAGGGTAAGAGAAAATGATGAAAGTGTAAGATATTTAAAAGATAAAAAGTTTCCATTTGTAGTAGTCGGAAGACCCGAATATCCTAATGAAGTTTTATGGGTGGATAATAACAATTTTCAAGCTATGTACAAAGTTGTTAATCAGCTAATAGAAAAAGGGCATAGAAAAATAGGATTTGCAGGAGCTATGAAAAATCTAAACATGTCTAGAGATAGATTTGAAGGATATAAAAAAGCATTGGAAATGAATAATATAGAATTTGATGAAAGTTTAGTTGTACACAAAGACGAATTTAAGGAATATGAAGGAGAAAGTGCATGTAAATATCTTTTAGAAAATAAAGACATAACTGCCATTGTAACAATAGATGATTTACTTGCATTTGGAGTTTTAAAAGAGCTTAAAAGACAAAAAATTAAAAACATAGCAGTAGTAGGTTTTAATAATACTCAATTAGCACAGCATCAAAAACCACCGCTAGCATCTGTTGATATAAATGCAGATAAGCTAGGATATCAAGCTACTAAGTTACTTATACAAACATTAGAAGATAATAAAGATAGTGATACTACTCACTATATTGTGAATACTGAGTTTGTTGAGAGAAAGTCTTTTATTAGCAACAAATAAGATTAAACGGGGAGATAATAAATGATAGAAGCTTTTATATTCGATTTAGATGGGGTTATAACAGACACTGCTAAATTTCATTATTTAGCATGGAAAGAGTTGGGATTAAAAATAGATATAGAAATAGATGAAGAGTTTAATGAAAGCTTAAAAGGCATAAGTAGAATGGAGTCTTTAGAAAGAATATTAATTAAAGGAAATAAACAAAATGAGTTTACTTTAAAAGAAAAAGAAGATTTAGCTAATGATAAAAATAAATATTATGTTGAGCTAATTAAGCATATTTCACCTAAAGATATATTACCGGGAATAGAAAATTTATTAAAAGAGATAAAATTAAATAATATAAAAATAGGACTAGCCTCAGCTAGCAAAAATGCAACTATGGTTTTAAATAACCTAGGACTAAATAGTTACTTTGACTTTATAGCAGATGCAGCAAAGTGTAAAAATAGTAAGCCAAATCCAGAAATATTTATAATGGCAGCAAATGGCTTAGATGTAGATCCACTAAATAGCATAGGCATAGAAGATGCTATGGCAGGTATTGATGCTATAAACAGTGCCAACATGTACTCAGTAGGCGTTGGAGATAAAGATTCTTTAAGTAAAGCAAATATAGTATTTGAAAATACACAAAATATAGATTTCAATCAAATAGTAAATTCATATAAGGCTTGTAAGTATATAACAAATATATAAATATGAATAATTCAGGGGGATTTTTTATGAGACGTTTATTTGATAATATAAATGAATGGAAGATAATTCAAGATAAAATAGAATTTGATGAAAATAGACTAGCAGAATCTATAATGAGTTTAGGTAACGGGTATATGGGGATGAGAGGTAATTATGAAGAAACATATACCAACGATAGTCATAGAGGTTCATATATAGGAGGGATTTGGTATCCAGATAAAACTAGAGTAGGTTGGTGGAAAAATGGATATCCAAATTACTTTGGAAAAGTTCCAAATAGTGTAAACTACATAGGAATAGATGTATATATAAATGGTGAAATATTAGACTTAGCAAAAGCTAAAGTAATCGATTTTTATAGAGAATTAGATATGGAAAATGGAGTGCTAACTCGTAAGTTTGTAGCCGATATAAATGGAAAGAAAATAGAAGCTTCAGTAACTAGATTTTTAAGTATAAAAACTAAAGAATTAGGTGTTATAAAATATGAAGTTAAAGCATTAAATTTTGATGGAGAGATAACGTTTACACCATATTTGAATAGTGATGTGAAAAATGAAGATTCTAATTATGAAGAAGCTTTTTGGGTTAATGTAAGCACTGAATCTAGTGAAAAACATGGGAATGTAGTTGCAAGAACTAAAGATAATCCATTTAATACAGAAGTATTTACAATATGCGCAAATATGAGTATAAAAACTAATAAAGAACCAAAAGAAAATACTCATATGAACAAAGAATATTATAGTGAAAATAAAATAGTATTAGATATTAAAAAAGATGAGAGTGTATCTATAGAAAAGTATGTTGCAATAACTACTACAAGAGATCATAACGAAGCTCATTTAATAGAAAAGTCAAAAGAGATACTTAACAATCAAATAATCAAAGGCTATGAAACAGTATTAAAGGAGCATATGAATGCTTGGAATAAAAGATGGAAAAGTGCTGATATTAAAATAGAAGGTGATACATTAGCACAACAAGGTATAAGATATAACTTATTCCAATTATTCTCAACATACTATGGTGAAGATGCTAGATTAAACATAGGACCTAAAGGATTTACAGGAGAAAAATATGGAGGTGCAACTTATTGGGACACAGAAGCATACTGTTTACCAGTTTATTTAGGAGTAGCACCAAAAGAAGTATCAAAAAATCTTTTAGTATATAGACACAATCAATTAGACAAAGCAATAGAAAATGCTAAAAAATTAGGGCTAAGTGGAGCACTATATCCAATGGTAACATTCAATGGAGAAGAATGCCATAATGAATGGGAAATAACATTTGAAGAAATACACAGAAATGGAAGTATAGTATATGCAATTTATAACTATACAAACTATACAGGTGACTTTGAATATATAAAAGAAAAAGGAATTGATGTAATAGTAGAAGTAGCAAGATTTTGGGCTAGTAGAGTACATTTAAACAAAAGACGTAATTTATATATGATTCATGGTGTTACAGGACCTAATGAATATGATAATAACGTAAACAACAACTGGTACACTAATTACCTAGCAAAATGGTGTTTAGAATACGCAGTTAACAATATAAAATGGTTAGAAAAAGAAAATATACAATCAGTAAATAGAAATAATGTAAATAAAGAAGAATTAGAAAATTGGTTAAAAATAAGCTCTAAAATGTATTTACCATATGATGAAGAGTTAGATATAATAGTTCAACATGATGATTTTTTAGATAAAGAACTTATAAAAGTTAAAGATTTACCAAAAGGAAATCTACCATTAAATCAAAACTGGTCATGGGATAAAATACTTAGATCATGCTTTATAAAACAAGCAGATGTATTACAAGGAATGTACTATTTTGGCAATAAATTTAGTAAAGAAGAGAAGAAAAGCAACTTTGATTTCTATGAACCATATACAGTTCATGAATCATCTTTATCACCAAGTATATACTCTATAATAGCATGTGAAATAGACAATTTAGAAAAAGCTTATGAACTTTACTCAAGAACAGCTAGACTTGACTTAGATAATTATAATAATGACACAGAAGATGGACTTCATATAACTTCAATGTCGGGGGCATGGCTTTCAATAGTGCAAGGATTTGCAGGTATGCAAACGTTTGAACAGAGTCTTAGGTTTGCACCAAAACTACCACAAAATTGGGATGGATATAGTTTTAATATAAATTATAGAGATAATTTATTGAAGATTGAAGTTGATAAAGAAGATGTTAAAATATCAAATATAAGTAATAAGTCAATAAATGTTAGTATATATGGTGAAGAATATAAACTAGAAGATAAAATAGTTATTCCTATAGAAGTTAATAAAAATTTCTGTAATGCTTAAATAAAATAAATTGATATAAAAGTACTTGATTTATGAAAGTTAATAAATTAAGTATTTTTTTGTAAGAATTTTAAATCATTTAAATTATTCAATTTAGCATCAAAAGGGATATATAACATTAATTAGCACAAACAATGTAGAATATAATATTTAAAACTAGCATATGTCGTGTATAATAGTATTTAGATGATATTATATAGCAGCAAATGGGAGAGTATAACTATGAGCAAAACATTTTTACAATTTAAAAATAAACTTAAGGAAATAGTATTAACTATACTTTTGATTGGTACAACAGTTATAAATGTAGATGCAGCATCTAAAGAAGCCCTAACTACTGAAAATGTTAATTTAAGGACAGTAATGGATGCTAAATCTGAAGTATTAACTACGATAGAAAAAAACTCTGAAATAGAAATAGTACAAGAAAATGATACTTGGTGCAAAATAAAGTACAAAGATAAAGAAGGCTATAGTGATAAAAAATATATAAAAACAATAGATAGATATGCAAGTACATTGGGAGAAGTTTCTGTAGGCTATGATAAATTAAATGTAAGGGGTAGTGCTAAAGATACAGATAATGTTCTAGGAAACCTTACGACAGGTTCTAGTGTTGAGATAATAGGAGCTGTAGGCGAGTATTATGAAATTAATTATGAAGGTAAAGTAGGCTATGTGTTAAAAAAACATATAAAAGTAAATGATGATAGTATTAAAAATTTAGATGAAAAAAAACGTAAATTTGTAATAGCAAATATACATACTTTAAATATGAGAAGTGGACCTGACACAACATATGAAAGAATTTCAAAAGTACGTAAAGATGCAGTATTAGATGTAATAGCTAGTTATCCTAATGAATGGTTAAAAATAAGATACAATGGCAATATAGGATATGTTTCTAGAGACTTTGTCAAAGATATAAAAAACATAAACACTCTAAGTAAAAAAGTAAAAGTTGTAGACAATGTTGATACTTTGTATATGAGGCAAACTCCTTCTTTAAATGCAAAAATAATTAAAGAATTAAAAAGTGGGCAAAAGGTAAATGCGATTATAGATGGATCAACTAAGCCAGGATGGATAAAGATAAAAGATGATAATGTCGATGGATATGTGGATGTTAGTTATATTGAAGATTATAAGTCTAAAGGTAATCTTAGCATAAAGCAAACAATAAATGATATGTTAGATAATATGGTAGATAAGATATTTAATTTAATATCAAATTAATTTTAAATAATAATCTAATTATAATAGAGCCATTGAGTGAAAAATAAATTTCACTCAATGGCTCTATATTTTTTAGCAACGGACGAAGTCGTTGGCTATAGGAAGTGTATCGCCCACGCAGTGGCTTAAGCGAAGCGACTTTTTTACAGATAAGTAAATTATGATAACTTATAAATTCACAAAAACATATAAATTGATTTTAAAAAATAGTATTTTTGGAAATATTGTAAATGAATTAAATTACAACATATGGTAGTAAAAATATAATATAATATAGACTATAGGGACTAATTATGGATAAAACAAAGTTTAAGTGGTAAACAATTGGGAGGATGAAATATGGCTTTAAAAAAAATGAAAAATAAATGCTTAGCTATAGGGCTTACAGTAGTTTTTTCTGGAGGAAACATACTATTAGCTAGTGCAAATGAAACTATAAATAATAATGAGAAAAATTTAAAAATAGAAAAACAACATAACAATGAAGAAACAAAGACATATATATTTAAAAATAAAATAATAATAGAAAATGAATCAGAAAATGAAAAAAAACTAAATAGAGAAAATCTAAGTGAGACTAGTCATGTAGAAGAAAAAGAAGGAAAGATATATGTAACTCTAGGCTTTAATGAAAAAATTGATGAAAAAAGCAATTTAGAGATACTAGTAAATGATAAGGTAGTAAATCATGAAACAATAGAAAATAAACTAAACAAAGATAATACAAGTGTAAAATTTGAAGTCAGTTCATTAAAAGATAAAATAACTGTTAAAAAGAACATAACTGATTTAAATACGCAAACTAAATATGACATTGTATTAGTTAAAGAATCTGTAAATGAAGAATTTACAAGTAAAGAAGAAAATACAAATAAGCCACAAGATAATAATACAAAGCCAGTAGATAAAAATATTCAAGCTAATAAAAATGAACAAGCAAACCTAGAAAAAACAGAAAATCAAACATCTCAAGTGAAAAATATTAAATCTAATATAGGGAAACTGAGTTCAATAGAAAACACAGTAAAAGTAAATAACGTAGAAAATTCAGCTAATAATAATACGATTAATAATCTAAATCCTACAAATAAGACATATACTCGTAGTGGTCAGATACTACAAAAACCATCAACAAGTGGAAAATTAAGTTCTATAAAAAATGATATTATCGCATTAAGTGAAGAAGCTAAAGCATTAGGTAGTGAACAGTTAAATGATATTACATTTATAGAAGAAGTTAATGGAAAAACATATGCTATATTTGATTTTATAGATGCAGTAGCATCAGATTCAAATATAAGAATAGATGTTAATGACAAACAAGTGTCATATGAAACTATATCTAGTCACTTAGCAAAAGGTAGAATGAGAATAAAATTTGAAATACCAAATATATATGCAGATATAAAAGTAAAAAGCTATGTAGAAATTAAAAAGAAAGATATAGAATATAATGTAAAATTAATTAAGAGTACTTTAAAAGTTGAAAGTGAAAATTCAACTCAAACAAATAATAACAACAATAACAATAATAATTCATCTACAACTACAAAGCCTAAATTGCCACAAACAGGTATTGGATTTGATGGTGCTATGATAACAGGGCTTGGAGCAACTATGATAGTGGCTGGAGCAGCATTAACTAAGAAAAAGGATGAATAAAAATTAACATGAAAAACAAGTACAGAAAAATAATAGGAATAACCCTTATAGTATTAGGATGCTGTATAGTAGGTGTTAGAGTTGGTGGCAAATATTTATTTGAACAATCAAGTAAACAAGAGGTAAATAAATTTTTAGAAAAAGACATACCAACTATCGATACAAAAAAAAGTAAATCCGTAAAAGAAATATACAAATGTATAAAGCCTGGAGATAAAATAGGAGTTATTGAAATAGAAGACCTTGGAGTACAACACATAATTGTAGAGGATACACAAGAAGATCAAATTAAAAAGAGTGTAGGTCATTTTATAGAAACATCAATGCCTGGTCAGTTTGGTAATTTCTCATTAGCAGGTCATAGAAATAATTTATACAACGAGGTATTTAAAGGATTGGCAGATGTTGAAATTGGAACAGAAATAGTTATAAAGGCATTAAATGGAGAATTTAAATATCAAATATATAAAAAAGAAGTCATAGAACCAGATGATTTTGATGTTTTAAGTCAAGATTATAGCAAAAAAGAAATGACTATAATTACTTGCACAAAAGACGGTAAAAAAAGAGTTTGTGTAAAAGCTAAGTTAACATAAAGGTTAACAGATTAAAATTTTATAAAGATTGAAAAATAATAAAAGCTCTTATGACTATTTTAGTCGTAAGAGCTTTTTATATAATTCTACAATATAGAGGACTTTTTAAAACATCCTTTTTTATCTAAAAGCAATAAAATTAAAATAGAAGCAACTAAAATAATAGTGCTAACAATACCAGCTTCAGGACCAAAAGGTCCACCTGTAACAAAATCGCTACCAATTAATTTAAAATCCATCAAACTTCCAACGGGAACATTATTACCACTAACTTCAAATCCAAATAAGTTACCTTGAGCAAAATTCCAAGCACTATGCATTCCACAAACAGCCCATAAATCATTTGTCTTAATAACACAAAGTCCATAGAATAAACCAACTAAAGCTATATTTATTACAGCAATATAATTTACATTTGGATTTAATAAATGCATAAATGAGAATAATAAAGAAGAAATGATTAAGCCTAACACTATATTATACCTAGCACCTAATACATTCATTAGCCATCCTCTTGTAAGAATCTCCTCAGTACCACCTTGAATAATCCAACCAACTAAAAATATTAAAATAACTGGTAAAGAAGATATACCAACAGGCTGAATTGGATTTTTATCAATTGTTATATAACCAAATCCATATAGAATTAAAACAATTATACCCATCATAATAATACCAATTAAAAAGCCTATTAGATATTTTCTTAGCCAAGCATCTTTAGCAAATCCGATAGATGAAATTTTTCTTTTTTCAATGACTTTAACTCTAAAAAACACAAGTAATGATGAAAATGCAAATAAAACTAAAGAAACCATTAAAATAATTGGCTCTTGATTTAAAATAAAAAATTCAGAGTTATTAAAAGCTAATAAAAATGGTAATAAAATAAGTTGACCGATAAAATTACCGCCATACATAAAAATAAGCAGCAATATTATACCCCAAATTATATTGGGAAGTTTTTTACTTTTCTTAGCCTCATCAACAAGGCTTACATTTCGTGTAAACATAAATATCTCCTTTATAAAATTAAAAATATTGTACTCAAATTAATTATATATAAATTACCAATAAATAGCAAAGTGATAAAGCAATAATAAAATTTACAAAAAAATAAAAAATTCACTTGCAAATAAAAGTGTATTACATATATAATACAGATATAATGTGTATTACTTTAATAATACAGTGACACGGAGGTGTATATATGAATTTTATCGCAAATGATAGAGAACCAGTATATCTTCAAATTATAAGATATATGAGACAACAAATAGTAAAAGGAGAGCTTAAGCCAGGGGACCCTGTACCATCGAGAAGAGAGATGGCAGTAAGTATAAAGGTAAATCCAAATACTGTGCAAAAGGCATATAAGGAGATGGAAGAGATGGGAGTAATAAATACAGTTAGAACACATCAAAGTAAAATAACTACTGATGAAAAAATAATATCTAAAATAAGAAAAGATCTTATACATGAATCATTGGAATTATTTATATCAAATATGAAAGCAATAGATGTTGAAAAAGAAGAAATTATTAAAATCATAAAAGAGTCTTACTAGGAGGAAAAGTTATGATAGAAGTAAAAAATGTAAGTAAAAGATATAGAAAAGTCAAAGCACTTGATGATATATCATTTACTATTGAAGAAGGAAAAATAACATGCATATTAGGTATAAATGGTGTTGGAAAATCAACAATATTAAAAGCCATAAGTGGATTAGTTAGATTAGATAGTGGCGAAATACTTATAGACGGAGAAAAATTAACTTACAATACATATAATAAACTTGCTTTTGTACCAGATATAGATATACATTTTCCACAGATGACTATAAAAGAAAGCTTTGAATTTATGAAGGACTTTTATAAAAATTGGAATGAAGAAAAAGCATATGAAATGCTTAAAATGTTTGATTTAACTGATGACAGACGTATATGTAAACTATCAAAAGGAAACAAAGCAAGAGTTAAGATAATACTTGGATTTGCACAAGATGCAAAATATATTCTTTTAGATGAGCCTTTTTCAGGAATAGATATATTTAAAAGAGAAGAATTTATAGGAATTATGGCAAAATATATGAATGATGAGCAAAGTATAGTAATAACTACTCATGAAATTGCTGAAATTCAAATGATAGTAGATGATGTAATCCTAATAAATAATGGAAAACTAGTAGAAAAGTTCAATGCAGAAGAACTTCGTGAAAATAAAGGAATGTCTATAATTGACAAGATGAGGGAGGTTTATAAGGGTGAATAATATATTAAATTTATACGATATAGAATTAAAAAGAATATATAAATGGTATCTTGCACTATTATCAATTTTACTAGTTGGTAATATAGGTGTTGTTACAAAACATATTAGAAATATAATAATGACAGTTGCAAGTGATACAAAATCAAAAGAAAGCCTAGCTTTAATGAAACTTCAACAAGCAAAGAAATACTTATACGAGACACATATTTATAATATATATGAGTCAACAACCTTGTTATTAGGTTTAGCAGTTTTAATTTGTTTAGTGTATGCACTAATTATATGGTATAGAGATTTTGTAGGAAAAAATAAAACAGGATATACATTATTTATGTTACCAAACAATAAATTTAATGTTTATATAGCAAAAGCTATAACTATAGTAGTTATGATATTTGGAGTTATGCTAATGCAAATGTTATTTTGGGGAGTTGATATTTTAATATTAAAAATAGTAACAAGTATACCCATGAAAGAAATATTTGATCTTGCATTCAATACAAATGGTGTTATTAGAAATTTAACATTAATACAACCATATCTAATAGATTTTATAATGATAGATATAATAGGTGTTATACTTGCTGTTTTAGTAATATTTACAGCAGTTATGATTCAAAAGTCTTTCAAAATTAAAACAGTAGGAATAGCACTAGGAATTATATACGTATATGCATCAATAGTTATATTCTCATATATAGGTTCAATAACTCCATTCTCGGATAGAAATTTAATTGGACATATAATTTACTTTATAGGACTGTTTATAGTATCAGTAGGATTATCATATACACTTTTAAATAAAAAAGTATATATATAGAGGAGGGGATTTAGGATGAATAAAAAAGCATCAAAAATAGTATTAGTTACAACAGTAGGTCTTATGCTTTTAACAACTGTAAGCATAGGAATAAGTAATAAGGAAGATTATGAAGTTAAAGATATAAGTGGAAATAGAAGTGTTTTAGATAATGTAAATGTAGTATACCAAGAGCATAATGGATATTATAAAACATCAGAAGTAAAAATATCAAAAGATAATATAGATGTAAAAAAACATTCAAAAGATTCAGTAAGATCACTTCCACTTAAAAAAGAATATAGAGAAAATAGAGATATATTTAAATCAGTTAATGATAGTAAAAATATGTATAAGACAGAAAACAGCATAGGTGAGATACATGCATCAAAAGATTATAAGACTAGTGACTATGGAGAGCTATATGCAAATGTGACAAGTAGAGATTTAAAATCTAAAAAAGATAATTATTATGAAATACCTCTTAATTATAAATTTAAAAATAATAATGACAATAATTCAGTAAGTCAAACGATAGTATATAATAATGAATTATATGTATTAGTTGGAATAGATAAAAGTCCGGGGTACTTAGATGAAGAAGAAACAATTTCAATTAGCAAAGGTTGTTTAGCCAATATATATAAATTAGATTTAGAAAATAAATCATCGGAGCTTGTAGCAAGTAGAGTAGTAGCAGATAAAGAAGATCTAGCTTCACTAAGTGACATATCATTTAAATATGAAAATACACTTTATTTTATAAAAGAAAGTATAGATGATTCAAATAAAGATAATATGAAGAGAAAATTTGAATTAATGAGTTATGATTTTAAAAATAATAAGTTTAATTCAGAAAAAATGCCTTTTGATATGAAAGCTAATAATAATATAAGTAATTTTTATGTTGAGGGAGATAAGGTAATATTATTAACAAATGATATTGTTAATAAAAATAAATTATCTATGAAATTATCTACATTTGATTTAAAAAATAAAAAATGGATAAATCAAAATGAAGAATACAATATAAGTGTAGATGATAATAAAGATGGAATATCTATAACAAGCATGAGATATATAGATAATAAATTATATCTAATAATTGACTCTAGTGAGTATGCAGAGAAAACAGGACCAAGTGCTCCATTAAATAGACAATATTTATACGTTATAGACAAAAATACTAAGAAAAATTTATACTCAGGAATAATAAGAAATGACTCAACAACATATGTTTCACCAAACATATTAACAAATGATGAAATATAAATATATAGTTAAATAAAGTTTGTTTAACAAGGGGGCATTTAGATGCAAATATTAGGAAGGGATATTTTAATAAGCTTATTAATTGTTATCATCATAATGTATATAAGTTGCAAAAAAACCAAATTAAGCTCTACATATAAAATAGGAATTACACTGCTTTGTATAACTATGGTTATGGTATTTTCTCTAACAGGAGTTTCACCTATTAGTGGATTTAATACTACTATAAATATACATGATATAGAGATTATACCTTTTATTGGGATGATTGAAATGGTTAAAGGTGGGGGAACGCTTCATTCAATGATAAATATTTTAGGCAATATTATAATGTTTATGCCAATAGGATTTTTAGCACCAATATTATTTAATAAACTAGATAATTTAAAGTTAATTGCAATACTTGGATTTTGTATATCATTATTTATTGAATTTACGCAGTTGTTCTTAGTTAGAGCTACGGATATAGATGATTTAATACTTAATACTTTTGGTACAATACTAGGTTATCTAGTATTCAGTTGCTTAAAAAAATCAATTCCTGAGTTTAGAAAAAAAATAATTGGAAAGTCAAAAACTGTGCAAAATCAATTTATGTTGTTTGCGTGTATAATGATTCCGTATATAGTAATTGTTATGTTTGGTTTTTATGATAGATATATTTATTGTATTAGATAATTATAAAACAAAACTTAAATAAATAACAAAATAATTTTTAGGATATCAACAGATAATTTTGTTGAAATTTTAAGATAAAAAAGTATTTTAAATTTATATATTATAAATTTAAAATACTTTTTTTATAAAATAAATTTTCGGCAAAATACATTAACCATTAAAAAAATTAAAAAAATGTTAAATTAGTTTACAATATTTAAATTTCTTACTTAAAATGATATAATATTATCAAAATGAAAACGTATAATTTGTAAAATTATACGAGGGGGAATTTTATATGAAAAGTACAAAAGTAGGGGAAAGCTTTCGATTCATATTTGGAATTATAGTATTAATTATTAGCATTATAACAATCACCAATTATGTAATTGCGGATTCAAGAGATGAATCTAAACATGTTTTATATATCAGTTCATATAATCCAAATTTTGTGTCATTTGATGATCAAGTTAATAGAATAAAAAAAGAAATTGGTGACAATGTAGTACTACAAATTGAATACATGGATACAAAAACATTTTATAGTGAAAAAAATGAAGAAAATTTTTATAATTCAATAAAATATAAAATAAAAAATTATAAAAAATTTGATGTTGTTATATGCGGAGATGATAGAGCTTTAAATTTTTCATTAGAGCATAGGAATGAGTTATTTAAAGATATACCGATAGTATATTTAGGAGTAAGTGAAATTAAATTAGTAAGTAAAGCAAATGAAGAAAAGGATACTTACGGAGTTACAGAATTCCCATCTATAAAAGAAAATATAGACTTGATTAGTAAACTACATAGTGGAAAGAATATAATAGCTATAACTGATAATCCAACTGAAGTAGCCACTGAGATAAAGGAGTTTTATAACTATAAAAATGAATATAAAAGTCTTAATTTTGAACATATATCATTAGCAGAAATTACATATAAAGATTTTGAAAAACGTTTAATGAAATTAACGGATGATGATGTACTATTAGTTCTTTATGCATACAGAGATAAAGAGGGAAATGTATTGGGAATAGAAGCGTCATCAAAATTTATATTAGAGCATACTGATGTTCCTGTATACGGAGTTCTAGATTATCATGTAAAAGAAGGATTTATAGGAGGAAGAACTATTAGCCACATCAATCAAGGTGAAGAAGCAGGGAAAATGGTTAAATCTTTGCTTGAAGGTCAAAAGCCACAAAGGAAGATTGTAAATGGAGATGCTATAAATCACTATACATTTAATTATAACGCAATGAAAAAGCATAATATCAAAAAATGGGATATACCAAAAAAAAGTGAAATATATAATGATCCGATAGATGTATTAAAAGACTATAAAGAAGTTGTCATTGCAACCATTGTCTTATTAATAAGCCTTATAATAGTCATAATAGTACTTATAATGTATGTGATAAAAAGACTTCACTATGAAAAGGAACTAGTAAAAGCAAAGGAATTAGCTGAAAATACAAATAAAGCTCAAAATAATTTTATATCAAATATTAGTCATGAATTAAGAACACCTATAGCAGTTATAATGTCCTCGAATCAATTATTAGACTTGAATATAAGAAAAGAACAAAGCAATTATCTTGAAAGTAATATACAAAAAACTAGTATAATTAAACAAAATTGTAATAGATTGATTAGACTTACAAATAACATTATAGATATAGCAAAAATAGATTCTGGATTTATGGATTTAAAGACTAAAAATATAGATGTAGTATTTTTAATTGAAAGTATAGTAAATTCAGTTGTACCATATGCATCAACTAAAAACATAGATCTTATTTTTGATACTAATGAAGAAGAAGTAATAATGTCAGTTGATCCAGATAAAATAGAAAGAATAGTATTGAATTTAATGTCTAATGCTATTAAATTTTCAAAAGAAAATACAAATATATATGTGAATGTTCAAAAATCAAAAGAGATGCTTACATGTTCTGTAAAAGATACTGGTATAGGTATGGAACAAAAACATCTAGAAAATATATTTGAAAGATTTACTCAAATAGATGATATAATGGTAAGAAAAAGTGAAGGTAGTGGTATAGGACTATCTCTTGTTAAATCATTTGTAAATTTACATGGCGGAGAGATTAAAGTTAAATCTAGTGTTGGAGAAGGTAGTGAATTTATAGTACAGTTACCAATAAAATTAGATGAAAATAGCGAATTAGAAAGTAAATATGAAGTAAGTAATATGGATGCTGTGGTTTTAAAAACTAGCGTGGAGTTTTCTGATATTTATTTCTAGACTTATAAATAAAAAAATCAATTTGCTTAAGTAACTACATGGGCGCTACACTTTATATTACAAATTACTTTGCATGTTGATTAAAACATATAATAATATTAAAAAAAAGAGTGTATTATATAATAAAAAAATTCATTTTAATACACTTTTTTTTAATAGTTTAATTTTAAACAGATTTATTATATTTAACTAAATCTTTAATAATTTTATTTTGCTCTTTTACATTTTTACTACATTTCCAAAGTGAGATACCATCTTTTGTATCCTTGTAATAAGATAAATTAATATCACCTGTATTACAACTTTTTAGTAAAATATTTATACATTTATTAGATTTAAGGTCATAATCTATATATAATTTTAGGTCATTAATTTCGTATAAGTAAGTAGCACGATTATCATTATTATTACCATTTTTTATTTTTTTTAATTTTTTATTATTAAGTAGAAGTTCTATATCTGAAATTGATATTTTAGTATCATTTTCGATAGTACGAGCAATATTAAAATAAACCTCATATAAATAGTTTACATCCTTTAGCTTATTAACTACCTCAAAACACTGCTCTTGCTCATCTAGAGATCTAAGATTAAGCGACAAATCAAGTTTCCAATCATTAGTATTTAATTTTGAATATGATGTATTTAAGTAATTATTATCCCCTTTGTTTACATTATAAGAAATAGAATCGATTTTATCTAAAGTTTTTGTATTTGTATCTATATAAGATACTACAAGAAATTCATCTTTATTAGTGAATTCAAAATTATTAGTTGAGTAAGTTAAGTTTGAATTGTTTTTAGTGCTATCAATTAGAGCGACGCTACCTGGAATATTTTCAACTTTTGTATCTGGAATTAAATCATTAAGTTCATTAGAAAGAATGTTTTCTCCTCTTACATCTTTGTGAATAAGATTAAAATAAGATTCTTGAAGCAAGCTTAAATCTTTATTTTTAAAATTTAAAGCTACAGCAGAACCCATTATAACTATGCAGCTAATACAAATTAGTACATAGAATTTTTTATTGCCTTTCAATTTGATGCCCCCCATTTTATATTGATATTTAAACTATAATGCTACTTATTTAACTACAATATATAATATACTAAAATTTAAAGAAAATCGAATTCAAATCGGTTACAATTATATTAATAATTAAAAATGTCAGGGGGAACGATTTTAATGGATGAAAAATATATTGGAGTAATTATTAAAAATCAAGACGATAAAATATTATTATACAAAAATAATTACTACATAAAAATTAAAGTACAAGAAGATGAAGACATAAGTTTAGCAATAAAAAATGCTCTTAAAAAAAATGTAAACCAAGAAGCATATAGGATGGTTAGATATTATGATAAAGCTATAAAAAATGAAAAAAGAATAATTGATAAAGAGGACAATATAAAAATGTATGTAGTTGAAGTGATATCTTACGATGAAAAATTAAAATTTATTAAATCACAAGAACTATTAAATCACCTAAAAAAATCACCAAGCAAAACTTTCTATGAATTGATATTTGTAAAGTATAAGCCGTACAAAGAATTAGCAGAAGCTTTACTCGCTATGATTATGATATTTTTAAGTACTATTATGATGATTAGTATAAAATATTTAGGATTAAACAACTTTATGTTTAAATTGCCACTTATACTTCAATTATTACTATTAGTAGTTATATTTGTAAGTGTGTTTAAATATTTAACACCATTATTAGTAAAAGTATTTATGAGAAAAAATATAGATATTAGAAAAAGTAGTACTATAAAGAGTATAACTACAGTAATAAGTATAGTAATGATGATGGGGGTAGCTACAGGGTTAATATAAGACATATTTCAAAAATATCTATTAATATAGAATAATTAAAATGAATAGTTATAAATAAAAATAAATATAGAGGTGGTAAAAATGATAAAAAAGATAGGGCTTATAAAAGAAATTGCTAGTAAAATAGGCAAAAAGAAAGCATATGAATTACTTGATATGGTAGAGGGGAATCAGCCTTTCGTAGCAGAAGTAAAAATAAAAAAATCTGGAATAAAATCTAAAAAAGAAGAAATAACATTAAAAGAAAATCAAAAGATAATACTTGAATACATAGAAGATTAAAATGAAATAATAGTTTTTAAGAAGGATTTGTTAATATATAAGTTAGCAAATCCTTTATATTATAGTCTAATTTTGTAACGAAGATCTAACAAAATTAGACTATAATATAAATTGAAAAATAATGTATAGAAATGGAAGTACAATATGAATATATTAATAGCAGATGATGAAGTGATCATGATAAAAAAGAAAAGTAACACAAAGGTTCTTATGTTAACTGCTAAAAGTCAAATAGAAGATGAAATTAATGCTTTAAGTTGTGGTGCAGACGAATATGTAAGTAAGCGAAAATTTATCACATGAATTTTGGAAAAAAGGAATAAGTTTGAAAAAGTTTTGGATATCAAAGGATTCACTGTACAAACTTAATAATCAAAGTGTAAATAAGATATACAACCAGGGAAAATCAAAGTACAGTTTATTAGTCAAATTTATAAAAAAAGATGATTATATTTTTGCAATAGGAACTATCATAGAACACTCACAAGAAACTATAGAAATTATAAATAGATTTAATATAATTATGAGTGCATTTTCTGTAATATTAATATCTATATTAACTTTTATATTATCTAATAAAATAATAAAGCCAATAGAAAAATTAAAATTACTATCTAATGATATATCAAAGCTAAAATTTAGAACAGAAGAAATAAAAACCAATGATGAGATAGAAGAACTATCCCAAAGTATAAATAAAATGAGCATAAACTTAGAAAAAGCTCATAATGAACTTAATAACAGAAATGAAAGTTTAAAACAATTTATATCTGATGCATCTCATGAGATGAAAACACCAGTAGCACTTATAAAAGCATATGCTATAGGGATTCAAGATGGAATAGACGATGGTACATTTATAGATACAGTAATTGAACAAAGTGAACATTTAACAGATCTTATAAATACATTACTTTATTGGTCTAAGTATGAAAAGAAAGAATTTAATATGAGTAATTTTGACTTAAAGGAAAAATTAATTCATTGTATTAAAAAGTATGAAATTCTTATAGAGGAAAGAGATATAAAATTAAATGTAAAAATAGATAATGATAATTTTATGATAAATGCTGATGAAAATAGCATAGAAATAGTCCTAAATAACTTAATAAGTAATGCAATAAAATACAATAGTAACAATAAGATAAACATATTTTTATTAAAAGATAATGATGAAATATTTGTGTCTGTAAAAAATGGAATAAACAATATAAACAAAGAAGAAATAGATAATATCTGGAAGCCGTTTTATGTACTTGAAAGCTCAAGAAGTAAGGAATTATCAGGAACAGGGCTAGGGCTTAGTATAGTAAAAGAAATATTAGAAGCTCATAAGTTTGAATATGGAGTAGATGTAAATGATGAAAATATAGAATTTTTCTTTATAGTTAAAAAAATACTTTAAAATAAAAATAGAAACCAAATACATAAAGTAATAAAGAGAGTGTCTCAAAATGATTTTCTTAAATCGTTAAAAGGGACACTTTCTTTTTTATATATTAATGTAAAATAATATTATTTTTTGCATAACAAAAACAAGATTTGAAAATCTCTTTATTTATTTTGAGACAGCTACTTATTGGATTAAAGTTTAATTAATCTATTGTATTTTAAAAAGATGTTTGACAAACTTAATCCAAAGTTGTATCATTGTATTAAGTGATTAGTACAATAATACGGAGGTGTTAAAATGGCATTTGAGTTTAATGATAATAAACCTATATATATTCAAATAGTAGATATTCTAAAGATTAAAATAATATCGGGAGAATTAGAGGCAGGGTCAAAACTAAAGTCTGTAAGAGACTTAGCTTTAGATTTTGAGGTAAACCCAAACACAATGCAAAGGGCTTTATCAGAATTAGAAAGAGAAAACTTAATGTATAGTCAAAGGACGAGTGGTAGATTTGTAACAGATGATATAGATACGATAGTACATTTAAGAGAAGAAATGGCACGAATAGAAATAGCTGAATTATATAGTATGCTTATAAAATTGGGCTATAAGAAAGAAGAATTAACACAAATAATATTAAGAAATTTAAAGGAGATGGAGTAATGGAAAACATCGTAGAAATAAAAAACCTTAATAAAAGGTACGCAAAAAAAGAAGTTATAAAAAATATGAATTTGAATATCCCAAAAGGTAAAATAGTAGGATTACTTGGGCCTAATGGAAGTGGAAAGAGCACACTAATAAAATTAATGAATGGACTACTGCATCAAAATAGCGGAGAAATATTGATAAATGGAATAAGTCCATCAATAGAAACTAAAAAAATAGTATCTTATTTACCTGAAAGAACATACTTAAATGATTGGATGAAAGTTAAAGATTTACTGGAGTTCTTTAAAGATTTTTATGATGATTTTGATATAAATAAGGCTAATAGCATGATAGATAGTCTTAAGATAGATGTAAATGAAAAATTAAAAACTATGTCTAAGGGAACCAAAGAAAAAGTTCAATTAATATTAGTTATGTCTAGAAAGGCTAGTTTGTATATACTTGATGAGCCAATAGGAGGAGTGGATCCTGCTGCTAGAAGTTATATATTAAAAACTATACTCTCAAACTACTGTCAAGGAAGTACATTACTTATTGCAACACACTTGATAAGCGAAATAGAGAGCATATGTGATGATGTAATATTTATATCTAAAGGAGATATTGTATTACAAGGCAATGTAGATGAGATAAGAGAAGAAAAAGGGAAATCTATAGATTCTTTATTTAGGGAGGAATTCAGATGTTAAGTAAACTACTAAAATATGAGTTAAAATCAACTGCAAGAATATTTTTACCACTTTATGTTACATTATTGATAGTTGCAACTATTAATGGATTATTTATAAATTCTGAAATATTTAATGCACAAGGATTACTAATGATGATATTTGGAGCATTACTCATAGCTTTATTTGTTATAACCGTAATAGTTTTAATTCAAAGATTTAGTAAAAATTTATTGGGAGATGAAGGTTATTTAATGTTTACTCTGCCTGTAAAATCTTCTTCAATACTTATATCTAAGTATTTAGTGACTATTTTATGGACTGTGCTTAGTGGATTTGTATCAGTGATTGCATTCTTATTAATAATATTAATATCTTCATGTATTAGTGGTGGTATTAATATATCAGAATATATGCAAATATTAAGTGAATTTATGAAAACTATATTTTCTAGTGAGTACTTATCTTCTGCTACAAATATAATGTTAGTTATATTTATTAGCTATTCAACATTTGTTTTTACTGTATACTTAGCTCTTTCTATGGGGCAGTTACCAGCATTTAATAAGCATAGAAACCTGGCATCTATTGCTAGCTTTATAGGTATAAATATTATTTTTTCTTTTATAAAGAATGCAATTATAATGATGTTGGTTAAAGCTCATGTTGAAAACATGCAAATATATGGATTAAGTGGAATGATTGGGAATTTTAGGACATTCATGAACATTATTTTACTTATAGTGCTATTCTTTGGAACTAGGTTTATATTAGATAAGAAATTAAATTTAGAGTAAGTATAATAATTAGATGATGAAATAAAACATAATATGCACTAGATGTAAATAATAAAGAAAAAGCTAATCTAAATGTTGAGATTAGCTTTTTTTGAGTATCAAATAAATCTAAAAAAATTGAAAGACTTATGTAAGGCAATTAAATAGTAATAAAAAGTTTATTAAAAATCGTAAGAAATTCGTAAGAATTATATCAGAGTTTTGTAATATTTATACTTTATTATATAAGTATAGATAAGCAAAAGTACAAAAATTAGAAAAGAGGTGACTTATATTGTATAATATATATGGAAAAAGAAGGAAAGTAGGTAAAAAAAGGGATGTACAATATATTAGTAGTGGATGACGACCAACAAATCGTAGAAGCAATAGAGATTTATTTAAAAAATGAAGGATATAAGGTATTTAAAGCTTATGATGGCATGGAGGCACTAGAAATTCTAGTACACCAAGAAATACATTTAATACTTATGGATATAATGATGCCAAAGCTAGATGGAATGAAAGCCACAATAAAAATAAGAGAAAGTAAAAACATACCAATAATAATATTATCTGCAAAAAGTGAAGATGTAGATAAAATAATGGGTCTTAACGTAGGGGCAGATGATTATATAACAAAGCCTTTCAACTTATTAGAGCTTATCGCAAGAGTAAAATCAAATCTAAGAAGATATGTAACTCTAGGAAATTATCAAGATCAGCCAGTATCCTGTAAAAAAACATTAAGTAGCGGAGGATTAGAACTAGATTCAGATACTAAAGAAGTCAGAGTAGATGGAGAAAATGTTAAAGTAACTCCTATAGAATATAAAATTTTAAAGCTTCTACTTGAAAATAAGGGGAGAGTATTTTCAATAGATGAGATATATGAAAATGTATGGAACGAAGAGAGTTTTAAAGCTGAAAATACAGTAGCAGTGCATATAAGAAGGATAAGAGAAAAAATAGAAATAAATCCAAAAGAACCTAAATATTTAAAAGTAGTATGGGGAATTGGATATAAAATTGAGAAATTATAATAATTTATTTAAGTTATGAAAAATTATATATATTTTAATGTATTAATACTTAAATTTTATATTTCGCAAAAACGTGAAAGTTAAAAGAATATCAAGTGATATAAGGGGAGTTTTATGAATAGAAAAGCAATAATGGCAATTATAGGAATATCAACACTATTAGTATCAGGATGTAGTTCGACTAATACAACAGAAATAAATGTATTAGCAACAACAGATTTACATGGTAGTATTCCATATGAATTAGGTGAATATGCAAAAAACGAATTAAAAAAAGAAGAAAATGTAGCACTAGTAGATGCTGGAGATTTCATAGATAGATATGATAGGGGTGCTATGGATAAATATTTTGAATTAAAATATGAGGATGAGCATAATAATAAACAGATTCATAGAGAGGTACCTCTAGCAAAAGATATGAAAGAAATAGGATATGACGCTGTAGTGCTTGGAAATCATGAATTTATATCAGGTAATAAATTTTATTTAGATGGTATAGTATCAGATTTTAATAAACAAGGAGTAGATGTATTATCTGCAAATACATACAATAAAAATGGATCAAATTACGTAAAGCCCTATGTCATAAAGAAAGTAAAAACTTCTGATGGTGAAGTTAATCTAGGAATATTAGGACTTACAATAAAAGAAGTGGGAAGAGATTGGTATTGGGATAAAAATTGGAATAGAGTAGAAGCAAAATCAATAGAATTAAAAGACCAACCAGGGTTTGAAGATTTATATATGAAGGACTTAGTAGAAGACGCTAAAACATATGTAAAAGAAATGAAAAAAGATGGAGCAGATGTAATAGTTGCAGTAGCACATACTGGAGAAAAGCCTAAAAATCCAAAACACCCAGGAAATAGAATACAAGATTTAGCTACACAAGTAGATGGAATAGATGCAATAGTAGCAGGTCATAACCATGAACAAATAAAACAACATGATTATACAAATAAATCAGGTGAAAAAGTAATAGTGACTGAACCTGGTAAACGTGGAGAGTGTATCTCTAAAATAAATTTTAAACTAGAAAAAGACGAAGACAAGTGGAAAATTGTAGAAAAATCAAGCGATTTAAAACAAATTGAGCAACCTCCTTTGAGTGAAAATTTTGATGAATTTTTTAACGGGTTCCGCGATATAGATGAAGATGTTAAAGAAATAAATTTAGAAAAAATAATATCCTTTAAATGGGATAAAGCATATTACTTTAAAACTCCAATAAATAAATCAGAAATATACGAAAAAGTAGGATACAAATATAACAGTCTTTCAGATATTGTAGATGAGAATATGCTACAAATAGTATTTATGGAAGGTGAAAAAGTAGTTTGTCATATATGCATTGATAAGAATCTATTTAAATTTGATATTAAATTTGATGAATCAGACTATGAAGGTAATACAGTAACTATTTACCCAAATAAAAATGATAAATTTAAAGTGCAAATGAAAATGAATAAAGGATATCAGAGTATATACTTAACTCATACAAAATAGCAATAAAATATAAGGGGAAGCTTTATGAAAAGAAAAATAATAATATCAATATTAGGGATATCAACACTATTAGTATCAGGATGTAGTTCGACTAAGACAACAGAAATAAATGTATTAGCAACAACAGACTTACATGGGAGTATACCATATGAGTTATCTGAATATGCAAAAAATGAGTTGAAAAAAGAAGAAAATGTAGCCCTAGTAGACGCTGGAGATTTTTTAGATGGAGATTATGGCGGGGCTATGGACAAATACTTTGATTTGAAACGCAAGGATTATGAAAATAATGAACAAATTTATAGAGAAATGCCTTTAGCAAAAGATATGAAAGAAGTAGGATATGATGCTGTAGTACTTGGAAATCATGAATTTGTATCAAGTGATAAATTTGATTTAGATAATATAGTATCAGATTTTAATAAACAAGGAGTAGATGTATTATCTGCAAATACATACAATAAAGATGGATCAAATTATGTAAAGCCATATATTATAAAAAAAGTAAAAACTCCTGAGGGAGAAGTTAATCTAGGTATATTAGGACTTACAATAAAAGAAGTAGGAGAAAGTAAGGATTGGGATGAAGAAAGTGGAAAACTTGTAGATGCAAAATCACGAGAACTAAAAGACCAGCCAGGATTTGAGGATTTGTATATGAATGACTTAGTAGAAGATGCTAAAACATATGTAAAAGACATGAAAAAAGATGGTGCTGATGTAATAGTTGCGGTAGCACATACAGGAGAAAGACCTAAAAAGCCAAAGCACCCAGGAAATAGGATACAGGATTTAGCTACACAAGTAGAGGGGATAGATGCAATAGTTGCAGGTCACAATCATGTACAAATAAAACAACATGATTATACAAATAAAGCTGGAGAAAAAGTAATAGTTACAGAACCTGGTAAACATGGAGAATGTATTTCTAAAATAAATTTCAAATTAGAAAAAGACAAAGATAGTTGGAATGTTGTAGATAAATCAAGTTATTTAAAACAAATTGAGCAACCTCCTTATGATAAAAATCTAGACGCATTTTTTAAGGGAATAGAAAATGTAGATGAAAAAAATGAAGAAGTAAACTTAGGAAAAATAATACCATTTAAATGGGATAAGGCATATTTCTTCAAAGCACCAATAAAAAAAGAAGAAATATATAATAAAGTTGGATATAAATGGAAAGATATTACAGCTGCTGAAAATGAAAATAGGATGCTAATGGCATTTATGGATGATAAAAAAGTAGTTTGTTATTTATATTTTGATATGGAATCAATGGGGATGTATGTGAAATTTGATGAATCAGAATTTAAAGATAATGTAGCAACTATTTATCCAAGTAAAAATGATAAGTTTAAGATAAAAATAAATAAAGAAGATTTTAGTATTTATCTAACACATATAAAAAATCAATAAAATATAAGGGGAAGTTTTATGAAAAGAAAAATAATAATATCAATATTAGGAATATCAACATTATTAGTATCAGGGTGTAGCACACCAAAAACAACAGAAATAAATGTATTAGCCACAACAGACTTACATGGTAGTATACCATATGAGTTATCTGAATATGCAAAAAATGAATTAAAAAAAGAAGAAAATGTGGCCCTAGTAGACGCTGGAGACTTCTTAGATGGAGATGATGGAGGAGCTATGGACAAATATTTTGAGTTAAAACGTAAGGATTATGAAAATAACAAACAAATTCATAGAGAAATGCCTCTAGCAAAAGATATGAAAGAAGTAGGATATGATGCTGTAGTGCTTGGAAATCATGAATTTGTATCAATTGATAAATCTGGCTTAGATAATATAGTATCTGATTTTAATAAACAAGGTATAGATGTGTTATCTGCAAATACATACAATAAAGATGGATCAAATTATGTAAAGCCATATATTATAAAAAAAGTAAAAACTCCTGAGGGAGAAGTTAATCTAGGAATATTAGGTCTTACAATAAAAGAAGTAGGAGAAAGTAAGCATTGGGATGAAGAAAGTGGAAAACTTGTAGAAGCAAAATCACTAGAATTAAAAGACCAGCCAGGGTTTGAGAATTTATATATGAATGACTTAGTAGAAGATGCAAAAACATATGTAAAAGACATGAAAAAAGATGGTGCAGATGTAATAGTTGCAGTAGCTCATTCAGGAGAAAGACCTAAAAAGCCAAAACATCCAGGAAATAGAATACAAGATTTAGCTACACAAGTAGAGGGGATAGATGCAATAGTAGCAGGTCACAATCACACACAAATAAAACAACATGATTATACAAATAAAGCTGGAGAAAAAGTAATAGTAACTGAGCCTGGTGATCACGGAGATTGTATTTCTAAAATAAATTTCAAACTAGAAAAAGACAAAGATAATTGGAAGGTTGTAGATAAATCAAGTGATCTAAAACAAATTGAACAACCCCCTTACGTGAAAAACTTAGAAGACTTTTTTGGAGGCTTAGCTAGTATATATGAAAAAACAACAGAAATAAATTTAGCAAAAATAATACCATTTAAATGGGACAAGGTATATTATTTTAAAACTCCAATAAGTAAAGAAGAAATATACGATAAAGTAGGATATAAATGGAAAAGTATAGCAGATGATATAGATAAAAATATGCTACAACTTGTATTTATGGAAGGTGAAAAAGTAGTTTGCTATATATCTGTTGATAAAGAATTATTTAAATTTGATATGAAATTTGATGAATCAGATTATGAAGGTAATGTTGTAACTATTTATCCAAATAAAAATGACAAATTCAAAGTAAAAGCAAATAAAGACGATTTTAGCAAATACTTAACACATATAAAATAGCAATAAAATGTAAGGGGAAGTTTTATGAAAAGAAAGATAATAATATCAATATTAGGAATATCAACACTATTAATATCGGGGTGTAGCTCAACGAAAACAACAGAAATAAATGTATTAGCAACAACAGATTTACATAGTTTCATACCATATGAATTAGGCGAATATGCAAAAAATGAGTTAAAAAAAGAAGAAAATGTAGCCTTAGTAGATGCAGGAGATTTCATGGGTAGAGATGATTCTGGTGCTGTGGACAAATACATTAGCTTAAAGAATAATGATGATAAAAATAACAAAAAAGTTTATAGAGAAATGCCTTTAGCAAAAGATATGAAAGAAATAGGATACGATGCTGTAGTACTTGGAAATCATGAATTTGTATCTAGTGATAAATTTGATTTAGATGGCATAGTATCAGATTTTAATAAACAAGGTATATATGTATTATCTGCAAATACATACAATAAAGATGGCTCAAATTATGTAAAGCCATATATTATAAAAAAAGTAAAAACTCTTGAGGGGGAAGTTAATCTAGGAATATTAGGTCTTACAATAAAAGAAGTAGGTGAAAAATGGCATTGGGATGAAAATGGAAATAAAGTAGAATCTAAATCACTAGAATTAAAAGACCAGCCAGGGTTTGAAAATTTATATATGAATGACTTAGTAGAAGACGCTAAAATATATGTAAAAGAAATGAAAAAAGATGGTGCAGACGTAATAGTTGCAGTAGCGCATACAGGAGAAAAACCTAAAAAACCAAGACATCCAGGGAATAGAATACAAGATTTAGCTACACAAGTAGAAGGAATAGATGCAATAGTGGCAGGCCATAATCATGAACAAATAAAACAGCATGATTATACAAACAAAGCTGGAGAAAAAGTAATAGTAACTGAGCCTGGTGATCACGGAGATTGTATTTCTAAAATAAATTTTAAACTTGAAAAAGATAAAGGTAATTGGAAGGTTGTAGAGAAATCAAGTGATCTAAAACAAATTGAACAACCTCCTTTAGGTAAAAATGGGCAAGAATTTTTTGGGGCAATATTTAAGATAGATGAAAATGCGAAAGAAATAAATTTAGGCAAAATAATATCATTTAAATGGGATAAGGCATATTATTTTAAAACTCCAATGAGCAAAGAAAAAATATATGAAAAAGTAGGTTATAAATATAAAAGTCTTCCAGATGTAGTAGATGAGAGCATGGTACAAATAGTATTCATGGAAGGCGAAAAAGTAGTTTGTAATATAGCTTTTGATAAGAAGCTCTTCAAATGTAATCTTAAATTTGATCAATCAGATTATGAAGGTAATACTGTAACTATTTATCCAAATAAGAATGATAAATTTAAAGTGAAAATAAATAAAGAAGATTCTAGTATATACTTAACGCATATACAAAATCAATAAATAGATGAAAGTGAGGGAGCTATGAAAAGTAATAAAAAAATAAAATTTACCCTATTAATTATATCAATGTTATCATTATCGATATTTTTAATATCATTACCAACAATATTTATGTATGCAATGAACTGTAATGGTGTAACAACAAGTTATATGCATGATGACAAAAAACTTATAGAAGAAGATTTTTATAAAAGTCAAGCATTTGATGAAGCAGTAATGAGACCACTTATAGGCTATTTAAATACAGCAGTTACAAGTGATAAAGATTTGAAAAATAATGAGAAAAAAGAATTAGATCAAAATAAAAAAAGAGCAAAAGAAAACTTAAGCAATTTAAGTAATGTAGAATTTATAGCAATAAATAAAGATACAAATGAATACTACACAAATACTTCAGCTAAAGACATAGAAGAATTTGAAGGTCTTGTAGCACAAAAGCAGAGAAAAGCTGGTTGTGTAGTAGCAGATATTGTATCAGAAGATAAAAGTATTCAATACAACAAAACCATAAATACAAAATTATATACAAAAATGGATTCAGAAGGAAGGCTAGCTAGTTTAATAAATATAGATAATATAGATATACAGGTTGCTGTTACTAAAAATATAGCACCAGGTGATTGGATATATGGAATCTATAAAGGTTACCAAAATGATGTATTATTTTTCAAAGTAGCAGGTGGAGTATCTGTAATATCATTAATAGTATGCTTATTATCTATAATACTTTATAAATTATCTAAAGTAGAGTTATTTAGTAGAGATAGTTTTGCTATAAAAGTTTTAAATAAGATACCTATAGAGCTAAGGTTATTGTTAATACCAGTAGTTTTATTTTATGGATTTTGGCTAGTAAATTCACTTTCATATATATACTACGATGCATATTATTATGATGTAGTATATAGTATTATCTTTAGTATTTTATATTTATTTATCGTATTCATGCTGATATATATAAGTGGGAAACAAATAAAAAGTATAAAGAGTAAAGAAGATATATTAAATCAAAGTTTAATAATAAAAATATTTGTACTATCTAAAAAAACAATAAAGAATACTAGTAAAAAGAGAAAAGATGTAATTACGAAATTACTTAAATCAAATCAAAATATGCCTTTAATAAAAAGAGTAATGATAATAGTAGGTATAGGCATTGTAGCAAATACAATTATAAGCTTCATATGTGTATTACTTTGGGCTAACTTTGAATTTGTAGGTGCTATAATTGCTATGATGCTAAGTAATGTTGTTTTAGTAGGATTAGCATATCTTCTAATAAAAAAACTAGCATATTTAAGTGATATAATAGAAGGAACAGAAAACATAAAAAATGGAAATTTAAGCTATAAAATAGAAGTGAAGGACAATGATAACTTTACAACTTTAGCACAAAACATAAACAATATAGGAGAAGGTCTAGAAAACTCAATAGACAAGCAATTAAGAAGTGAAAGAATGAAAAGTGAGCTTATAACAAATGTAAGTCATGATTTAAAAACACCTCTTACATCTATAATAAATTATATAGACCTTATAAAAGATGAAAAAAATATACAACCAGAATATATAAATGACTATGTAAATGTATTAGATTCAAAATCAAAAAGGTTAAAATCATTAATAGAAGATTTATTTGAAGCTAGCAAAGCAAGTAGTGGAAATATAGAATTAAACATAGAACGTATAGAGTTTGATCAGCTAATAAGACAAGCCATTGGAGAAGTAGAAGAGAGGCTATCGCAATCAAATTTAGATATTAAACTTAATATGCCAAAAGAAAAAATACACATAAATGCAGATGGAAAAAGATTATATAGAGTTTTAGAAAATTTATTATCAAATATAGCTAAGTATTCACTTTCAAATACTAGGGTATATATTGACGTAACAACAGAAAATCAAAAAGTAAAATTAGTTATGAAAAATATATCTTCTTATGAACTAAATTTTGATGCAGAAGATATAGTAGAGAGATTCAAAAGAGGCGATGAATCTAGAAATACAGAAGGTAGTGGATTAGGACTAGCTATAGCAAAAGATTTAGTCATTATACAAGGTGGAAACTTTGATATAGATATAGATGGAGATTTATTTAAAGTTACAATAGAATTTTTCACAGTTTAAATAACTAAAAGAGATAAGTAAATAAACTTATCTCTTTTTTACGCTTAAAGAAATTATGATCCTTAGCAATCGGAGTATAATTATTGTAATTGAGTAATATTATACATTATGACTATCGTAAAAAAGACGTTTTTGAGCAACGTACAAAGTTGTTGGGAATTTAAATAAAGTAGAATTAATACAACTTAATAAAATATTATTAATTATTTTAATATTAACATAGATGATATGTTAAACAATATAAAATGTAAATTAGATATGTTACTATTTATTTAAAAAATAATGTTAAAAACATGTTAAAAAAATAATAAGAATTCATACAAATGCTAAGAATAAGTTAAATAATTCGAATTTTATTGAATATTTAGACAAAAAAATATACAATTACTTCAATACAATAACTATAAAAAACATAGGGGGCGCTTATGAAAAAACAATACAAAGATACCATAGTTGTAGGATTTGCATTATTTGCAATGTTCTTTGGGGCAGGAAACTTAATATTTCCACCGTATTTAGGTTTAGTATCCGGTAGTCATTGGTTAACAGGATTTAGTGGATTTGTAATAGCAGATGTAGGATTAGCCTTATTAGCAATATTAGCAGCAGCTAAGTGTCAAGGAGATATAAGTGTAGTACTTGGAAGAAGTGGGAAAACAATTTCAGGTATATTGGCAGCAGCAATTATGATTTGCTTAGGGCCACTTTTAGCAATACCAAGAACAGGAGCAACAACATTTGAAATGGGAGTTGCACCTATATTTAGTGGATTTAGTCCAATATTATTTTCAGTAATATTCTTTGGCTTAACACTTGTACTTACAATAAAGCCATCAAAAGTTGTAGATATTATAGGACAATATTTAACTCCAGCATTATTGGTAGCACTAATATTTTTAATTATAATGGGTGTGGTATCACCACTTGGTGATTTAAGCCAGCCAGCTAAAATAGATGCCATATTTGCAGAAGGTATATCTCAAGGATATCAAACAATGGATCCATTAGGAGCAATAGCTTTATCTGCTGTAGTAATAATATCTCTTGGTCAAAAAGGATATAAAAAAGAGTCTGAAAAAGTAAAATTAACATTACAAGCAGGAATTGTCGCAGGAGTAGCACTACTTATAGTATATGGAGGACTTGCATATTTAGGGGCTACAGTTGCTGGTCAGTTTAAAGGAGTAAATCCAGCTGATATAAATCAAACAGCATTAATAGTAAACATAACAGAGCAACTACTAGGTCAACCTGGTAAAGTAGTATTAGCAGTTATAGTAGCATTAGCTTGCTTAACAACTTCAATAGGTCTTGTTTCAGCAACAGCTCAATATTTTTCTAAAATATCAAATGGAAAAGTAAAATATGAAACAATAGTAATTGGAGTATGTATATTTAGTGCAGTAGTAGCTAACTTTGGTGTTAGTACAATAATATCATTCTCTGCACCAATACTATCAATAATTTATCCTGCTACAATAGTTTTAGTATTAATGACTTTATTTAGCAGTAAAATTAAAAATGATAATGCTTTTAAATTTGCAACATATATAGCATTACTTGTAAGTGTTATTACAGTTGTAGACAGTATGGGAATTAAGATGTCATTTATACACAAATTACCTTTTGATAGCTTAGGATTTAACTGGATAGTTCCTGTTATAATTGCTGGTGTAGTAGGCAGTTTAATTCCATCAAAGAAAGCATCAAGTAGTGATAGTTTAAATCAAGATATTATAAATAAATAAGAAAAAGTATAACTTAAAAATTTATAAACATATTTTAAATTAAAAATAATCTAAGTATATATAGAAGTTATATTTACTTAGATTATTTTGTTTTATTTTTTTTCATTTTGTAACAATTATGAAACAAAATTGATATATACTATATTTATGAAGAAAAAAGGAGAAAAAATGTTTAAGTGTTTGTGAATAGATGGTAAAATATTATCTTGTAAATAAGTTTTTAAATATTAAAAATATAAGTATAACAAGCACTATATAATAAAGACAATAAAGGAGATAGTTATATAATGAAAAAAAGTAAAATATTAATATTAATTATTGCCCTGATAGCAATAGCTGTGGGTGCAGGATACGGTTGTTATAGGTGGTATTCTTTGAAAGAGTTAAATAAAGAACAAATAAAAATAAGTGACTATATAGAATATACAGATCTTGCAAGTGAAAATACAGCACAAGTAAATTGGAAGTATGTAGCTTCAATAATAGGGGTTATAGAAAATAATAATTTTGAAAAAGCAACAACTAATGAAATAAAAGAAATAGCTAAAATGTTTGTTAATGATAAGCATAAACTAAACTCTTTAGATACAGTACTAGAAAAAATAGGATTTAGTAAAAATGAAAAGCAAAGAGCATACGATTATATAGAAGATTTAAAATACTACGGTTTAACACCTAGTAAATTAGAATCAGACTCTCAATACATTAAGTTCATAGAAAGTATAAAAGAAGGAGCAATAACAAATTATAAAAAATATAAAATACTTCCTTCTGTAACAATAGCTCAGGCAATACTTGAAACAGGATGGGGACAATCTGAATTAGCAAGCAAGTATAACAATTTATTTGGAATAAAAGCGGATAAGTTTTGGAAGGGTGAATTTGTTACTTTAGAAACTAAAGAGTTTTCTGGAACTGTAATAAATGATAAGTTCAGAAAATATAAAGATAAAGATCAATCAATATATGATCATGCGAAATTCTTATATGAAAATAAAAGATACAGAGAAAATGGAGTATTTGAATCAAATACTTACAAATATCAAGCAAATGCACTTCAAGAAGCTGGATATAGTACTCTTATGAATGATATGGGAGAAAAAATATATGCAAAACAATTAATACAATTGATACAACAATATAACTTACAATTGATAGATAATGAGGCGCAAGGTCAAAAATAGAATAGTATATAGTTTACTAATAATTAATATAAAGAACTTAGGATTAATAATCTTAAGTTTTTTTAGTTTACATAATACTAAATAAGGTATAATTAAATATTAATATTTTTGTTTTAATATAAAAGGTTTTTGTTAAAAAATGTAGAAAAAAAGTATATTGAGAAAAAATGATATGAGGAGATGATAGATATAAGTTCAATACAAAATATTATTAAGATGATAATTTTATTGCAAAGTAGAGGTAAAATGAAAGGATTTGAATTAGCACAAGAACTAGAGGTAAGTGAGAGAAGGATTCTAAAATATAAGAAAGATTTAGAGGCTGCAGGAATATGGATAGAATCTAAACCAGGTGCATACGGAGGTTATTCTATAATAAGCAATAATTTGCTTGGTGCTAATATAAAAGAAAAAGATATAATCGTATTAGAAATGCTAAAAGAACAATTATTATACAACAATGACATTAACAAAAATGAATTTATAGAAATTGTGGATAAATTAAAATCTGTAGTTAACAGCAAAAATAACTTAAATAATTATATGGATTATTTCACAGTTCAATCAAAATGTAATTATGATTATAAAAAACAAAAAGAATTATGTGATAGCATTATATATTCATATATAACAAAAAGAAAAATACAAATTGATTACTATTCTCTATCATCAGGGTTAAAAAATAGAGTAGTTCATCCATATGGTATGTTTACTTATAAAGGTGATACTTATATGGTAGCGTATTGTGAAAGTAGAAAAAGATTTTTGGATTTTAAGATATGTAGAATAGAGAGTTATGAAGTATTAGAAGAAAAGTACAAATTCAATGATGATTTTAATTGGGATGAATACAGTAAAAACTGTGTAGGTATCTATAAAGATGGCGAAATTGATTTAGTTTTAAAAATAAATAAGCCCTTTTCATTAATAATAGAAGAAAAAATATGGGTAGATAATCAAGAAATAATACAAAAAGAAAAGTATATAATCTTTAAAGCAAGAATGAATGGATATAGTGAAATAAAGAGTTGGGTTTTGAGTATGGGATCAAATGCAACTGTGTTAGAACCACAAAAACTAAAAGAAGATATTAAGGAAGAAATAAAAAAAATAAAAAATTTATATTAATTTTTTTATTACTACCTAAAAACGTCTACATTGGTGTTTATAATGAACTTAAGAGAGGTGAAGTAAATGAGAATAAAAATTGAACTGGGGACAAATGTTTTTCCTAGATACTATAGTTTATTAGGAACGAGTATTATAAAAGAAGCTATAAAAAAGTCTAGCAAAGAATATTTTGAAAATCTATATTATTATGAAGATAAGAATAATAAAGCTAGTAAAAATTTTACATTTTCATTCTTTGTAAAAAATTATGAAATAGAAAAGAATAACTTTATGGTAAAGGATAGAGTAACCATGTATATAAGTACCCCAGACTTAGAGTTAGGATTAAATATATATAATGGAATTGTTAACACTAAGATATTTAAGTATAAAGAATATGAAATGAGTAGAATTAAAGTTAGCTTAGTAAATGAATTAGATATAGATAGTGAAGAAGTGATTTTTAAGACATTATCACCAATATGTATTAAAGACAATACAGGTAAGTTTTTAAATATAGATAGTGATAACTATGTGGGAGAGTTAAATTATATAACAGATATAGTTTTAAAAAATTATAGAGGTTATGGATTAAAGAAAGAACTTAAATTTGAAAATATAAACTTAAGAAAGATAGTTGTAAAAGAGCCAATGAGAGAATTTAAGCAAATTACTAATAGAGAATATCAATTTGTAAATTCTTACAGAGGTAAGTTTATATTAAGAGGAGACAGTGAAGATTTAAATGATATATATAGGTTAGGAATTGGATTTAAGCGAGGTCAAGGATTTGGAAATATAGAAACTGTAAGTGGGAGGTGATATAAGTGAATCTTAGGGTATATATGAACGATTGGTCAATGAATATGGGGATTGTAGGATTTTTAAATATATTGAATCATGTGGATCTAAAAGATGAAGTAACTATGAAAGATAACTATATAGAATTTGATAGTTCAATATTAGAAAATTTTAACAAACATTACTTCAAATATTTTTTAGACAAAGATAACATTTATAAGAGTATAAATAATAATGTTATCATGAAATTGAATTATATAAAATCAAATCATGATAAATTAAAATCAACAGTAGAACAATTAAAGAAAGATTTAATGTATCAAAATGGTAAAGTTAAAAACTATTTTAAAGATGACGCTAAGATAATTTCAGAAAATTTAAATTTACTAAAGGGTATAAAAAAAGAAGAAGATTTGGAACATTTAAATGAAATAGTAAATAATTGTTTAGAAATATTTGAGAAGCGATATATTAATGAAAAATTAACGATAAATAAAACTAGAAGTTATATAGGCGATAATTTCTTTGGACAAGTTAGTTTTCTTCAAAAGCCTAGAGCTACTCTTAGTATAGAAGAGCAAGCTGAATTTATGTATAGAGATTATATATTACCGATACTAGATTACTGTAACCTAAATGAATTATTACAAAAACAAGATATAGATAAGCTGATTGAATTTATAGATAAGAGGTTAGAAGATAAAAATACATCTAAAGCTATTGAGGGTATATTCAAAGATATAAAAAAGATATCAAAAAAAAATAAGGATATAGATTTAATACTAAATTATTATAATAGTGATAATTTGAAAATATGTGAAATGTGTTCTGATCATAAAGGAATAGTAAGTAATTATACAGAAGGCCATTTTTCTCCTCTTGCGGTTAGTGGAGATAATGCAATGAATATGTATTGGGATATGAAATTAGATTTTTCTATTTGTGATATATGTAAGTTAATGTTATTTTGTACACCTGCAGGATCTAATATGGTAAGAAAAAACTATATAAAAGAAGGCGAAAATGAATTTTACACATTTATAAATATGGATACATCAATAGATGATTTATATAATAAAAATATAATCGTTAGAAATGCAAAAGATAGGGATTCAGTATTTAAAGAACTTATATTAGATATGGTAGGGGAAAATAAGAAAAAGAGTGAATGGCAACTAGGTAATATATTGTTTATAGAGTTTAAGGCAATAGATTCTAAGAAGTGTACGTTGAATTATTTTGATATACCAACATATTCATCAAAATTCTTCTGCGATGAATCAAAAACGCTAGATAGTATAAAAGATAAAAGCTTAAAGTTATCAGTAATAGATTTAATTTTGAAAGAGAGAGATTTAAAATATTTAATTAATGAAAAAATTAGAGAAAAACTTACAGATTCATTAAATAGTTCAAAAGGATTTTATACTTCAACTAATGACATATATAAAGTTATAAAGATAAGGTATACATTAGATTGTTATAAAAAGGGAGGAAAAGAAAAAGTGGATGAGAAGAAGCTAAAATCAGTTAGATATGCAGGTAGAGAAATACATGATTATTATGTTCAAAATAACTCGAAAAATAAGATAGATGGAATTGCTTATAGACTTTTAAATACAGCGAAGGTAAGAAATAAGAAAGATTTTATGGATATAATACTTAGATTATTTATGAGCTGTGAAAAAAGTGTTCCAACAGTATTTTTAGATGTAATGGCAGAAAAAGAATTAGATTTTGAATCAATAGCTTATGCATTTATATCAGGACTTATATCAGAAAAATATGAAACAAATACAATGGAGGGAAAATAATATGAAAAAGGGATTAACTGCAAGTATAGTATTTAATGCACAAAGTTTAAACTATGGAGAAGGAATAGGTAATATATCTGAACTTAAAAAATTAACTAGAGCTGATGGTAATATGTATACATTTGCATCAAGACAAGCTATAAGATATGATATGGTTAGATTAGCGCATGACTTTTTTAATTGGAATTTACAAGTAGTAGATAAGGGAAAAGGAACTATACAATTCAAAGACAACTTAAGTATAAAAGATTCACAAGAGATGGATTTATTTGGATACATGAAAACTAATAAAAAAAGTGATGACTCTAAAGGTGGGTCAGCAACAAGAGAAGCAGTAGTAAGACTAAGTAATGCCATATCACTTGAACCATATAGAAGTGATATGGACTTTTTAAACAATAAAGGTTTGGCAGATAGAATAGGAGAACATCCAAATTTAGCTAATATAGAGCAACACTTAAGTTTTTATACATACACATTTACAATAGATTTATCTAAGATAGGTAAAGATGGAGACATAGAATTATCTAATGAAGAAAAATGTGAAAGAGTAGTACAATTACTAGAAGTAATAAAAGTTTTAAATAGAAATATAAGAGGAAGACAAGAAAATCTATCACCATTATTTGTAATAGGTGGTATATATGACATAACAAATCCTTTCTTTTTAGGAAGAATAAAATTAAACTCTTGTCAAAGTGGTTATAGTATAAACTCTAATGCTATAAAAGATGTTGTTGATTCAACATTTTTAGGTAAGAATTTAAAAGATTTTACATCAGTAGGGATAACAGATGGAGTATTCAATAATAAGGAAGAATTTGAAACAATATTATCAGAAAAAGTTTTAAGTGTGGATAAGTTCTTTAATGGTTTAATAGTAGGAGTAAAAGAGTACTATGGGGTGTAGATGATGAGAGCATTAAGATTAGATTTATTTCAAGAAACGGTATGTTACAAAAAGCCATTTGCAATGAAGATATCAGAAACTTATCCTTTGCCACCATATTCAACTGTAAATGGTATGTTACATAAATTATTAGATGCTAATAGTTATATTCCTCTAAATATTAGTATTCAAGGAAACTATGAAAGTATAGTAAATAACTATCAAACAACTTATTTTTATAAGAAGAAAGAAGTAACAACTATGCCAATGAATCAGCATATGCTTTTAAATATGAAGTTGATAATTCATATAAATGCAGATGATAAGATATTAGATAAAATATATGATAGATTATTAAACTTAGATGAATATTTATCATTAGGAAGAAAAGAAGATTTAGTTAGAATAGATGATATTAAATTTGTAGAAGTTCAATCATATGATGTAGATGATGATAATGAAGATGACTATGAAGAAAATGAATTAAGCGGATACTATATAAAAATGCCTATATATATTCCAAAAAATAAAGATTATAAATTAAATGGAATAAGTTATAGACTTAATAATTTTTATTTAAATGATAGAAGCAGTTGGAATAAGATAGATACACTATATGTTGAACATGGAAAACAAATTATAGATGGTGAAATACTATTAGATGAATATAAAGAGTTAGTTTGTTTTAATAATATATAACAGAATAAGGCAAGTATAGTTAAAACTATCTTGCCTTATTAATAGAGCAAAAATAGGAGATTAAATTATGATTTATGCAAAATCTGATCCAAAAGAAACATTAAGAGAGCATACAGATGCCCTAATAGAGCAGTTAAAAATATTGCAAGACTCTTATGGAGATAAAATAGAACAATTAGCTAATTTAGATAAAGATGAGTTTTGGAGATTACTAGATATAATTGTGGAGTTTCATGACTTAGGAAAAGTATTTACACCATTTCAAAATGTAATAAGAGAAAAAATAGGAATAGACACATTAGATACAGTATTCGAGAATGATGTTTATCATAATTATATATCACCATCATTTTTAAATTATAATGAACTTGAAATAGATAAAAACCTAAAGAATCTAGTAGTTCAATCTATTGGATATCATCATGAAAGAGATGTAAGAATAGATGCAAATTGTAAAGAAAAGATAAAAGAAATACTAGATAACGATATAACCAATAAGATAGATGATATCAAAAATGAATTTAATATCAGATATCCTATAAAGTCTAAGTCATTAAAAAATAATTATTTAGCTCGTATGGAAGAGAGAATAAAACCCAATGATCCAAATTATAATTTATATATACTGCTAAAAGGTCTTACACATAGGCTAGATCACTCTGCATCAGGTCATGAAATTATAGAATTGAATTATAAAGAGAATGTAGGCAAATATACACAAAACTTTATAAAATCTAATTATGGAAAGTTAAGAGATGTACAAAATTTTGCAAATGAAAATAAAGATAAAAATGTACTTCTTATAGCATCTACAGGTATGGGAAAAACAGAAACTGCCCTTATATGGGTAGACAAAGATAAGGCATTTTTTACATTACCACTTAGAGTAAGCATAAATGCATTATTTGATAGAGTATCAAAAGAAGATATTAAGTATAATTATGCAGGATTATTACATTCAACAAGTTTAGATTATTTACAAGAAAATAAATATAGTGATTATGAAGATAGAGTAAATCAATCAAAGCTTATGTCCACAAAACTTACATTTTCAACAATCGATCAAATATTTAAATTCCCATTTATGTATAGAGGATATGAAAAAGAATATGCAACATTAGCTTATTCAAAAGTAGTAGTGGATGAAATACAAGCATATTCACCAGAGATATGTGCAGTGTTAATAAAAGGTATTGAAATGATCCATAAAATTGGTGGTAGATTTATGATAATGACAGCTACTATGCCAACTATATATATTGATGAGCTTAAAAAAAGAGGAGTATTTGATGAAAATCTAGTAAGTGCTACATATAATACTGAAACAATCAGACACAATATAAAAATTGAAGATAAATCATTTACTAGCAACTTAGAAAGTATATCAAAAGAAGGGTATGATAAAAAAGTATTAGTTATAGTAAATACAGTGAAAAGTGCCATAGAAACTTATGAAAAATTAAAACAAATAGATAATAGTGTTAACTTAAATTTACTCCACTCGATGTATATACAAGAACATAGAAGTAAATTAGAATCAGATATAAAAGCATTTGCAAGAGGTAATGAAAGTGGAATATGGATAACTACTCAATTAGTAGAAGCATCTTTAGATGTTGATTTTGATGTACTTCATACTCAAGTATCAACATTAGATAGTTTATTCCAAAGATTTGGTAGATGTAATAGAAAAGGTGAAAAATGTACTGATAAGGCTAATGTATTTATATATACTAAAGAAGCTGAGGGAATTGGAAGTATATATGATGAAGATATAGTGAATAAAGGAATAGAGTTATTAAAAGAAAATATATTAAAAAATAGTGATAACTTAGAGCATTCTTTAAAAATAAGTGAAGATGATAAAGTTAAAATGGTTGAAGTACTTTATTCTAAAGAAAACTTAAAAGGAACAGAGTTTTACAAAAAGTTTAGGAAAGCTTTAGATATATTAGATTCTATATCTCCTTATGAATTATCTAAAAATGAAGCTCAAAGTATATTAAGAGATATAGAAAGTGATACAGTTATACCGAGAACCGTATATGATTCTATAAGAGATACATTTATACAAATGTATGAAGATTTAGGTGAAACTCTAAACAAAGCATACAAAGAAAAAGAAAAAAATAAAGAATTTATAAAATATATAAAAAATCAAAGAAGATCCTTAAGAAGAGAAATATTTAAAAAAACTGTAAATGTACCAACATATAAAACCAGAAAAGGTGGAATAACACCTATAAATATAAAAGGCTTAGAAGATTTAAAAATATTAGAATTTAAATATGATATATATGAAAATAAAGGAAGTTTAGGTGGAAAAGGCGTTCTTATAGGAGAAGAGCTTTCACAATTTTTATAAGATTAAAAATACAATTTATATTAACCATGTGGCATAAAAACAAATGAAGAAGGTGAATTTATGTCAATAGATTTAGAACAATTAAATATACAAGGTGTAAAAATAAATTACTACTTTGTATGTAAAAGAAAACTATGGTTATTCACAAAAGGAATAACTATGGAACAAAATAGCGATAGAGTAATGGCTGGAAAATTAGTACATGAAAATTCATATAAACGAAAGCAACATAAAGAACTATTAATTGATAATTTATTAAGACTTGATATAGTAGATAAAGATTATGTTAGAGAAGTTAAAATAAGTAGAAAGATGGAAAAAGCAGATAAGATGCAACTGTATTACTACTTATATTATCTAAAAAATCTTGGTATAAATAAAAAAGGAATGATAAATTATGTAAAAGAAAGAAGACAAGAAGAAATAGAATTAACACCAGAAATAGATACAGAAATAGAGAAAATAATTTTAGATATTGTAGAAATAAGTAAAGAAAAAACACCTCCAAAACTGCAAAAGTTACCGTATTGTACTAAGTGTGCATATTATGAATTTTGCTATATTAAGGAGGAAGAATAATGTCTAAAGATTATTATATAATGAACAATGGAAGATTAAAAAGAAAAGATAACACTATATATTTTGTTGATGATGAAGAAAGTAAAAGAGCATTGCCAATAGAACAAGTTAATAGTATTCATTTGTATGGAGAAGTTGATTTAAATACTAAAATGATTAATTATATAAGTCAGTTTGGAATAATTTTAAACTTCTACAATTATTATGGATACTATACAGGAAGTTTTTATCCTAGAAAGAAAAATGTTTCGGGATTTTCACTAGTGTGCCAATCTGCTTGTTATTTAGATTATGATGAAAGATTATATTTAGCAAAAGCTTTTATAGAAAGTGCAGTTCATCATATATTAAGAAATATGAGATATTATAAAGTTGATGAAGAATTAATCAATAAAATAAAAAAAGAAGCTGAAAGTATTAAATATATAGAAGATATTCAAACTTTAATGGGAATAGAAGGAAGAATAAGAAAAAATTATTATAAATCATTTAATCAAATTCTTAAAAATAATTATACATTTGATAAAAGAGAAAAAAGGCCTCCAAAGGATCCTATAAATGCATTGATGTCATTTGGAAATAGTATTATGTACACAACTGTTTTAAAGGAAATTTATAAAACACAATTGGATCCAACTATAAGTTTTTTACATGAGCCATCATCAAAAAGATTTTCACTTAGTTTAGATGTTGCTGAAATATTTAAACCTCTTATAATTGATCCTATAATATTTAGTTTAGTAAACAATAAAAGATTAATTAAAAGTGATTTTGTATATAAAGATGAAATATGTTATTTAAGCGAGAGTGGAAAGAAAAAGTTTTTAGCTGATTTTGAAGGTAAGATGAATACTACTATAAAGCATAGAAAATTAAATAGAAGTGTATCGTATAGGTACTTTATAAGGCTTGAGTGTTATAAGCTGATTAAACATTTTATAAAAGATGAAAAATATAAAGTATTGAAAGCGTGGTGTTAGTATGTTTGTTATAGTGACTTATGATATTTCAGAAGGAAGACAATTAAATAAAGCTAGGAAGCATTTAAAAAAATATTTAACTTGGACTCAGAATTCTGTTTTTGAAGGTGAGATAACGCCTTCTAAACTTCAAAGTTGTATGATTGAATTAAAAAATATTATAGATTGCAAAGAAGATTCTGTTTATGTGTATGAAATTAAGAATCCTAAAAATATAAGTAAAAATGTATATGGAACTCATAAGAGTTTTGATGATATGTTTTTATAGTTTTGCAGTGAGGTTTATTTTATTTAAAATGGCTAGATTCATTGAATTTAAACGGGTTAAGATATATGTTAGTATTTTATTATTAACGCTAATGCTACCTCACTGCAAAAAAGAAATTTTTATTTGTAAAATTAATGATATAATATAGTTGTACCAATAAGTGTAAGTATTGAGCTAATTGGGGTTTTATATTAACTATGTGGTATGTAAATGCTGGTAAATATGTTAAAAGTGTAAATGTGGGAACAGTTTTATATTAACTATGTGGTATGTAAATTTTATTGGACACCATATGTAACCATCTTCATAAAAAGGTTTTATATTAACTATGTGGTATGTAAATAAAGGAAATAAAAATGCATTAGGCAATAAAGGCGGTGTTTTATATTAACTATGTGGTATGTAAATCAGTTAACTTCCTATCTATATCAAATGAAACATCTGAGTTTTATATTAACTATGTGGTATGTAAATAATTATGTTTATGCATGTACTGAGCATCCATTTTTAAGTTTTATATTAACTATGTGGTATGTAAATCCAAGTAATGGAACTACAGTTTGATTTACTAATTTTGTTTTATATTAACTATGTGGTATGTAAATAAGGAATATGCAGATGCTGTTTTCATGAGAAATGTAGTTTTATATTAACTATGTGGTATGTAAATGTTACATTACTTATTATATATCCATCTTTATCATAAGTTTTATATTAACTATGTGGTATGTAAATAAAATCATAAATAATTAGTAATATCCATATAAATTAAAAAATATAATTTATATGGGGGAGTTATGAATAGTATAGATATAATAAGTAAAATTAAAAATGACCTTATTAATAAAGATATAAATGCTATACAAAAATATAAACTACAACTCATAAAAGATTGTAATATAAGAGATACTCAAGACAAAGAATTAATAAAATGTTATAATTATCATGTCAAATTAATGCGAAAAATCAAAAAATATCTAAAAGAGTCAACTGGTTATGATATAATTATTAATGCGAAAGAACATCAAGAATCCGATCTGATTACATTAATCTCTAAAATAAATCCAAATGAAATAAATATAGGAATATCTGTAGATATAAGATTGTTAACAGGAAGTAGCAATGAATCTTATATGGACTGTACTTACTATTCAAATCAAAGCACCATATATATAAATGATTTTAGGTCAAGTATGAGTAATAGAGGATATGGAAAAATTATATTAGATAATCTAGATGAAATATTAGAAGATCTAAATAAAACACTAGAAAAATATGATTTAAATAAGATAATGATCATAAAAGGAAAAATGATTGCTAATAAACATATTATAAGTGAAGAGAATCTTAAAAAAATGTATATAAAGTATGGATTTGAAGTAGATAATTCAAATAATATACTTAAAGTATTAAATGAAATAATGTAGACAATCTTACATAGTGGGGGAGATAGAATGAGATATTATATGAAGTCGAAGTTTTTTAAATTAAAAGAAGACTTTTGGATAAAAAATGATCAAAAAGAAGAAGTGTACTTTGTAGATAATAAGTTTTTAACAATGGGACTTCAATTTGATATAAGCAAAGGAAATAAAATTTTATATTATGTAAAAGAAAAACTGCTTACTTTTATGAGTAAGTATGAAATTTATGAAGAAGATAAGGTTATAGCCAAAGTAAAACAAAAGGTAACATTTTTTAGAGAAAAAATAGAAGTAGAAAGTAAGTATGGAAATTTAGAAATAGTAGGAAGTATATTTGACTATAATTATAAAATCTATCAAAATAAAAAAGAAATAGCTCATGTTGCAAAAGAATTTTTCTCATTTACCGATAACTATTATATAGATATCAACTTTAAAGATGAAGCTTTTATATTATGCTTAGTTGTAATAGTTGATAATATAATAGACAAAAACAATAGTGCTTCATAACTAAAAACTACTACCTAATCATATTAAAAAATTATGAAAAGGTAGTAGTTTTATTAATTTATATTAAATAGCTTTAAAAATTTTGAATCTTAGTTAGTAGATTCACTTTTTTTCTGTTTAAAGAAATTTAATGCTTCTTTTATAAGAATTAATGCCAATATTAAAAGGGCAAGAGCAATTACCACTAAAAAATAGTTTACACCAATATTAGCTTTTATATTGAAGCATAATGAAACTATAGTTACAACAAACATAAATATTATAGGGATGATAAACTCTTTGCAACCTTTTTTAGTATTATAAAGCCATATAGCTATTGCCATTAATGCAATTGCAGCAAGTAATTGATTTGCAGAACCGAATATTGGCCATATTTTTTCATAACCCATAACAGCAAGAAGTCCAGAGCATAAAACAGTTATTATTGTTGAAATATACATATTAGATAAAGGATTTTTTTGAGTAGCTTCTTTATTATCAAGACCATTAGTGTCAAAGAATTCTTGGAATATAAATCTACCAAGTCTTGTAGCAGTATCAAGTGAAGTAAGGGCAAATGCAGATATTGCAAGTGCTGTAAATGTTTTACCTATTGCAAAAGGTATACCAAATGATGCCATAAAGTTAGCGATACCTTCAGAGAATACATTAACAGGACCACCATTTTTTAATAAATCTCCAAATTGAGCGTTAGATATATAAGCGACAGTTATAAGAGCAACTATAGCAAGTAAACCTTCTATAAGCATTGCACCATAACCTATTTTTTTAGCGTCAGATTCTTTGTATAATTGTTTAGCAGATGTACCAGAACCAACTAATGAGTGGAAGCCTGAGATAGCACCACATGCAACTGTTACAAATAATACAGGGAATAAATATTGACCATTTACATTAAATCCAATAAATCCATCCATTTGTATTTCAGGTCTTAATATTACTATACCTAAAAGGGCACCTATTATCATAGCGTATAATAAATATGAATTTAAATAATCACGAGGTTGAAGCAATATCCAAACAGGAGTAACAGATGCAACAAATATATATAACATAAGTATTACTATCCAAACAGGCTTAGATAGAGATAATGGGAATAAGAATCCTAAATAAATACATCCAAATAATAATATAACTCCAACAATTGTAGCAGGTAGTATAGGCATTTTAAATCTATAAACAGCTATACCAAAAAGAACTGCAAGTATCATGAAAAATACTGATGCACTAGCAGCTTCTGGTGTTGATACGAAGTTGTCAGCAACTATGTTTGCAAATGCAGCAACGACTAAAACTAATGTTAACCAAGCAAATAAAGCAAATAACTTTTTACCTTTTTTACCCATATTAACTTCTATTATTTCTCCGATTGATTTACCATCATGTCTAATTGATGCGAATAAAGAACCAAAGTCCTGAACTCCACCAAAGAATACACTACCGATTAAAACCCAAAGAGTAACTGGTATCCATCCAAATATAGCAGCTTGAATAGGTCCAACTATAGGACCAGCCCCAGCAATTGAAGCAAAGTGATGTCCTAAAAGAATAGGAGATTTAGCTGGAACGTAATCAATACCATCATATTTTGTATGAGCAGGTGTTTTTCTACTATCATCTACTCCCCATTTCTTAGCTAGATATCCACCATAGCTTATGTATGCAATTATTAAAATAACTGCACTAATTAATAACAATGTAAATGAATTCATTTAAAGACCCCCTTATAAAAGTTTATGATATCTTTAGATTCATTATTATAGAAAAGCTCATTGGTTGATTTATCATGAAGAATAATTCTAGTGCTAGCATAACCTTTTAATCCAAACATGTAGCTTTTTCTTTTTTTATATTTTCTTATGTAGGTTTTTAAATTAGATTCAATAAAACTTGATGATAAAAAAAGTGTGATAATTGAAGACATATGATTTTCATTAGTTTTTACGATGTTACTTAGTGCATATTCTGCAAATGGAAGTACATCTTTTTCTAGATATTCTTTAGATAGGCAGTTTACTTCTTTAGCAAAAACATATTCGTTATTGTCGTAAGAATATATTACTTTGTCTTTACTAAGAAAAAATTTAGAATTAGTTAATAAAAATTCTCCCATAAAATCAAAATTATAATTTTCAATGCAATAATCATCATATATATTAAATGAGTTTTGTAGAGAATTTTTTAATTTACTTAAAATATTTAACACCTCCTTAACAAATCTTAATTAAATTCTAGTACTTTGTATTCATAAATTCAACCATAAAAGAGAATTATATATATAATCTAAGTGTTAGTTAAAATTATTTTAAATTTAATAAGAAAAGTTAAGATTATGTAAAGATATCTTAAATAAAATAACTAAGAAAAATGATAAATTTATAATAAAATTTTTGAAGGTAAAATAATTATACAAACACAAAATATGGTATAATTAGTAATTGCATAAAACATAAGGAGCAAAAAAATGAGTAAAGAAAATAATACATTTAGAGAATTTAATTTAGATAAAGAAATATTAAAAGCATTAAATAACTTAGAATATAAAATACCTTCCGATGTTCAAATAAAAACCATACCTCAGTTAATAAATAAAAAAGATGTAATTGTAAAATCAAAAACAGGTAGTGGAAAAACAGCAAGTTTTGCAATCCCAATATGTGAAAATATAAATATTGAAGATAACAATGTGCAAGCATTAGTAATAGTGCCAACAAGAGAGCTAGCACTTCAAGTAAAGGAAGAAATATCAAATATAGGAAGATTAAAAAAAGTAAGATGCTGTGCCATATTTGGTAAACAATCTATTAAGGAACAAATATCAAGCTTAAAACAACGTGTTCACGTAGTAGTAGCTACCCCTGGTAGAATTATAGATCATATAAAACGAGAAACTATTAATATAAAAAATTTAAAATATTTAATAATAGATGAAGCAGATAAAATGCTAAATAAAGGATTTATAGAACAAATTGATACTATATTTGAAAATTTACCAAAGCAAAAAACAGTAGGATTATTTTCAGCTACAATTGATAAAGAGATAGAATATGTATGTGAAAAATATATGAAGGATGCTTTAATTATAGCTGTAGAAGAAGCTGAGGCAATTAATAAAAAGCAAATAGATGAAAATTTGATAAAAGTAGATGAAAATGAAAAATATAATACTTTAAAGGATATTATTTATAGTGAAAATCCTAAAACTGTAATAATATTTGCAAATACAAGAGAAAAAGTTAATAAAATTTATAATCAGATGAAAAGAGATAAATTTTTAGTAAGAGAACTTCATGGGGATATGTCACAAGATAAAAGAATATATGTTATAAAAGATTTTAAAGAAAATAAATTTAATATATTAGTTAGTAGTGATGTTGCTGCGAGAGGAATACATATTGAAAACATTTCCTTGGTAATAAATTATGACATACCTAGAGATAAAGAAAACTATATACATAGAATCGGAAGAACAGGAAGAAAAGATAAATTTGGGAAATCAATAAGTATAGTAACTACTAAAGATGAAAAATATATAAATGAGATACAAGATTATATAGGTTATGAAATAAAGGAAATAAAAAAAATAGATGAAAATGATATTGTAAATGGGAAATTAAATTTTGAGAATAGTCAAATTAAAATATTAAAAAATAAAAGAAATAAAGATATTAATAAAAAGTCACATAGTGAAGTTACTAGAATATACTTAAATGCAGGAAAGAAAAAGAAAATAAGAGTTTTAGATATAGTAGGGGCAATAAGTAATTTAAAAGGAATAAGTGTAGATGATATAGGTGTAATAGAAGTATCTGATTTATGCTCATATGTAGATATTTTAAATCATAAAGGAGAACAACTTCTAAAAAATTATAAACAAATTAATATAAAGAAGAAACTTGTAAAGATAAAAAGAGACAATCAAAATGTATAATCAGATTTTTGGGAGGCATATATGCTTAGAAAAGAGGAATTTTTAATAAAGCACAATATTAGTAATGAATATTTAGTAGAAAATAATATAAGTTGGGATAATTTAGCTGAAATATATAGTGATTTTAATAAATATAGAAAAAGTTATGAAACACAAGCTGACTTAATAGCCAATATACTTAGAGGACATCATAAAGTTCATTCAGTTAAAACTAGAGTTAAAGATGCTGAACATTTAATTGAGAAGGTAATAAGAAAGACCGAAGACAGAAGAAAAAAATATGGTGAGGATTTTCAGTTCACAGTAGATAATTATAAAGAAGAAATTACTGATTTATTAGGAATAAGAGTAATACATATATTTAAAGAAGATTGGGAAGAAATACATGATTTTATAACTTTAATGTGGAATGTAATAGAAATTGTTGCAAACATAAGAGAAGGAGACAATACAAAAAAATTAGAGGAGCTTGGAATAGAAGTGTGTTCTAGATTATCTGGTTATAGATCTGTACATTATTTAATTGAATCTTATCCAACAACTAAGAAAGTAATATCGGAAATTCAAGTAAGAACAATTTTTGAAGAGGGATATGGAGAAATTGATCATCAACTTAGATATTCGTTAAATGAAATCCCTGAAATACTTGAACAAAATTTAATGTTGTTAAATCGTATAGCTGGAAGTTCAGATGAAATGGCATCTCTTATAAATATGTTGAGTAAAAGCTTTGAAGAAATAAATTTAAAACACAATAGAAGTGTAAATATAAAGGATCAAAAGATTTTAAATCTAAAAAATAGAATTAAAAACAGCAAAACATTAAATGAATATGATAAAAGTGAATTAGTAAAAGAAATTGAAGATATATTAAAAAAGTAAATTATAAAATAAAAAAGTTATCTAAAATACAGATAACTTTTTTATAAATTATTTAAAAATGTCTGACAATTCTATATCTGTGTTACTATCTAAAGAAGGTATGTCTCTATAAGATTTAGTAGATAAATCAGAGTTTACTGGCAACTTAATAATAAATGAAGTTCCTATATTTACCTCAGACTTTACATCTATAGTTCCTTCATGTAATTTTACAAAGGATTGAACTATAGATAAACCAATTCCGCTTCCCTCATTTTGTCTAGTTAGACCATTATCTATTTGCATAAATTTATCAAATATTTTAATTAAATTTTCTTCCTCTATTCCAATACCATTATCATCAACTCTAAATTCAAAATATTGTTCATTTGCAATTATAGTTGTAAGAATAACACATTTTGGCCTTGAAAACTTTATAGCATTAGAAAGTAGATTTAAAACTATTCGTTCTATTTTTTCTGGATCTACAACCATATCTAATTCTTCTGTATTTGTATCAAATACAATTTCTAACTCTTTCGAATTTGCATATGGTATAACCGAGAGAACAGATTCTTCAACTAAATTTATTATATTAACTTTTTGTGGTTTTAAGCATACAAATCCAGAATCTATCTTAGCTACATCTATAACATTATTAATAAGTCTAAGCAATCTATTTGAATTTTGATTAATTATATCTAAATTTGAATCAATACTTTCCATAGTTTTATAAGGTATTTGATTATCTATACCGTCTTTTGTTAATAGTATTTTTAATAACTGATTGGCAGAAGTTATAACAGCTACAGGTGTTCTAAGTTCATGACTAATAGTAGCTATGAAGCTACTTTTAGATATATTTGCATCTTCAGCTATTTTCATAGCCTTTCTCAATTCATTCTTATGTTTTACTGTTTTAAATGTATGTGAAATTAGTGCTAATAAAATTAATATAAGTCCCGCGAAAACAAAAATAACAGGGTATAATAAGTCTTTGTATTTATCCCAAAATGGTATTGGTTTATTTAATACAATAGAATTAGAAGGAATATTTCCTTCATATATATTATTATGCTTTAAATTATTATAATTAAACATCCAAAGATTAGAATCTTTAGGGTATATAATTTTACATTCATTTGTATTAGTTGTTAGTATATTGTCTAATAAATTAGATGCTAGTAAAGCTTGATTTTGGTGATTTATAACTTTACCACCGATGATATTAGTTCCTTTAACAATATCATCCATAATATCATAGTTAAGTGTCGTAAATACTGGAGCAGAAATATTGTTTTTGACAACTTCTATAGCCTCTTTAACAGACAATGGACTTTGAATACTATCTCTATAAGGATAAACAAATAAAACCACATCATTCATATTATCTATTTTAGATAGTTTATCTAAAAATTGATCATTTACTTTATTGGGAATCGGCATATAGCTAAAATCAAAGTTTTTATATTTGTCTTTAAGCTTATAAAAATCTGTAATTTCTTTATTGTAAATAGATTTATCACCAGTTAACAATATTAAGTTTTTATGCCCGCCATAAATTTTTCCAATAAAATCAACTGTTTCATATATGGACGCATATTCAATAATTCCAGATATATTTTTTTGTTTAGCTAATTTTATATTATCTTCATCTGTTGCACCAAAAAAAACAGCAGGCATATCTTTAAATAAGCTATCTTTATACTTTAATGCAAAATTTAATGCAGCATCATCCCCTAATATTACTGCATCAAATTTTTCGTAGTTTTCAAATTTTAACTTTAGATAATTATGAAAATTTTCTTCAAGATCCTTTCCTCTAAACTTTTTTACATCTAAGTATTCAATACTTACATCATATCGCTCATCTAAACCCTTAGCCATTCCGTTAAGTTGATCATTGAAACTTATAAACTTAGGAGAATAAGAGCTGATGAATAAAATATCTTTTCTTTCTTCTGCATTTGAAGTTTTAGGAACAAAAGCAAATAAGAAAGAAATAAAAATTATAATAAATAATTTTATTTTTCCCTTTTTCATTTTAATCCACCTTTATGTAAAAATATATTAATAAATTTAATTATACCAAAAAATGGAAAATATATCTAAGGTATATAAAAAAATAACAAAAAAATAACAAAGTTGAATAAAAATGTAGAAAAAATGGCAAAAAAGTACTTTTTTACAATTTTAAACTATAATTATTATTTACTAAAAAGGAAATTTATGGTTTTTGTATAATTATTATATTAATGATGCTTTTTTTCAATAGATCCAAAAAATAAAAATAATACATAAATAATTAAGATCTTTTAAATAGGGGAATGTAGGGGGCGTAACTTATGAAAGAAGAAATATATAGTGACGTAATTGAAAAAATAATAGAAAGCATTGATGAGGGAATACACTTTATAAATAAAGATGGAAAAACTATTATTTACAATGATGCCATGGCTAAACTAGAACAAATGGATAAACATGATGTATTAAATAAACCATTTATAGATGTATTGCAAAGTATGGAGATAAAAAACAGCACATTATTGAAAGTATTAAAAAATAAAAAATCTATAAAAGATAATGTACAGAAATATTTAAATAAAGATGGAAAAGAAATTACAACTATAAATACTACAGTACCTATAATTGTAAAAGATAATCTTTTAGGTGTATTGGAGATATCAAAGGATATGACACAAATTCAAACACTATCTGAACAAATTTTAAAAATGAAAGAAGTTAAAGATAATAAAATAGTAAACCATGAAAAATTAGGATATAACTTTGATGATATAATAGGTGAAAGTGATGCTATAAAGAAATCATTAACAATTTCTAAAAAGGCATCTAAAAGTGATGCAACTGTTTTGATTTATGGAGAAACGGGAACGGGTAAAGAATTAATAAGCCAGTCTATACATTATGATAGTAAAAGGAAAGAACAACCATTTATAGCACAAAATTGCGCTGCACTTCCTGAAAGTTTGTTAGAAGGTATATTATTTGGAACTGTAAAGGGAGGATTTACAGGCGCTGTAGATAGGCCTGGTTTGTTTGAACAAGCAAATAAAGGTACTATATTATTAGATGAAATAAACTCTATGCCTCTTCAACTTCAAGCAAAATTACTTAGAGTTTTACAAGAAGGTTATGTAAGAAGAGTTGGAGGGACTAAAGATATTCCTGTAGACGTAAGAGTTATAGCAACAACAAATGAAAATCCTATGGATATTTTAAATGAAGGAAAAATAAGAAAAGATTTATATTATAGATTAAATGTCATTTATATAGAGATACCTCCTTTAAGAGCAAGAGGAAATGACATAATACTTTTAGCAAATAAATTTATTGAAAAATATAATAAAAAGTTGGATAAAAATATTAAGTATATTTCAGACACAGGAATAAAAGTGCTCAGAAATCATTACTGGCAAGGTAATGTCAGAGAGTTAGAGAATACAATATATTCAAGTATGAGTATGATGGATGATGAAAATATTTTAACCAATGAGATGGTAAATATAAATGAATATAAAAATAATATTGCTGAAAATGTATATGTAGTTGATGTTGATGCTAAACCTCTTGATTGGGTAGTAGCTGATATAGAAGAACGATACATAAATGAAGCATTAGATAAAACTAATGATAATGTAACTAAGGCAGCTGCTATATTAGGGTTATGCAGACAAAATTTACAATATAAAATGAAAAAATATAATATAAAAAAAAATAAGTAATTATTTTTGCTAAAGTATTGAAATGGTATATTTTAATATTTAGTGCATAATTTTTATAAAATACAATATAAGAATTAAATTAAAGAGTAAAAGAGCAAAAAAATTTGCAGTATATGCAAAATTTAATGCTCTTTTTTTATTAAAAAATAACAAAAGGACAAGCATTTTTTAATAATTGGAAATTTTCTAAAAATATTATTTTTTATAATTTTTAAAATAGTATTTATTTCACACGCTTTGAAACTATTTTAAATTTTGAAAAAATAAAAAAATCAAAAATAAGTAAAAAATGGCATGGTAATTGCTTAAATAAAAGACAGAAAAAATAATAAGGGGGAATTAAAAAATGAGAAATGTTAAAGTTGGAATTTGGGGATTTGGAGCAATGGGTAGTGGAATGGCAAAAATGCTTCTTAAGAAAAAAGGGATAGATATAGTAGGAGTATGTGATATGCATCCTGAAAGAGTAAACAAAAGTATGTATGAAGTTTTAGGTTGTGAAAGAGGAGAGAGACCAGACGTTATAATAAATTCTGATGCAAATGTAGTATTCACAGAAGAATGTGCAGACGTAGTATTACTTGCAACAGATTCTTTTACAAAAGGAGCATTTGATAAAATAAAACATGTTTTAGAAAGAAAAATAAATGTTATATCAACTGCTGAAGAAATGGCATATCCACAAGCTCAAGAACTAGAATTAGCTAAAGAGTTAGATAAAATAGCTAAGGAAAATGGAGTATCAGTTTTAGGAACAGGAATAAATCCTGGATTTGTACTTGATTTATTAATACTTGCACTAACTGGAACTTGTGAAGAAGTAGATTACATAAAGGCTGCTAGAGTAAATGATTTATCTCCATTTGGAACTGCTGTTATGGTAGAACAAGGGGTAGGTGTTACTAAAGAAGTATTTGAAAAAGGGGTAGAAGATGGATCAATAGCAGGTCATGTAGGATTCCCTGAATCTATAAGAATGATAACTGATGGAATAGGATGGAATTTAGAAAAAATAGATCAAACTAGAGAACCAATAATGAGTAATGTATATAGAAAAAGTGAATATGCAGAAGTTCAAGCAGGAAATGTAGCTGGATGTAGACAATGCGGATATGGATATGTAGATGGTCAAATGAAAGTAGAAATGGAGCATCCACAACAAATATTACCTCACTTAGAAGGTTTATCTACAGGAGATTATGTAAGTATAAAAGGAACTCCAAATATAGATTTACAAATAACTCCAGAAATACCAGGTGGTATAGGAACAATAGCTATGTGTGTAAATTCTATACCACATGTAATAAATGCAATACCAGGTCTTAAAACAATGTTAGATATACCAGTTCCAAGAGCTATAATGGGAGATGTACGTGAGTTAGTACAATTAAAAGAAAGTGTAGAAGCATAAAATATTTGCTTTTAAATATAGAAAAATATAAATTAAATATTCGTGCTAGTTAGCTGTTATGACAAAAACTTAGCTAGCACGAAATAAAAGGGAGATTGTTGATATGGATGCTAAACGTGGTGATTGGGTTATAATTCACAATATTGTACTTAATCCTAGTCAAAGAGCTCCACAAGTTCCAGAGGATACAAAAGCTCATCCTTTAGAAATGTGGGTTAAGGGATTTATAGATAATGATGCCAATATAGGGGATTTAGTAAAAGTAAATACTATAACAGGAAGATGTGCAGTAGGAAATTTATTAAAAGTAAACCCTTATTATACACATGACTATGGAAAGTGTATACCAGAACTACTTCAAATAGGAATTCAAGCAAGAGATATACTATTTGGAGGTGAATCAAATGATTAAAGATAAAAGCTATAGTGGTGTAATGAGTAGAAAAAATGAAATAATGAAAAATGCTATAGGAATAGACTACTCTATATTTGAAAATGAAGGAGTTTCTTTTGATTATGAAAAGATGATGAGAGAAACTGGATATTCATTAGACGAAATTGAAAAAATTCAATCAAATTATGCAGTAGGTAATACTCCTATAATAGAACTTAAAAATATAACTAAGTTAGCTAGAAAAGTAGCTCTAAAAGGCAAAGGAGCTAGAATATTTATAAAAGATGAAGCAGCGAATGCTTCAGGAAGTTTTAAAGCAAGAAGAGCTGCAACTGCAGTTTATCATGCTAAAAAAATGGGATATAAAGGTGTAATAGCAGCAACTAGTGGAAATTATGGTGCAGCAGTTGCATCACAAGCTGCTATGCAAGGATTAAAGTGTATAATAGTTCAAGAATGTTATGATAGCAGAGGTATAGGCCAACCTGAAATTATAGAAAAAGCAAGAAAATGTGAAGCTTATGGTGCAGAAGTTGTTCAATTAACAGTAGGACCAGAGTTATTTTATACGTTCTTACTTATGTTAGAAGAGACAGGTTATTTTAATGCATCATTATATTCTCCATTTGGAATAGCTGGAGTTGAAACATTAGGATATGAAATAGCTATGCAGTGTAGAGAACGATTAGGTAAAGATCCAGATATAGTAGTTTGTACAAATGCAGGTGGAGGAAATTTAACAGGAACTGCAAGAGGTTTAATAAAAGCAGGTGCAACTGACACTAAAGTAGTTGGTGCAAGTGTCAATTTAAAAGGACTTCACATGGCAAGTGACAATCAATTCAATAAAAAATCATTTACAACAGGTCATACAGGATTTGGAATACCATTTTGCACTTGGCCTGATAGATCTGATGTACCAAGATCAGCAGCAAGACCGCTTCGATATATGGATAGATATGTAACAGTTAATCAAGGCGAAGTATTTTATATGACAGAGCTTCTTGCTCAATTAGAAGGATTGGAAAGAGGACCTGCAGGAAACACTTCACTTACTGCTGCATTTAGTTTGGCTCAAGAGTTAGATGAAGATCAAATAATAATAGTTCAAGAAACTGAGTATACAGGTGCTGGAAAGCATATAAATCCACAACTTACATTTGCTCGTGAAAATGGCATAGAAATTAAGTTTGGAAATCCACAAGATGAAATATGTGGAGAGAATTTAATATTGCCATCACATCCAAGTTTAATAAAATCAAAAGATATAAATATTGATAAGATAAGAAAATCATATATAAAAAATGCTATAGAAAACAATAATGTATCTTCATTAAGTGATGAAGATATAAGCTTCTTAGCTAAAGATTGTAAATGTAGTGAAGAATTTGTAAAAGAAGTAGAAAAAGAGTTATTGTCTGTAAAGTCTTGTTAGATATTTATTAGTATAAATAAAACTAAAAAATAATTAGGGGGATTATCATGAAAAAAAGATTAGATGATTTTCAAGAACGAAGAACTCACTTAGCTAATTTGAGTGATGAAGAATTAAAGAATAGATTTTGGCAGTTAGCAGAAGAAATAGTTACTCCAATGCTAGAGCTTGGGAAGAAAAATACAAGTCCATCAATAGAAAGATCTGTTCTTTTAAGAATGGGATTCTCTTCGCTTGAAGCTAAGGAAATAGTAAATGGTGTACTTGAAAACAATCTTATAAGTAAAGGTGCAGGCCATGTTGTATATAAATTAGCAAGAGAAAAACAGATAAGTATAAGAGAAGCAGGACTTATGTTAGTGAATGGAAAATGCTGGGATGAAGTAGTTAATTTATTTGCTAAGGAGGGTGTATCATGCTAAAAGAAAATAAAAAATTAGATATAGAATATATATTAAAAGATCTAGAAAACTACGTACCAAAAAGAAGAGGTTGGACTTGGAGAGAAAATGAAAAAGATTTAGAAATGGGACCTTTTAAATACCAAGATTGTTCAGCTCCTTTAAAAGATAGCGTAGCACTTCCATCAGCAAAATATTTTAATAATATAGACCCTCAGCCAAAAGCAGTAATTACAACAGAAATAGCTTCAGGAAGATTTGAAGATGATATAAGAAGAATGAGAATGGCAGCTTATCACGGAGCGGATCATATAATGGTTATAAGAACAGCTGGTCAATCTCACTTTGATGGACTTATAGAAGGTACGCCACAAGGTATAGGAGGAGTACCTATAACTAGAAAACAAGTCAGAGCACAAAGAAAAGCTTTAGATTTTATAGAAGAAGAAGTAGGAAGACCAATAAATTACCATTCTTATGTAAGTGGAGTTGCAGGACCTGAAGTTGCTGTAATGTTTGCAGAAGAAGGAGTAAATGGAGCACATCAAGATCCTCAATACAACGTATTATATAGAAATATAAATATGATAAGATCATTTGTTGATGCTTGTGAAGCAAAAACTATAATGGCATTTTCAGATATGGCTCAAATAGATGGGGCTCATAATGCAAATGCAACTGCTAGAGAAGCTTGGAAGGTTATGCCAGAACTTATGGTTCAGCATGCTCTAAACTCAATATTCTCTGAAAAAGTAGGGATTAAAAAAGAAAATATATGTCTATCAACAGTTCCTCCAACAGCACCACCAGCACCTTGTTTAACATTAGACTTACCATATGCAGTAGCACTTAGAGAATTGTTTAGTGATTATAAAATGAGAGCTCAAATGAACACTAAATATATGGATTCATCAACTAGAGAAGCTACAGTAACTCATGTTCTTAACTTACTAACATCAGTTTTAACAAGAGCTGATATACAATCTACTATAACTCCAGATGAAGGAAGAAATGTTCCTTGGCATATGTATAACATAGAAGCTTGTGATACTGCAAAACAAGCACTAGTTGGTATGGATGGACTTATGGATATGATAGAACTTAAAGAAACTGGACAATTAAGAGATACTGCTCGTGAATTAAAAGAAAGAGCTGTATTATATATGGAAGAAATAATAGAAGCTGGTGGATACTTTGAAGCTGTTGAACAAGGATTCTTCGTTGATTCAGGAAATTACCCAGAAAGAAATGGGGACGGTATAGCTAGAAAAATAAAAGACGGAGTAGGAGTAGGTACTGTTTATGAAAGAGATGAAGATTATTTAGCTCCAGTAACTGCCCACTATGGATACAATAACGTAGCACAATATGATGGAAACTGTGCGCTAGACCCTGCAAAATTAATAGATGGATGTACATTTGAAGATCCTTCAAAAATAATATATATAGATGAATTAGATGATATGGATAACGTAAATGTACGTTTAAAAGAAGTAGAAGAATTTAGAACTTCTACTAAGATAAAACCAGAAATGGAATGGTGTGCTGATGGTACAGTAATGCTTACTATGATGTTGCCAACAGATAAGAGAACTGCAGAATTTGCAGCACTAGAATTTGCTAAGAAAATGAACTTAGAAGATCCTGAAGTTATAAACAGAGAAGTAATGCACTCAGCTGAAGGTACTAGAATAGAGATAAAAGGTAAAGTTCCTTTTGTTGTAGACATAGATGATTTAGTAATACCTGAAGAGCCAAAGATCATGACAGATGATGAAATAAGAGCAGATATAGAAAGAAAACCATTAAAAATTGTTTGTGCAACAGTAGGAGAAGATGAACACTCTGTTGGACTTAGAGAAGTAATAGATATAAAACATGGTGGTATAGAAAAATATGGTATAGAATGCCATTACTTAGGAACTTCAGTGCCAGTTGAAAAATTAGTAAATGCTGCAATAGAGTTAAACGCAGATGCAATATTAGCTTCAACTATAATAAGTCATGATGATATACACTATAAAAACATGAAGAAAATGCATGAGTACTGCATAGAAAAAGGAATGAGAGATAATGTGATATTAGCCGCTGGAGGAACACAAGTTACGCCTGAAATAGCAGTTGAAAATGGAATGGACGGAGGATTTGGAAGAAACGACAGAGGCGTTAATGTTGCAACGTTCTTAGTTGAAAAAAGAAGAGAAAGAGAAGCTCAGAAATAAAACATGAAAATAGATGTATTAGTTGCGGAGATAGGCTCTACAACAACAGTTGTAAATGCCTTTCTCGGCATCCATACAGATTGTCCTAAGTTTATAGGTCAAGGACAAGCACCAACAACTGTATTTGAAGGCGGAGATGTAAGAAATGGTCTTAACGGAGCAATAAAAGATTTAGCTGAAAATTTAGGTGTAGACAGTATTGAATATGATGATATGTTTGCAACATCTAGTGCAGCTGGAGGTCTTAAGATGACAGTTCACGGACTTGTGTATGATATGACAGCGAAAGCAGCTAAAGAGGCGGCTTTAGGTGCAGGAGCAGTTATACACAAAGTAAGTGCTGGGAAATTAAGAAGAACTGATATAAAAGAAATAAAAGAAATTAAGCCTAATATAATATTAATAGCAGGTGGAGTAGATTACGGAGAAAGAGATACGGCAATTTACAATGCAGAGCTTATAGCAGGGCTTCATCTAGGAGTACCAGTTATATATGCAGGAAATATTGAAAATCAAGAAGAAATAAAGTTAATTTTTGAAGATACAAATTACAAACTTTATATAGTTGATAATGTATATCCAAAAATTGATTATTTAAATATAGAACCAACAAGAGAAGTAATACAAAATGTATTTGAAGAGCATATAACAAATGCACCGGGAATGGAACATATAAAAGATTTAGTAAATGAAAATATAACACCAACTCCAGGAGCAGTAATGGAAAGTGCAAAACTTCTTAAAAAGCATATAGGTGACTTGATAGTTATAGATGTAGGTGGTGCAACAACAGATTTACATTCTGTAACAGAAGGTAGTGAGGGTATAAATAGAATATTAGTAAATCCAGAGCCAGTAGCAAAAAGAAGTGTTGAAGGTGATTTAGGTGTCTATGTTAATATGAAAAATATAGTAAATCTTATAGGTAAAGATAAGTTACAAGAGGAGCTAAAAAACATCAATATAGATGAAATAATGGATAATTATTTGCCAATACCAAAAACACCTCAGCAAAAAGAATTTGTTGAGAGACTAACAAGAGAAGCTGTGCTTCGTGCTACAAAAAGACATGCAGGAATTATTAGAAATGTATACGGAGCAAGTGGAAAAAGTAAAATAGCAGAGGGAAAAGACTTAACTGAAGTAAAGTATATAGTTGGAACTGGTGGAGCTTTAACAAGACTTCCAAAAAGAGTAGAAATAATGAAATATATTTGTGAATATAACAAAAATAAAGATTTGTTATTCCCAAAAGAAAAAGCAACAATTCTAGTTGATAATGATTATATAATGGCATCTCTAGGCGTTTTATCTAAAAAATATGAAGACGCATCTCTAAAACTTATGTTAAAAAGTTTAAATCTAGAGGAGGAACATGAATGTACCCTAGGTTAGAAATAAATATTCCTAAATTAAAACATAACGTATCTATATTAAGTGATATATGCAAAACTCATAATTTAGATATGGCTATGGTTACAAAAGTATATTGTGCAATACCAGAAGTAGTAAAAGAAATAAGTCAAGAAAATGTAGATTATTTAGCAGATTCTAGAGTAGAAAATTTAAAAAACTTGAAAGATATAAATTTGCCTAAAATATTACTTAGAATACCTATGATTAGTGAAATAAAAGATGTAATTGAATATGTTGATATAAGTTTTAACTCAGAATTAAAAACTATATATAAATTAAACGAAGAAGCTAAATCAAAATCAAAAATTCATAAAGTAGTTTTAATGTTTGATTTAGGAGACTTGAGAGAAGGATATTTTGAAGAAAATGAATTTTTTAAAGTAGTTGATGAAGTTTTGAGATTAGAAAATATAAAACTATTTGGTATAGGAACAAATTTAACTTGTTATGGGGCTATAATGCCATCAACTGAAAATTTAGGAAGGTTAGCTAGGTTATCTAAACAAATAGAAAGGGATTATAATATGCCTTTAGAATTTGTTTCAGGAGGTAACTCTAGTTCAATAGATTTACTTCAAAAATGGAATATGCCAGATGGAATAACTAATCTAAGATTAGGTGAGGCTATAGCACTTGGACGTGAAACTGCTTATGGAAATATAATAAAAGGAACATACCAAGATGCTTTTAAATTAGTTTGCGAAATAGTTGAATTAAAAGAAAAGCCATCTTTACCTATAGGAGAAATTGGTATGGATGCATTTGGCAATGTACCTGTATATGAAGATAAAGGAATATTAAAAAGAGCAATAGTAGGGATAGGAAAACAAGATATAAATATAGAAGGAATAACACCGATAGATAAAAATATAGAAATATTAGGTGCAAGCTCAGATCATATGATACTTAATGTAACTAATAGTGAGAAAAATTATTCAGTTGGAGATACTATTGAATTTTTAGTACAATATGGAGGGCTTTTAACTGCTTGTACAAGTAAGTATGTTTTTAAAGAGCTAATATATAATGAAAACCAAGAAGAAGTAGCATATAATTAAATAGGAAGTATAAACAAATACCCTTAATTTTATTAAAACTAAATAAAATAAAGGGTATTTGTTTATAGTTATAATTTTATTTAAAATAAGTATAACGTCTTTTTTGAGCATTACGACGTTTTTGCTCTAACTCTCTTTTGTGGCTCTCTCTTCTTAGTCTCATATATTCTAATTCCATTTGTTTTCTCATTTCTTTTTCATTTATATAAATTGTAGTTAAACTTGATATGTACTTTATTGTTGCTAATAAACCTATAATTAAAGAAAATAGCGGTAAAACATTTATTGTTGCAGATTTATTTAAAGTTATTTCTAATACTGCAAAGTCTTTAAAATAATAAATTAATAAACATGGCACCCATGATGCTATAATACTTAAAAATAATAAAGATTTAGATTTATTATTTTCAGATGATGCAGAATTTAATAATAGAAATACTATTAAACATATAATTGGTGGTGCTAAAGAAAATTTCACAGATTCAACCATATTTCCATGGTTAAATTTCAAGCTTATGTATACAGCTGTATATGTAACTATCTCTACAAATAGCAAAATTAAAATTAAGTTTGATATAAACTTACCTCTAAATTTTTCTTGTTTTTTCTTCATATTTTCCTCCATTTAGTGATTGATGAAAATTATATATGGAACTATTTGACATAAATATATCTGAATTTTATAATAACACATATTTTATGTAGAAATTTGTAAAAAAATAGGGAAAAATATTTTATTATTATATATTTTTTCTGCAAAGAATGTAAACATGTTTGAAAATAAAGTAAGTTAAGAAAAATCTATACAGTATAGATTATCTTGATTAATGCAAAAATATAGAATGTTTAAGTAATCGTAATTTAATTACAAAATAATAAAATCTTTATAAAAAAATTATTTGTTTAATTTTAAAATATATGGATATAAAAAAATGTAGAAAAATGTAGAAAAATGTAGAAAAAGTTATGTAAAGCTTTACCAAAAGTATAAAAGCAAATATAATATAATTAGATAATATTGTACCAAAAATTAAATAATGGAGGACTTAATTTGAAAAAGAGATTAGGTGATAATTTAAATATCAAAAACAAATTAATGCCTATATTGTTAGTTATGATTTTATATATAAATACTTCTTACGTATATGCTCATAGTTCAAATATTCAATTTAAAGATATAACTATAGATGATGGATTATCTCAATCAACAGTTGAGGCTTTATATCAGGATAGCAACGGATATATATGGATAGGTACTAATGATGGGCTTGATAGATACGATGGATATGACTTTAAAAGATATAAACAAGGTGATGATCCATCAACTAATATAGCTAGCAATTACATACTATCAATTAAAGAAGACAATAAAAAAAATATATGGGTAGCTACAGTAAGCGGGTTAAGTAAAATTGATACAAAAAATAATAAAATAACTAACTATTTTGATACAAAGGAAAGTGGTAATTTATCTCACTATAATATATGCGATATATTAATCACCAAAGATAATAAAGTTTTAGTAGCAACAGGTGATGGGTTAAATTTATATGATGAGGAAAATGATAACTTTAAAAGAATCCTTAGGTATAATTTGACTAGTCAAGATATATATAGTTTAGATCAAGATGAAAAAGAAAATATATGGGTAGGAACATATAATGGATTAAACAAAATCGATATAAAAAGCAAAAGTGTTGAATACTTTTATAGCAAAGATAAAGACTCAATAAGTGAAGACACTATTTATAAAGTTTATAGTGATAAAAATGGATATGTTTGGGTAGGAACATTTAGTTCAGGATTAAATAAAATTAATATAAACACAAATGAAGTTACAGTATATAAAAATATAGATGAAGATAATACTTCACTTCCAGGAAATTTTGTTAGAAGTATTTTAAAAGATAGCCAAGATAATGTATGGGTAGCTACAGATAGAGGCCTTGCTAAATATAATGAAGATAGTGAATCATTTTTAAGATATAGCAATGATGTAGGGAATAGATACAGTTTGTTAAATAATGATGTATTTTCTTTAATGCAAGATAATACAGGTCTTGTGTGGGTTGGAACATATGAAGGTATAAGTTTATTTGATCCAAGAAATAATATAGAACACTATAAAAAAAGACCTTCGGAAAAATATTCTTTAAACAGTAGTATTATACATGGAATATATGAGGATGATAATGAAAATCTATGGATAGGAACTAGGTCTGACGGTATAAATATTATAGATAGAAAAAAAGATACAGTACAGTATATAACTAAAGACAGCGGACTTAGTAATAACTCTATAAATTATATAACGGGAGGTAAAAACTATATATGGGTTGCAACAAATGACGGATTAAATAGGATAAATAAAGAAACAAAAGAAATAAAAATTTATGGTAATAAAGAAGGAATTAAAAATAATAAAGTTAAAAGTCTATGTTTAGATAGTAAAGGATATTTATGGATAGGAACCGAAAACAGTTTAAGTATATTAAATACTGAAAATGATGAAATGAAAGATATGGATTATATATTTGATAATTATAAAATAAACGATAAATATATAAGTTCTATATATGAAGATTCACAAGGTAACTATTGGATAGGAACATTTAAAGATGGTGGATTAATAAAAGTAGATACTAAACATAATGTCGTTAAGAATTATAAAAAAGATCTAAAAAATAAAAACAGTATAAGTTCAAACTCAATAAGATACATAATAGATGATACTAACGGGAATATATGGATAGGAACAAGTTATGGACTGAATAAATTAAATTTAAAATCAGAAAAATTTACAACATATAAAGAAAAAGATGGATTAAGTAGCAATACGGTATATGGAATTTTATTAGATGATAAAAATAATATTTGGATGAGTACTAATTATGGTATATCAAAATTAGACATAAAAACTGACATATTTACCAATTATAATGTAGCAGATGGATTTCAAAGCAATGAATTTAATGGAGGCGCTTGTTTTAAAAATAATAAAGGTGAATTGTTCTTTGGAGGTATAAATGGATTTAATATATTTAAACCATCTCAAATACATCAAGACAGGACGAGTATACCAAACGTTAAATTTGATGAATTCATAGTAAATGATGCTTCATATAAAGATATAAATAATATGAAATTTGACTATACAGGAAATTCAATAAAAATAAAGTATTTTTTACCAGACTATAAAGACACAAAAAATAATAGATACTATTATAAAATAGAAGGTCATGATCGTGATTGGAATGTTACTAATAACAATGAAATAATTTATAAAGATCTTGATCCAGGTAAATATACATTTGTTATAAAAGCAATAAATCATCATGGTATTGAAAGTAATGAAAGTAAGGTTACATTTATTATAAAGCCTCATATACTTTTAAGCTCAATGGCATTTTGCATTTATATACTAATAATATCAATTATACTATATTTAAATTCAACTAAAGTTAAAAGACTGGATAGATTAGTAGATAAAAAAACTATACAGCTACAAGAAGAGATGATTAAAAATAAAAATCTTTTTGACAAACTTATAAAACTTGAGCAAAATAAGACTAACTATTTTGTAAATTTATCACATGAGTTGAGAACACCTTTAAATGTAATATCTACAACTCAGCAACTTATATTAGAATTAAATAAAAGAGATGAGGGTATTGATAAAGAAAAAATAAATTACCATACTAATGTTATGCAAAGTAATACCAATAGACTTCTCAATTTAATTAATAATATAATAGATACATCTAAGATAGAAGATGGAAGTTATAACATAGATATTAAAGACAATGATATAGTTTATTTAGTAGAAGAAACATGCTTATCGTTAAAAGATTATATAGAATCTGATGGATTAAATTTAATTATAGATCCTGAGATGGAAGAAAAGATAATAGCGTGTGATAAATATGAAATAGAAAGATGTATAGTTAACTTAATAAGCAATGCAAAGAAGTTTACACCTAGAGGTGGCAAAATAGAAGTAACTATAAAAGATTTAGATGATTTTGTTCAAATCAATGTATGTGATGATGGTATAGGAATACCAAAAGATAAACAAGATCATATATTTAATAGATTTAGCCAAGTAGTAGATGGAAATTCTCATCAAAAAGGTGGAAGTGGCCTAGGTCTTACTATTACAAAGCATATAATAAAGCTTCATAATGGTGATATTTATGTAAGTAGTGAAGAAAATAAAGGAAGTACTTTTACTATATTACTACCAGTTAAGTTGAATAAAAAACTATACTAAAGAATAGGCTATAGGATAAATTTATCTTACAGCCTATTTTTAGATTATGACAATATTAAGTCAAAAAATATAAAATAGTTGATTTTTAACAAAAGTTGAATTAATCTATAGGTAAAATTTAGTAATAAAAATAGAGAGATTTCTATAGTTGGGAGAGGGGAAATGTTAAAAATAATTAATTTATCTACATATAAATTTGATATGGATAGATATGAAAATAGTAGTGAAAATATAAATAAGTTTTTAAGAAATCATAAAGTAGATGCAATAGAGTTGTTAGCACCATTAGGATATAGAGAAGATCTAATTTCAAAGGAGATTATAAAAGGGGTGCATTTAAAGCATTATCCAATGTGGTTAGATTTTTGGAATGGAAATAAAGATGGATTATTAGAGGACTTTAATAGTGTAGAAGATGTAATAAATTTTTATGGAGGCAATAGTAAAAAAGATATAATAAATCATTATAAAGAAGAGATAAAAATAGCAGAAAGTTTAAATTCAGAATATGTAGTTTTTCATGTATCTCATGTTAAATTAAAGCACTGTTATAGTTATGATTTTACATACACAGATAAAAATGTAATAGATTCAACTATAGAGCTTGTAAATGAGATATTTAAAGATTTAGAAACTAATATAACTATACTCTTTGAAAACTTATGGTGGCCAGGCCTTAGAATGTTAGATTATGATTTAGTAAAATATTTTATAGAAAGCATAGAATACGAAAATAAAGGGTTTATGCTAGACACAGGACATTTATTAAATACAAATTTAAACATACATACAGAAGAAGAAGGGATAGAATTTTTAATTAATACAGTAAATAGCTTAGGAGATTTAAAAAAATATATAAAAGGGATTCATTTAAGCAAATCAATTTCTTCAAAATATGTAAAGGAACAAATATCTAAATTTAGTAATATAGATAAGAAAATAGATGTATTTAATGAAGAGGTTTATTTTCATGTAGCAAAGATAGATGAGCATAAACCTTTTACTAATAAAAAAATAAAAGATTTAGTAGATATAATCAATCCGAGATATTTAGTATATGAATTTATAACAACATCTTTAGAAGAGTTAAGCAAATATATAAGTATACAGGATGATACTTTAGACTTATATAAAAAAGCATTCATATAAAAAATACATTTTTTTAATATGTTCTAAATTATATTGTTAATATTGTAAAAATAAATACTACTATAAAAAAGTGTCTTATATTAAAAATATAAGACACTTTTTATTTTAAACATTATTTACATTGTGGATTAATTAGTTCATATCTATCATCGAAATTTTTTTCTCCCCATTCACACATTGCTTCAAGTATAGGGTATAAGCTCATCCCTTTCTCAGTTATACTATACTCAACCTTAGGAGGTACTGTTGGATAAACTGTTCTAGAGACTAAATTATCATCTTCTAACTCTCTAAGTTGATTAGTTAAAGTTTTATGAGAGGTATGATTTATAAAAGATTTTATTTCACCAAATCTTTTAGTACCATTTTCTATTAAATAATAAAGTATAAGAGGTTTCCATTTACCTCCTATAGCATTTAAAGTTATCTCCATCTCGCAAGTTAGGCTACATTTTTTCATGAATTTTTTAAGACCTCCAAAAATAACGTCATTGAAATTACACAAAGGTTACCTTCATTTCCCTATGTAACTATAATGTGCGTACTTAAATTAAAATATTAATTTATATATAATTATAACATAATTAATAAGAAATTAAGGAGAGATATAATTATGAAAAAATTAATAGTTGTGACAGGAGCAAGTTCAGGGATAGGAAGAGACATAGCAAAGAAGTTTTCAAATAATGGTCATCCAGTACTACTGTTGGCAAGAAGGTTAGAAAAAATGGAAGAATTAAATTTACCAAACTCATTATGTAAATCAGTTGATGTTACTAATTTAGAAATGGTAAGAGAAGCTATAAAAGAAGCTGAACAAAAATTTGGAAAAGTAGACTGTTTAATTAATTGTGCTGGTATGATGTTATTAGGTCATCCAGAAGAACAAAATTTTTATGAATGGAATGATATGATAGATCTTAACATAAAAGGTATATTAACAGGAACTAATATAGTTTTAAAAAATATGGTTCAAAGAAATGAAGGAACGATAATAAATATAAGTTCAATAGCAGGAAGAAAAACTTTTGATAATCATGCAGTATATTGTGGAACTAAGTTTGCAGTTCATGCTATAACTGAAAATATAAGAAAAGAAGTATCTCAAAGTAATGTAAGAATGATAACTATATCACCAGGTGTAGTTGAAACACCTCTACTATCTCATACTACGGATGAAAATATAAAATCTGATTATAATGAGTGGAAAAAGAGCATAGAAGCAGGATTAGAGCCGGAAAGAATAGCTAGTTGTATAGAATTTGCATACAACCAACCACAAGATATTTGTATAAGAGAAATTGTTATAGCAAAAACTAAGCAAGCTGATTAATACGATACATTAAAACTTTAATTAAAATATTTAATAAAAAAATATATAGCCTACAAATTACTAAATGATAAATATATTTTAGTCGATTTGTAGGCTATAATACTTATATATTCAAATATAAAAGAGCTAAATATAAAAAGTTAAGGAGAATCTAAAACTATGTACAAAGGTAAAATAGTATTTGTAACAGGAGCTGCAAATGGATTAGGAAATGCTATAGCAAAAGAATATGCAAAGTTAAATGCATTTGTAATAGCAATAGATATAGTAGATACAAAATTTCACGAGAACAATATAGATTTTTATAAAGCTGACTTAAAAAGTGAAGATCAAATAAAAAATGTATTTAAAGATGTTGTAAAAAAATATGGATCAGTACATGTACTAATAAACAATGGAGCTATAAGTAAGTTTAATAAATCTATATTTGATATAGAATTAAGTGAATTTGATGAAGTTATAGCAGTAAACCTTAGAGGTAGCTTTATATGTTCAAAAGAATTTATAAAAGCAAACAAAGGTGAGGACTATGGAAGAATAATAAATATAGCATCAACGAGATTTAATCAAAATGAAGCTGGATGGGAAGCTTACGGTGCATCAAAAGGAGGACTAGTGTCATTAACTAATACAATGGCTGTATCTTTATCAGAAACACCTGTAACAGTTAATGCAATTAGTCCTGGATGGATTAAAGTGGATGATTATGAATTATCAGATTTAGATAAAAAACAGCATCCATCTGGAAGAGTGGGTACACCAAAAGATATTGTTAATGCTTGCTTGTTTTTGACAAGTAAAGATAACGATTTTATAAATGGAACAAATCTTATTATTGATGGTGGAATGACTAAGAAAATGATATACATGGATGATAAATGGAATTTATAATAAAAAATATATAACTATTTTATAAAAATATTATAAATACTGAATATTTTATACTAAAATCAAAAATAACTTCATAATATTACATATTTTTATAAATATTTACAAAATTTAATTTCTATGTTAATATATGCTGAGTATTCTATTATAAAAATTGAATAGGCAAAGCCGGAGTGATCTGGTGACGCAAAGCTATAGGGACTTTTTTAAGTTAGCCAGTTGCATAAATTATCTTTTAAAAAAAGAGTGTAAACTTATAAAAAGAGTGTAAGCGGGCTTAGGTTTATGCTCTTTTATTTTTTTGCAAAATGCATGGTGTCTAACTATTAAAATAATTAGTGAAGGGGAGGTTTATTTATACAAATATATTTAAAGGTAACTAAGCTTATTTGTGGGAAAAACTGTTAATAAAATGACAAATAAAAGAAAATGTAAAAGAATATAAAGGAGAAAGTACGAATGAAATTTCAATTCAAACTAAAAAGTAAGGATAATCATAAAGATAAAAGTATAAAGACTCAACTTACTTTAATAATAGTATGTTTTGCAGTTATTAGTTGTGTATTTTTAGGGTCAATAACAAGCTTTTTAACTTATAAAAGCTCTGAAGAAATTTTATCAAAAACAGTTGTAGAGACTACTAAACAAGTCTCTGAAAATGCAGCAGCTAAAATAAAAAATGTTCAAAATGCAGCGATTCAAACAGGTATTATGCAAAAAATATCAGATCCTAATGTAAGTATTGAAGAAAAACAAAAAATTATAACAAATCAAGAGAAATTATATGGATTAGCATTAGGTCAAATTATAGATGCAAATGGGAAAGATATCTTTAGTGGAAAGGACTATTCAGAGAGAGATTATTTTAAAATTTCTATGAGTGGTAAAGAATACTTAAGTAGTCCAGTTATAAGTAAAGTAACAGGAGATTTAACTCTAGTAGTTTCGGCACCTATTTGGAAAGATGGAATACAAGGAAGTGAAATAGTTGGAGTTGTATCATTTGACCCACCTAAGGAACTTTTAAATGATATAGTAAAAGGTATACAAGTAAGTGAAAATAGTTATGCATACCTTATAGATAGTGAAGGTACTGTAATTGGTCATAAAGATGAAAGTCGTATAGGGGTAGCAAACTCTATAAAAGAGGCTCAGACAGATGAAAGTCAAGTGCCTTTTGCAGAAGCTGACAAAAAGCTTATATCAGGACAAACAGGATATACAACAGCTAAGTTTAATGGACAAAGTTGGGTATTAGGATATGCACCTGTAAGCAATAGCAACGGATGGGGTATAGGTGTAATGGCGAATGCAAAAGATTTTATGAGTTCAACATATCGCTCAATGATAATAACTGCAATAACGACAGTTGTATTTACAATAATCGCATTTGCGGTAGCTATAATATTCTCTAATAAAATAGGAAATCCATTAAAATCATGTAGTGAAAGATTAAAATCATTAGCAGAAGGTGATCTAAACTCAGATACTATTGAGCTAGATGCTAATAATGAAATTGGTTTAGTAGCAGATGCCACTACTAATATTGTAGAAGATTTAAGAAGCATGATAAATGAACTTACGTACATATTAACAGAAGTTAGCAATGGAAACTTAGATGTTGAAGTAGATAATGAACATTTAAATGAGCTATTTAGAAATGATTTTGCTCCTATACTATTAGCAGTAAATAAAATTGTAGAAGGCCTAAATGATACTTTATCTCAAATAAATATAGCAGGAGAACAAGTTTCAGTAGGTTCTGATCAAGTAGCAGAAGGGGCACAATTATTATCTCAAGGAGCGACAGAACAAGCTAGTTCAGTTCAAGAACTTTCAGCAACAATAAATGAAGTTTCAATGCAAATAAAGCAAACTGCACAAAATGCAGAAAGAGCAAAACAAATTTCTATACAATCAAGTGCAGCTACAGAAAAAGGTAAAAAGCAAATGCAAGAGATGATTGCAGCTATGAATGAAATAAGCAATACATCTAATCAAATAGGTAATATAATAAAGAATATAGATGATATAGCATTCCAAACAAACATATTAGCATTAAATGCAGCAGTAGAAGCAGCTCGTGCTGGTGAAGCTGGTAAAGGATTTGCTGTTGTAGCAGATGAAGTAAGAAACTTAGCGGCAAAGTCTGCTCAAAGTGCAAAGGATACAGCAGAGTTAATTGAAAAGTCACTTTTAGCAATCGAAAATGGAAGTGGAATTGTTTCTGAAACTGCAAAATCTCTTGAAGAAGTTGTTTCTGGGGCACAAAAATCTGCTGAAGTTATACAAGAAATAGCAGATGCAAGTAATGAACAAGCTCAACATATAAATCAAGTAAATATAGGTGTTGAACAAATCTCAGTTGTTGTTCAAACAAATTCAGCAACAGCAGAAGAAAGTGCTGCAGCTAGTGAAGAGTTATCAAGCCAAGCTGAGATGTTAAAGGAGCTTATAGGAAAGTTCAATTTAAAAGAAGAGCAAGATGGAAAATTCTTTGATAGTAAAATGCTATTTGATAGCGAAGAATTTTAAATATTAGAATAGACTATTTAATAAAATTATAGTAAATAATATTTTAAAAAATGTAATATCTAAGAATATTGAGAGAAAATGTCTAACGAAAAAGATTGAAAAAGAATCATATACAATGATACTATAAAATTGTAATAAAGCCATGAAGGTTTGATACTCTTAAAAGAGTAATAATCTTTATGGCTTTTTTATGTAAAAATATATTTTTAGGGGGATAGTATGGAACAAAGAGAATTTTTTGATAGTATAGCCAAAGAGTGGGATAACATTATAGAAGTAAATGAAGAAAAAATTAACACTCTTTTATCTAAATTAGATATTAAAGATAACGATAATATACTAGATGTTGGAACTGGGACTGGTGTTTTAATACCATTTTTAAAGAATTTAAATACAAATGGTATTATAAAAGGGGTAGATATTTCAAGTGGTATGTTAGATATAGCTAGTCAAAAGTTTAAGGATACTGAAAATGTATCGTTTGAAGTTTTAGATATAGAAAATTCCACATTAGAAGAAAAATACGATAAGATAGTTCTTTACTCAATGTTTCCTCATTTACAAAATAAAACAAATACAATTAAAACATTGGTTGAAAATAATTTAAATGAAGAAGGAAAGCTTATAATAGCGCATTCAAATAGTAGAGAATTTTTAAATAATATGCACAAAGAAAAAGATAAAATAGTTAGTGAAGACAGGCTTATATCAATAAAAGAGCAGAAAGTTTTATTTGAACAAGTTAATCTAAATGTATTAGATGCTTATGAGGATGACGAAATATATTATCTGGTTGTAAATAAAAAATAATAGGGGGATAATAATCATGAGAAATAAGAAAATAGTTTTATCAGGTTTATTTATAGCATTTGGAATAGTATTTCCAATGATATTTCATACAGTTAACTTAGCAGGACCAATATTTTTACCAATGCATATCCCAGTACTAGTAGCTGGATTTTTATTGGGACCAATTTGTGGTGCTATTGTAGGTATTTTAACTCCAATACTGAGTGGAGTTATGACAGGTATGCCGCCAATAGTTCCAGTTATGCCAATTATGGCTTTTGAACTTTGTGCATATGGTTTAATAACAGGATTTTTATTTAAAAAAACAAATCAAATATATATTTCATTAGTAGGGGCAATGATAGGTGGTAGAATATTTGCTTTAGTTGGAGCTTATATAGTATCTATGACTATAGCACCACAAGTTAGTCCTATAATGTTTGTGTTTGGTAGTTTGACTAAAGCAATACCAGGTATGATAATACAGTTAATATTTATACCAATACTAGTTAAATTCATCACTAACAATAAGGAGATTTCAAAAGTTTTAGCTTAAATTAAAGAAATAATTAATAAAAAACTATCTCTAAGTAATATGAAATAATACTTAGAGATAGTTTTTTATTGTTTAAATTGTACTAATTATGACATAATAATGACACTAAAATAACAAAAAGACTTTATATAATAAAATATATAGATAATTTTATTATAAACTATTAAAAATATATTTAGATAATGGAGAATTTTTAGAGGGAGTGAGGTTAATTGTCAAATAGTTTGATACTTATATGTGATGATGAAACATCAGTACATGACACTATAGGAGAGTATTTAAAATTAGAAAGGATGGATTATATATCTTCATATGATGGATTAGATGCACTTGATAAAGCAAAAACAATTCAGCCAGATTTAATATTGATGGATGTAACAATGCCGAAAATGTTTGGGACAGATGTTTGTAGGGAAGTTCGAAAATATAGTGAGGTACCTATTATTATGCTAACAGCAAAATCAGAAACTATAGATAAAATAATTGGCCTAGAATTAGGAGCAGATGATTATATAACAAAGCCTTTTTCACCAAGAGAGGTTGTAACAAGAATAAAAACAGTGTTAAGAAGAAGTAATAGCTTCTCTAGGATGAATAATAGAATAAAGTATAGAGACCTTGAAATAAGTATCGATACTTATGAAGTTTATATAAGAGGTAAATTGGTAAAATTTACACCTAAAGAAATTAAAATTCTTTATATGCTTGCATCTAATCCTGGAATTATTTTAAATAGAGATGAGATATTATCAGAAGTTTGGGGGTATGGGTACCTTGGAGATACTCGAGTTGTTGATACTCAGATAAAAAGACTTAGAAAAAAAATACCACAAGATGAAGTAAATTGGAAAATTAGGTCGATATATGGTGTAGGTTATAAGTTTGAAATAAGCTAGTAATTATTAATGTCATTATGGGGAAAAAGAGTTGATTAACACGTATTAATCAACTTTTTTTAGTTTTTCTATATTAAATAAATAAAATAACAAACAATAATTATGATTTAAATAAAATGTAGATTGTTATATTATGTAAAAAAATAAGAATTTGTACTTATTATGACACCCTTATGACACAAATGAAAAAAAATAATATGTATAATTGGAATTAGAGGAACAAATTTATTTAAATTAAAATTATTGTTCAATATGCTTATACACTAAAACAAAATATATATGGCAAAGGTGTATTATTACTTAATAGGGAATTTGGTTAAATGCCAAAGCTGCCCCAGTAACTGTAATCGATGATGAGTTAGCAAAATGCCACTGCTAAAAAAGCGGGAAGGTGCTAATAAGGATGAATCGTAAGCCAGGAGACCTGCCTATGCCACGAATAGATCTTTCTGGGGAAATATATCACTATGTATAGAAAAAATAAAAAAATATATATATGTGATTTTTCTTGGTTAGATATTCATACTTGAATATCTTTTTTAATTATAAATATAAGTATAATTTTGTTATAGCTATTTTTATGATTGTAAGCATATTATCTCTAAACATGGCATGTGTAATTAAATAATCTAAAAAATTTCACAAGTATAACTTTTTCTTAAGTGGGGGGATAAAAAATGTATTTTATGTATTAAATAGAGTACTAAAAAAAAGGGGGAGTTTAAATGAGTAAAATTAAAAAGGCTAAGTATAAGACTATTATGAGCTTACTACTTACATTAGCATTAATTATTAATGTTATACCAGTAAGTGCACTGACATCTAATAATATGTATAATATGAAGCCAACACAAGAAATTACAGAAGATGACATCAATGCTAGTCAGTATGAAACTTACTATCACTCTGATAATATTGACTATACCTACAAGGGTGATATAGTGGAGTTTGTTTCAGATAATGAAATAAGAGTTGAAGGAAAAAATGTAAATTTAAAAAATAAACCAATAGATATAAATCAGACGGTGGAAGGTAATCAAGTTACCATAAAATTCAGTAGTATAGATGTACCTATTTATACGGTTTCAGGTCAATGGAACTCTAGTTATGGCGGAGATTATAGAATTGTATATAAGTCTGATATTCCAGGAAAGGAAGAGTTAAGATCAGAATCTAAGGATTTAAAAAAGCTAATTATAAGTGATTTAAGTCCAGGAGAATATCATCTAACAAATGGAACTGTATACGAGGAAGCTAATGAGTGGAGTCCAGGAATACCTAATATTGGTACTGAGGGTAACTTTGGAACATTACCAAATATAACTATAAAAGTAGAAGAAGACCATGAATGTGAAAATAAAGATATGGTTAAATTCTCAATAGAAAAAAGAACTATAGGTAAAGGTGACACTCTTTCACTACAAAGCATAGCTTTCGATGAAGGCGATACAGCTTGGTCAGTATTAAAGAAAGTTACTGATGAAAATAATATACCTATAGAATATACAGGAAGTGGTAGTAACCTATATGTTAGTTCTATAGATGGTGATGGAGAATTTGACCACGGGAATGGAAGTGGATGGAAGTATGAAGTAAATGGAGAATTTCCTGATGTAGGTTTAGATAGCTATAAAATAAAAAAAGACGATATTATAAGACTTAGATATTGTGTAACTGTAAATTCTGAGGAATTAAAAAAACCACTAGTTAAATATTTATCGGAAATAACATATAATGCAATTGACACTTTAAGTAAAGGTAATTATACAGAGGAATCTAAGCGTAATTTACAAAATGCTATAGATGAAGCTAAAGTAATAATAAATGACGAAAAATACAATAGTAAAGAAACAGAAGCAGAAATTATAGTAAGTAAATATATAAGCAAAATAAATATAGCAGTGAACAGACTAGTAGAATCAAGTTGTGGTACAGAGGAAGATATAAATAACGTACCTAATGACTTTGCCAATGATTTATGGTTACAATATGATTTTAAAGAAATGAAGGTAGGAGAACAGTCAGATATATACCCACGTAGAATACCTCAAATAGTAGGAAGTAGTATAGAAAATGATGTACATAGGCCTAATTTTAAATTTAAAATAGTTAAAGGAGACAGCATATCATTAAGTACTAATAGTAGTAGTGAAAAAACATTAGTAACTGCTGAAAAAGAAGGAACTACTATAGTTAAAGTTACATATGATGAGACAACTTATAAAGATAGAACATATGGAGCTAGTTCAAGTGTAAATACTGCTTATGTAGTATTTAATGTTACAAATAGTGATACTGATATAAAAATAAGTACTGATATAAAGCAAGATTCATATGATACTATATATTTTAAAAATGGAAATAGTACTGATTTAACGTTTAAAGTTAATGCAACTAATGCGGAGAATATAAAGGTTACATGTAACGATGAAGTACTAACAAAAAATGGAGATTCATATACTGCAAAGTTAAAAAATAGAAGTAATATCATTGGTATTGAAGCAACAAATAGCAAAGGTGAAACTAAGAGTTATTATAAAGTTGTAGATGCCAGAAAAATAGAAATAGATATAAAAAATAAAACTAACCCAGGTAAACAAATTGGTAAAGGTGATACAGCGCAAATAAGCTTTAAAGGTGTATCTAATCCAGTAGGAAAGTTAGCTACAATATATAATCCAACATTTATAAGTCAGTGGGGAGATACAAAAGGAACTTTTGTAGAGTATAAAAATGATACAGTGGGAATTATTAAAGGATATTGTTCACAATGGGATTTAGACAAAAAGAATACTATAGAGTTTAAGTTTGATAAAGAGGGAACTTATGATTTCTCAGAAGGACGTATATTTAGTCAATGGTGGGGAAGTCCTTTAGGAACAGATAAAGAAGTCCAAGGATCTGGAAATCCAAATCTTGGAGCACCAACACAGGAAAGATATTTCTCTAAAATGCCAAACTTTAGCATTGAAGTAGGTGAAAAAAATGAAGCTGAGGTAGTTGATGTTACAGAAGTAATTTTAAATGAAAGTAATTTAAAAATAAATGAAGGTGAGTTTAAAAATATAAATGCAACTGTAAAACCAGAAAATGCTACTAATAAATCTGTAAAATGGACTAGTTCAGATGAAAATATAGCTAGTGTTGAAAATGGTAAAATAACTGGTAAAAAAGCAGGAACTGTTATCATAACTGTTACTACAGTAGATGGTAGCTTTAAATCTACTTGTGATGTGAAAATAATAGCTAAAGAATTTGTACAACTACAAAATCTGATAAAGGAAATAGAAAAATTACAAGAAAAAGAGTATGAGCCAAAAGAGTGGAAACTTTTAATGGATCAACTGGAAAAGGCAAAATCTATTTTAAATAATGAAAATTCTTCAATACAAGATTTAAAAGAAGTAAAAGAAAAATTACAACAAGCAAAACAAAATTTAGTTTCAATCCCTTGGAAATTTGAAATTAGCCCAACTAATATAGTTCCAGGGAGTGAAGTTATAGTAACTTTCCCTAATATGCCAATACCATCAGCTTCTGTACCAGGTCCGACAATATCTTTATTAACTAAATATAATTTAGATATACCTGGAATAACTGAAACAATTAAATCTGAAGATGGTAAATATGAAAATGAATTAATAAAAACTATTAAGTTTAAAATTCCAAAAGAAGCACAACCTGGAATATATAAAATGACTAATGGACATGTGGTTGTACAAAAACCTCAATTTGGAAGTTTTACATTCTATAAAGATGAAATGCCAGAAATAGATATAGTTGTAAATGCTGAATCAGTAGATACAACAGAAGGTATAAAGCATGCAGCTGATTGGGAACTTGAAAATGTTAAAGCTCCAGGATATCAAGATGAATGGGATATACTAGGTCTTAGCAGAGGAGATGTAAAAGTACCAGATGATTATTATGAAGCATATTATAAAAACTTGGTAGAGGTAGTTAAAGACAAGAAAGGAGAGCTTAATAAAAATAAATACACTGAGTATTCAAGAGTTATAATAGCACTTACAGCACTAGGATATGATCCAACAGATGTGGTAGGATACAACTTAGTAGAAAAATTATATGATTTTGATAATGTATCTAAGCAGGGTATAAATGGTATAATATTTGCACTTATAGCATTAGACAGTAAAGACTTTGATATAAAGGGTGATTTAAATTCAAGAGAGATGATGATAAATCATATACTTAAAAATCAACTTGAGGATGGTGGATTTGCGCTAAGCGGAAATAAAGGTGAGATAGATATAACAGCTATGGCAATTCAAGCTTTAGCTAAATATAAAAATCAAGAAAATGTTAAAGTAGCAATAGAAAAGGCATTAAATTTCTTATCAAATTCTCAAATAGAAACAGGAGGATTCCAGATTAAATCATCATTGTTTAAAAATATAATGAATGATATAACTAATAATGAAGCAGAAAATGTAGAAAGTGCAGCTCAAGTTTTAGTTGCTATAAATTCACTAGGTATAGATAATACAGATCAACGATTTGTTAAAAATGGAAAAACAATAGTAGATAATATAATGACATTTAAAGCAAATGATGGAGGATTTAAACATTTAAAGAGTGAAAAAAAGGCAAATGATATGGCGACTGAACAGGTTTTATATGCTTTAGTGTCACAAAATAGGTTAGAAAATAACAAAACTAACCTATACGACATGAGTGATGTAAAAGAAAATAAACCAGAAATACCGAGTACTAATGAAAAACCAAGAGTAAATGCAAGTGATAAAGATATAAAAGTTGGGGTGAAGTTTAATCCTATATTAGGAGTTACTGCAACTGATAAAGAAGATGGAGATTTAACTTATAAAATAAAGGTTACTAAAAATACAGTAAACACATCAAAAGTAGGAATATATAAGGTAACATATGAAGTAAGTGATAGTGATGAAAATACGACTACAAAAGAGATAAAGGTTAGAGTAATAGAAAATGAATTAATAAATGAAAAGCCAGAAATAACAGCTAAAGATGTGGATTTAAATGTTGGAGATATTTTTAATCCTAAAAAAGGCGTTTCGGCTTATGATAAAGAAGATGGAGATTTAACAAAGTTTATAAGAATAAAAACAAATACAGTAAATACATCAAAAGTAGGAATATATAAGGTAACATATGAAGTAAGTGATAGTGATGAAAATACGACTACAAAAGATATAAAAGTTAGAGTTAGGGAAAAGGAAATCGGTATCAACTTTAATGATATAAAAGGTCATTGGGCAGAAAATCAAATAAAAGATTTTGTAGAAAAAAAATATATAGATGGTTATAGCGACGATACATTTAAACCTAACAATTTAACAACAAGAGCAGAGTTTATAAAAATAGTAAACAAAGTATTTAAATATACACAAATTGGAGACGAGTCATTTACAGACATTAAAAAAGCAAATTGGTTTTATAATGATGTATGCATAGCAGTAAAAGCAGGATATATAAAAGGAAAATCAAAAGATATATTTTCACCAAATGATTATATAACAAGAGAAGAAGTAGCAACAATACTTACAAATATAAAAAATAATAAAGATAATAATTTAGATAAATTAAATAAGTATAAAGATGCAAATAATGTATCTGAGTGGGCTAAATCTTCAGTAGAAGGTTCGATAGAAGCAGGGTATTTAAAAGGATATGAGGATAACACAATAAAATCTAAGTCAAATATAACACGAGCTGAAAGTGTGGTTACACTGAGTAGAATAAGATAAGTAATATAAAATATAAATAAAAAGTAATTAAAGTTTTTATAAAAACTTTAATTACTTTTTATAAATTAAATAAGAGTTAAAATATTTTTAGGAGGTGTGAAATAGATGAAATATTTAATTAAAAAATTTTCATTATTTATAATAAGCTTAATATTGATATTTAATCTATCATCAACAAGCACTGTATTAGCATATGAAACTAAAATAAACTCAAAGTCTAATACCATACAATTAGGAGTATATAAGGATGATGGTGCTATATATGAAAGCTTAGAAGTGCCATATACAAGTGGTGATACAGCATACTCAATAATAAAAAAAGTGCTTGGAAATAAAGTACAGTCAATAGGAAGCGATGAAACTATATATGTTGAAGCAATTGATGGTTTAGGAGAATTTGATAGAGGTAAAGATAGTGGATGGAATTATTCTGTGAATAGGGTTATGCCTAACTATAGTGCAGGTATATATAGTTTAAAAGCTGGAGATGAAATAATATGGCATTATACTATAAACTTAGGAAAAGATATTCAAAAAAGCTATGATAGATTTGATATATTTAAAAATAAAAATCAAGATAATTCATCAACAAACAATAAACCTATAATATATACAATAGATAAAGAAGTAAAATTAAATCATAAATTTGATCCGATGAAAGATGTAAAATCAATAGATAAAGAAGATGGGGATTTAACTGAGTTTATAAAAGTTATTAGTAATGAAGTTAATACATCTAAAGAAGGTACATATAAAGTAATATATGAAGTAACAGATAGTGATGGAAACAAGACTATGAAAGAGATAAAAGTAAAGGTGGCAAATAAGCAATTATCAAATGTAGAATTTAGCGATATAAACAATCATTGGGCTAAAAAACAAATTGAAGAATTTTCAACTAAAGGATTTATAGGTGGATATAGTGATAATACTTTTAAACCAAATAAAACAATAACAAGAGCAGAGTTTGTAAAAATAATTAATAATGTGTATGGATTTAAAGATAAGGGAATAGAAAGATTTAATGATGTACAAATAAATAATTGGTTTTATGATGATGTATGCAAAGCAGTAAAAGCTGGATATATAAATGGAAAATCTGACAATACATTTGAACCAAATCAAAACATAACAAGAGAAGAAGTTGCTGTAATATTGACAAATATAAATAAAAATAAAGATAATAACACTGATAAACTAAATCAATTTAAAGATGGAAGTCAAACATCAACTTGGGCAAAAAGTTCAGTAGAAGGCTCAATAGAAGCTAATTATGTAGATGGGTATGATGATAATACAATAAGACCCAAAGCACATATAACAAGAGCAGAAGCTGTAACTATATTAAGTAGAGTAAAATAATTTTAGATATTTAAAATAAGAAGCCTTTCTCATAAAAAATGTAGTAGAAGGCTTTTTATATTTTTTTAAGCTACTTATAAATATTAGAGGGGATGATATGAGATGAATAACAAAAAGTATTATTCAACAATTATGATGTTATCTATAAGTTTAAATATATTAGATCCAATATGTGTATTTGCAAATGAACAAATAATAGAAAGTACATTAAATACAAATAGAAATTATAGTGAAGAAAGTCTAGATAAAAATTTTAAACAAGAACATTTGAGTAATAGTATTATTATGAATGATAACGCTATAATTGAAAAGGAAGAAGAATTTAGCGATGTAGTTACAACAACTTCTACTATAGAAGAATCATCGAATGGTGAAAATATAGAAACAAGTTTTTTAGCTAAAACTGTGGATATGATTGAAATTTCTAAACATATAAAGGAAGCTTCTCAATCTATTTTAAATAGAGTAAAGAATCCATCTTATGGAGATGAATGGAGTATTTTTGCATTAGCAAGAAGTGGAGTTACTGTACCATCAGGATACTATGAGAAATATTATAAAAATGTAGAACAAGTAGTAAAAGAAAAAAAAGGAAACTTACATAGAGCAAAATATACTGAATACTCAAGAATAATAATAGCACTAACCTCTATTGGAAAAGATCCATCGAATGTTGGAGGATATAACTTAGTAGAAAAGTTATATGATTATGACAATGTATCAAAACAGGGAATAAATGGAACTGTATTTGCATTAATTGCATTAGATACTAAATCATTTAATATACCTGAAAGTGCTAATAATTCAAGAGAAAAAATGGTAGAAGAAATTATACATGAGCAACTATATGATGGAGGATTTAATTTAACATCTGAAAAAGGTGACGTAGACATAACTGCGATGGCTATTCAAGCATTGGCTAAATATAAAGATCAAAAAAATGTAAAAGAATCTATAGATAAAGCACTTAAATTTTTATCTAAAGCTCAGCTTGAAACAGGAGGGTTTGGAACTGATGAAGGTGAAACTGTAGAAAGTGGTGCACAAGTTGTAATAGCATTAAATGCTTTAGGTATAGAGATAAACAATGAACGATTTATTAAGAATGGAAAAAATGTAATGGATTCAATAATAGGATTTAAAGCATCAGATGGCGGGTTTAGACACTTATTAACGCAGACATCTTCAAATGCAATGGCAACTGAACAAGCTGTACATGCATTAGCATCTCAATATAGAGAAATGAATTTAAAAACAAAGCTATATGATACTAGTGATATTGAAATAATTAATAATTCAAATCAAGATGAAGACTTAAATAAAAATAATGAGAATAATAGTACTTTAGGAAATAATTCTAATAATAATCATGCTATTAATAATGAAAGAAGTAATAAAGCCAAAATTAATAATCAGATACCAACAAACACAATACAGATAAAAAATCCAAAAACTTCTGATTCTTCTATATTAGGTTATGTTGGTATGCTTATATTTTCTATTTTTGGATTAGTAATTGTAAAAATAAAAAATAAAAATATTTAAATATTTAAGTATTAAAACTATAAAATACATTGATAACTTAGAAAGGGAATGAAAGTATGGATAAAAAAATTTTAAGTATAATTGCAGTAGCTATCTCATTTTTATTAATTATTGGATTAATGTTTAATAGTATTTTTTCCAGAGCAAATAAAAATGAAAATAAACCTAAAGAAAATGTTGTAATGTACAATAGTAAAAAAAATAAAAATAGTGAAAATGATAAAAAATATAATAAAGATATGGATAATAAAGAAGGAAATATAAAAGAAGAGAGTAAAGATAGCGATAATAAAGAATTAGAAGCAGAGAGCAATAACAATGAAAATAATTATACTTTAGAAGAAAATAAACCAAATGAAGAAAATAATGTTTCAGGTAATGATTCAAATATAGAAAATAAGTCTGACATAAATAATAGTAACTTAAATGTAGAGCAAGAAATACCTAAAACACAAACTGTAACTGTGTCAATAAGTTGTAAAACAGCAATAAAAAATGGTGTAAATAATGAAGTTGGATTTACTCATTTACCATCAAATGGAATAATATTACCTGCAATTGAAGTACAGATTAAAGAAGGAGAGACTGTGTTTGATGTATTAAAAAAAATAGTACTTGAAAAAGGTATACATATGGAATATACAGGTGCGGGTCAAACTATATACATAGAAGGAATAAATAATTTATATGAGTTTGATGGGGGTAAAGATAGCGGATGGATGTATAATGTAAATGGTTGGTATCCAAATTATGGATGTGGAGTGTACAACTTAAAAGATGGTGACATAATACAGTGGAATTATACTTGTGATTTAGGCTATGATTTAGGAGCTAGAGTTAATTAGTATGGAAAGGGCATTAGGCGCATATCATCCGCTTGTTAGTTTTACATATTTTGTAGTAGTGATTGGAACATCTATGTTATGCATGCATCCTATATTTGTAGTAATATCACTTATTAGTGGAACACTATACTCATTTATAATTAATCGGGAGAAGACAAAGCAAATATTAAAATTTTCTAGTTTGATGATTATTTTAATTACATTAGCAAATGTAATATTTGTAAACAGAGGTGTAACAGTTTTATTTTATTTAAGAGGAAATCCAATAACTTTAGAGTCTTTTTTATATGGAATATTATCTGGATTAATGATGGCTTGTGTAATTGTATGGTTTAGTTGTTATAACGAAATTGTTACTTCGGACAAGTTTTTATATATATTTGGGAAAACTCTGCCTTCTATTGCATTAATGGCGAGTATGACTTTAGGGCTTATACCTAAGTTAATAAATCAAACTAAAGTAATAGCTAGCACACAAAAAACAATAGGTATTGACTATGAAGAAGGTACTATAATAAAAAAAATAAAGAGTAGTATGAGAATATTATCAATAGTAGTAACATGGGCATTAGAAGATGCAGTTCAAACAGCTGATTCTATGAAAGCTAGAGGGTATGGAATAAAAGGAAGAACTAATTTTACAATATTTATATTTATTAAAAGGGATATAATAATGCTTGGGTTTATATGGATTGTAGCCGTATTTTTAGGATCTGCATATTCAAATGGATATTGTCAATTATTATTTTATCCAACTATACAATCGATAAGATTAGATACATTATCTACAATATTATATTTATCATTTTTTATTATAACTATAATACCGATTGTTTTAGAACTATGGGAGGGATACAAATGGAAATACTAAGATTAGACGGATTAAAGTTTTCATATCCAAATAAATTAAAGAAAGCATTAAACAAAATAGATATTAGCATAAAAGAAGGTGAATTTGTCTTAATTTGTGGTCAATCTGGATGCGGAAAAAGCACCTTACTTAGACATCTCAAACCAGAATTAAGACCTCATGGAAAAGGAAATGGTAAAATATTTTATTATTCAAAAAATATAAATGAATATCCACAGCAAGAGCTAGTAAGTCAAATTGGGTATGTTTTACAAAATCCAGATGCACAAATTGTAACGGATAAGGTATGGCATGAACTAGCTTTTGGATTAGAAAATTTAGGATTAGATACACAAACAATAAGAATAAGAGTAGCTGAAATGGCAAGCTTTTTTGGAATACAAGGGTGGTTTAGAAAAAGTATATCTGATTTATCCGGAGGTCAAAAGCAGTTACTAAACTTAGCAGCTATAATGGTAATGCAACCTAAAGTACTTATATTAGATGAGCCGACATCGCAACTAGATCCAATAGCATCGAAGGAATTTATTGACACACTAGTTAGAATAAACAAAGAATTATCAACTACTATAATAATAACCGAGCATAATTTAGAAGATATATTTTCAATAGCAGATAAAGTTATAGTTATGGACGATGGAAATATACTATGTAATGATACTCCGCAAAAAGTTGTTGATAAACTTTATAAAATAAAACACAGTATGTTTAAAGCAATGCCAACTTCTAGTAAAGTATATAGTGAACTAAAAATATATTTGGATACGGAGCACAATTGTCCATTAACCGTAAAAGAAGGTAAACAGTGGCTAAATGATATTTTAAAAAATAGATATATAAATAGTCTCAATAGTATAGAAAAACTACATAATAATTTGAAAGTAAATGAAATCGTTATAGAATTAAAAGATGTTTGGTTTCAGTATAGTAAAAATTTAGAACCTGTATTAAGAAATGTATCATTTAAGGTATATAAGGGAGATATATATTCGATATTAGGAGGAAATGGGACAGGAAAGACAACAACTTTATCTATAATATCTAAGCAGAGGAAAGCACAAAGAGGACAGATATTTATAAAAGGAAAAGAAATAAAAAAATATAATAATAAATCTTTATATGAAGAAAATTTAGCTATACTTCCTCAAAATCCACAATCATTATTTGTACAAGAAAACTTAAAATCAGATTTAGAAGAAGTATTAATTTTAAAAAATAAGTCTAAAGAACAGATTTATGAAGAAGTGAATAGAATAAGTGAATTATTGGAAATCTGTCATTTACTTAACCAACATCCTTATGATTTAAGTGGGGGAGAATTGCAACGAGCAGGTCTAGCCAAAATTATGTTGTCTAATCCACAGATAATACTATTAGATGAACCAACAAAGGGTCTAGATAATCAATCAAAAGAAGATATATCTAAGGTTTTACTAAAGTTAAAATCTATGAATGTAACAATAATATTAGTTAGCCATGACATAGAGTTTAGTGCTAGATATTCTGATAGATGTGCAATGTTCTTTGATGGAATGATAGTATCAGAAGGAACTCCTAGGCAATTTTTCTTAGGGAATAATTTTTATACAACTGTAGCAAATAGAATGACTAGAAATATTTTTGAAGATACACTTATTTATGAGGATGTGGTTAAATTATGCAAGTTAAATTTAGAGAAGAAAGAAACTGTAAGTTTATAAAACATAGATTTAAAATACTAATATTACTTATAACTACTATATTTCCTATATGCTTAATATTATATACCAAATATGATAATAGAAATTATGCATTGATAAGTTTATTATTTATTACTTTATCAATGATACCATTTTTAATGATATATGAATTAAAAAAGCCTCAGGCTAGAGAATGGGTACCATTAGCTGTTATGGCAGCTCTTGCCGCTATAGGAAGAGTAGCATTTGCACCAGTTCCATTTTTTAAACCGACATCAGCCATAATAATAATAACAGCAAGTGTATTTGGACCAGAAGCTGGTTTTTTAACAGGTGCTGTATCTGCATTATCTTCAAATTTATTTTTTGGACAAGGTCCTTGGACTCCTTGGCAAATGTTTAGTTGGGGTATAATAGGTTTTTTATCAGGTTTTTTAATTAAAAAAAATTTAATAAACAATAAATTAAAGTTGTACTTATTTGGAGGAATTAGTGGGTTTATATTTGGATGGATAATGAATATTTGGACAGCTACATCATTTATTAATGAGATTTCAAGTGAATCATTTTTATCATTATATGCTTCAAGCTTTCCGACTGATTTGATACATTCAATTGCTACTATCATATTTTTAAAATATTTATATGATCCATGGAGAGCTAAGTTAAAAAGAGTTAAGGTTAAATTTGGTCTTGTAAATATAGAATAACCATATTTGTATTAAATAAAGCCAATAGCAATAAAACCTTATAATATATAAGTTATTGGCTTTATTTAATGTTAAATTTTTATTATAAGTATTTATATAAATACCAACCTTATAGCTTGCTATAATACCATAGTAGCACAGGCATCAAATATTGAGGCTATAATATTACTTCCAATAGTAATTAAAAAATTTTGTATAAAATACCAAGCCATAAAAAACATTGCTGATAAAAATAAATAATAAAGAAGCTTTTTTTCCTGTATTTATAATAAACTTATCCATATCAGATTTAGAATCATAAAAATCCTCAATAGCTTGTCTAGCTAAAATTTCTTCCTCGGTATTTTTTTAATTGTAAGAAAGATAGATTTCTAAAATGGCAGTAGTATTTTTATTTTGATTTAAATCTAAAACTTTATTAGATATAAAAGAATCTATATCATCTCTTAAATCTCTATTTTCAATAGAACTAAAGTCAAACTCATAAAATAGGTCTTTATAAGAATCGACTTTTATTGGAATTATATAACTATTTTCTATATTCATATTTTCACCTATATAAATTTAATTACTAATTGTAAAATTCCCTATATATATAAATATTATTTATTTAAGTTTAAAATTTTTATTGAATTTCTTTAGGAAATCTTTAGTATTATATACCAAAAATCTTAAAAGTTTAGATATATTATATTAACTATAGAAAAGATAACAAGCGCAAAGGAGGGAAAAATTTAATGCATAGATTGATGATAAATAAGAAGTTACCTATGATATTATATAATTATGTAAAAATATAATTTAGCGGGGTATAAAATGAATAATTATAATATTTTAGTAGTAGAGGATGAAAAAGATATAGCATTAGCGATACAAGCGTATTTAGTAAATCAAGGATATAATGTTTTTATAGGACATAATGGAGTTGATGGTCTAGAAATTGTAGAAAAACAAAATATACATTTAGGAATTGTAGATATAATGATGCCTAAAATGGATGGTATAGAATTTACTATGAAAGTAAGAGAGAATTATGATTTTCCTATAATGATGTTATCTGCAAAGTCAGAAGAGATTGATAAAATAACAGGGCTAAATATTGGCGCTGATGATTATGTGACAAAACCATTTAAACCGTTAGAGTTATTAGCTAGAGTAAACTCTCAGTTAAGACGATATAGGAAATTTTTAAATATGGTTCAAAAAGATATAAAAAATGAAAATTTATTTATTATAGGAGGGCTAGAATTAGATACATCAACAAAAGAAGTAAGTGTAGATGGTAATTTTATAAAAACAACTCCTATAGAATTTAAGATATTAACACTTCTTATGAAAAATCCAGGAAGAGTATTTTCAGCAGATGAAATATATGAAAAAGTTTGGAAAGAAAGAGCGGTTAATACAGATACTATTATGGTTCATGTAAGAAATATTAGAGAAAAAATAGAAATGAACCCAAAAGATCCTAAATATTTGAAGGTGGTGTGGGGTGTTGGATACAAAATTGAAAAACAATAAATTTATAGTAAATATAGTAGTAATAATATCAATATTAATAGCATCAATAGGTATGTGCTTAGTTTATCCTAAAATAGAAAAGGATAGTGATAAATTTGGTTATAATATATTTGAAGAAGGGTACAGGTTTTTAGAAGAAATTCACCTTGCTAATTATTCTTTATATTATCAGTGTAAAAAATATGGTGAAGAAAAACAAATAAAACCATCAGATATTTTAGTTGAATACAGTGAAATATACAAGCGAGAACACGAAGATGATTATTATGTACAAAATGATTATGCTAATTATAAAAATGAAATAAACAACAAAATATATAATTTAAATAAAGAACTTAATACTGAATTTAAAAATTTAGAATATTATGCAGTTGATAAGGAAAATAAAGAAATTAAAAAAAAATCAAATGGAAAGATAGATATATTATTAGATGAAAAGGCAACGAAAAATGATATATTAAGTTTAAATAATAATTACAATTTTTATATAGTATTAGATTACGATGAAAATGCTAATATTAAAATAGAAAAGATACATGGTGCAAATAAAGAAGTTGTATTGAATAATCTAGAATCTTTACAAAGAGAGAATAGATTAGATATGAACTATGAATCAAATGGAGCTACAATAAAGCCTATATCTAATATGAAATTTATTTATGCAGTACCAAACAAATTAGTTGCAGGAGATAAGATATATGACTTTAAAACATGGCAAGAAAATTATTCTTATACATCGGCATCATACTTATATATAAACATAGCTATGCTATTTATAGTATTACTGTTTATAATAATTCCATATAAAGAATTAAAGAATATATTCAAATTTGATAAATTTATTAAGATACCTTTTGAGATAGTTGCTTTTATTGTGTTAATGGCGATTACATTTATATATGGAAGCGGTGAAATAATAATAAGCCCAAGTATAAAACAACAACTTATTGATTTTAATCGAATTCAATTAGATGAAACTGTAAAAAGTACATTAGTATATTTATTAAATATGATATATTGGATATGTTGTTTTTCAGCAATCTTTATAGGTATTATTACGACTAAACACATGATTAAGATTGGAATACGAAATTATTTAAGAGAAACTTGTTTAATTTGTAAAGCTTTTAGATACTTAAAAAATAAGATTAAAAATTTAATTAAATGGTGCTGTGATATAAAATTAAATAGTGAAGATAACAAAAAAATTATAATTGCACTATTAATAAATTTTGTAGTGCTATCTATAATGTGTAGTATATGGTTCTTTGGAATATTTGGATTGATAATATATACAGTTTTATTATATGTATTAGTTAAAAAGTACTATAATAAGGTGAGACAAGATTATTTAAAATTATTAAATGTAACAAGTGAAATAAGTTGTGGAAATTTAGATATAGACACAAATGAAGACTTAGGAACGTTTAATGTATTAAAGGATGAAATTTCAAATATACAAAAAGGATTTAAAAATGCAGTAGATGAAGAAGTTAAAAGTCAAAAAATGAAAACGGAGCTTATATCAAATGTAAGCCATGATTTGAAAACGCCTCTAACTTCGATAATTACTTATGTTGATTTATTAAAAGATAAGAATTTAGATGAAGAAAAAAGAGCATTATATCTAGATACATTAGATAAAAAATCTCAAAGACTTCAAGCATTGATAGAAGATTTGTTTGAAGTTAGCAAAGCTACAAGTGGCAATATAACTTTAAATAAAATAGATGTAGATGTAGTAGCTTTAATGAAGCAAACATTACTTGAATTAGATGATAAGATAAAAGAATCATCTCTTATTGTTAGAAGTAATTATCCTAATAATAAAGTAATACTTTCATTAGATAGTCAAAGGATATTTAGAGTATTTGAAAATCTTGTAATAAATATAACTAAGTATGCTATGCAAGGATCCAGAGTATATATAGATATAATAGAAAATGAAGAATTTGTAGAGATAAGCTTTAAGAATATGACTAAAGATGAAATTACATTTAATATAAATGAATTAGCTGAGAGGTTTGTAAGAGGAGATAAGTCTAGAAATACAGAAGGAAGTGGTCTAGGGCTTGCTATAGCTAAGAGCTTTATAGAGTTACAAGGTGGAATATTTAAGTTAAGTATTGATGGTGATTTATTTAAAGTAGTAATAAAATTTGCTAAATAATATATTGAATTAAATATATGTTTATGAAATAATATAGTCGACAACATAAAAAGGGGTGACACTATGAACAAAGACTATTATTGTCCTTATTGTGAGTCAAAACTTGAAGAAATGAATAGCTGAGGTTCTATAAGTTATTTTTGCATGGAATGCAAAATGTTGATTTCTAGAAGTAAAAAACTTACAAAAGAAAAATTAGAGCAAAGAAAAAAAGAAGAAAATTAAATATATAAATAAAAACTACACTTTAATTATAGAGTGTAGTTTTTATTTATATATTTAACTAAAGTTTAACATTATTTTTAAGTTGAATCTGATATAATTTACATAAAATTTTACATTGAAAAATTATGAGGTGATTCTATGGATGAGTACATAGGAATTGTTATAAAAAATCAATGGGACAATATACTATTACATGATGGAAATTTTTACATAAAAACGAAGGTAAAAGAAAATAGTGATATTATAAATACAATAAAGGCAGAAATAGTTGAAAACTTAGATAAAGAAATTTTTAAAATAAAAAAAGTTTACAAAGAAAAGTTAGAGCATAAATTTGAAACTTTAACTATATACTTAGTTGAGGTTGGAGTATATACGAATGATTTTGAATTTTTAAAAATAGATCAAATACCTAAAGAAATATACTCATTTGAAGATAAAGCATTTTTTGAAAAATATATTCTAAAAGAAGATGAATATACAACTTTATTATCATCTATATTTAATCTAATTATATTAATTGGAATTGTAGATATACTTCCAATAATAAAATCTTATTTAAATTTACAATTATTTTCTATAGGAGTAATATTTACAGCAATATTATTTTTTGTATTCAAGAACATTATAGGACCTAAGATATCAGAAAGATTAATTAAATTTAATTTAAATATAAAAATAGCTAATAGTATAACTACGATGATAATAATTTACTATTGTATAAAACTTATAAGATAAGTTAATTTAAAATGGTGTTTATTAAATTTATCTTTATAAAAAGTATAAAAAATATAGAAATAGTTACAAAGCTATAAATTAACAAGGGGATTATCTAAAAATGTAGAATTATATTTATATATGAAGTTTTGTGGGGGTTATATCAATGAAACAGTTTTTAGATAATTTAGATACTTGTGTAATAATTTTAGATAAAAAGTTAAATCCAGTATTATGCAACAAAAGGTTATTAAATAAATTAGAAATTAATAATGAAGATATATTAACTTTAAAAATATCTGTGGATGGTAAAGAAGATAAAGCTGAAATAAATAAAATTTTAAAAAATAATGAAAAAATCAAAAATCAAAAATTAGCAGTACGATTGATTACAGGTAAAAAAACTATAGAACTTGAAAGCAAAATAGTAGAAGATACTTTTTTAGATGAAGATGTAATAATAATTTTTAGTGATAACGTAAATGTTATAAACTTTAACGAAAATATAGAGAATACAACAATAGAAAATAGTATAAAAAAAGAAATAAATGAAACTGCTAAATGTATAGAAAGACTAAATAAACTACTAGATAATTTAGAAAAAGATCAAGACATAACCAAGTTAATCAAAGTACAGGATTTAAAAAAAGGTATAGAAGTAATGTTAGGGGAAATATATAAATCTAAATTGATAAAGAAAGATTTTGAATTATTGCTAGGGATCTCAGTAGATTTAGTTGGAAGTATGGCAATTAATGGTCAAATAAAAACATCTACTATAGCATGGAGTAAATGCTTAGGATGGGATGAAAAAGAATTATTAAATTTTAATATATTAGATATAATACATGAAAAAGATAAAGATAGTTTTATGAATATATTGATAAGCTCTGATGAAGAAGTAAAAACTGTAGAAAATAAGATAAAATGCAAAAACAATACTTATAAATGTTTTAGATGGAGAATTAAACTAATAAAAGAAAGAGAAACTTTTACATTTACTATAAGAGATATAACCAAAGATGTAGAGGAACAAGAAAAAAGGAAACAGTTAGAAGATGCTGTTGCTTTAGAAAGTATAAAAAATGAATTTTTTGCAAATATGTCTCATGAATTTAAAACTCCTTTAAATATAATATTAGGCACAATGCAATTACTTACAAAAAACTATTCTAATAATAATATAGTTTGTAACAATAATTTTGATTTAGAAAAATATCTTAAATTAATAAAACAAAATTCATATAGATTATTGAGACTTGTAAATAATTTAATAGATATGACTAGAATAGATAATGGATATTATGAAGTAAGGCTAGGAAATCATGATATTGTAAAGATTGTAGAGGATATAACACTCTCTGTTGCTCAGTATATAGAAGGTAATGGAATAAATTTAATATTTGATACTAATTATGAAGAGTATATAGTTGCATGTGATCCAGAAAAGATAGAAAGAATTTTATTAAATTTATTATCAAATTCAATAAAATATACAAAACAAGGTGGATATATACATGTAAATCTTAATATAGATAAACATAACATAAATATATCTGTTAAAGACAATGGAGAAGGTATTGTAGAGGAGAAGCTGCCGATAATATTTAATAGATTTGTTCAAGGAAATCATATATTAGCTAGACCTTGTGAAGGCAGTGGTATAGGTCTATCATTAGTAAAGTCATTAGTAGAAATGCATGATGGCAATATAGATGTTAAAAGTAAGGTAGGATTAGGAACAGAGTTTCAATTTCACATACCAAATAAAAAAATAGATAGTGATAAATATAAATCTATAATAGATGCCTCAACAGAGGGCAATAAAATTGAAAAATGTAATATTGAGTTTTCAGATATCTATGGTGTATAAGTGAAAATGCTTGCCTAAAATTTAGGCAAGCATTTTTATTTTTAAGCTAAGTTTTGACCTTCAGGATTTTGCAATCTTTCTATTTCATCCTCAGAGATAGTTTCAATTTTAAACTTAATAGCAATTAAGAATAAAGAAACCAAAGGATTTATTAAATTTAAAAAGGCATATGGGAAGTAAGCAAATGTGCTAACTCCTAATGTACCATATATGTAAGCACCACATGTATTCCAAGGTACAAGTGCTGAACTCATTGTACCACTGTCTTCAAGTGCTCTTGAAAGCATTTTAGGATGTAATCCCCTTTTTAAATATTCATCTTTATACATTCTACCAGGTATGACTATTGAAAGATATTGTTCACCAGCAACTGCATTTGTTAGAACACATGTAGCCATTGTAGCAAATACAACACCAAATGTTCCTTTTGCAAATCGTAGTATAGATGAAGCTAAAACTTGTAGCATTCCTGTTCTTTCTAAAATACCTCCTAAAGATAGAGCACAGATTGTAAGAGATACAGTAGACATCATAGACATTAGTCCACCTTTAGATAATAAGTCATCAACTGCAGGAACGCCACTAGAAGAAACAAATCCACTGTGAGCAGTATTAATAATATCTCCAATTGATGCACCTTGGAACACTATAGCAAATACAAATCCTAATACAGCACCAGCTATAAGTCCTGGAATTGCAGGAACTTTAAATATTACTAATGTTATAACTATTATTGGTGGGATAAATAAAATAGGTGATAATGTATTAAATGAACTTGCTAAAGTTTCTCTAATTAAAGTAATTTGAGATAAATCTAAATCTTGGCCAGCATATTTCATTCCCATAAAACCATAAATAATTAAACAAATAATCAATGATGGAACTGTAGAATAAAGCATGAATTTTATATGATCAAATAAATTAGTACCAGCCATAGCCGGAGCAAGGTTAGTTGTTTCTGATAGTGGAGATAGTTTGTCTCCAAAATATGCACCTGATATTATAGCACCAGCAACTAATGGTGCAGGTATTCCTAATCCCTGACCGATTCCTAGAAGAGCAACACCTACTGTTCCCATAGTAGTCCATGATGAACCTGTGGCTATAGATACAATTCCACAAATTAATACAGTTGCAACTAAGAATATTTGAGGTGATAAAATTTCAAGTCCCCAGTATATCATAGCAGGAACTATACCACTTATTATCCATGTTCCAATAAGAACCCCTATTATCATAATTATTAAAATAGCTTGCATTGCCATTTTTATAGTTACAAACATGCTTTCTTCTAATTCTCCCCAGGAATAGCCTAATCTGCATACTGCGATAAGTGCAGCAACTATAGTACCTCCAATTAATGGAACATGAGGAGAAGCCTCATATTTAAAAATAGAAATACCTAAAAATAATACTAAACATCCTATAGGAATTAATGCATCAAACAATGTAGCTTGCCTTTTCTGTTTATCTTCCATATGGTATAAAAACCCCCTTAAATTTTTAATCTAACTTATAGATGAAAGTCACGAAAGGATATGCTTTTTAGTTTTATAGAGCAATTTTTGTGCCAAAACAAAATATAAACCAGTAAAAAACAAAAAATAAAAATTAAATATTTAGACAATTTAGAAAATATCAATGTAAAGAATATTTAAAAATATTAAAAAAATTTAATATAGATTTAACACATAAACATTAATTTTAAAATAAATTGCAAATAAATATGCACAATAGCAAAAATATTTGCACATCTTAATGTATAAGAGTAATGACAAAATACAAATAAATTCATAGAATAATATAATAACTAAAAATGTAAAGGTGATAATAATGAGATTATTTTTAGAAATTATTTTATATTTTTTTATATATTCATTTTTAGGGTGGGTTAGTGAATGTATTTATTGTTCTATTGGGCACAAAAAAATTATAAATAGAGGATTTTTAAATGGGCCAATATGCCCTATTTATGGATTTGGTGCATTAATTATTATTTTTTTTCTTAAAGGATATGAAAATAAGATTTTAAAACTTTTTATATATGGGATAATAGTAACATCAATACTTGAATATGTAACAGGTTATTTGCTAGAAACAATTTTTAATACAACATGGTGGGATTACTCAAGAAAAAAATTTAATATAAAGGGTAGAATATGTCTCAAAAACTCTTTATTATTTGGAACGATGTCAGTTATATTAATGAAAATAATTCATAAGTGTATATCTAGTTTTACCTTATCTATGCCAACATTATTCTTAATATTTTTAGCTATAAATAACATTTTATTATTTTGTATTGATTTAAGCTTTACAATAGCCTCTATGAATAATTTAAAGTACAAACTAAAATCATTAGAGGAGTTAACTATAGAGTTAAGGCATATAAATATAAATACTGAAAAAATCAATGAAGATAATCTTAAGGGGTTATTAGAAAATCTTAAAAACAAAGGTGAAATAAAAACAGAAAAAATTGAAGAAATTATAGGTAAATTGCACATCATAAAAAATAAATCAATAAATCAAAGGCGAATAATAAACGCATTTCCTAATATGAAACATAGGTATAGCCAGGAGAGATTTATTAATTTTAAACAAATTATAAAAAGTAAGCGCAAATAAAAAAGAGTTATTATAAAAAATTATAATAACTCTTTTTTTTAATTAAATAAATCGATTATTTCTTTATCAGAAAGACTTCTAAGAGTATTTTGATTAGAAAGGTCACCATTTATAAATTCTTCAATAAGTTCATTTTTATTTTCTTGAAGTTTTATTATTTTTTCTTCTATAGTTCCTTTAGCTATTAATTTAATAACCTCAACAGCATTTTTTTGCCCAAATCTATGAGCTCTATCACTAGCTTGGTTTTCAACTGATGGATTCCACCAAGGGTCAAAATGTATAACAACATCTGCACTAGTTAAGTTAAGACCTGTTCCACCTGCTTTTAAAGATATTAAGAATATTTTATTATTGTTACTAGTATTAAATTCATCGACAAGTTTTAATCTTTCCTTAGCTGGTGTTTGACCATCTATATAAGAATAAGATATATTATTTTTATTAAGTTCATTTCCTAAGTTTTTAAGAACAGACGTAAACTGCGAAAATAAAAGTATCTTATGACCATTTTCAATGTAGTCATTTAAAAGTTCTATTGTAGTTTCTATTTTTGAACTTTTTTTATTATAGTCCTCTAAAATTATTCGAGGATCTAAACATAATTGTCTTAATTTTGTTAAATAAGAAAAAATTACTATCCTATCCTTTTTAACATCTTTTTCTTGGAGTTTTTTACTTAAATCAGAAACATAAGTACTATATATTTTTCTCTGATCTTTATTCAATTCTACAAAGAACTTTTTCTCGATTTTTTCTGGCAATTCTTTCATAACCTCAGATTTAGTTCTTCTTAGAATAAATGGCTTTATTAATTTTTTTAAGTTTTCATTATTATTATCACTATATATAAATAAATCTTGGAATTTACTTTTATTATATAGATATCCAGGCATAACAAAATCAAAAATAGACCATAATTCCATTAAATTGTTCTCTATAGGTGTACCAGTAAGAGCAAACTTAACTTTAGCATTAACATTTTTTACAGCTTCTGTACTTAATGCAATTGGATTTTTTATATTTTGAGCCTCATCGATTATACAGTAGTCAAATACTGTATTTGAATAGTTTTCTAAGTCATTTCTAAGTGTTCCATAAGTTGTTATTACTACATCGTATTCATTTATTGATTCAATTGCTTTTTCTCGATCTTTTTTATTTCCATGAACTAATAAAACTTTTATTGTAGGTGCAAAAGTTTCAAATTCATTTTTCCAATTATAAATTAAAGATGTTGGTGTAATTATGATACTTTTACAAGTATCACTTTTTTTAGATAATAAGAAACTTATAGTTTGTAGAGTTTTACCAAGTCCCATTTCATCTGCAAGTATACCACCAAATTCATAATGATTTAGTGTATTAAACCAATTAAGACCATCAACTTGATATTCTCTTAAGTTAGCTTTTAAATCAGTTGGAACATCTACCTTTAGAGTTTTTATATTTTCAAATTTCTTAGAGATATCTTTGACTAAGTCTTTTCCTGAAATAAAATCTAAACTTTTATTTTCAAAAAAATCATTTAAGTAAAGCATTTTACTATTATGAATTTTAGATGACTCATTATTATTAACTAAGTCTAGATTATCTAAAAGTTCGAAGAAATATTTTGTTTCTTTTTGTTCAAGATTTAAGAAATTACCATTTTTCAATTTATAAAACTTAGAGTTTTCTTTAAAGGATAAAATAATATCTTTATATTCATCTTTATTTATGTCTTCTATATTAAATGAAAAGTCTAAGTATCCATCAACACCATCTCTTAGTGATGCTTGAATAGATGATGAGTTATATATTTTTTTAGCTTTGAATTTATCAGAATAATAGACATCACCAATTGCTTTCAAGTTTATAATTTCTTCATTTAAAAGATCATAAAGTTGTTCATCAGATCCTTTAAATACAAAAAAATTACTTTCAAAATTAAATCCTAAAGAGATGATTTTATCTTTTATTATTTTTTCTTTTTCTAAATCATTAAGTATAAATTTAGTTCCATTTTCATCATCATATATATACTTAACATCACATATTATAGTAGTTCCCTTAAGATCAAAATAAAACTTTGTTTTAAATGAGTTAACTATATTATTTTTTATATCATTATCTATGTTAATAGATTTACAAAATTGAGATAGTTTAGGTATTAAACTACTAAAAACACCTTGTGTATCTTCCTTATCAAAACAAATACTTTTTTGTTCTTTAAGCGCAGAATAAATATTTACGTAATTATAGCTATAATTAGATGATAGCAGGTATATGTCTTCATTAAATAATACTACGTCACCTTTATTTGTAAGTGGAATTGGTAAATCATTATTAGTTTTTAACTTTATTTTTCCATCCTCATTTTCTACATCAAAAGAAATTGGTAAAGTCTGAGTTGAAATTTTAGGGCTATACACCGTATCGTTTAATGTAAGAGTAAATGGTATATCTTTTAAATTACTTAAAAATAGTTTTAATTCACTATTACCTATATGCATTAATTTGGGATTAGATACACTCAAATAAGATGATAAATTATTGCCGTAGTTTTCTAATATATCAACTAAATTATCGTATTTAGATTCAAATATATGAACAGTAGGATTATAAGTGAAATTTTTACCATATTGCAATGTATATCCGTTAGCTTTAGCATATGCAAAGTCTTTAATATTTTTTAAAACGTACATTTTATCTTGGCCTATTTTAAAATCTGCAAAAACTTTTTCATCTTCTATGGATAGATTTACTTCTAAATTGACAAATTCTTTTTTTGAATCATCAAAATAAAAAAGTAATTTTTTATTAAGTTGAGAAGGTACAACTGCTGAATTTTCTTTTTCTTTTATTTTAGTAACTAATCCAGTGGCATAATCTCGTTTTGCTAATTGAAGACCATAGATAGAAGTTGCTGCTAGATGTTTACATATAAAATAAGAATCAGTAAGACTTTTTGCTCTAAAATCTTCACAAGTACACCTAGTACTAACTATTTTCATCTCATTTATATCAATAGCAACATATGTTGGATAAACTTCATTATAGTATTCTGATTCACAAATTCCCTCAAAAGAAAGTATACTTTCACTTGTATTAAATGTTACATGATCGACTAATCTTCTATTAAAATATTTAATTCCTCTTACCCATCTAGAGGTATCCGTTCTTGATTTAATTAAGTCTTGTATTAGTTTAAAATCCAATGTATTTCACCCCACCCTCATATTTAACTAAAAAATATTTTTTAGTATTTTTAATATAAAGTATAACAAAAATAAAATGAATATATTTTATATTAAAAACAATAAAACCATGAACTTTAAATATACTACACTTTAATACATTTACACAAGTAAAAAATAAATTTAATTAGTAAGTACATATTTAAGTTCCTTTTAATAAGATAATATGAGATAGAAAACTATATTCTTAAAATTTAATTGCTTAATAGATATTAAGAAGTACTTTAAAATAGTATTTGAATTAAGCTAAATTTATAGACGGAAAATCATATAACTTAAATGGGAGCTGATAAAATGAAATTATTAATTTTAGATAGTGGTCATGCTGAGTACGTTCAAGGTAAAGAAGCACCAGATAAATCAATGAGAGAATGGGAATTTAATTATGATATGCAAAATAGAATAAAAGAATTAGCTCAAAAACATGGATTAACTGTTTATTTAACGAACCCTAATCCACAAAAGAAAGATGAAATAGGGTTAACAAAACGTGCAGAGTTAGCGAATGATTATTGGAAATCTAAAAATAAACCAGAAGCACTATTTTTTAGTATACACTCTAATGCATATCAAACTGAATTTAATGCGGCAAGAGGAACAGAAACATATGTTGCATCAAATGCTAGCAAAAATTCAAAAGATGCCGCAAAATATGTGCAAGATGCAGTTTATAAAATGATAAAATCAATAGACCCAAATGCAAAAGATAGAGGCGTTAAAGTTGCTGATTTTACAGTTATATATAAAGCTCAAATGCCATCATTATTAGAGGAATATGCATTTTATACAAATAAAGAAGATCTAAAAATATTAAAAGAATATAGAACTGAGCTAGCAGAAGCTACAATACAAGGTGTTTGTAAGTATTTTGGGATTGAATATAAGCCGGGTAATATAGAAAAGCCTGATGAACCTACAGAGCCAGAAAAGCCAACTACCCCTCCTGCGGTTCAAGAAGAATTATACAAATACTGTGTTGTATATAATAGTCAAGTTGATGAAAATATAGCACAAATATTAAGTTGGCATTTGAAATATGGTATAGTAGTGGATTTAAGCATTTATAAGCCTGGGCTAGGCGAAACTGTATTTGTAATCGGAGGGGCATGTGAAAAATTAAAAGGTAATTTCAATTTCCAGGGAAAAGACAGATGGGAAACGTTAGATATGGTTATGCAGTATATAAATAAAAATAAATAATAATTAAAGTAATATGCTGCTATTTTTTATAGTAGCATATTTTTATATCTTAGGGATAATATACAATATGGAATAGATAAAACATATATTAAGGAGATTTAACATATGGATAATATAATATTAACATTACTATGCATACCAAATGTAGGTAGAAAAACAGTGCTTTATTTAATAGAATCAATAGAAAAATTTCCTATAAATGAATCAGAATTACTAGAAATTTTTATAAGTAGTAAGCTTACAAATAAAAAAATTTATATACCAACATTAGATGAAATAAAAAAAGCGAAAGAAAAAAGTAATGATATAATATTAAACTCAAGTATATTAAATATAAAATATATAGATATATTAAATGAAAAATTTCCTAAAAGCTTAAAACAAATAAAAGATAAGCCTGTTATGCTTTTTTACAAAGGCAATTACAAGTGTATAGAAGATCAAAAAACAATAAATATTATTGGAAGTAGAAAAGCAAGTATTAATGGGTTAAAAGAGGCGTATAAATTAGGATATGATTTTGGCAAGGATAAGTACTGTGTAGTAAGTGGACTAGCTATAGGATGTGATGAACAAGCGCATAAAGGGTGTTTAGATGCAAATGGAAATACAGTAGCAGTGCTTCCGTCCGCAATAGACAAAATATATCCTTATAAAAATAATTATTTGGCTGAAAAAATAATTGAGAATAAGGGATGCTTAATAAGCGAATATCCTATTGGTAAAAATATATCTAAAAATCAGTTTATAGAAAGAGATAGGATACAAAGTGGCATAAGTAAATCTGTTTTATTATGTGAGTCAAGTTTAAAATCAGGGAGTATGCATACTATAGAATTTGCAAAATTACAAGGTAAAATTATTTCATGTATAGATATTAACGCGGATGGAAATGAGGCTATAAAAAAAGATAAGAGATGTGTAATTATAAGGAATGAAAAAGATATAAAAGAATTAAAAAATAAAATAAATAATTTTAAAAGCTGTGAAAATATGATAACAAATAATATACAAAGACAGATAAAGTTTGAGTTATAAAAAACACTTAAAACAAATGTAGAAAATTGTAGAAAAATATTCAAAATACGAAAGAATTGTGATATTATTATCCTATTCATATTAAAAATTTATATGTTGTCAATATAAATTAAGGAAAGGTAAATATTATAAATGGAGCAAATAAGAATTAGTGTAGATGAACTTAAATTAAGTGGTTTCATAAACTATTATGAAGATAATATAAAAGAAATGCTTTATGATCAAAATGAATCTGTAACTAGAGTAAATTTAATAGATAGAGACTATATGGATGTAATAACTTTTGATGAAGATTATGAAGAATTAGAAGATGCAAGTGATTACGAATCAGTATTATTAAATGAAGAAAATGCATTATTATTTATAGTAGGTCAAACGTATGAAGGACAAGAAAAATTTGAATTTATAGATGGTACTAAATACAGTTTAAAACATTATAAAGGTGATGAGTACTCAGATAAACATACTATAAGAGATATAGGTGACTTAAGTTTAGATTTAGATCATTATGTAGGTATTTTAATAGATACAGAAGATGTAGAAGGTAAAGACTTTGTCATAAGTGTTGTTAATTATGAAAAAGGTTTACATCCAAGAATAATAGAAGTAGAAGAGTGTGGAGATTTAGAAGACATAATAAAAAACTTAATTGATAGATTTACCATATAAATAAAAAAGCATACTAAATATAGTTTAAACTATTAATAGTGTGCTTTTTTAATAAAAAATATGTCCTATTTATTATATATGTGTGATACTATTTATATATAATAAATTAAAAGGAGTATTAGATGAAGGGTAAGAATATGATAAAAATAATATTGGGGATTTTAATTTTTCTTATAGCTATTATAGGTAGTTATATACTGTTTATGATAGTTACAGACTATAGGCCAGAAAGTGAGATAAAAATAGACATAGAGGATAATAAAAAACGATACATAGAAAATAAAGATGAAATCTCTATAACGACTTTTAATATTGGATATTGTGGCACAGATAAAGATATAGATTTTTTTATGGATGGAGGAACTCAGTCAAGATCTATTAGCAAAGAAAAAACTATAGAAAACTTAAATGGAATTATATCAGAAATTGAAGCATTAAATTCAGATATATACTTTTTACAAGAGGTAGATAAAAGAGCTACAAGGAGCTATAAGATAAATCAATATAAAGCTATAAAAGATAAATTCAATGAATATGGATTTACATTTGCTATAAATTACAAAGTACCATGGGTTCCAGTGCCAATATCCAAACCACATGGGCAAGTCTTAGCAGGTCTTACAACAATGTCAAAGTACTATATAAAAGAGAGCATCAGATATGATTTACCAGGCAAAGAAAGTTTTTTAGTACAACTTGGGGAGTTAGATAGATGTATTATGGTAAATAAAGTACCTGTTAAAGAAGGTAAAGACTTAGTACTTGTAAATGCTCATTTATCTGCATATGATAAAGGTGGTAAAATAAGAAAAGAGCAGCTAGGATTTTTAAGTGAATTTTTAGAGAAAGAGTATAACAAAGGTAGCTATGTTGTAGTAGGTGGAGATTGGAACCAACAAATTCCAGGAACTCATTTTACAGCATTTGAAACAACTCAACAAAAGCCTAATTGGCTACAAGATATACCAGATGATTTCAAACCTAAAGGTTTTAGATGGGCTTATGATAAGGGAACACCAACAGCTAGAACTATGGACATAACCTATAAAAAAGGAGAAAACTTATTATCAGTTATAGATGGTTTTTTAGTATCAGATAATGTAGAAGTTATTGATGTGACTGGCAAAAACTTAGAGTTTAGACATACTGATCATAATCCAGTAACAATAAAATTAATATTAAAGTAATAAAAAGTACTTTTGCTATTATAGTTTAATTAATAGTAAAAGTACTTTTTATTTTATAATCTATTAAATTTAATAATTAACCTTGTTTGAATTAATATAAATATGACAATAATTAAAATGCAGAATATAAGTATAGGAAGATGATAATATGAATATAGAAATACCAATAGTAGTAGCAGGTATAATGCTTTTATTTACTTCAATTTTAATTATTATGCTAAGTTTTTATATCTATTTAAAAAGTATTAATTATAGACAAATATCAGGTATTGGGTTTTATCAAATGATACATAATGCTGGTAATTTTGGTGAATATTTAGTTTATAAAGAAATAGAAAATTTAAATGGGAACTTCAAAGTTCTAACTAATCTATATATTCCTGTTGATCACAACAGAAATACTGAAATAGATATGATATTGATTCATGAAAATGGAATATTTGTTATAGAATCCAAAAACTATAGTGGATGTATTTATGGTAAAGAATTCAAAAAAGAATGGCTACAGGTACTAGATAATGGCTTTAGAAAAAAATTTTATAACCCAATATTTCAAAATAAAAATCATATAAAGCACTTAACCAATACATTAAAATTTATAGAAGATGAAGATATTTATTCTTTGATTATATTTAGTGAAAGATGTAATTTAAAGCCAATTGAAATATCAAATTGCTTTACTAAAGTAATAAAAAGAAATCAATTACTGCAAACAATAAGTGTTATATTAAATAGTACGGATGTTGTATTTTCAAAAGAAGATATAGAAACTATATATAATATTTTAATTAAGTTTACAAAAGTAAGTGATGAAGTAAAAAAAAAGCATGTTGAAATGATAAAAAGTTATAATAAAAAATAAGTAAAATATGGTAAAATAACTAGTGCGAGGTGAAAAAATGGCAGATATAAAATTTGAAATACATGAAGAAATAGGTATTTTATCAGATTCATCAAAAGGATGGACAAAAGAGTTAAATATTATAAGTTGGAATGGAAATACTCCTAAATTTGACCTAAGAGACTGGTCTCCAAATCATGAAAAAATGGGTAAAGGTATAACTTTGACCAATGAAGAATTAAAATCTCTTAAAAATTTATTAAATGAAATGAATTTATAATAAATAGTCCCAGACACTAATTGTGTGTGGGACTATCTGTTAATAAAATTTATATATAAACTTCATTTAAAAACTTAATAATAATATTTTCATATTGTGTTTTATTATACATATATGATTCTACATGATCAGCATGATCAACAATAAAAATTTTATCATATTTGTTATTTCTTAGTTTATACATATTTTTACTCATATAATATGGAATTATCTTATCTTCTTTTCCATGAATAAATAATATGGGAATATTTAAGTTAAGAATATCAGAACTTGGATTAACTGAATTCATAGAAAATTTACAACGTATTTTAAATAAAACATTTACTAATTGATATAGAGGATAAGGTGTAATTTTAACTATATGTTTAAATTGATATTTTAAAATATCTTTTCCACTAGAATAAGGGCAATCTGCAATTATAAAGTCAATGTCCTTATATTTACCACCATACATAAGAGCCGTGGAAGCTCCCATAGATTGTCCATGAATCCCGATTTTTATGTTATTTCCTAATTTATCTTTTAAAGTCCTAATCCATAACTTAATATCTTCTCTTTCTTTAATACCATAAGTGGCATACTTACCTTCACTATTTCCGTGACTCCGACTATCTATAAGTAAAATATTAAATCCATTATTTAAATAAAAGTCTATAAATTGCAAAGAGATATAATGATTAGCTGTATAACCATGTATTATCAGGATAACTTTATCAGAATATGAATCATTTTTAGCAAAATAACTTTTTAATTTAAACTTGTCATGACTTAATATTTCTATTTCTTCTAATGCAGATTCTTTGAATTTATAATTTGAATATAATCCTCTTTTTTCTAATAAATCAAAAGCATCGATCTTAGATTTCCTAGGTGATAAAATAATATTTTCAAATGCAAAATTAGATAAAATATAAATTAAAAATAAAAAAAATATAAAAAAAATAATCATAGTTTTCTCCTTTAAAAATAATAGAAATATAATTAAATACTTAATTAAGTATACCATTGAGCTAAATTAATTTAAAATACATATAAAAACAAAATTATACTATAAATAATAAAAAAATCTATTTTATTATAAAAAATTCACTTTTGTTTTTATATATAATATAATAGTAGTATTGTGATTGTTAATTTAACAAGATGGGGGGCATTTATTTATATATGTTATCAAATGAGGAGTATATAAAGATAATTTTGGATAGTCCTGTACCTTGCATGTGGATAGAGTTTACACGTAAGGAAGATGAATACTATATAAACATATTAGGGATAAATGGTGAATTAGACAAAATAAAAAAAGATGCTTTTAAACTTAACTTTAATTATAAGCTAGATAAGAAATTCTATAAAAACTTTATATCAAATATTGAAAATAATACTAAGCAGTTTAAATTTTTAGAGTATGTTAGTATTTTAAATTCTTTTTATAATATAGATGTTAAGTGTATCAGTGAAAAGAAATATATAATATGGTTCACTAAAAAAATAGAAATAGATGAAAATATAAAAGAATTAATAAAAAAAATGGATGTTTATTTGTGGTGTAAAGACAAAAATGGAAAGTATATCTATATAAATAGATCATATGAATCATATAAACATGCGACACCAGAATATATTATAGGAAAAAATGATTTTGAAATTTTTCCAAAAGAGATAGCAGAGAAATTTGTTAAAGATGATAAAGAACTTTTAGAGGGGAAAAAAGATTACATAGAAGCATTATCTTTTTTTAATGAAAACTGCTATGATGGTATAAATAAAGTAGTAAAAGATGAAGAAGGAAATATAATAGGTACAATAGGTATGTGTGCTAATACTCTATGGAAAGATAGAAAAACTATAAGTGACAAAATTTCTGACTCTAGAATGTTAGAGTTAATAAGTGACACTATACCTGACAGTATCTTTTTCAAGGATGTAAATGGAATCTTTAGACATTGTAACAAAGTATTTGCTGAAAATAGAAATATGACAAAAGAAGATATAATAGGCAAAAGTGAAAAAGAAATTAATACATTAGATAAAAAAATAAAAAAATATGAAGCAGAAGAAAAAGAGATTGTAAGAACTAAAAGGTCATTAATAACTACAAATTCTTTTGAAGCTAGTGATGGAAGAATAATGTATTTTGAAACTATAAAGGTACCATTTTTAGATGATCATAAAATGGTTGGAGGAGTACTTGGTATTTCAAGAGATATATCACATAGAAGAGAGGCTGAATTAGAATTTGAAAGATTACGAATGGAATTTTTCGCAAATCTCTCCCATGAGTTTAAAACACCATTAAACCTTATATTTAGTTCAATTCAATTAGTAGAGTTTATGATGGATAAGGGTGATGATTGTAAAAATTACCGTACATATACTAATATAATTAAACAAAATGGATATAGATTGTTAAAAATGGTAAACAACTTAATAGATAGCACAAGATTAAATGCAGGGTGTTTAGAGTATAATCCAATAAATTATGATATTGTTGAGTTTATTGAAAATATATGTGATTCAGTTCAATATTATTCTAGTCAAGAACATATAAAATTAATATTTGATACAAATTTAGAAGAAAAAATTATGGCATTTGATTTAGAAAAAATGGAACGTATAATGTTAAATTTATTATCTAATGCGATTAAATACAATAATGAAAATGGAAATATAGAGGTTAGCTTAAATTTTTCAGATGACAGCTTAGAAATTAGTGTAAAAGATAGTGGTATAGGGATACCAAAAGATAAATTAGATGAAGTATTTTTATTGTTTAAACAAGTAAATAATAGAATGACGAAAAAAAGTGAAGGAAGTGGAATTGGTTTATCAATAGTAAAATCACTAGTTGACCTTCATGGTGGAAGTATAAGTGTTTATAGTGAACAAGGTCAAGGAAGTGAATTTATTGTAAATATTCCTATAATAGTATGTGAATCCAAAAAGCAAAAAATAGAAAAAATTAAGCATAATAAATATGTTGAAAATATAAATATAGAGTTTTCAGACATATATACAGCTGTAAAATCAGTATAGGAAAATCAGACACAGTATAATTTAGTATTTTATATTGTGTCTGATTTTCTTTTTTTATATAAAATTTTATAAAAAATGTAACAAAATGAAACTTTTTTGTAGTGAACTTAGTCTTATATAGTGGAGAGAAATAATTAATGCAAGATAAATATATTAAGTATATATTTACAGGAAGGATTTAGTATGTGTGGATTTTCAGGTTTTGTAGATAATATACAAAATAAAGCAAAAGTTTTAGAAAAAATGATGGAACGTATAGTTCATAGGGGTCCAGATGAAAAAGGTGAATATCTGGATAGTGATGTAGCATTAGGATTTAGGAGATTAAGTATAATTGGTGTGAGTAATGGTATGCAGCCATTGTACAATGAAGATAGAAGATTAGTACTAGTATTTAATGGAGAAATATATAATTATAAAGAATTAAGAGGAGAGTTATTAGAAAAAGGGCATGTATTCAAGACGAGTACTGACAGTGAAGTCTTGATACATTTATATGAAGAGTATAAAGAAAATATGGTAAATAAATTAAGAGGTATGTTTTCCTTTGTGATATGGGATACAAATAAAAAAGAGTTATTTGCAGCTAGAGACCATTTCGGAATAAAGCCTCTATATTATACAGAGATAGTTGAAGGTTCAAATAAGTCGTTTATATTTGGTTCAGAGATTAAAAGTTTCTTAGAACATCCAAATTTTAAAAAGGAAGTAAATAAAAATGCATTAAAACCTTATCTAACTTTCCAGTATTCTGTTTTAGATGAAACTTTTTTCAAAGGCGTATTTAAACTAAAGCCAGGTCATTTTATGACTTATAAAAATGAAAAACTAGAAATTAAACAATATTGGGATATAAATTTTAAACAGAAAAATATAATTTTAAAAGAATGTGTTAATCGTATACAAGAAGTCGTAGATGAGTCTGTAAAAGTACATAGTGAGAGTGAAGTTGCAGTAGGAGCATTTTTATCAGGTGGGGTTGATTCAAGTTATATAGTTAGCAATCTAATGCCTGAAAAAACATTCTCAGTTGGATTTAAACAAGAACAATTTGATGAAACTAGTTTAGCAAGTGATTTATCGAATATGCTAGGTATAGAAAATATACAAAAATCACTTACAGCTGAAGAGTGTTTTGAAAAATTACATAGTATACAGTATTATATGGATGAGCCTCAATCAAATCCATCTTCAATACCACTTTATTTCCTATCAGAGCTTGCAAGAGAACATGTTACTGTAGTTTTATCAGGTGAAGGAGCAGATGAAATATTTGGTGGATATGAATGGTATGATGAAGATGAAAGATTAAAAGAATATAAAAAATTACCATCGTATATAAGAAAGCCATTAGGATTAGTAGCTAAAAAATTACCGCATTTTAAAGGTAGAACAACTATTATAAGAGGTGGTTGTCCTGTAGTAGACCACTTTATAGGACAAGCACTAATATTTGAAGAAAAGGAAGCAAAAAAAATTTTAAAAGATAAATACAAGGATTCTTTATGTATAGCGGATATAACTAAGCCTATATACGATAATGTAAAAAATCAAGATGACATAACTAAAAAGCAATATCTTGATTTAAAATTATGGTTAGCTGGAGATATATTACTTAAAGCTGATAAAATGAGTATGGCTCATTCACTTGAATTAAGAGTTCCTTTTTTAGATAAAGAAGTTATGAAAGTAGGAGAGTCGATACCTACTAAATATAAGATTGATAAAACAAATACTAAAGTTGCTTTGAGAGAAGCAGCTAAGAAAAAATTACCAAAAGAATGGGCGAAAAGAGAAAAAAAGGGATTCCCTGTTCCTATAAGATATTGGTTTAAAGATGAAAAATATTATAATATAATAAAAAAATCATTTACTAGCGAACATGCAAGTGAGTTTTTTGAAACTAAAAAAATAGTGAAACTTCTAGATGAACATTTTAATGGAAAAAGAAATAATGCCAGAAAGATATATACTATATATACATTTTTAGTATGGTATGAAGAATTCTTTATTAATTTTTAGAGTTTTATAAATAAAAAAGATAAAAAATAATTACTAATGCTTTAAATTAATTTAAAGTATATGGTAATTATTTTTTATTTTGTAACATTTGTTACAGTAAATTTAAGTTATATTTTATATAATGAATTCACAAGAAAGAAAAAATTAACAAAATAAATATTTAAAATACTTAAAAAAATTAAGGTAATAATAAATATATATAATTTAATAAAGGAGAATTTTATGAGTCAATTTTTAGCGCCAATACACACTTGGTTATTTAATAAAATAAAGTTAGCACAGGATTTAGAAAGTAATATAGTAAAGGTGCATATAGATACTTTTGGTGAAGAAGTATTAAGTGTACAAGAAGAAGCTATAAAATTATATGGTGAATATATACAAAGTAAACCATTAGAAGAATTAATAGATGTTAATAATATACATGGTTGGCTTCAAAATAGGATAATAGAAGTTGAAAGTAGAAGTGCATATATAATAAGTAAATATTATGATATCTATAAAGAAAAAAGTAAAGAATTAACTATGTCAGAATATAAAAAACAAGCTATTAAATGTGCAAAAGATGAAAGTAACAAAGTAAATTCACCAGACAATGTTTATATATCATTAAACAACTATATATTATCAGGAATGCCGTGTGATAGAGCTACTTCTATTACAGAAAAAAATGATGATTATGTGATATTTGAACAAGCAGGATGTATACACAAAAAAAATTATGAAAAAGGTAATGGGAATTTAAGTTATCTTTATAAACTTAAAGATTTATGGATAAAGTCATTTGTAGAAAATTTAAGAGTTAAATACGTATATGATAAAAAAGAAAATGATGGAGTTACTATTAACACAATAAGAAAGGTATAACTATTCATGAGTAATTATGGAAATTTACAGAAAATAAAAAATGGAAAAAGAACTTATGGAATAACGCCGCATATACCTGGTGGGTTTGTATTACCTGAGACTCTTATAAAAATAGCACAAGTTGCTAAAAAATATAACGGAGTGATAAAATTAACATCAGGCCAAAGAATATTGATAACTAATCTAAAAGAAGAAGACTTAGAAACTATTTGGAAAGAACTAGGTATGGAACCTGCTGTAAAAAATCAGTATTCAGTTAAAAACGTAGAAATGTGTCCAGCAAATTTTTGTAAACGTTCAAAATATCCTACAATAGGTATTGGAACAAAAATAAGCAAAAAATTTCATGGTATGCTACTTCCAAACAGAACTAAAATTGGGGTTGCAGGATGTAGAAATGCGTGCACAAGTGTATACTCAAAAGATATTGGAGTACTAGTTGATATAGATGGTAAGTTTTTTATAACAGCAGGAGGAAGTGCTGGATTTTATCCAAGACAATCGGATATAATAACAAAAGGTTTATCAGAACAAGAAGCATATAATTTAGTGGAAGTAATATTAAATTATTATAATGAACATGGTCAAATGGGTGAAAAACTCGGAGACTTTATAGACAGAATAACAATAGATATATTTAGAAAAGATGTATTACAAATATCAAATTTAAAGGAGTGTTTATAATAATGATAACAAAAGATACTATAATAGCAGATATAATAAAATCAAATCCTAATGCACCACAAATTCTTATGAGTTTTGGTATGGGATGTATAGGGTGCCCTTCGGCACAAATGGAAACATTAGAACAAGCTTGTGAAATTCATGGTTTAAACTTAGATGAAATAATAGAAAAATTAAATGAAAAATAAATATTAAACTACCTTTACTGTAAAGGTAGTTTTTTTATACTAAAAAATCATATGTTATTTCTAGTATAGATATAAAAATATAGAAGAAACTATATTTACAATAAATAAAATACAAGGAGTACTTATGATGAGAAAAATAAAACCAATAGCATGCTTAAGTTTAATAACTATACTTTTAAGTACATCTTTTTCATATGCTAATTTTGATAAAAACATTATTGATGATAAAGCTAAATGTACAGAACTTCCGTTATTTAAATCTAAACAGAGCTCTATAAATAATATTTTTACTATAGAAATGAAAAAGATAGATGAAAATAAAGAGTTTTTTAAATCGGATATTCATTATCCAAATTTAAAAATAAAAAATAAATATTTAGACGATAAAAATTCAAACATAAAATTTATTGAAAATATTAATGAGGCAATATCTAATTATATAGATGATTTTAAAAAGAAAATTGAAGAAGAGTCAAAAGAATATGAAAAACAATATAAAACTATCTTCTATAAGGCTAAAGATCAATATGTAAAATATCAGTATGAAGCTTATTCTGATTATCAAGTTACCTACAATAAAAATAACTTAATAAGTATACCTATAAAATTATATGAATTCACAGGTGGAGCCCATGGAATGAGCTATTTAAAATCTTTTAACTATGATCTAGAAAATAAAAAAGAATTAAAATTAAAAGATTTATTTAAAGAAAATGTTAATTATAAAAAGATTGTTAATAAATTTATAAATGATGAAATTTCAAAAAATAAAGATATCTATTTTACTGGAGATGAAGGCTTTAAAGGTATAAGTGATAATCAAAGTTTTTATATTGATAATGAAGGAATAGTAGTTTATTTTGGACTTTATGAAATAGCTCCCTATTATGTAGGAATTCCTAAGTTTAAATTAACATGGGATGAATTTGGAAAATACTTAAAATACAATAAATAATAAAAATAGCCTTAGATAAATTTTTAAGGCTATTTTTAATTTATAAATTTATGGTAAATTATAGCATTAACAATATTAATGATTATCATATTATATATCAATTTTACCTATAGGTGAAGTTGATATATAATAAATACATAAATTGAACAAGATAAAAATGACTAAGTTAGTAAAATTAAAAGGAGCGATGTTTATGAAAGATATAGCTATTATAGGAGCTGGGGTTGTAGGCTGTTCTATAGCTAGAGAGCTATCAAAATATAAATTAGATATAATTGTGATAGATAAAAATGAAGATATTTGTGAAGGTATTTCAAAGGCTAATAGCGGAATAATACATGGCGGTTTTAATGAAAAGAGAGAAAGTTTAAAAGCAAAGTTAAATATAGAAGGAAATCAAATGATAGAAAAGTTATCAAATGACTTAGATTTTAAATTTAAAAGAAATCAAGCATTAGTTTTGGCTTTTAATGAAGAGGAGATAGAAAGACTAAATTATCTAAAACAAAATGGTGAAGCAATAGGCGTTTGGGGGCTTAAAATAATAGAAAAAGAAGAAATTTTAAAAATGGAACCAAATATAAACAAAGATGTTAAAAAAGCATTATATGTTAAAAGTTCAGGTATTGTAAGTCCTTATGAAATGACTATAGCATTAGCTGAAAATGCTTGTGAGAATGGAGTAGAGTTTAGCTTAGGAAGTGAAGTTATAGATATAAAAAAATATAATGATGGATATGAAATAAATTTAGCAAATGGGCAAGCTATTAAATCAAAATTAGTAGTAAATACATCTGGATTATCTGGAGCATTTATAAATAACTTAGTAAGCAGTAAAAAGTATGAAGTAAATCCAGTAAAGGGCGAATATTGTTTATTTGATAAAGTTGCAGGTAGTTTATGTGAAAAAACTTTATTCCAAGTACCTAGTAAGTTAAGTAAAGGTGTTTTAGTAACGCCTACGGTGGATGGAAATCTTTTATTAGGGCCAAATGCTAAAGCTAATAATACTATTTTAACTTCTAGAGAAGGTATAGATGAAATAATACAAAAAAGTGAAAAGACTATAAAAAATTTACCTCTAAATAGAGTTTTAAACACATTTAGTGGATTAAGACCTAAAACTAAGGAAGGTGACTTCATAATAGAAGAAGCATTTGATGCTAAAAACTTTATAAATGTAATATGGATAGACTCACCAGGTTTAACAGCCGCACCTGCTATTGGATATTACACTGTTGAAATAATAAAAAATAAAATAAGTTTAGAGGAAAAAAACAATTTTAAATCAACTAGAAAAGGTATAACAAGATTTAATGAACTTAGCTTAGAAGAAAAAAACAACTTAATAGCTAAAAATTCATCTTATGGAAAAATGATTTGTAAATGTGAATTGATTACAGAAGGTGAAATATTAGAAGCTATAAATAGACCATTAGGTGCTAAAACTGTAGATGCAGTTAAAAGAAGAACTCGTGCTATGATGGGTGGATGTCAAGGTGTAGGATGTATGATTACAATAGGAAATATATTAAGTCAAGAATTAGGCATAGATATAAGTGAAGTAAATAAGAATAACAAAGCTTCAAATGCTATAGGGTTTAAGGAGGATTAATTATGAGAGAGTATGATTTAGTTATAGTAGGAGCAGGAGCTGCGGGTATTTTATGTGCAATAAATGCTGATAAAAATAACATAAATAATGTACTGTTAATTGAAAAAGATCCTATATTAGGAGGAGCGTTAACATTAGGAGATTACAATATAAGCAAAAGTAAAAATATAACAGGTAAAGAATACAAAAAAGAGCTCTTAAAAAAACTTGATAATTGCAAAAACATAGAAAGACAATTATCTACTATGGTTTTAAAAATAGATGATAACAATGAAATTGTTTGTACAAGTGAAAAAAATGGAATAGAAAAAATTAAAGGTAAAAATATAATTCTAGCGAATGGAGCAAAAGAAGGAAGTAGAAAAGCTGTTAGCATGGTTGGGGATAGATGTTCAGGAATTTTAACTTTATCAATGGCTAAAAAGATTTTTAATATGGATAAAATGATTCCAGGAAAAAATATGCTTATACACGGAGATGCAACTTTATATATGTTAGAAAATGATTTAAAAAAGCATAATATAAACGTAGTAGGTATTATTACAAAAGAAAATATTAAAGATACTTTCAACCTTACAGACAATATATATGAAAGTTATGAGATAACTTCTATACAAGGAAATGGAAGATTAGAGTGTGTTACTTTATCTAACAGTAAAGAAAGTATTCAAATAAATTGCGATACATTAATATTTGCAAATCCTATGCTTAGTGATGGGTTAGTTTCAATGAGAAGTAATGTAAATCTAAATCCTGAAACTACAGGTCCTTTAGTAAATGAAAACTTTATGACATCAAGAGAAGCTATATTTGCTTGTGGTAATGGGATTTATATACATGATTATATAGAAGATATTGAAAAGGAATGTATAGCTATTATAAATAATATAAAATAAAAAAATAAATATAGTTTTACAAGAACTTTTAAAGTGGTTTATATATAAATAAATTGCTTTAAGAGTTTTTGTTTTGACATAGAATGGTTTTGTTTTGTATTAAAATGTATCAATAGATAAAAATTATATCAATTGTATGGATAAATTTTATATTTTTATAGAATAATTTTTAATTAAAGCACAATCACGCTATAACTTGAATATAGATATTATAGATAAAACTTTAAAGGAGGGATTACTATGAGTAGAGCAGAATTAAAACAACTTTCTAAAAGCCAATTAAAAGGTAATTGGAAAGTACCTGTATTATTAATGCTAATATATTCAGTTGTAGTAATTTTAGTATCTATAATTCAAAATCATACTGATTCAGGTGTAGGTATATTTATAGGATTTTTAATATCATTAGGAATAGAAGTGTGGGGATTTGTAGGATTTTCTAAGTTTTTCTTGAAATTTAGAGAAAATCCAAATGATTCCAAATTTGAGGATGTATTGGTATCTAAAAATGCATTATTAAAATCATTAGGGTTTGTAGTAATAATAAGTATTATAGGCGCTATAATTGGTGGAATTATAGGGGTTGCAGCAGTTGCATCGAGTGTTAATTTTATATTTGGTAATGGTGGTTTAAGCGCAGTATCATGGTTATTAATAATATTATCAATAGTTTTATGTGTGCTACTTACTATATTCAGTTTAGCAGTGTCAATGACATCATATATAATTGTAGATAAAGAAAATTTAGGATTAATTAAAGCTATGAAACTTAGTATACAAATGATGAAAGGTCATAAGTGGGAATTATTTGTTATTCAATTAAGTTTCATTGGATGGGCTATTTTATGTCTTATTACATTAGGTATAGGATATTTATGGTTAACTCCATATATGACACTTACTATAACTAATTTATACAAAGAATTAGATAAAAACAATAGTTTAAAAGTAATAGAAACAGATATATAAGTTATAATGCATACAAAATAATTAAAAATTAAGACTAAGAGTATTTTGAAATTAGAAGAAAATTTTAAAATACTCTTTTATTTTTTATAATTAAGATATATTATTAAAAAGAAAAGTAAAAATACTAATATACTAGATTAAATTGTTAATTGTATAACAGAGATTAAATTAGTATACAGGAGGAATAATGATACTTTACGAAAAAAAACATAAAGAAACAGGAAAAGCTTATGCATACAGAGTTTTGAAAGATAACATAATGTCATTAGATTTAAAGCCAGGAGAGTTACTTAGTGAATCTGATTTATCTGAAAAACTGAATATATCTAGGACACCAATAAGAGAAGTTTTAATGAGATTGAAAAATGAGCACCTTATAGAAGTTAAGCCACAATCAGGTACGTATGTATCTTTAATTGATAAAAGTCTTATAAATGAAGCAATATTTATGAGATCTATATTAGAAAAAGAAGTTTTAAGGGAAGCCTGTAATGGTTTTTCAGAAGAATTATTTATGGAATTAGAAAAAAACTTATTTGCGCAAAAACTAGTTGCAGACAAGGACGGAAAAGAACTTGAATTTCATAATTTAGATAAAAAATTTCATAAGTTAATATTTTTAGGATGTGAAAAAATAAATATATGGGAAAGTATTATGAATATAAGTACTCATTATAATAGAATGAGACTTTTGTCTGAAATGAAAAGTAATAAAGTGCAAATAATAAATCAGCATGAACAAATGTTAGATATAATAAAAAATAAAAAGTTTGATGATATTGAAGAATATATAAATATACATATAGTATCTCCAGCTAAAGAATGGGAAAGATTAATAAATGAAAATGAAGAATTAAAAAGATTCTTTAAATAATAATTAACTTAAATTTAAATTCAACCAAGAAGTCTTCTAATGAAGGCTTTTTTGTTTAAGTGAAATTGTATTTATCAAAAAATATAAAAATAGAATTAAAAATAAAATAAAATTAAAAAAATTTATAAAAATGACAGCTAATGTAAAAATATAAAAAAATTTAGGAAAAGGTATTGCATTGAGAAAAACGATATGCTAGTATACAAGTATAGAAGATGAAAGGAAGGTACAACAAATGAAATTGCCATTTAATATTGATTTAAATAATAAAGTAGCTGTAGTAACAGGTGGAACAGGAGTACTATGTGGAGCTATGGTTGATGCATTAGCAAAGTGTGGAGCTAAAGTAGCTATACTTGCTTTAGGTAAAGATGCATGTGAAGTTAAAGCTAAAGAAATAATAGATAATGGTGGATGTGCCATAGGAATAGAAACTAACGTATTAGATAAGGAAAGCTTAAAAAGAGCACATGAGATAATATTAAAAGAATTTGGACCATGTGATATATTAATAAATGGAGCTGGTGGAAACCATCCAAAAGGAACAACAACAAAAGAATACTTATTAGAAGAAGATTTAGACAACGAAGAATTAATATCGTTCTTTGACTTAGATCCAAAAGGAGTAGAATTTGTATTTAACTTAAACTTCTTAGGAACATTACTTCCATCGCAAGAGTTTAGCAAAGACATGATAAATAGAGAAGGATGCACAATAATAAATATATCTTCAATGAATGCATATACTCCTCTTACAAAGATACCTGCATACTCAGGAGCAAAAGCAGCAGTAAGTAACTTTACTCAATGGTTAGCAGTACATATGTCAAAAGTAGGAATAAGGGTAAATGCAATAGCACCAGGATTCTTTGTTACTGCTCAAAATGAGAAACTATTATTTAATGAAGATGGAACTCCAACTGAAAGAAGTAATAAAATATTAAATGCTACACCAATGGGAAGATTTGGAGAAGCAGATGAATTAATAGGTACATTATTATACTTAGTAAGTTCTGATGCATCAGGGTTTGTAAATGGTGTAGTAATACCCGTAGATGGAGCATTTAGCGCATATTCAGGAGTATAGGAGGATATTATGTTAAACACTATAAAAAATGAAGGAATAGTAGCTGTAATAAGAGCAAAAGACCATGATGAAGCAAAAGGATATATAAATGCTTGCTTAAATGGTGGAATAAAGGCAGTAGAATTAACTTACTCAATTCCTGATGTTGTTGAATTAATAAATGAGTTAATGGATAATGAAAAGTTAATACTAGGAGTTGGAAGTGTTTTAAATGGAAAGATGGCAGAAGATGCAATCTTAGCAGGGGCTACATATGTAGTAAGTCCAGGATACAATAAAGAAGTAAATGAAGTTTGTAAAAGATTAGATACTCTTTATCTTCCTGGATGCATGACAGTTAGTGAAATAATGAATGCCATAGAAAATGGAAATAAAATGGTTAAATTATTCCCAGGAGATGTATTTGGACCTAAGTATGTTAAAGCAATCAAAGCTCCAATACCACAAGCTGAAATAATGCCAACAGGAGGCGTTAGTATAGATAACATAGATAAATGGTTTGAGATGGGAGTTTCTTGTGTAGGAGTAGGCAGTTCACTGTTTAATGCAGGAAGTTTAAAAGATATAGAAAAACTAGCTAAAGAATTTGTGGAGAAAATAAAAGATGTTAGAAGCAAATAAAAATAATAATATTTTAGGTTTTGGAGAAATAATGCTAAGACTTACACCTTCTAATAATCAAAAGATTATGCAAGTTAATTCTTTCGATGCAACTTACGGTGGTGGAGAGGCAAATGTTGTTTGTAGCTTAGCTAATTTTGGCCATAAAACCAAATATGTAACTAAGGTACCTAACAATTCATTAGGAGATAAAGTTATAAGGGATTTAAAGAGCTATAATGTAGATACAAGTGATATATTACAAGGTGATGGTAGACTTGGTATATATTTTTTAGAAATAGGTCATGGTCTTAGAAGCACAGAAGTCATATATGATAGAAAGTACTCATCTATATCTATGACAAATAAAAATGAGTTTGATATAGAAAAAATGCTAGAGGATGTTAAATTAGTGCATTTATCAGGAATAACTCCAGCATTAAGTAAGGAATTATATGATTTAACTATAGATATAGCAAAGTTTGCTAAAAAAACTGATATACTAGTGTCCTTGGATTCTAATTATAGGGCTAAGCTGTGGAGTTTAGAAAATGCTAAAGAGTTTTTAGAGGAAATACTTCCTTATGTAGATATAGCGTTTTTAGGTAATTTAGATATGACTAATATATTGAAATATGAATCAAAAAAAATAGGATATGAAGAAAGCCTAAAAGATTTATATGAAAAATTATTTAAAAAATATCCTAATTTAAAATATGCAGCATGTACAAAAAGAAGTGTAAATTCAATAAATAATAATTCTTTAAAAGGTTACTTATTTGATAAAGAAAATTTACATGTATCAAATGAATACAATTTTGACATTTTAGATAGAGTTGGTGGAGGAGATGCTTATACGGCAGGAATACTTCATGGAATATTAGATAATTTAAACTCTAGAGAAACTGTAGAATTTGGAACTTGTGCAAGTGTTTTGAAACATTCAATAAGAGGCGATATAAACCTAGTTGACAGAAAAAGTGTGTCAAGTTTGATAGAAGAAGGATTACAAAATATAAAAAGATAATTTGGGGGATGTAAATATGGAAATGACGTTTAGATGGTATGGACAAGATGACTCTGTAAAAATAGAGTACATTAAGCAAATACCAGGAATGAAAGGTATAGTAACCGCAATATATGATATACCGGTAGGAGAAGCTTGGCCACTAGATAAAATATTAGAATTAAAAAAGACTGTAGAAGATAATGGATTAAAACTTTCGGTAATAGAAAGTGTGCCCGTTCATGAAGATATAAAATTAGGATTACCTACAAGAGAGAGGTATATAGAAAACTATAAAGAAACTTTAAGAAATTTAGGAAAAGCTAAAATAGAAACAGTATGTTATAATTTTATGCCAGTATTTGACTGGACTCGTTCAGATCTTAACTATGAACTTGAAGATGGATCAACTTGTCTAATATATGATGAAGAAACAGTAAGGAAAATGGATCCAGCATTAGGTGAACTAGAACTTCCAGGATGGGATACATCATATGGAGAAGGTGGAATAGGTGCATTGCTTGATAAATACAAAAATGTTGATGAAGAAAAGCTATGGGAAAATCTAGAGTATTTTATTAAAGAAATAATACCAGTAGCAGAAGAAAGTAATGTAAAAATGGCTATACATCCGGATGATCCACCATGGTCAATATTTGGACTTCCAAGAATAATAACAAATTTTGAAAACTTAGAAAGATTTATAAATCTTTATGATAGTGAATACAATGGAGTAACACTATGTACAGGATCATTAGGATGTACAAAAACTAATGATGTTGTAGAGATGGTTAAATATTTTGGAAAAGAAAAAAATAGAATAAACTTTGCTCATTTAAGAAACGTATTAATAACTGGAGATAGTAGTTTTAATGAAGTTGCTCATTTATCAGAATGTGGTTCGCTAGACTTTTATGAAATAGTAAAAGCATACTGTGATTATGATTTTAAAGGGCCATACAGACCGGATCATGGAAGGATGATATGGGGTGAAACTGGAAGACCAGGATATGGGCTATATGATAGAGCATTAGGTGCTGTTTATATAAATGGATTGATAGAAGCTATAAACAAGAATAAATAGCTAAAAATGAAGATGTTTCAGAATGAATTTTATTTTAGTTACTAGATTTATATACAATTTATTACATTTGCAGACAAATCATTTATAAAAAATAAGTATATTAAAAATATAATTAGAATTAAATGATAAAACATTTTGAAACTCTTCCTTTACAATGAAAAATATTGAAGAAAAATGAAAAATATTGGAGAAAAAAATTTAATATGTTAAAATTTAATATAAAAAAGATAGTAAATAGCTTAGGAGAATACAATGAAAAAATTTATGGACAATGATTTTATATTATCTAGTGAGACAGCTAAGACCCTATATCATAATAATGCTTCAAAAATGCCGATATTTGATTATCACTGTCACTTACCGGCGGTTGAAATAGCACAAGATAAAAAATATGATAATTTAACTCAAATGTGGCTATACCATGATCATTATAAATGGAGATCTATGAGAAGTTTTGGAATAGATGAAAAATATATAACTGGAAATGCAACTGATTTTGAAAAATTCTATGAGTTTGCAAAAATGATGCCATATTTAATTGGTAACCCTATATATCATTGGTCACATTTAGAACTTAAAAGATACTTCAATGTTGATGAAACTTTAAGTGAAAAAACAGCGAAAGATATATGGGAAAAATGTAATAGAGAAATAGTTGAGAATAAGTTAACTGCTAAAAAATTAATAAAAATGTCTAATGTTGTTTATATTGGAACAACAGATGATCCAGTAGATGACTTAGTATATCACAAACTTATAAGTGAAGATAAAAACTTTGAATGTGAAGTTAGACCGACATTTAGACCAGATAAGGCTTTGAAAATACAAAGCAAAGATTTTAAAGGTTATATAGAAGTATTAGGAAAAACGGAAGGTGTAAAAATAAAAGATTATGAAACATTAACAAAAGTATTAGAAAAAAGATTAAATTACTTTGTAGACCATGGATGTAATATAACGGACCATAGTTTAGAAAGAGTTTATTTTGAACCTTCTACAAAAGAGGAAGTTTCAAACATATTTGTTAAAGTTTTAGCGGGTAAAGAAATAGATTCAAAAGAAGCTCAGAAATACACTACATTTACTTTGATAGAATTAGGAAAAATGTATAGTGAAAGAAATATGGTGATGCAGCTTCATATAGGTGCCCTTAGAAATAATAACACAAGAATGTTTAATTTAGTTGGAGTAGATGCAGGATTTGATAGTATTGATGATGGGGAAATCGCTTACTCCTTATCTAAACTATTAGATAGTTTAGATGTTGAAGATAATTTACCGAAAACTATTTTATACTGTCTAAATCCTAAAGATAATGAAGTTTTAGGGACTATGATAGGAAACTTCCAAGGTGGACAAGTTCCAGGAAAGGTCCAATTTGGATCTGGATGGTGGTTTAACGATCAAAAAGATGGTATGGAAAGACAACTTATATCACTATCTCAACTAGGCCTTATTAGCAAATTTGTAGGAATGCTTACAGATTCAAGAAGTTTTTTATCATTTACAAGACATGAGTATTTTAGAAGAATACTTTGTAACTATATAGGAACTTTAGTTGAAAATGGAGAGTATCCATGTGATTTAGATATATTAGGTGAAATAGTAGAAGATATATGTTATAACAATGCTAAAAAATATTTTCAAAAATAATCCTAGGGGGAATTTATAAATGAATAAGAGGATTAAAGCTCTTTTACTCGCAACTATAACTAGCTTATCGGTAGTTGGATGTAGTTCAAGCAAAGATAATGAAGCAAAAGTTATGAGGGTTGCTCACAATCAAGGTGAGGAACATCCAATACATTTAGCACTAAAAGAATTTGAAAAAATAGTAGAACAAAAAACAAATAAGGAAATAGATATACAAGTATACCCTAATGAATTACTTGGAGGTCAACGTGAAGCTGTAGAGCTTACTCAAACAGGTGCTATTGATATAGCGGTTGGTAGCATAAGCTTACTTGAAAGTTTTAATAAATCTTATAGTGTATTTAATCTTCCATATTTATTTGACAGTAAAGAACATTATCACTCTGTAATGAATGATGATGAGATAATGGACAAAATATATGAATCAACTAGAGAATCTGGGTTTGTTGGCCTTACTTGGTTTGACGCAGGTTCAAGAAATATGTATACAACAGATAAACCAGTAATGAAGCCAGAAGATTTAAAAGGTAAGAAGATAAGGGTTCAACAAAGCCAGACTAATATAAGAATGATGGAATTATTAGGCGGATCAGCTACACCTATGAGCTTTGGTGAAGTTTATACAGCTTTACAACAAAAGGTTATAGATGGAGCTGAAAATAATGAGCTAGCCTTAACTAACAATAAACATGGAGAGGTTGCTAAGCACTACTCATATAATCAACATGCTATGATTCCAGATATACTTATAATGAATGCTAAGCTATTAGACAGCTTAAGTGAGAAACATAGAAATATAATACTAGAGGCAGTTGATGAAATTAATAAATTTGAAGTTGATGCATGGGAAGATAAAGTAAATGAAGCAGTAGAACAATCTAAAAAAATGGGAGTTAACTTCTATTATCCAGATATAGAGCCATTTAAAGAAAAGGTTTTACCACTTCGTAAGGAAATGACTCAAGATAATGAAGCAATAAAAGCCTTATATGATAAGATACAAGAAAAAGCATCAAAAGAAAGTAAATAAATACTAGTAGGGAGGAATTAAGATGAATAAATTAAGAGTTATATTAAATAAATCAATAGAAGTCATATGTATGTCACTACTAGCATTTATGGTAGTTTTAGGTACTTGGCAAATAATCACTCGTTATGTGCTAAATAACCCAAGTACAGTATCTGAAGATCTATTGATATATTCATTTGTATGGATGGCATTACTTGGATCAGCTTATGTATTTGGAAAAAAAGATCATATGACTATGGTATTTTTTAGACAAAAACTTGAAAATAAAAGTCATAAAGTAAAGCTAGGATTAAGCATAATGACAGAATTGGTAGTATTAGCATTTTCTGCATTAGTTTTAGTATTAGGTGGAATACAAATAAGTAATCTAGCTATGGGTCAGATATCACCAGCACTAGGAATTCAAATGGGATATATATATTTAGCACTACCGTTATCAGGGATAATAACAATAATCTATAATATATTAAATTTATTTGATTTGAAACAAGAAGTAGCAAATTCAAAAAAATTATTAAATAATAATTAATCTGAGGGAGAGAAGATTATGGAATTAGCATTTCAAGCAGGTACAGCTATAGCTATTGTATTTCCGATATTACTTTTATTAGGTATACCAATATCTATAACAATAGGGATAGCTTCTATATTTGGTATATTAACTACATTATCATGGGATGTAGCAGTTTTAACTGGAGCACAAAGAATATTTACAGGAATAAGTAGTTTTTCATTATTAGCAATACCATTTTTCGTATTAGCAGGGATAATAATGAATAATGGTGGTATAGCTTTAAAATTAGTAAATTTTGCAAAAGTATTAAGTGGTAAATTACCAGGGTCTTTAGCTCATACAAATGTAGTTGGAAATATGCTATTTGGAGCAGTAAGTGGCTCATCAGTAGCAGCAGCTGCTGCTATTGGTGGAACAATGTCGCCACTTCAAGAATCAGAAGGATATAATAAAAATTACAGTGCAGCAGTAAACATAGCATCTGCACCAACAGGATTATTAATACCTCCAAGCAACTCACTTATAATATATTCACTAGTAAGTGGAGGGACATCAGTAGCTGCATTATTTATGGCAGGGTACATACCAGGTATATTATGGGGACTAGCAGTAATGATAGTTGCATTTATACTTGCAAAAAAATATAAATATTCATCTAAATATAATATAAGTTTTAAAGAAGCTATAAAAATATTTATAGATGCGCTTCCTAGTTTAGCTTTAATATTTGTAATAATAGGTGGTATAGTAGGCGGTATATTTACAGCTACAGAAGGAGCAGCAGTTGCAGTTGTCTATTCTTTTATACTATCATTTTTCTTCTATAAATCTATAAAGTTAAAGGATATACCTAAAATATTATTAGACACAGTTGAGATGACAGGTATAATAATTTTCTTAATAGGGGTATCATCTATAATGTCTTGGGTTATGGCATTTACAAATATACCTAATGCAATAACAGAAATACTATTAGGAATATCTTCAAATCCGGTTGTGATATTATTAATAATGAACTTAATATTATTAATAGTTGGTACATTTATGGACTTAACGCCAGCGATATTAATATTTACACCAATATTTTTACCAATAGCTAAAAACTTTGGTATGGATTCAGTTCAATTTGGTATAATGCTTATATTTAACCTGTGTATAGGGAATATAACGCCACCAGTTGGAAACACATTGTTTATAGGGTGTAAAGTTGGTAAAACTAAAATAGAAGATGTAATAAAATACTTGTTACCATTCTATCTAGGTATATTAGTAGTTTTAATGTTGGTAACATTCATACCAGAAATAAGTTTATTTATACCAAAACTTATGGGAATGATTTAGTAAAGAATTAATATTAAAAGAAAATTTAAGTAAGATTATTATATTAGAAGGTCTGAAAAGACCTTCTTTTTGTATATAAATTATTATTATGTTTGATAAGGTTATTAGATTTGTTAAAATTTCATATTATTATATTGATGTATATAAATTTATAAAAACTATTGACAAAAATGTTGTTCAATAAGATAATAAGTGTATTGATAATCATTATCAAATAAAAACTTAAATTAAAGTTTGTCTATTAATTAAATTATTGGGACATAATTAAGTTAAAAAAGAAATTTTAGATAAATAGAAAGGATAATAAAAATGAAAAAAGTATATTTACTATTAATGAGTTTATTTATATCTATGAGTGTTTTTGGATGCTCAAAAAATGAAACTATAGATGAAAGTAAAGATAAAATAACAGTATATACAACAGTATTTCCAATTTATGATTTTACAAAAAATATAGGAAAAGATAAGATTGATTTAAATTACATAATACCTCCAGGAACAGAGCCTCACGATTATGAAATAACTCCTAAAGGATTAAAAGATATTCAAGATGCAAATTTACTTATTAAAAATGGATTAGGACTTGACAGTTTTGCTGATAAAATTGAAAGTGAATCGAATTTAAAGGTAGTAGTAGCTACAAAGGGAATAGAACCTTTAAGCTATAATGATAAAGAAACACACAATCATTCTCATGAAGAAGATAGCGATAATCATAATCATGGTGAATATGATCCTCATGTATGGTTAGATGTAGATTTAGTTATAAAAGAATGCGAAAATATAAAAAATGCTTTAATAGAAGTAGATTCAAAAAATAAGACTTACTATGAAAATAATTACAATGAGTATGTGCACAATTTAGAGAAGATAAAAGACAAATATGATTCAGAGCTAAGTACTATAAAGAACAATAAAATAATTGTATCTCATGATGCTTATGGTTATTTATGTAAAAAATATAATATAGAACAAATATCCGTTACAGGAATAACTCCAAATCAAGAGCCTTCTCTTAGTAAAGTAAGCGAGATCTCAAATTTTGCAAAAACAAATAAGATTGGGTATATATTATTTGATGGTCTTGTAAATCCTAAAGTAGCTCAGACTATAGCTAATGAAGCAAATATAAAAACAGAAATACTATACTCCATAGATGGAGTTACAAAACAAGATTTTGATAATGATGAAGATTATATATCATTAATGAATAAGAACTTAGATACATTAAAATTGATTTTAAAGTAGGGAGTAAATATGGAAAATGTAATTAAATTTGAACACGTAAGTTTTGGTTATGATGAAAAGCCCATACTTGAAGATATTAATTTAGAGATACATAAGGGAGATTATGTTGGAATAATAGGCCAAAATGGGGCTGGAAAAAGCACATTATTAAAACTTATGATAAATGAAATAAAATCAGTAAAAGGTAAAATAAAAATATTTGGAACGGATATAAATGCATTTAATAGCTGGGAAGAAATAGGATATGTAAATCAAAAGTCAAATTCATTTTCATCATCTTTTCCTGTTACAGTAAGAGAAGTTGTAGCAATGAATTTAGTTTCAAAAATAGGATTATTTAAACGTATAAAAAAGAAACATTTAGAAGAAGTTGATGACGTTTTAAAGCTAGTTGGAGTTTATGAATACAAAGATAAACTTATAGGAAGTTTATCAGGAGGGCAACAGCAAAAAGTATTTATAGCTAGAGAACTAATGAAATCACCTAAAATGTTATTTTTAGATGAACCAACAGTAGGTATTGATATAAATGGGCAGCGAGAATTTTATAAGCTATTAAAGGAATTAAATGAAAAGTTGAATCTTACAATAGTTATAGTTTCACATGATTTATTTATTGTTAAAGAAGAAGTAAAGAATCTTGTATTAATTAAAAATCACAATATAAAGTTTATACAAAATGCAAAAAGTGATATAAGTAAAAATATGATGTTAGATTTTTTTAGTAATTAGAATTTGGGAGGAAGTAGTTTGGAAATTTTTCAATATGATTTTATGTTAAGAGCATTATTTGCATCTGCTATAGTAGGGTTTATATGCCCTCTTATGGGAATGTTTATAGTGTTTAAGAGGTTATCTTTAATAGGAGATAGTTTATCTCATATAGCTTTATCTGGAATCTGTGGTGCTACATTATTTGGTGTAAATCCTATTTTAGGGTCATTAATTGCATCAAGTCTAGCCGCTATTTTAATAGACCGATTAAGAACGAATTTAAAGGAATATGCAGATTTATCCATTGCCATAATCATGGCTTTAGGTGTAGGTATATCAGGAATATTAATAAGTATGTCAAATGTAAACTTTGATTTGTTTTCATTTATGTATGGAAGTATAGCTACAGTAAATAAAGAAGATATAGTTATAATAACTTTAACCGCTTTGGTTATAGTATTCTTTATAGCATTATTTTTTAAAGAACTTTTATTTATAACTTTTGATGAAGATAATGCTAAATTCTCTAAAATACCTGTTAAATTTATAAATACTATTTTTATGGTTTTAGTAGCTGCAAGTATAACAATAACATTAAGAATAGTTGGTGTATTATTAGTTTCATCGTTAATAGCTATACCTGTTGCAACGAGTATACAAATAGCTAGAAGCTTTAAAAACGCAATGTTTTATTCGATTTTATTTGGAGAAGTTGCCATAATATCAGGCGTAATAATTTCTTTCTATTTTGATTTAGCTCCAGGAGGAACTATAGTTATAATAAGTGTGATGGAACTTTTAGTTATAAGTTTGGTAAGCAAGATTAAAAATAAACATAAAGCTAAAATAAATTTTAAATATTAGTGAATATAAATAAAAAAATTGTAAAAAATTAAAAAGCTGAAATTATTAAAAATAAAGGTATTTAAGGAAAAAAAATGAAAAAAATATAAAAAATATGAAAAAATGTATTGACGAATTTAAAAAATATAACTATAATAGTCTTTGCAAGTGAGAACTTAACAAAACAATAAACAATGATCCATTAGCTCAGTCGGTAGAGCACCTGACTTTTAATCAGGGTGTCCCGCGTTCGAGTCGCGGATGGATCACCAAGTACGGAGAGGTGTCCGAGTGGTTTAAGGAGCTGGTCTTGAAAACCAGTGATGCTTAACGGCACCGTGGGTTCGAATCCCACCCTCTCCGCCAATTGTGGGAATATGGCTCAGTTGGTAGAGCAATTGACTGTTAATCAATGGGTCACAGGTTCGAGTCCTGTTATTCCCGCCAAAATGCTAGCGTGGCTCAACGGTAGAGCAGCTGACTTGTAATCAGCAGGTTGTAGGTTCGATTCCTATCACTAGCTCCATAAAAATGTGGGTGCATAGCTCAGCTGGATAGAGCAACGCCCTTCTAAGGCGTGTGTCCGGGGTTCGAATCCCTGTGCGCTCACCAATTTAATATTTATGATCCATTAGCTCAGTCGGTAGAGCACCTGACTTTTAATCAGGGTGTCCCGCGTTCGAGTCGCGGATGGATCACCAAGCACGGAGAGGTGTCCGAGTGGTTTAAGGAGCTGGTCTTGAAAACCAGTGATGCTTAACGGCACCGTGGGTTCGAATCCCACCCTCTCCGCCAATTGTGGGAATATGGCTCAGTTGGTAGAGCAATTGACTGTTAATCAATGGGTCACAGGTTCGAGTCCTGTTATTCCCGCCAAAATGCTAGCGTGGCTCAACGGTAGAGCAGCTGACTTGTAATCAGCAGGTTGTAGGTTCGATTCCTATCACTAGCTCCATAAAAATGTGGGTGCATAGCTCAGCTGGATAGAGCAACGCCCTTCTAAGGCGTGTGTCCGGGGTTCGAATCCCTGTGCGCTCACCAATTTAATATTATGATCCATTAGCTCAGTCGGTAGAGCACCTGACTTTTAATCAGGGTGTCCCGCGTTCGAGTCGCGGATGGATCACCAAGTACGGAGAGGTGTCCGAGTGGTTTAAGGAGCTGGTCTTGAAAACCAGTGATGCTTAACGGCACCGTGGGTTCGAATCCCACCCTCTCCGCCAATTGTGGGAATATGGCTCAGTTGGTAGAGCAATTGACTGTTAATCAATGGGTCACAGGTTCGAATCCTGTTATTCCCGCCAAGATGCTAGTGTGGCTCAACGGTAGAGCAGCTGACTTGTAATCAGCAGGTTGTAGGTTCGATTCCTATCACTAGCTCCATAAAAATATGGGTGCATAGCTCAGCTGGATAGAGCAACGCCCTTCTAAGGCGTGTGTCCGGGGTTCGAATCCCTGTGCGCTCACCAATTAAACTTTTAGATTATGTCTAAGAGTTTTTATTTTTATATAATAAAAATTATAAAATAAAAAGCCTTTGGTATAAACACCAAAGGCTTTTTTATTAAAATTCCACAGATTCTTCTTCACTTTGTATATTTTTCTTATCGGCTATACCAGTAAGCATAAGTGTTAATGCTCCATCGCCAGTAACGTTACAAGCTGTACCGAAACTATCTTGTAATGCAAATATAGTTAAAATAAGAGCAGTACCTGTTTCATTAAATGCTAAAACACTAGTTATAAGTCCTAGAGATGCCATTACTGTACCTCCAGGGACACCAGGTGCACCTATAGCAAATACACCTAATAAAATTATAAATACTACCATAGATGATACACTTGGAAGTTTACCGTATAATATTTGAGAAACTACCATAACAAAGAATACTTCTGTTAAAACAGATCCACAAAGATGTATATTAGAGCATAGTGGAACTGAGAAGTTTAAAATATCTTTTCTTAGTACTTTAGATTTTTTAGCACATTCTAAAGCTACAGGAAGAGTGGCAGCTGAGGACATACTTCCAACAGCAGTTAAGTAAGCTGGTCCATAATGTTTTAAAACTTCCATAGGGTTTTTACCAGATATAGCGCCGCCTACTGCATAAAGCAATGCAAGCCATATAAAATGACCAATTAAAACTATAACTATAACTTTTATAAATACAGGTAAGTGATTAGTTATAGAACCTTCATAAGCAAGAGATGCGAAAGTTGTAGCTATGAAATATGGTAATAAAGGAATAACCACTCTATTAACTAAACTTAAAACTATATTTTGGAACTGATCTAATAATTTTTCAAACAGATCAGCTTTTGTCCAAGTTATTGCAAGTCCTAAAATTATAGATAAAAATAATGCGCTCATAACAGGCATAATTTGAGGAATATCTAATTTAAAAATAAGTTCTGGTAATTGTCTTAGACCTTCATTAGTAGATTGAATTGACAATTTTGGTATTAGCATATATCCGAATATAGCTGAAAATGTAGCTGCACCGACTGATGATATATAAGCAAACCCAACAGCGTACCCTAATAATTTAGAAGCATTGCTCTTTAATTTGGCTATAGAAGGTGCGATAAATCCGATAATTATTAAAGGAACCGCAAAGAATATTACTTGACCTAAGATATACTTTAAGGTAACTATAATATTCATAAAAGAAGCAGGCGCATAGAAACCTATTAATAGACCTATAACAACTGCTAATACTAATTTAAATATTAAGCTGTCAAATACTTTTTTCATAAAAATACCCCCATTGTAATTGATAAACTGATATAGGTTGATAAAAATATAACCTATTTAATTTAAATAGTAGTAAAAATAAGTTATATTTTCAATAAAATGTTAAATTTTTTTAATAATTTCAAGATTTTATATATTAAGAAAAATATCGAAATAAGTATTACATAGTTAGTTTTGAAATTATAAAAAATATGATTTATTTGTACCTTTAATAAATTATATATAACTTTCCTTAACAAAAACTATAAAATAATGTAAAATATATATTATAAACCATAAAATAATGTAAAAATATAGTAATAGGAACAAAATAGGGGAGAAATGACATATGGGGGGAAAACTGTTAAAGTATATTTTAGGTATCATTTTATGCGCAATGATATCGTTTTCGTATGTACAGAAAATATACTCGCATAATAATAAACATGAAGGTTTTAATGTACTTATATTAAATTCATATCATCAAGGGCATTATTGGGAATCTAATATATTAGATGGAATAAAAAAATATATGGAAAAAAATAAAGAAGATAATATAAACTTTAATGTTGAATACTTAGATTTTAGAAATAAAAACGATATAGAATATATAAATTCATTAAAAGAAATGCTTAACAAAAAATATCACAAAGGAAGCATAGATGCAATATACACTGTAGATGATGAGGCATACGAATCTTTCAAAGGAGAAATATTTAATAAAGAAAGTAGCTTTTATAAAATACCTTTAGTTTTTAGTGGAGTAGACAATAAGCAACGATGTTGTAAAAAAGAAAAACAGTATATGTCAGGAATTTACCACACAGATGATAGCAAAAATTTAATAGTAATGATAAAAAGATTAAATCCTGATGTGAAAAATATAAATGTTATAACAGAGGAATCCTTATATTGTAAGTCAGTAAGATCTGAAATTGATGATGCTATAAAAATATACTCAAATAATACAATTAATATAAGACATATACAAAGTGATTATATACAAGATGTAATAGAAAATCTAAAAAAAATAGATACTTTTGCTAACTCTATAAACATAATTGCTGGTGAATTTCAATGTAAGTCTTCTTTAAAATATTTAAATCCAAATGAGACTATAAAAATAATAAAACAATATAGTAAAAATCCAATTTATTCAAATGACCAAACATATATAAATTCAAGTATTTTAGGTGGATTCATAGATATAGGTCAAGAACATGCATCTATAATTGGAGAGATGATTTTAAAAATAAAAAATGGTCAATCAATATATTCTATACCATATGAAATAGAGCCAGTAGCTAAGGAATATATTGACTATAATAGTGTTTATGAATACAATATAAATCCATTTAATATAAGTGAAAATTCAAAAATAATTAATAAAAAAAACTATCAATTGCTTCTTCCAATATGGATGAAACATTTAATTATTATAGCTATATTTTTAATTATAATATCAATTGTTTTATGCTTTAACCATGTAGCTAACTGTAAAAAAAATAGAAAGAAAAGAGAAGAAGAATATAATAAAGCAAAAGAAAGAGATAAATTGAAAACTGACTTTATAGTAAATTTAAGTCATGAGTTAAGAACACCTATAAATATAATACTAGGAACAACTAAAGTATTAGAAAGAAATATATTGAATGAAAATATAAATAAGTTAGATACAATAAATAAATTAAACAATATTAATCAAAACTCATACAGATTGCTAAAAATATCTAATAATATAATAGATATTACCAAGGTTGAGTCAGGTATGTTTAATTTAAAACTACAAAACTGTAATATAGTAGATGTAGTTGAAGAAATATTTACATCATCAGTAGAATTTGCAAATAAAAAAAGCTTAAAAATGATATTTGATACAGATGAAGAAGAAATAATTACAGCTATAGACAAACTTCAGATGCAAAGAGTGATTTTAAATCTATTGTCTAATGCTATAAAGTTTACAAATTTAAAGGGATATATAAATGTTTATATAAAAAAAGAATATAAAAATGTAGTTATAGAAGTAAAAGATAGTGGTGTTGGAATACCCGAAGATAAGATAAATAAGATTTTTTATATGTTTTATCAGATAGACAGCTTAATGACAAGAAAAAGCGAAGGAAGTGGAATCGGGCTTTGCATAGTTAAAGATATTGTCGAAATCCATGGCGGTAAAATTGAAGTAGAAAGTAAAGTAAACTTAGGAACTATTTTTAGAATACATCTTCCGATAAGAGTTGTAGAAAATGAAAAGTGTGATGAAAATTTACATATATTAGATATTGAAAATGTTGTGAACTTAGAAATGTCAGATATTTAAAAAACTAGTATTTTAACTTAAAAAATAGTTGACAATATAAATAAATTAATAATAAACTAATTTTAAGGATTATTAAGAAAGAAGGTACAACATGGAAGAAATATACAGACTAATAGAAGAAAAAATAAAAAATGCTGGTTATAACGGTAATGTAAATGGTGAAGAAATATACGATGAAATCTGTGATGAAATAGAAGAAAAAGAAAATGGAAGTTATATATTTATGTCTAAAAAAGAAGATGATGTTTTCTTCGAATATCAAATAGATATAATGGATGAAAACTTTAATTTATCATACATAGATATAAACACTCCACAAGGAAAAATACATGTGGACTTTGATGCTAATTAGTATATAGTAAAAAAGAGTTATTTTAAAATAACTCTTTTTTTGTGAGAATTTTAAATTAGATTATAGGATATTTATAAATAGCTTTATTAATTAAATTATAAATATAAAAAAAATTTTGTAATATGAAAATTATATATATCAAAATTTAAAATTAAAAATACTTACAACAATAAATGATTTTAGTTAAAAAAATTAATAGAATAATATATTATTGTTAAAAAAATAATCAAAAAAAATCAAAAAAAAAGTTGACTTTATTGAAGTTAATTCATACAATTATATCAAAATTAAATATTTACCAAATGAGATTAGCGAGAGAGACCTAAATATTTTAGGAGCCGAAGAAGCAATTTAAAAATAGCCAAATTTTTAAAGAAACTTTCAGGCAAACATATCGTTAATTGATGGAAATCTGGAAAGACTTATAAACTAAAATATAAGTCACCGAAGGAGCAAAATAATTTTAAAATTATTGAAACTTTCAGGTATATAAACAGAGGATATACAGGCAACTTTATTTGTTGTGTTTGTATGTCCTTTTTTTTAATGGGAAAATAAAAGATTATATAAGTAAGTGGGGGTATTTCGATGAGTGAGTCAGTATGTATGGTAGAATTAAAAAGAACTAGTTTATATGAAAAACATAAAGAAATGGGTGCTAAGTTTTTAGAATTTGGAGGCTGGGATATGCCTCTTGAATATGAAGGTATGATTAAGGAACATGAAGCTGTAAGAAAGAGTGCTGGAATATTTGATGTTTCTCATATGGGAGAAGTAATTATAGAAGGAAATGAAAGTGAAAAGTTTATACAAAACTTAGTAACAAATAATATAGAAAATATGAAAGACGAAGAAATTATTTATACACTAATGTGTTATGAAAATGGTGGAGTTGTAGATGACTTATTAGTATATAAATTTAATAATGAGAAGTTTTTATTAGTTATAAATGCAGGAAATATAGAAAAAGACTTTGATTGGATGATAAAAAATAAAGAAAATTATGATATAGATATAAAAAATATATCAAAAGAAATATCTCAATTAGCAATACAAGGACCAAAAGCTCAAGAAATACTTCAAAATATTGCAGATATAAATTTAGATAAAATTAAGTTTTTTAATTTTAAATCAGAGATAAATATTTTAGGCATGAAATGCATTGTATCTAGAACTGGATATACAGGCGAAGATGGATTTGAAATTTATTGTAAAAATGAAGATGTAAATAAAATATGGAGTGAATTATTAAATATAGGTAAAGGGAACTTAAAACCAATAGGCCTTGGAGCTAGAGATACTCTAAGATTTGAAGCATGTCTACCTCTATATGGAAATGAAATAAATGAAAATATATCTCCTTTAGAAGCGGGACTTTCATTCTTTGTAAAATTAAATAAAAATAAATTCATAGGTAAAAAAAGCTTAGAGTCACAAAAAGAAAGTTCAGTTAAAAGAAAATTAATAGGATTTGAAGTTTTAGGAAAAGGAATAGCTAGACATGGATATGATGTACTAGCAAATAATGAGGTAATAGGATATGTAACAACAGGATATTCTTCACCTACTTTAAATAAAGTTATAGGTCTTGCACTTATAGACTCAAAATATTCACAATTAGATAATGAAATAGAAATAGCAATAAGAAAGAAAAGAGTGAAAGCTACTATTATAAAAACACCATTTTATAAAAAGCAATATAAAAATATAGAAAAATATAATTTAAATAAAGATGATAATAAAATTCAAAATGACAATCAGATAAATCAATTCTCATATATACCAACTACAAGCGAAGATAAAAAAATAATGTTAGCTAGTATAGGATTAAGTTCAGTAGATGAATTATTTCTAGATATACCGAGTGAACTAAGATTAAATAGAAGCCTAAACTTAGAAAGTGCTAAAAGTGAAATAGAAGTAAGTAAATGTATAAATAAATTAGCAAATAAAAATAAAAACTTAAATAATTTAACGTGTTTCCTTGGAGCCGGAGCGTACGATCATTATATTCCATCAATTATAAATCATATAACTTCAAGAAGTGAATTTTATACAGCCTATACACCATATCAAGCGGAAATAAGTCAAGGTACATTACAAGTAATATTTGAATTTCAATCAATGATAGCAGAACTTACAAAAATGGAAATAGCTAATGCATCTATGTATGATGGAGCAACAGCAGCGGTAGAAGCTTGTTTAATGGCTGTAGGTCAAACTAAACGTAAAAAAATTATTGTACCTAAGACTGTTAACCCAGAATGTAGAAAAGTATTACAAACTTATATGCAATTTAATAAATGTGAAATAGTTGAAGTGGATTTTTGTAATGAATATGGGATTACAGATATTAATAAATTAAGAGAAAACGTAAATAAAGACACAGCTTGTGTTTTAATACAAAATCCTAACTTCTTTGGGATAATAGAAGAAATGGAACAAATAGAAGAAATAGTTCATAAAAATAAAGCTCTCCTTATTATGAGTGTTGATCCTATATCTTTAGGAATACTAAAATCTCCAGGTGAAATAGGTGCGGACATCGTAGTTGGTGAAGCTCAGTCATTAGGTAATCCTCTAAACTTTGGTGGACCATATGTTGGATTTATGGCAACGAAATCTAAATACACAAGAAAAATGCCAGGGAGAATAGTAGGAGAAACTATAGATAGTGATGGAAATAGAGCCTATGTATTAACTTTACAAACTAGAGAGCAACATGTAAGAAGAGAAAAAGCAACATCTAATATTTGCTCAAACCAAGCTTTAAATGCATTAACAGCATCAATTTATATGGCTGTAATGGGAAAAGAGGGATTTAAAGAAGTATCAAGTCAATGTATTAAAAAATCACATTATGCATACAATCAATTGATATCAAGTGAAAAATTTAAACCTGTATTTAAAGGAAAATTCTTTAAAGAATTTTTGTTAAAGTCAGTAGACAATATAGATGAAGTTAATGATAAGTTATTAGAAAATAATATATTAGGTGGATATAACGTAGAAAATGAATATTCAGATTTAAAAAATACAACATTACTTTGTGTTACAGAAAAAAGAACTAAGCAAGAAATTGATAAGTTAGTTGAAGTTATGGAGGGAATGTAAAATGATAGAGTACAATAAAACATTAATAGAGATATCTAAAATTAGTAGAAAAGCATACTCACTTCCTAAGCTTGATATAGAAGATATTAATATAAGTGATTTAATAGAAGAAAAAAATTTAAGAAAAGAAAAACTAAATTTACCTGAGGCTAGTGAGTTAGATATAGCAAGACATTATACTCTACTTTCAAATAAAAACTTTGGAGTAGATACGGGATTTTATCCATTAGGATCATGCACTATGAAATATAACCCTAAAATAAATGAAGATATGGCTAATAATACATCATTTACAAATATTCATCCATATCAATCAACTAACACAGTACAAGGATCCTTAGAATTAATGTACAATTTATCAAAATCTTTAGGTGAAATAACAGGAATGGATGAAGTAACCCTACAACCAGCAGCGGGATCTCATGGAGAATTTACAGGCCTTATGATGATAAAGGCTTATCATGAAAATAGAGGAGATTTTAAAAGAACCAAAGTTATAGTTCCAGACTCATCTCATGGAACAAATCCGGCAAGTGCTTCTATGGCAGGATTTAAAATAGTCCAAATAGAATCAGATAAAAATGGAGCAGTTGATATAGAAAAATTAAAAGAAGCTTTAGATGAAGAAGTAGCTGCATTAATGCTTACAAACCCAAGTACTCTTGGATTATTTGAAAAAAATATTAAAGAGATTGCAGGCTTAGTCCATAATATAGGAGGGCTTTTATATTATGATGGAGCAAATATGAATGCAATTATGGGTATAACACGACCTGGCGATATGGGGTTTGATGTGGTTCATTTAAATCTCCATAAAACATTTTCAACTCCTCATGGAGGTGGAGGACCTGGGAGTGGACCAGTAGGAGTAAAAAAAGAATTAATACCATTTTTACCAGTGCCTATAGTTGAAAGAAATGAAGATGAATATGTATTAAATTATAATAAACCTAAATCAATAGGAAAAGTTAAAAACTTCTATGGAAATTTTGGTGTATTAGTAAAAGCATACACTTATATATTAACTATGGGAAAAGAAGGATTAAAAGAAGCTAGTCAAGTTGCAGTTTTAAATGCTAATTATTTAAAAGAAAAGTTAAAAGAATATTATTACTTGCCAATAGATACAGTATGTAAACACGAGTTTGTCCTAGGGGGAATATGCAAAGGCCATAGTGAAGTTAAAACTATGGATATAGCAAAAAGATTATTAGATTATGGATACCATCCACCTACAGTATATTTCCCTTTAATAATAAATGAAGCAATTATGATAGAACCAACAGAAACAGAAAATTTAGAAACTTTAAATGGATTTATAGATACAATGGCACAAATATCAAAAGAGGCTAAGTCAAATCCTGAAATAGTTAAAACTGCCCCACATAATACTGTTGTAAAAAGAGTAGATGAAGCTATGGCAGTAAAATCGCCAATACTTACTTGGCATAATAAATAAGCTATAAATATACAAAATTAAGATAAATTCCTAGAGCCCAAGAGAAATCTTGGGTATTTTTTTATTAACATATAAATAAAATCTATAACATAACTTATATACATTTGAAATATCTATTTTACATGGGCATATTTTTTACGATAAAATAGTTCAGTAAATTATATGAGTAGATGGGAGAAGTAATATGATAAAAGAAGCAAACAAAGAAGAGGCTAAAATTAAAAAAATAGAAGAGGTAAGAAGTATAGCAGAAGGGTACTTTATAAGAGGAGAATTTTTTTGTTCAGAAGCTGTTGTAAAAACTATTAATGATTTATTAGGTAAACCATTTGATGATGACGTAACAAAATTAGCATCTGGATTCCCAATAGGAATAGGAAAATCAGGTTGTGTATGTGGAGCAGTAAGTGGAGGAGTTATGGCTTTAGGAATGTCATATGGTAGATGCCATGGTGAAGCTATGCATGAAGAAATGTTTACACATTCTGCTGATTTACACAATCATATAAAAGGGATATATAAAAGTACTTGTTGCAGAGTTATGGTTAAAGACTATGAATTCCAATCTCCTGAAAGAAAAGCACACTGTGTAAAAATAACTGGTGAAGTTGCTGCATTTATAGCAGAAAAGCTAATAGATAACAATAAAATAGAATTATAAATATTATTAAAGGAATTATATTATGACTATATCAAATAAAGAAAACCTGAAACAAAAATTAGAAAATATACCAATAGCTATAGTAGCTATATCACTTGGATTTATGAGTATATCAACTGCACTTGTCGATTTTAATATTTCATGGGTTAGACATTTTGCAGTATTATTTGCAATTATATGTATAGTACTTATAATGTTAAAATATATAGTATATCCTAAAAAAGTTTTAGAAGAAATCAAGCATCCTATCTTAGGAAGTATTTATCCAACTATTTCTATGACATTAATGGTTATATCCGTTTATATGATTCAATTTAATAAATTGTTAGGTCAAGGGTTATGGATATTTGGACTTATATTACATATTTTAATTTCTATGTTATTTTTTATAGAAAGATTTAAAGGTTTTAAAATAATAGATTTAATTCCAAGTTGGTTTATCCCAACCGTTGGAATAGGAATTGCAGCTGTCACTAGCAAACCGATGCAATTGCTTATAATCTCTAAATTAGTATTTTATTATTCATTGTTTATGTTTATAGTTGTTGGCATATTAATGCTTTATAGATTAACTTTTATGGGAAAATTAGAAGGCCCTAAAAGACCAACCTTAATGATAATTGCAGCACCAGCTAGCATATGTTTAGCAGGATATATAGCAATATCTGGTACACCAAATAAAATGTTTCTAAATGTTTTAGCCATGTTAGCATATATAACAACATTCGTAGGATATATATTAATTCCTAAATTAATAAAAGTAAAACAACTACCTGCACTAGCACCACTAACATTCCCTTTAGCTATAGGTGTTATAGCTAGCCAAAGATATTTAAAATATCTAGGAAAAGTAGAATCTTCAATGCAAGGTTTGGCTAGAATTATTTTATATGTTCAATTAATTATTGCTATAGCAGTTATTGGATATGTAGTGTTTAGAACAATACAATTTTTAATAAATACTTTCAAATCTAAAAAAGAATTAATTACTCAAGTTAATTAACTATAATGAGATAATAAAAAAGAGACTATATTTATAGTCTCTTTTTTATTATCTCATTATAGTGTATGTCATATATGCAAAGTACAATGCGATTAATACAAATCCATGTTTTTTTACTAAAGAATTGTCCTTTTTCATAAATAGATATAAAAGAATAGTTATAAATACCATAAAGATTATATCAATAAGAGCTAATGCACTTATAGTTATAGGATTTATAGTAGTGGCTAAACCTAGGACTAGTAATATGTTGAAAAGGTTAGATCCGATAACATTTCCTATAGCTATTTCGGTTTCCCCTTTTTTAATTGCAACAATAGAAGTAACGAATTCTGGTAAAGAAGTACCTATAGCTACTATCGTTAAACCAACTAAGTTAGCGCTCATACCGAATGATGTAGCAATAGTAGTTGCAGAGTTAACAACCATATCTCCACCTACAACTATACCTACTATACCTATTAAACTAATTATAATAGTCTTAGGCATTGATATTTCTTCAGCAACAGAAGTCTCAACTGCAACAGCTGTCTCACCTTCAACTATATATTCCTTAGAACTTGCTGTTTTAGCTGATTTAACTGTATATATTAAGAAGTAAGCAAATACAGCTAAGAATAAAATACCTTCTATTCTACTTATATTTAAATTAACTCCAAATAATAGTAACATCGCACTTACAAGTATTAAAAAAGGAGCATCTTTTTTAATAGTATTTTTTTCAACTGGTAGTTTAGCTATTACAGATGAAACTCCTAAAACCATAAGTATATTGAAAAAGTTAGAGCCAACAACATTAGCAACGCTCATATCATTTTGTCCAGCTAAAGAAGATGTAATACTTACTGCAGCTTCAGGAGCACTAGTCCCCATAGCTACTATTGTAAGACCTATAACCATAGCTGGAACGTTAAATTTTCTTGCAATAGATGCAGCACCCTCAACAAATATATCTGCACCCTTTATAAGAAAAATAAAACCAATTATTAATAAAACAAATGCCATAATATTCCTCCTAATAAATATCAAATTGTGTATATTATATAAGTTTGAGTATACCATCATAAATGTTTATTTGCAAATCATTAAAATAAATAATAGTTGTATTTTGAGAATGATTTAATTTGTAAAAATGTAATTATTGCTAAAATAGTACATTTTAAGATTAAAAAGAAAAGGTTACAATGATTAAACTTAAAGTTATAAATTTTATGATATAATTAAAATAGCAAAACTTGTAGTTTAAAAATACAATTATGCAGAAAGGGGATTTCTAGTGGAGGTAAGTTTTAAATATGTCATTAGTACCATGTTTAAAAATAAAAATAGTTCTTATTTTTATAGATTTATAGGTATAAAAGACAAACAAGAGTATGATAATGAGTTAAAAACTCTACAATTAAAATGTAGTGAAATAGAAAATAAAGTAATTATATTTGATAATGAGATTCCTTTAAGTGGAGAGATGGAACTTATACAATATATATATAATGAACTTCAAACTATGAATTTAAATGATATAGTGAATCAAGATATAACAATATTTGATAATTATGAAATAAACAATAAGTTTTTGCTAGCATTACAATATGTAGTTGATTTATCTATAAGAATTGAAAATTTCTTCAATGATAATGTAAGAAATAATTTTATAACTAAGATTATAGTGTGGACATATATGTATCTAAAAGATATTTCATTTGATGGAGATATTAACCCAAAATGTGTATATTATGGAAGTATAAGTAGACATGAAATATATTTTTTAATGCTTCTTAATAAAATGGAGATAGATGTTGTATATATAAATCCATTAAAAGAAGAATATTTTGATGAAATTGATATATATAATGTGAGTACATGTATAAAAGAAATACAAATTGATGTACTAGAAACTTTTGAAGAAAGATGTAAAAGAGGAAAATTAACAGAAAATGTAGAAACAATAACTAAGCAAATTCAAAGTGAAATTCATGAAGAGCTTTTTGTAAATACGGGAATATTTAAACCATGGCAATTTAGAAGCGGGTTTACTAAAAGTGTACTCCTTGATACTATCTTAGAAGATATATATATATATTACAATGAACCAGCAAAGCTAAGAGAAGGCTTTGAAGTAGAAGGTAAAAATGTTAAAATTCCATGCTTCTTTAAAAAAATTGATGGAGAACACTTAGAGAAATTTGAATACCAAAAATTAGTTAGATACTGTATTGAATCATCATCAAATACTCTGTTTTTCAATAATGGAAACATTTCAAATGATATAGATGTAAGTGGAGAAATGTTTGAATTAATGTTTTGCCAACTAAGTGATGGAACATTTGATATAGAAGAAGTTAAGAAATTAGATATTTACAAATTTAAAAAGTATAGTTATGAAACACAAAACTTTTTACTAAATAAGTTTAATGAAGTCATAAAAAGAAAAGATTTATATATAAATAAATTGAGTAAAGACGATGTACTTAAACTATTAGTATTAGTATTATCTTTAAAGGAGGAAATAGTAAGGCTTGTTGATAATTTTGACTTTGTAGATAGAGTTCCAAAAATTGTTATATATTTAAATAATGAAGATACTATAAATGATAATATGAAGTTATTAATAGGATATCTTCATAATATAGGAATAGATATTATAATATTTAATCCATCAGGACTTTGTAATATATCAAATGTTATAAATAGTGAAAGATTTAATTCAACAAGGCTTCAAAATATAAATTATAAATCAAATTATAAGTCATTAATAAGAGCAAACACTAAACAAAGTGTTTTTTCAAAATTATTTAAATAAAGTCATGTAGGAGAAGAAATATAATGAATGAATTTAATGAATTTGGTAATGAATTAGAAATTATTGAACAAAGTGATTTGTACAAGCAAAATTTAAGACAAATGAGAGAAGTTCAAGATTTAACTAACGAGATTGAAGTACAAAATATAAACTCAATAATTCAATTTGGACAAAAAGCTAGTGAAAATATATCAAAAATATCAGATGAGTTACTAGCATCTATTAAAGAAGTAAAAGCTGAAGAGGCTAGTGAAATGTTACTTAGCCTTACTAAGATAATGGATAAATTTGATATAAAAGAATTTGATAATCAAAAACAGCCAGGATTATTAACAAAACTATTCAAAACGGCAGGAGATACAATAGCTAAACTATTCCAAAAATATGATACTATGGGATATGAAATAGAAAAAGTATATATTTTATTGAAGAAATATGAAAGCGAAATAAAAGAGGCAAATGTAAAGCTTAAAAAGTTATATGATGGAAATTTAGAGTATTACAAACAACTAGAAAAATATATTGTTGCTGGTGAATTAGCTGCTGAAGAAGTTGATATGTATATAAGTCAATTTTCAAATGATATGACTATGAATATAGATGAAAAGCAAATGATGGTTCAAAAACTTGAGGTTTGTAAAGAAATGTTACAACAGCGTTTATATGATTTGAAGGTGGCTGAAAATATTGCTATTCAAGCAGCTCCAATGATACAAACTATACAAATGTCAAACTTTAACTTGCTTAGAAAGATAAATACATCATTTATAATAACGCTACCAATATTTAAGCAGTGCTTAGCACAGGCAATAATATTAAAAAGACAAGAAATACAAGCTAAGTCATTAAAGCAATTAGATGACAAAACTAATGAGCTTATAATGAGAAATGCACAATCTACTGCAAGACAATCAGTAGATATTGCTAAAATGGCTTCAGGAAGCGTTGTAGCTATAGAGACATTAGAAAAATCATATCAAACAATTATGAAAGGTATAGAAGACACTAAAGCTATACAAGAACAAAATAAATCAAAACGTGTTGAAAATACTATGAAACTAGAACAAATAAAATCGACTATGAAAAGAAATATAAGTGGAATATAAAATAATTATATGAATAGGAGAGATTAGTTATGGCAATAAATTTAGGGAGAAGTAACAATACTGTAAATGCACTAAATTTACAAAAAAATGATATACTTGATTTAACAAAGAAAAACCCAGGTCTTGAGAAAGTAGTGTTAGGAGCAGGATGGGATGTAGCAACTATTGGTCAAGATTTTGATTTAGATATTGCTGCGTTTTTATTAAACTCAAATGGAAAAGTGGCACAAGTTCCTAATGATGTAATATTTTTTAATAATAAACTTAGTGATGGAATATGCTTAGAGGGTGACAATAGAACTGGTGCAGGAGATGGCGATGATGAAAGAATTCAAATAGATTTAAGCCAAATAAGAAGTGATGTACAAAAAATAGTATTCATGGTTACTATACATGAAGCTCAATCAAGAAGACAAACATTTGGTATGGTAAATAATTCTTATGTAAGACTATTAGATGTTAAAAATAATGAAAAAGAAATTTGTAGATTTAATTTAAAAGAAAATGGTTCTACAGTAACATCTGTAGTATTTGCAGAACTTTATAAAGATGGATATGACTGGTACTTTAAAGCAATTGGAGATGGCAAAATAGCAGACTTAAATGGGATGCTAGGACTATATATGTAATAAAATTTAGACGTAAAGGGGAAATATAATGAGTTTATTAAATTTACAAAAAAATGACATACTAGATTTAACAAAAAAAGATCCTTCTTTAAATAATATAGTATTATCAGCAGGATGGGATGTTGTTAAAAAAGGTTTCTTTAGTTTTGGATCAGCAGATATGGATTTAGATTTATCAGCACTTTTATTAAATGAAGATGGAAAATTAATAGGAGAAGAAGGTATAATATACTTTAATAACCAAAGAGGTAGAGGTATATTTTTACATGGAGATAATAGAACTGGCGAAGGTGATGGGGATGATGAAAAAATATCAATCACATTAAGTAATTTACCAGAAAACTGTAAAAAGGTTATGTTTAGTGTAAACATATATCAAGCAAAAGAAAGAAGACAAGATTTTTCAAAAGTTAAAAATGCTTATGTAAGAATTTTAAATAGCGATAAAGGGAATATAGAAATCTGTAGATACAACTTAAGTGAAGACGGGCAAAGTGCTACATCTTTAATATTTGCAGAACTTTATAAAACAGGATCTGACTGGAACTTTAGAGCTGTTGGAGAACTTTTACAAGGCAATTTAACTACATTAATAAATAAATATAAATAAGAGGTGGATAAAATGGGTATAAATTTAGGTGGACAAGCTCCAATATTAAACTTACAAAAAAATGATATATTAGATTTAACAAAAAGAAATCCAGGACTTAAAAAGGTTACATTAGGTGCAGGATGGGATATATCAAATGGTGGTGTTGATTTTGATATAGATATAGCTGCATTTATGCTAGATGCTAATAATAAATTTAACACTGTATCAAATATAATATTCTTTAATAATAAACAAGGTCAAGGTGTATCTTTATCAGGTGATAATAGAACTGGTGCTGGTGAAGGCGATGATGAAACTATAAACATAGATTTAGATGCAATAAGCCCTGTAATACAAAAGATAGTGTTTGTTGTTACTATACATGAAGCTCAAGCTAGGAGACAAACATTTGGAATGGTAAACAATTCTTATGTAAGATTATTAGATACAGCAAATAATAATAGAGAGTTATGTAGATTCAATTTAAAAGATGATGGTTCTACAGCTACATCAGTACTATTTGCAGAGCTTTATAGAGATATGGGTGAATGGCAATTTAAAGCTGTTGGAGAAGGAAAAATAGCTGACTTAAATGGAGTACTTGCTTTATTTAGTTAATTAAATATAAAAATAGGAGTTAGAATTTTATAATCTAACTCCTATTTTTTAGTATTAAATATCTAGTTAAAATATTAATAATAGGAGTGACAATATGAAAAAGACCACCATTATAAGTCTAGGTAATGAAACTGGCAATTCTTTGAAATTTCAGCTAGAAAATATATTAAAAGAAAATATAAGTATCAATTGTTATTCAATACATAGTTTGCCTTATACTATAGAATGTGATTTAATAGTTTTTTCTAGTAAAGAAGTTGCAAATATAGTTTTATGCAAAAGAACCATTGAACAAAAATATGTAATAGTAAGGCGTGTTATACAATATGAACTTATAGATAAGTTATTTGAATTAGATAATAATACAAATGTACTTTTAGTAAATGATACAAAGGAAACCTGTGAAATAGCTATAAAGCAACTAATAGGTCATGGAGTAGAACACTTAATTTACCATTCTTATTACCCAGGAATAGAAAGTTATAAAAATGTGGAGATTGCAGTAACACCAGGAGAAGAAGCTTTAATGCCTAAAGGTATAAAAAAAGTAATAAACATAGGAACTAGAGAACTTGATATTGTAAGCATAATGGAGATTATTATAAATTTAGGAGATTTAGAAGTTTATGCTGATTTATTGTCTTCATACTTTTTTAGAAAAATAGTAACCCAGTACAAAAAATATATAAATTTAGCTAATAAAAGTAGTAAACTAACTTCTATATTAAGTGATATATTAGATAATAGTATAGAAGGGATAATATACACAAATAGAAATGATGAAGTACTAGTGCATAATAAAGTAGCAAGAGAAATTCTTGGGCTAAGTGAAAATATTACTGGTAAAAATATTTATTTAGTATGCCCATATGTAAAAAATGATCTAATAACTATAAATGATAATGAAGTATTTGTATCAACTAAAAAGATATATTCAAATAATGAATTAATGGGATATATGATAATATTAGAAACAGATTCTGTCATAGAGAAGCTAGATGAAGAACGAAGAAGAAAAAGAAAACAAAATAAAAATAATGTTAAATATACATTTAATGACATGATTGGAAATAATGAAAAAGTACTAAAAATAATAAACTTATCTAAAAAAATATCCAAAACTAATTCAACTATTCTTATTCAAGGAGAAAGTGGTACAGGTAAAGAAATCTTAGCTCAGTCCATCCATAATGAATCCGATAGATGTAATCATCCTTTTGTTGCTATAAATTTCTCAGCTTTATCAGATAGTTTGCTAGAAAGTGAGTTATTTGGGTATGAAGAAGGTGCATTTACAGGTGCTAAAAAAGGCGGAAAAGTTGGACTTTTTAAAAAAGCACATAAAGGAACTATATTTTTAGATGAAATTGGAGATGCTCCATATCATTTTCAAACAAGGCTTTTAAGAGTTTTACAAGAAAGGGAAATAACTCCAGTAGGGAGTAGTGAATCTATTCCTATAGATGTAAGAATTATAGCTGCTACCAATAAGGATTTAGTTGAAGAAGTCAGAAATAAAAATTTCAGAGAAGATTTATTTTATAGAATTAATGTAATGCCATTGTATACTATAAGTCTAAGAGATAGAAAAGATGATATTGAAATTCTTATAAAATACTATTTAAGAAAATTAAAGGTATTTACAACTATAGAAGATTTTGCTCAAAAAAAAGTATTAGACTTTTTTGGAAAATACAACTGGCCAGGTAATATAAGAGAACTTGTAAATGTAGTGGAGTACTTAGTAAATATAAAAGAAGATAATGCTAAAATTACATTAGAAGATTTGCCTAAATATATGATTAGAAATTTTGAAAATGACTTTGAAAATAATAATAAGATAAAATTTTTAGATAATAAAGATTATACTTTAATAAGTGAAAATAGTATTAATCAAGCTAAAATAAATACTTTATTAGAAAATAATTATAGTTTAGATAAAATAAGCGATTTAAGTGAAGATGAAATATGGGTGTTAAAAAAAATGTATTTAAATGAAGGTATTGGACGAAGGTCTTTATGTAAAATATCATTAGAAGAAAATTTAAATTTAGGTGAAGGTAAAATTAGAGGGATTTTAAATAAATTAAGGGATAAAGGATATATAGAAATTAACAAGGGGTTAAAAGGGACAAAAATTTTAGATAAAGGGATAAGAAATATTGAGAACGGGATATAAAAGGGTTGATATTGTAAAATATTAACCCTTTTGTTGTACAAAGAGATAATCAAAAAACGTATAAAAATATTAAAAATTCTGAAAAAACACTTAATAAAATAAATATAAACGATATATTGATTAAATAAAAGAAAGTATAAGTATAAAAAATAAAAGTTGGCATGTATATTGCTTATATATTAATACATAAAAATATTAAGTATTTTAGCTAATATAAAAATATTATATATAAAATAAAAACTAAAATATGAAAAAACTTTAAAGATTAAATTTTAAAATGTAAAAATTCTATTAAATATGGAGGAGAAAATATGAGCAAAAAAATATTAGAAAGAAAAAAGCCAACAGTATTGCAAGCAATAATACCAATAGTTTTTATGATAGTATCACTCGCTGTAGGGTATGGTTACTTAAAGATGAAAATAGAACCAATTATGATTATATCAGCATTTTTTGCAGCTATGATAGCATTAAGACTTGGATATACATGGGATGAAATGCAAAGATCAATTATTGATAAAATTACTAGTGCACTTCCAGCAACATTAATTCTTTGGAGTGTAGGTTTTTTAATAGGTTCATTAATGTTCGCAGGAACAGTTCCAATGATAATTTATTATGGAATACAGTTAATAAGCCCGAAGTTTATATTAGTTACAGCGTTTTTAGCATCAGCGATTTTATCAGTAGTTACAGGGACTTCATGGGGAGCAGCTGGAACGATAGGTGTTGCTATGATGGGTATCGCAGGAGGTCTTGGGGTATCACTTCCAGCAACAGCAGGAGCAGTAGTGGCTGGTGCATTCTTTGGAGATAAATTATCACCTTTATCAGATACCACAAACTTAGCACCCATGGCAGCAGGAAGTGACTTATATGATCATATAAAACATATGTTATACACAACTGTACCAGCAGCAATCGTTTCATTATTAGTTTATTTATTTGTAGGATTTAAAGCAAGTGGAGATATGGTAACTCCAGAATTAGTAATGGTTATGATGGATCAATTAGACTCAATGTTTAATTTTAATATAATATTAATATTACCAATAGTACTTGTAATTTTAGGATCTGTTAAAAAGTGGCCAACTATTCCAACTATGTTAGGAACAAGTATAGTAACTGTTGTATTAGGAGTTGTTGTACAAGGATTTAACCCAGTAGATGGATTTACATCTTTAGTAAGTGGATTTACTATATCAATGACGGGATTTGGAGGAGACGTATATCCAGAAGTATTAAAACTTGTTGAAAGAGGAGGAGTAGTTTCAGTTACGAGTACTACTGTATTAATATTCTGTGCTATGGGATTTGCAGGAATAGTAAGTGTATCAGGAATGTTGGACGTAGTATTAGAATTATTAATGTCAAAAGTAAAGTCAACTTTTGGAATAATACTTTCAACTATAGTTTCCTGCTTTACAGTAGCATTTGTTACAGGGAGTTCATACTTATCAATACTTATACCAGGTGAATTGTTTAAAGATGTTTATCCTAAGAAAGGATTACATCCAAAGAATCTTTCTAGAACATTAGAAGACTCAGGAACGGTAATTGTACCTCTTATACCATGGTCAGCTGCAGGTGCTTATATGGCATCAACTCTTGGTGTAAGTACAATTGAATATTTACCATGGGCGATTCTTAATTATACTGGTATAATATTTGCAATAATTTTAGCTGCAACAGGTTTTGGAATAGCCAAAACGGATATAAAAGAAGAAATTGATGAAAATGTAGTAAATCAGTAAATACTTAAAAGGAGTAACAGTTATGATACTAATAAAAAATGTAGAAGTTTATTCGCCTACTTATTTAGGAAGGAAAGATGTACTTATATGTGGAGAGAAAATATCTTTAATAGAAGAAAATATAGAATTTAAAAATGAAAAAATAAAAATAATTGATGGAAGCCTAAAAAAATTAGTACCAGGATTTATAGACCAGCATGTCCATATAACAGGTGGAGGGGGAGAAGGCAGTTTTAGAACAAGAGTGCCTGAAATCATGCTTAGTAAATTAACAAAGTCTGGAATTACGACTGTAATTGGACTTCTAGGAACAGATGGAACAACTAGAAGTGTTGAAAACTTAGTTGCAAAAGCAAAAGCATTAAAAGAAGAAGGTGTTAGTGTTTATGTACACACTGGATCTTATGAATATCCTACTGTTACATTAACTAATTCAGTAAGAAGAGATATTGTATTTATAGATGAAGTGATAGGATGCAAGATAGCATTATCTGATCATAGATCATCAACTATTACAAATGAAGAATTACAAAGAGTAGCATCCGATGTTAGGTCAGCTGGAATGATTAGTGGAAAAGCTGGTATACTTGTAGTACATATGGGCGATGGAGAAAAAGGGCTAGGTCCTATAATTGAAAGTTTAGATAATAGTGAAATACCTGCTAGAACTATAAGACCTACTCATGTAAATAGAAATGAAAAGTTATTATTACAAAGTTTTGATTTTGCAAAAAGAGGTGGTATCATAGATTTAACATGCGGAATTTATGATAAATTAAGTCCTAAAAGAGTTATAAAATTGGCTTTAGAAAATGGTGTAAATCCAGAAAATATAACGATAAGTTCTGATGGATATGGAAGTTGGTCTAATTATGATGAGTATGGAAATTTAGTTAAAATAGGCGTATCTAGTGTTGAGGCACTTTACAAAGAATTTAAAGCTATGATTTCAAATGAGAATATGAATATAGAAGATGCACTTAAGTATGTAACTTCAAATGTTGCTAAGGCCTTAGATATTTACCCTAAAAAGGGTGCTATATGTGAAAACTCTGATGGAGATGTTATATTATTGGATGAAAATTTAGATATAGATACAGTTATAGCAAAAGGTAAAGTAATGGTTGAAAATAAAGAAGTATTAGTATTTGGGACATATGAATAAGAGATAATTACATAGTAAAGTAGGCTGTTGCAAAATTATTAATTTTAATTGGTTTGCAACAGCCTTTTATTTAATTGTTATAAAGATGAATTATTTATATTATCAGATATTAAAAATTTATTTTTAATAAAATTAATTACTTCAACTTCTCCAGAAATTTCACCTTTTACAGGATATGTATTTTTTAATTTATCAAATTTGTCTAAAAATGTATTGGCTTTTTTAATATCTTTTTCTATTATCAAGTGATAAGCATACATTAAACGAGCTCTACTGATGTAGCAATTAGTTGCCTTTATATATGATTTTAATTTTTTTGTATATAATTCATTTATGTTATTTTGATTTTGAGTTACTATTATTTCATAAAAAAGCAACTCACATTTTATTTCATTTTCAAACAATTTAAGTATATTAGGTGAATAATTAATTAAAAATTCATAACAGCTTTTTGCTTTATCAAACTCTAGCCTATCATGATAATAACTAGCCTCAATACATTTAATACTACAAATTAAAGGATTACTAAAATCAGATTTTTCATCAATTTCAAACCATTCAATGGGCATATCCTTAATTCTCATACCTTTACTTAAAAGTCCATGTACCTTTAATTGAATATAAAAGCAGTATTTCATAGTATTATTTTTTAGGATGGAGAAGGTATTATATCCATCGTTAGAAATTCCACTTATTTTCATTGGAATACCATTAGTTAAAATAGCTATTACACCAAAGATAATCATTCCATACAAAAATTCAGATAAATATATACTTGTGGTAACTGATGAATATATTATAAAGCATAATATAGAAACTAAAGCATTCATTAAAATACCACCTAAGTTGTATAAAACATATGAGCAACTTTCGCAATTATCAGATTTAGGCATCATAAGGCATTGACCTGCAGTTCCTTTTAAATTGAATTTTTTTATAAAAAATTTATTATTTTCTTTTATAAGAGTAAAACTACCAACTCTAAACGACACGAACTCATAACCAGACATTAATCCAAATACTAAATGTCCTGCTTCATGTAAAATTGTTTGAACTAAAACTGAACTTATAAAAAATATAAAACCAAAAAGCGACCCTAAAAAGCTTATTTCAGCTAACTCATTTTGATCTAAATTTTTTGTTCCTAAGAAACCAGCTATAAATCCACAACCAAGCATCAATAAAAATGGAATTGTAGAAGATAAGATTTCTTTAATATTTTTTTTGTTTTTGGGCATGAAATCCCTCACTTTCTTTGTATATATATTTTAAAATTATATTTAATAAATTTCAAATACCATATTATACCATAATTGTAACATATAAAAGCTTCCTATACTCTAAGTAAACATAATTTAAATGCCTACTTCTATAATAGAAGGCTTTTAGTTAATTTATATAATCCCAATCCTTTATAGAACCATCATCTTCACCGACTTTTCATATGGCTTGTGTAGAAGAGCTATCTTAAGAAATATTATATATAATAATTAAAATTTTCATCAAATTTTAATACTTTATTAATAGTAATTTAATTTATAGATTGTAAAATGTATTTAGATTAATAAATTGGAGGGAACAATCATGAAAGATAAAATAAAAAATAGCAAAGAAAATTTAAATACAGAAAAAGTATTACAAAAGTTAAATGAAAATAAGAAAAAAATAATAAGAACAGTAGCTATATTATCAATAATAGGAGTATTAGGAATAGGAGCCACAGGTACAGCAGTATTTGCTTATGCAAAATCAAATATAAATTACACAGAAAAACAAATGAAAGAAATTGCATTAAAGAAAGTTCCTGGAGAAGTTATAAAAGTCAAGAAGGAATTCAACGAAGAGGACTTTTCATTCGAATATGAATTTAAAATAAAAGATAAGGAAAATATATTGAGAGAAATAACAGTTAATACAAGTAGTGGCGCAATAGTTGATTTAGATAACCATAAAGATATGCATGAGGATTAAATTATAAGGGGATATATTATATATTCCCATTTTGTGTATTTTATTATAAAGTAAAAGAGTAATACCTTAGGGAGGATATGTATATGAAAAAAATACTTATAATAGAAGATGAAAATAATATATCATCTTTTATAAAGATGGAATTAGAATTTGAGGGATATAAAGCATTTGTAGAAGCAGATGGCAAAGATGGATTAATAAAAGCATTAGAAGAAGATTTTGATTTAATATTATTAGATTTAATGTTACCAGGTTTAAATGGATTAGAAGTATGCAGAAGATTAAAACGTGAAAAAAATACACCAATAATAATGCTAAGCGCAAGAGATAGTGTTATGGATAAAGTAACAGGGCTTCAAATCGGCGCAGATGACTATATAGCAAAACCATTTGCAATAGAAGAATTACTTGCTCGAATTCAAGTAGTTTTTAGAAGAGATAATAATACAAAAAATTCACATGTTATAGAGGTTAAAGATTTAATGATTGATTTAGATGCACGCACTGTTAAAAAAGGTGATGAAGAATTAAACTTTACAAATAAAGAATATGAAGTATTAGTATATCTTATAAAAAATAAAAATAAGGTTATATCAAGGGATAATTTGATTGAAAATATATGGGGATATGATTACGAAGCTGAAACTAATGTAGTAGATGTATATATAAGATATTTAAGAAATAAATTAAATAGTGAAAATAAAGAGGAATATATTCAAACAGTTAGATCTGTTGGATATGTTATTAGGTCATGATTGTGGAAAATAAAAAAAAATTACCAGTATCATTTCAGTTTAGTATTGTATCATTAGGCATAATAACAACTATACTTGCTGTTTATACGATAATACAACTAATAAGTTTTAGCATATTCAGCATAGAGTACCAAAATGAATTAATCGATAAAACTTACAATCAAATAAATTTAATTATTGAAAATCAAAATATCAAGGAAAATAATATAGAGATTGTACTTAATCAAGTCAGCGAAGTATCTGATGAAAATCTTAGAATATATAAGAAGAATAATATAATTTTTCAATCAGATACAGATAAATGGAGAAAAATTGGTCTGAATGAAAATGAAGGTAAAAGAAATACCTTAAAGTTTATAAAGTTTAGACCGTATTTAATATTAGACAAACCTCTAAATAAAAGTGGATGCAAAATTCAAATATTACAAGAAATAGATATCTTAACAGATATTGCAGAAAAATATGTATTCTTATTTATAGGTGCAATAATACTTGGAATAATACTTAGTATAATAGGAGCAATATATTTATCAAGGAAATTTTTAAATAGATTAAGAGTATTAGCTAATACTATGGAAGACGTTAAACAAAATAACATAAAAACAAGAGTACCATTGTCTTATACGAATGATGAATTTGATAAAATAAATATGTTATTTAATTCTATGATGGATGATATTGAAGAATCATTTGATAAGCAAAGTCAATTTGTATCAGATGCATCACATGAATTGAGAACGCCACTTACTGTATTACAAGGCCACCTTAAGATGTTAAATAGATGGGGTAAAAATGATAAATATGTTTTAGATAATTCAATAAATGTATGCTTAGAAGAAGTAAATAGAATGATAAAAATGGTAAATGAATTATTAGAGTTATCAAGGTCAGATAAAGAAGCTTTAAATTTAATTAATTTACAATATATATATCCAAAAGAAATAATTTTAGATACTATTAAAAATTATGAATTAATAAATGAAAAAATAGTATTTACAAAAGAAATAAATGAAGATATTAACTTAAAAATAAAAGAAGAGCATTTAAAACAATTGTTAATGATAATAATTGATAATGCCATAAAATATAATGACAAAGAAAAAGTAAATATAAATATAAAACTTGATTTAAATGAAAAAGGAAAATTTTTATCAATAAAAGATAATGGTATTGGTATAGATAAAACTCACATATCAAAATTAACTGATAGATTTTATAAAGTAGATGAATCTAGACAAAAAAATAATTCCTTTGGCCTAGGTCTATCAATAGCAAATAAAATACTATCCTTGTATAATTATAATTTAAATATAGCAAGCGAGACAGAAAATTATACAAAGATAACGATTGAGTTTAATAAATAAAAACTAGAAATTAATGACAAATTTTAATAAAAATTTAATGTTTTGTTAAGTTTATTTTAATTTTAGTTGTGTAAAATAAACTTAGCAAAATACATAGAAAAAATAAGGGGGGATTTAAATAACTTATGGACATAAATACTTTATTAAAACATTTTATGGAACAATACGGATTAATAAGTATATTTGTTATTGTAATGCTAGAGTATGCAAATTTTCCTTTACCAAGTGAAGTTGTACTACCTTTAGCTGGAATAATGGCATCTAATTTAAATATAAGCTTTATCACTGTATTAGGAATAAGTGTATTAGGGGGAATTATAGGAAGTATTACAAACTATTTAATAGGGTTATACTTTGGTAAGCCATTTATTAAATATATACTTACAAAATTCCCAAGAGTTAAAAAGTCAGTTCATTCATCAGTGAATTATTTGGAAAAATACGGCAAGATATCAGTGATGATTGCAAGAATAGTGCCTATTGCAAGAACATTTATATCTATACCAGCTGGAGTAACTAAAATGAATATTACATGGTTTACATTTTATTCATTTATAGGAATAGCTATTTGGAATAGTATTTTAATATATTTAGGATATATTTTAGGAGACAATTTAAGTCATATAACATTAATAATGAAAAACTATTCAATTGCAATTGTTTCAATAATATTTATTTTTATAGGAATTTATTATATAAAAAAGAAATATACTAAATTTAAAAAAGAAAAATAATATTTATTTTAAAATGAGGTAAGATAGGCTATGTAGATAAATAAAATCTATAATAGTCTATTTTAATTTATAGATTTTATTTATATTTTAAAATATTGTTAATGATCATTTATTAAACTAATATTAAGTTATAATTATATTAAGCAAAAAATAGGAGGGGAAGTAATGAATATATTAATAACTAACGACGATGGAATAAGAGCAAATGGTATAATAGAATTAGCTAAGGCAATGTCAAATATAGCTAATGTATATGTTGTAGCTCCAGAAAGTCAAAGAAGTGCAACAGGTCATGCAATAACTATACATAGTCCGATAATGGTAAATGAGGAATTTATAGCTGAGAATATAAAAGCATACTCTATAAGTGGTACACCTGCAGATTGTGTAAAGCTTGGAATAGAAGGTATTCTTAAAGATATTCACATAGATTTAGTATTAAGTGGTATAAATAATGGACCTAATTTAGGTACTGATGTTATATATTCTGGAACGGCATCAGCAGCAATAGAAGGCCTTGTGCAAAATAAGCCATCAATAGCTATATCATATAATGAATTTAATGTTAGCAAAGAAACGTATAAAAAAGCATCTATGCATGTTGTAAAAATAGTTGAGAGTGTAAAAGATAAATTAGATATGTTAGATGACTGCATATTAAATGTAAATATACCAAATAAAGAAATAAAAGGAACCAAAGTAACTGTTTTAGGAGAAAGAAAATATGAGAATGTAATGGAAGAAAGATATAGTCCATATGGTAAAAGATATTTTTGGATAGGTGGGAAAATAAAAAATATAGATCAGGTAGAAAATAATGATATAGATTGTGTAGAAGAAGGATATATATCTATAACACCTGTAAACATTGATATGACAAATAAAAATAAGGTTAATTATATAAAAGATTTAAATATTTTTTAATAAAAATAATAAGCGATATACATTTTAAAATTAATACTTATAAGTATTTAGAATACAATAATATTAGTCTAATTTTTATATAATACTGTATAAATTTGTAAAAATAATATACAATATAAGAAACATAACAAAATATTATTGTGATACAACTAATGTTTATACGTAGGAGGCTAATATGAAGAGAAAAGATTATATATCTTGGGATGATTACTTTATGGGAATATCTTTATTATCTGGGATGAGAAGTAAAGATCCATCTACTCAAGTAGGAGCATGTATAGTAGATAAAAATAATAGGATAGTATCAATTGGATACAATGGATTTATAAATGGATGCAGTGATGAAGATTTTCCATGGACTAGAGATGGAGAATTTTTAGAAACAAAATATCCATATGTAGTTCATGCAGAGCAAAATGCAATATTAAATGCAAGAGGAAAGTCATTAGAAGGATGTAGTATATATGTAAATTTATTCCCTTGTCACGATTGTGCAAGAAATATTATTCAGTCAGGAATAAAGAAAGTATATTATCTTGTAGATAAATATGCAGATACAGATTCTATAAAAGCATCAAAATATATGTTTAATAAAGCCAATGTAGAATTAATTCAATTAAAGCCTAATATGGATAAAATAGAAATAACATTTAAGTAATATATAAAAGTGTCTAGAATTTTTGATTTTAGGCACTTTTAATTTATATAAAATTTACACTTTCATAAAATAGTAAGCAGTTTGTTTTTATTTTTGTTAAATCTATTGTACTAAAAGGAAAAGATTGTCATAATAAAAAGGAGAACCAATACTCTTAAGTAGAAATATTATAGTATATAAATTTATTAAAGGAGGGAATAGATATGGGGAATAGTCAATTTGACTACAAAGAAAAAGAAGCAAAATATTATAATGGTATAATGGCTTTGCTATTAATACTATTATGTATCGTTATCTCTATAGGTACAATAGTACTTGGAGCAATAAATGAAAATGCATTTTTTATAGTGCTAAGTATAGTAGTTTTAGTTATAAGTTTTATATGCTTAGGTGGATTGAAAATATTAAATCCAAAAGAAGCTTTAGTATTAGTTTTATTTGGTAAATATTATGGAACAATAAAAAAGGAAGGATTTTTCTGGGTAAATCCATTCTGTTCATCTGTAAATCCAACTTATTCACCTCAAATGATGCAAACAAAAATAAAAAATCAAGAAGATTTAGAAGTGTCTATTCATAGTAATACCAAAAAAATATCTTTAAAAACTATGACATTAAATAATGAACAGCAAAAAGTAAATGACTTATTAGGAAATCCTATAATAATAGGTGTAGTAGCTATCTGGAGGATAGTTGAACCTACAAAAGCTGTATTCAATGTAGAGAATTATAAGACATTTATATCGATACAATGTGACACAACTATTAGAAATATTGCAAGACTTTACCCTTATGATGTTTCTGAAGATGGAGATGAAAAATCTCTTCGTGGTAGTAGTCAAGAAATCGCAGATAAACTAAAAACTGAGCTTCAAAGTAGAGTTGATGAAGCTGGAATTGAAGTAACAGAAGTTCGTATTACTCATCTTTCTTATGCACCAGAAATAGCAGCTGCTATGTTACAACGTCAACAAGCAGAAGCAATAATAGCAGCTCGTAAAAAGATAGTAGAGGGAGCTGTTGGAATGGTTGAAATGGCTCTTAATAACTTAAATGATAGTAATATTGTTAATTTAGATGATGAGAAAAAAGCTGCTATGGTCAGCAATTTATTAGTTGTACTTTGTGCAAATAAAGAAACGCAACCAATTGTAAATAGCGGATTAAATAATCAATATTAATAATTAAATAGTAATAAGAAATCCCCTATATATTGAAGCGTTAAAAAGTACTTCTTTATATAGGGGATATTTATAATGCTAAAAACTATGTATTATATATTTATGAATAATATCATTATAAAATAAATTCAAAGTTATTACAGATAATAAATAAAGAGCATATAAAGAAAAAATAGTTAGACTATTTTTAAAATTTATAATATAATATATTAAATTTAGTAAAAGTGTATAACAATGTAGATTCAGTGTAAAAAAATAAATTAAAATTTGATAGATAAAAATATTTAGACATAGGAAGGAAAAGGTAATGAATAATAAAATTAGGAAATTAGATAAACTATTAGAATATAATAAAGCATTTGTAGAAAATAAAGAGTATGAAAAATATGAAACATCTAAAGAACCTGATAAGAAAATAGTTATTTTATCATGTATGGATACAAGACTTACAGATTTGTTACCTAAGTCTATGAATCTAAAAAATGGAGATGCTAAAATAATAAAAAATGCAGGGGCAACTATAATGCATCCTTTTGGTAGTATTATGAGGAGTATTATTGTAGCAATTTATGAATTTGAAGTAGATGAAGTACTTATAGTAGGACACCATGGTTGTGGTATGTGTAACTTAGACACAGAAGTTTTACTAGATAAAATTTTAGATAGAGATATATCTGAAGATACTATAAACACACTTTCGAACTCAGGAATTAATGTTTCAAAGTTTTTACATGGATTTGAATCAGTAGAAGAGTCTATTGAAGACAGTGTAAATGTAGTTAAGAATCATCCGTTAATACCTAAAGATATTATAGTACATGGACTTGTTATATCTCCTGAAACTGGAAAAATAGATGTTGTAGTTGATGGATATAAAAATTAAAACTTATAAAAAAACGAAAGGGCCTAAAATTTATTTTTAGGCCCTTTTTTTACGATTAAGGATATTATAATACATCAAAAACTGTGGATAAGTTGTGATGTATAGCAATATAGTTTTATTGAATTTCACAAAGGATATTTAAGTATAGACATTCTAATTAAGGGCGATAAATTTTACAATGGGGCATAAGCCAATAAAAATAAGCATACATATAAATAAAAAAATATATTGATATATTGGGGGAGAGTCAAATGTCTAAGGTATATATAATTGATGCAAAGAGAAGTCCAATTGGCAAATTTTTAGGAAAGATAGCTACAGTTTCGCCATCACAATTAGCAGGGCAAGTAATAAAGTCAGTTATAGAAAATAACAATATAGACCCTAAGTACATAGATGAAGTAATCTTAGGCAATGTATTACCGGCAGGACAAGGTCAAGGCATAGCAAGACAAGCAGCTATTCCTTATGAAGTACCAGCATATGGAATAAATATAATATGCGGAAGCGGTATGAAAAGCGTTATGAGTGCATATTCACAAATAAAAGCACAGATAGCAGATTTAATAGTTGCAGGAGGCGTTGAGTCAATGTCTCAAGTTCCGTATGTAACAGATTATACTGTAAGAACTGGTAGCAAAATGGGAGGAATGAATCTTAGAGATAGTTTAGTAATGGATGGGCTTACTGATGTATTTAACAACTACCATATGGGTATAACTGCTGAAAATGTAGCACAAAAATATGGTATAACTAGACAAAAACAAGATGAATTTTCTATTAAATCTCAAGAGAAATCGATAAAAGCTATTGATAGTAAAAAATTCGTTGATGAAATAGTTCCAATAGAAGTTAAAAATAAAAAAGGGATAGAGGTTTTTGATACAGATGAATATCCAAATAGAGGTACAAGTCTAGAAAAACTTGCAAATCTTAGACCCGCCTTTAAAAAGGATGGTACTGTAACAGCAGGTAATGCATCTGGCATAAATGATGGAGCAAGTATCGTAATTGTAGCATCAGAAAAAGTAGTTAAAGAATATGGACTAAATCCAATTGCTGAATTAATATCAGTTGGCCAAGGAGGAGTAGATCCTTCAGTAATGGGGCTTGGGCCTGTACCGGCCATAAAAGATGCATTAAATAAAGCTAACATGAGTTTAAAAGATATGGAACTGATAGAATTGAATGAAGCTTTTGCAGCGCAATCATTAGGTGTAATGGAAGCGTTAAAAAAAGAACATGGTGTTGATGATGAGTGGTTTGAAGAAAGAACTAATGTAAATGGGGGAGCAATTGCTCTAGGACATCCTTTAGGGGCTTCAGGAGCTAGAATTTTAACAACTCTTTTGCATGAAATGAGAAAAAGAAAATTAAAACATGGATTAGCTTCACTTTGCATAGGTGGAGGAATGGGTACTTGTGTAATAGTTAAGTCTATTTAGTCACTTTAATATAAAGGGGGAGTGATTTTATGATAAATCACTTCAATCTGAAAATGGATTTATAGAAATAGGTTCAAGTCCAAAGTCAGGTGAGGAAAATAAATATATAGTAAATGCAGGCGGATCTCCTGTTACCATAAATACTGGAGGAGCATTTTTTGATAGTGCCAGTTCATTTTCAATAATAAGAGGAGTACATGTAGATATAACGGTCTTAAGTGCCCTTCAGGTTGATGAAAAGGGAAAATTAGTACCAGAAATGGGTGGAGCAATGGATTTAGTTGTTGGTTCTAAAAAAGTAATAGTAGCGATGGAACATACAGCAAAAGGAAAAGCTAAGATTTTGAAAGAATGCAGTTTACCATTAACAGCAAAGGGTCAAGTAGACTTAATTGTAACTGAAATGGGAGTAATGGAAATTACCGATGAAGGACTTATATTGGTTGAAATAAATAAAGAATTTACTATAGATGAAATAAAAAATGACATAGAAGCAGATTTGAAAATTAGTAAAAATTTACAATAAATGAAATAGATATTAATGAATATTAATATGATAAATTTAAAAAATTTAAGGTACTTAAGACTTAAGGTCTTGAGTGACTTATAAAATTGGGAGGGAGATATGTTTAAAAAATTCACAAATGGATGTGTCAATTTAGTTCAAAACTATTTGCCAGATCCTTTCTTATTCTGTATCATGATTACGTTTGTTATATTTTTGTCAGGAATTGTATTTACAGGTCAAGGGCCTATAGATATGGTAGTCCATTGGTCTGGAGGATTTTGGAGTTTATTAGCATTTGCTATGCAGATGGCTCTTGTATTAGTACTAGGACATACATTTGCAAGTGCACCGTCATTTAAAAAGCTTTTAGGTAGAATGGCAAAAATACCTAAGAAACCTGGGCAAGCAATATTGATGGTAACTTTTATTTCATCAATAGCTTGTTTAATTAACTGGGGGTTTGGATTAGTTATAGGTGCTATATTTGCTAAAGAACTAGCTAAAGAAGTTGATGGTGTTGATTATAGAGTCTTAATAGCATCAGCCTATTCTGGATTTTTATTATGGCATGCAGGATTATCAGGATCAATTCCTTTAACGTTAGCAAGTGGAGGAGAAACTGTTGTTAGTGCCACAGCAGGAGTAATTGGAGCACAAGGGGTTCCAACTAGTGAAACCATATTTTCAATATCAAATATGATAATAGTAGGTGTTTTAGTTCTAACATTGCCATTATTAAATAAAGCTATGCATCCGACAGAAGATAAAGTAGTTACAATAGATAGAAGTTTATTAAAGGATGAAGACGCATTTGTGGAAATGAATAGAGGAGAAATGACTCCAGCAGACAAACTAGAAAATAGTAAAATAGTAAGTTTATTGATATCTTTAATGGGATTTATATATATCATATATTATTTTATAAATAATGGATTTAATTTGAATCTTGATATAGTCAATTTTATATTCTTATTTTTAGCAATAGCTCTTCATAAAACACCAAAGAGATTTTTACATGCATTAGGTCTAGCTGCTAAAAGTGCTGGTCCAATAATGCTTCAATTTCCATTTTATGCAGGTATAATAGGAATGATGACAGGTACTAATGCTGATGGATTCTCTTTAGCAATTTTAATATCTAATTTCTTTGTATCAATTTCAACGAATGTAACATTTCCAATGCTATCTTTCCTAAGTGCAGGAATAGTAAACTTTTTTATACCATCAGGAGGAGGACAGTGGGCCGTTCAAGCGCCTATAATGATGCCAGCAGGGGAAGCACTTGGTGTTAATCCAGCTAAAACTGCCATGGCAATAGCATGGGGTGATGCTTGGACAAATATGATACAGCCATTTTGGGCATTGCCAGCATTAGGTATAGCAGGACTTGGTGCAAAAGATATAATGGGATTTTGTATAGTAGACTTATTATACTCAGGAGTTATTATATCCATGGGTCTTATGTTTATAGGAATGTAATTGAAAAGTATATTAATATAACATATAAAAAGCAGAGATACTACTCTGCTTTTTATAGTTTGTTACTCGATAGTTACTTTAAATTTTCACTTTGTGCAACCATTTTGTTATTTAAGTTGTTTTTTATAGAAGTAGACAATAATCCTAAAAGCACACCAAGTAAAGCAGGAACTACCCATCCTAATCCTTGAGAATATAAAGGCAATTTACTAAATAGGTTAGAAATAAGGTCTAATTTAAAACCTACTTGTCCTAAAGCATCAACTACGCTAATAACACCAGTAAATAATATAGTAAACTTATAAACTAAAGAACTTTCTTTTAATAAATTATCAAGCATGGATAAAACTATAAGCATTATTGCTATGGGGTATATTGCATTTAGCACAGGTACAGATATAGCAAGTATTTTAGTTAAGCCTAAATTAGCAAGCATCATACTTGAAAGAGACAGTATTCTAACAAAAGATTTGTAAGAAATTTTGTTTGTAAGTGTAGTAAAATATTGGCTACAAGAAGTTATAAGACCAACACTAGTAGTTAGGCAAGCTAACGTAAATGTGGCAGCTAGTAAAATTGCGCCTGGTTTACCAAAAACATAAGTAGTAACATTTGTTAATGTTTGTGCACCATTTTCAGTAACACCAAATCTAAATCCACTTGTAGCTCCTAAGTGAGCAAGTAATGAGTAAATTAAAACTAATAATCCACCAGCTATAAGTCCTGCTTTTATAGATATAGAAACAACAGTTTTTTCATCTTCGATACCTTTAGATTTTATTGCTAAAGCTATAACTATACCAAAATTTAGAGCGGCTATTGTATCCATAGTAAGATATCCATCTAAGAATCCTTTAACTAAGGGACTAGTTAAATAATCTCCACTAGCTACACTATAATTACCTAGTGGTTTAAATAATGATCCTAAAAATATTACAGCGATTAAAAATAGAAGCAAAGGAGTTAGTACTTTACCCATACGATTTACTAATTTCGTTGGAGATAATGAAAGCCAATATGCTACTGAAAAGAATATAAATGTAAACAAGAATAATGCAAATGACTTTGAAATAGTTTGAGGTAAATAAGGTGAAACAACCATTTCAAAAGGTAAGCTTCCAGCTCTTGGTATTCCTAGACCAGGACCTATTGATAAATATACTAAAACTGTAAAGACTACTGCAAAAACATTATTAACTCTTTTTGCTAGATTAGTAAGTCCACCTGACTTAGCAACGGCAACTACCCCTAATACAGGAAATCCTACAGCTGTTATAAAAAATGATACCATTGCTAGCCATGTTTTATCTCCTGCTGATTGACCAAGAAATGGTGGAAATATTAAGTTTCCTGCTCCAAAGAATAAAGAAAAAAGCATTAAACCGATAAGTAATAAATCTTTTTTTGATAAAGTGTTCATTTTAAAACCTCCTAATTAAATTAATATTTTTTATCCGTACATTATATCACCTTCAATGTCCATAAATATTCCCCCTTTCGAAAAATAAAAAACCGCCCCTTGTAAAATACAAGGGACGGATTATCCGCGTTACCACCCTAATTCTACAAATAAAGGTATAATAAATAAACCTATTTGTAGCACTCAGTTACGTATCTAACAATACGCTTATCTTTTAACGGTGACAGATACCGGCAACACTTACTAAATATTGTTCGGTGTTGCTTCTCAGAGATGATTTTCAGTAAAACTTGAACATTGGTTTTCAGCAAACACCAACTCTCTGTAGAACAAAATAATACTTACTTTTTCTCTTCGTAGAATTTTTTTATTTTATTTGAAATTTATTAATTTAATAATATATATGATTTTAGATGATGTCAATAATATAAAAAAACTTTTTTGAATTATTTTTATTTTTTGATAATTAATTATCTACATGTGTTTGTATCTAAATTTAAGTATCCAGATTTACGTAAAGTTTTTCTAAGGGTTAAAGAAAGTGGTATTGAAACTATAATACCCATAGAAGAACTCATCAAAGAGCTTGGTATATTTAGTAAAGCTGCTTCAAAACTTCCTATGACGAAAGTCCAAGCAATAATATATCCAACTAAAGTCCATAAAGAAGCTGCAAATAGTCCTAGAAGATTTATAAAAAAGTTGTTTCCGTTGTTATTTCCTATATGAGCTATACTTCCAGCAATAAATCCTGCTATACCTTTTATAACAAAAGACCATAATGTGTAAGGAGAGAAACCTAATAATAAATCAAAGAAAGCAGAACCTATAGCCCCAGCTGGACCTGCATATTTTCCTCCAAATAATATAGCTAAAGTAAAAATCATCGCACTACCTAAATGAACCATAGCTCCATTTCCAAAAGGAATTTTTATAAAAGTTGCTATTGTGCATAATGCTGAAAACATACCCACATAAATTATATATTTTGTATTTTTATTCATATAAATACCTCCATACAATTAGTTTTATATACTAAAATGTAAACAAAATAGTATGATTATGAGCAAAGCTTATCATACAATTGTTGGTAAAAACAATAAATATAAGATAATAAATATAATAATAGTAATTGTATTGGTACAAAAATTATTAGCTAAAGTAATATATATATAAATTGTTACTAGTATAAAAATTTTACGAGCTTTTAACAATAAATTAGATATTTATAACTCATATACATATTATAAAATGCTATTGTCTAATTAGAATACATAAAATTTAATATTAATATAGAAAATAATAAAGTTTACATAATAAAAGGGTATGTGAACTTTACTAACTTTATTCAAATATAATTTTATATATTTTTTTATTGTGATACAAAATAAAATTTAATTTTTCTTATTGTTATAATAAAATAAAATTTTAGATAAATATAAATAATTAGAAAATAAAAATATGAAATAGAATTTTTATCAAAATGGCTAAAAACTAAGTGTTTCAAAAGTTTTAAAACTAATAATAAGAAAAATTAAAATATTAAAACAAAATAAAAATGGCTAAAAAAATAACAAACTTTATTGACAGATTTTTGAAATTATATTATTCTTTAAAAGTCAATAAATCAAGTGTTTAGCTTAAAATCAATCGAAATGTTAGACATACTTAGGGGGAATATATATGAACAAACTTTTAAGCAGTGTGAAAAGGTTAACATTATTTTTTATAGGAATGAGTATAATCCAATTTGGGGTTGCATTATATTTAAGAACAAATATAGGCTCAGATCCATTTACAATTTTCACACAAGGCTTAGCATGTGCGTTAAATAATATGGGGTTAAACGCTACGACGGGTACTGCAAACAGAATAATATTAGTAGTATTATTTGCAATAATATTTTTAGTTCAAAAAAATCATATAAAAATAGGTACTTTAATATGTGTTATTGGTGTTGGTCCAATTATTGATATGGGTGTAAACGTTGTTTCGCATTTTCCAATACATACATATGGATATGCTTTAAAGGTAGGTTTAGTAGTATTAGGCTGTTTTATAATAGCTATAGGATTTTCTATACTTTCATCAACTAATGTAGGGGTGGCACCGAATGATATAATACCATTTATAATACAAGATAATCTGAAAGTAGAATATCGTTGGATAAGGATGGGACTGGATGCTACATTTTTAATTGGTGGTTATTTCTTAGGAGGTACTGTAGGAATTGGAACAGTTATAGCAATGCTTATAACAGGTCCTTTTATACAAACATGTTTACCACATGGGGAAAAATTTGTTAACTTTATTTTAAATGAAGAGATGGTAAATAGTGGAGTAGAGGATCTTAATATATAATTTTTTTGACAGGGATGAAAACTCTTTCATAGTGATTTATAATTGCTAGGAAAGAGTTTTTTTATTTATATGAATTTTAGTGATAGAAGCAGTACTACAAATATAGTTGTAAAAATTGGTATAACGACAGATGTTACAAAGATGTCTTTATAAGATTCTTTATGTGTTAGACCACAAATCGCCAAAGTTGTAATAACTGCCCCATTATGAGGCAATGTATCTAGTCCACCAGAGGATAAAGATGCTATTCTGTGTAATATTTCTGGGGAAATATTTAAAGTATGACTCATTTGGATATAGGAGTTAGCTAAAGCGTCAAGTGAAATACCAAGACCACCAGAAGCCGAAGCTGTAAGTCCACAAATTAAGTTGACAGATAAAGCTTCTGAAATAATTGGATTTGAAGAGATTGAAAATATAAAGTTTTGAACTAGCGTAAATACAGCTAAAGACTTTATAACGCTTCCATATCCAACAATGGCACTAGAATTAAGTAGAGGTTTAAAAGAATTACTAACACCTTTATCAAGTGCAGTTTTTAAGTTAGATATTTTTTTGAAATTAATTAAAACTATAAAAACATCAGCTAATATCATAGAAATAATAACGCTCCAAGTTCCAGATACACTACTTAAAGTAGTATTAAATTCTTTTAAATAACGTCCATCTACATTAGCAAAATATATTTTAGATAAAAATAAATTACTTAAAAATATAATTATTATTGGAAAAATAGATATGAAAATATTTGGGAAGCTAGTTTCATTAGCATGTGAAACGACATCATTGTGATTTCCATATCCTTCATTGTTAAGTTTTGCAGACTTTGCTCTTTTATTTAACCATAACATACCTAAAGTTAACATTAAAATACTTGCAAATAATCCTATTATAGGAGCTGCAAATGTATCTGTACCAAAATATTTCATAGGTATTACGTTTTGAATTTCAGGGGAACCAGGTAGAGCAGTCATTGTAAAAGTGAAAGAACCCAGAGCAATAGTACCTGGTATAAGTCTCTTTGGAATATCTGCTTGTTTAAATAGCATAGACGCTATTGGGTATAATATAAATGCTACTACGAATAAAGAGACTCCTCCATAAGTAAGTAAAGCACCTGATAAAACAACTGCTAGAATAGCTTTATCTTTACCTAATTTATTAGTAACAAAATAAGCTATAGATTGAGCATAACCAGCTTCTTCCATAAGTTTTGCAAAAATAGATCCTGTCATAAATAACGGGAAGTAATTTTTTATAAAACTTGAAAAACCAACCATATAAACCTCTGTATAGTTGGCCATCAAGTGACTATTAAATCCTGATGTAAGTATTAGTGTAATAATTGCAACGATTGGTGCTGTTATAATAGTTGAAAAGCCCTTATAAGCTAAGTACATTATAAGTGCTAACGATAAAATCAATCCTAAGATGCTAATCATATAAACGTCTTTGCTAATTTTAATAGCAATCTCCTTTCTAATTTATTAAATATTATTTAGATTAATAAATTACCCCGAGATAGTAAGAATTAAAACATTTATTTATTTTTTTACTGTTAGAAATTAAACTGAAAAAAATTAGAATTTTTTGAAATGATTAAAGATTAAACTTTTAAACAGTGGGTATCAATATACTACAAACGTTAAGAATAATTAGTGATCGATATAGATTACATAGGAGGTATATAGATATGAAAGTAACATTCCAAGGATCACCATTAACTTTAGAAGGAACTCAAATAAAAGTAGGAGATACTGCACCAAACTTTACAGTAGTAGGTAATGATTTAAATCCTGTATCTTTAGATGATACAAAAGGAAAAAGAGTATTTTTATCTGTACCGTCAATAGATACAGCAGTATGTGATATGGAAGTTAGAAGGTTTAATACAGAAGCATCAAAATTAAATAATGTAGAAGTTTATACAATATCAATGGATTTACCATTCGCACAAGCTAGATGGTGTGGAGCAGCTGGTATAGAAAATGTAAAAACTGTATCAGACTACAAGGACAGAGAGTTTAGTAAAAACTATGGAGTTTATATAAATGAATTAGGATTATTATCAAGAGCAGTATTTGTTATTGATGAAAATAATAAAGTTGTATATGTAGAGTATTTACAAGAAATAACTGAAGAACCTAATTATGAAGCTGCATTAAATGCTTTAAAATAACATATTAATTAAAATGAGTAACTGGAGGTATATCTACTTCCAGTTATTTTTTTGCCGTTTACTATTCATACCCTAAAAACAACTATTCATGCTCATTATATTTTAATTTTAAGAAACCTATGCTAACTTAATATATGGCTTAATTACTTTGTAAATAACTATATAATAAATCAAAAACTTGATATAGATTTATTTAAGTTTCAAGTAGTTTTAGTTAAGTTAGACTTTTATAGTTTTCATGAATATGTATAAACTTTAAGTCGAAAGGGGGAATTAATATGAAACTAGAAGTGAAAAATTTAAGAAAAAGTTTTTCAGAAAATGAAGTATTACATGGAATATCTTTTTCAGTTGAAAGTGGGAAGGCCCTTGGACTATTAGGGAAAAATGGAGCCGGTAAAACAACAACAATTCGTATATTAATGGATGTATTTAAAGCTAATTCAGGTGAAATATTACTTGATGGAAAGCAGTTTAAACCAAAAAATTATCAAATCGGATATTTACCTGAAGAGAGAGGATTATATCCTAAAAAGAAAGTTGCAGAGCAAATAGTTTATCTAGCAGAGTTAAGAGGATTATCGTCAAAAAAAGCAAAGCAAAATACAAAGCTGTGGCTTGAAAAATTAGGGGTAGATGAATATTCGAACAAAACATTAGACAGTTTGTCAAAAGGAAATCAACAAAAAGTTCAGTTAGCTCAAACTTTAGTATGTAATCCTGATATAGTTATATTAGATGAACCATTTAGTGGATTAGACCCAATTAATGCACAAATACTTAAAGATACTGTAAAAGAATTAATAACACAAAATAAATTGGTTATATTTTCTAGCCATCAAATGAGCTATGTTGAAGAATTTTGCGAAGAGATAGCTATAATAAATAAAGGTGAAATAGTATTAAGTGGGAGCCTTAAAAATATCAAAAAAGAATTTGGAAAAGATAGACTTATCTTAAGTGCTAATTACATAACAATAGACGAATTAAAGAATATAATTGATACTAAGTTTAGTGATTTAGTAATAGTAAATGAAGTTAAAAAGAATTATTTAGTTGTAGAGTTAATTGATAATAAAACAAAAAATGAACTTTTACAAACTTTAATAAATGAAAATATCGATATAGAAAAATTCGCCATATATGAGCCGGATTTAGCAGATATATTTGTAAAGAAAGTTGGTGAAAAGTAATGAGACAATTTTTTACTGTATTAAAATTTGAACTAGGAAACTATTTTAAAAAGAAGTCATTTATAATAAGCACTGTGATAATTTCACTATTAATTATAATAGGTCTGTCTATACCGAACTTTGTAGATCTGTCATCAATATTATTTGACGAAGATCAAAACAATACTGGAGCTGAAGATATTGTAGATGAAGAAAAATCTAACCTAGCAATATATGATGAAAATAATGCTATATCAAATAAGGATGCATTAAATACTTATTTTCCAAATTCAAATTGGAAAGTAGTAAAAAGCCAAGATGAGTTAAAAAAGCTAGTTGAAGATGAAAATGTAGAGGCAGGGTTTTATGTTAAAAAATTAACTGAGTATAACTATGTAGTTCAAAATACTAACCTTAATGATGTAAATGAAGAACAATTTAATGAATTTTTAAAAAATGAATATGTAAAATATAAAACTTCTAAAGAAGGAATAGATTTTGATAAAGTGAACTCAATATACAATACATCTATAGTTTCTAATATTGAAATATTAGGAAAAGATAGTGCAAATAACTATATGTATGCGTACATATTAATTTTTGCACTTTATATGATGATTATAATGTATGGTCAATTGATTGCTATGAGTGTAACCTCTGAAAAAAGTAATAGAGCAATTGAAGTATTAGTTACAAGTACAAACACTAATAATTTGATTTTTGGTAAAGTTATTGCTGGAGCAATAGCAAGTATAGCCCAAGTTGCAGTAATAATGTCCTCAGGCCTTATATCATACAAGTTAAATGGTAAGGTGTGGAATGGAGTATTGGATAATATATTTAAGATTCCATCAGAATTAATATTAACCTTTGCCATATTTGGAATATTAGGATATATATTCTATTCATTTATATTTGCAACATTAGGAGCTTTAGTATCAAAGACAGAGGAGATAGGGACAAGTGTTGGTCCTGTAATGATGATATTTATAGTGGTATTTATTATTAGCATATTTGGTTTATCAAATGGAGATAGCACTTTAATGAAAGTTTGTTCATATATACCATTTGCATCTCCAATGACTATGATAGCGAGGGTTGGATCAGGGTCAGTTACATCTATAGAGTTTATAATATCTTCATTAATATTAATTGTATCAACGGTACTAGTCGGAATGGGTAGCGCTAAGATATATAGAATGGCTACATTGATGTATGGTAATCCGGTAAAACTTAAAAATGCATTAAAATGGATTAATATAGAAAAATAATATAAAATAACAACCTTAGTGATAAATATAATATATAATAATTATAGATAAAATTTTCATAAGGATGTGTTAGATAATATGTTAAATACAGGGGCTGTAGTATTTTTTTCTGGTACAGGAAACACACAGTACATAGCTAAACTATTTAAAGAAAGATTTAAAGAAGAAAATGTAAATATAGAGTTAATTGACATACAAAAAGAGGATAGTATAAAAAAAGATTACGATTTTTATATAATAGGTTCGCCTATACATGTTGAAAAATCTCCAAAGATTTTAATGGATTGGATTGGCAAAAATATGCCCCCTTCAAATAAAAGATGCATTACATACTATACACTAGCAGATGACGGGCATAAGGAATATAGAGTTGATTTAGCTAAGGTTATGAAAGACAAAGGATATGATGTAATTATAAATACGTCTATAAAAATGCCTAATAACTATTATCATGTTATTTTTAAAAGAGATAGCGATGAGTTTATAAAAGAAACTTTAGAAGATGCTCCAAGTAAAGTTGATAAAATAGTTAAAGATTTTTTAGAAGATAACAGAAGTGAGATAGCTTATAACAAACAAAGTAAAAGTATGAAAATAATATATGATATGTTTTTAATTTATGCTAGAAAATATGCTAAAAAGAAATTTTCAGTTGATAAAAATAAATGTATAAACTGTAAAATCTGTGAGAATGAATGTCCAACAAAAAATATAGCAATGAATGATAGATATATTACTTTTTATAATAAATGTATAGGTTGTGAAAAGTGTATACATAGATGTCCGACAAATGCTATTTTATATAAAGGCAAACCCTTTGAATCATATAAAATAGAAGAGTACTTGAAATAATATTAAATATACAATTGTATATCTAAGTATATAAAATTTAACCAAAGAATATAGTTTTATTGAATTTTAGGTGATTAATAAAAATAATAAAAAATATTGTTGAAAGATGAAATTTAATATGATACACTTTTATTGAAATTAAGATATTTGAAAATATTTTAACAGGTCAGAAGACTTAAGTCTCTGACCTTTTTTGTATTTCAATACTTATATATAGTTTTTGTATAAAGTATTTATAAGGGGGAAAATACCATGGAAAATTTAGTTTATTGGAAAGAAAAATGGGATAAAGAAGGTAAAGACTACGTATTAAATAAAAATACTAAAGATAAAAATATAGAAATATGGAATAAGTCATCAAAGACTTATGATGAAACCGTTGGGTATGAAAGAATAGAAGAGGTAATAAGTAGCCTTGAAAGATTAGGATATATAAATGAAGAAAGTACAGTTCTAGATATTGGATGTGGAACAGGGGCATACACTATACCTTTAAGTGGGATTTGTAAAAAAGTAGATGCCCTTGATTACTCAGATGGAATGATTAATATATTGAAAAATAAAATAAATGAACAAGAGATAAAAAATATAGATATATTAAATAAAGATTGGAATAATATAGATTTAGTATATGAAAAGATGAATAAAAAATATGATTTTGTAATTTCTAGCTTAAATCCTGGATGCTATAATTATAAAAGTTTATTAAAGATGAATGAAGCATCAAAATCATATTGTTGCTACATATCAACAAATGGTAAGCATAAGAATGAAATAATAAAAAAAGCAGATGAACAAATAATAGGACATAAAATAAAACGAAGTGATATCAGCAATATAATTTATCCTTTTAATATATTATATTTTAGTGGGTATGAGCCGAAGATTTTTTATTCGTCTAGTAGTTGGATATATAAAATGTATGAAAAAGAAGCAGTAAAAAAACTTGAAAATAGATACAAAAAATATTTAGATAATAATATTAAAAATAAAATAAAAAACTTTGTAAAAGTGAATATGAGAAATGATTTATTTATAGAAGAAAGTGAAAATACATTAGGAATAGTAACTTGGGAAGTAAGCTATTAATTTATAAAAATAATGATAGAACACAATTATTGCGAACTATCATTATTTTTAATTTATTTTAATTTATTCATTTTTAAGTATATAACTAAAACGTTTTCATTTTTACCTATTTTAAAATCTTTATCTAGATTTACACCCTCTGTAGTTGCCCCTTTTTTATTTATACTATATACGGCTATAGGTAATTCTTTATTTAATTCTAGATCTTTTTTATTATCTAATATAGAAAGGGCAAGTCCATTTTCAGATTTATTGAAGAAATCTAATAAAAAGCCTAAAGATGAATCCTCTACTCCAACTTGTGTTATATTAACTTGCAAATTCCCATCACTTTCATGTAAACCAATAGATAAATCTCTGGTTTTATTTTTAATCATACTTTGTATCTGTAGTAAATCGTGACTTTCTTTAAGTTTACCATAATTATATTGTTTGGCATAAATTTGAATATCATATTTTGCTTTTTCTAAAGAATCTATATGATAATCAACTCCTACATCAAGTACACTTTCATTTTTACTTTCTTTATTTATTGTAACTTTAGTATTCAAATTTGCATTACTACATCCTATTAATAGTGTTGTGAAAATAAGCATCGATAATAGTAAATATAATTTTTTCAAAATCCAACTCCTCCTAACTATAATATATTAACATATTCTGATAAATCAATGAACACATTAATAGTAAAAAATAAAACTTTTAGATTTCTAACATTATTTAATCTGGTTAAAATTAGTAAAAATAGTGTATTATATAAAAGACAATATTAAGATTTAGACAATATAAATAGGAGGTAGGTTTTATGAAAAAAGTTGCAATATATATATGTGGTGAAGTTTCTAAAAGATGTACAGCAAATGGATGCTTAAGAGCTTTTAATGAAGTAGAAGATTCTTTTAGTATATATGAAGATGAAGGTTGTAAGTTAGTAGCAGTAAATACTTGTAATGGATGTGATGAAAAACCATTAGAAACTTTAAGTGTAAAAATAGAGAAGCTTCAAAAAGCAGATGTAGATACAATACATTTATCAAGTTGTTTAAGATCAAGGTGTAAACACTATGAAGAATATGTTAATGAATTTGCAAAGTATTTTGATGTTATTGGATATACACATGGTTCAAAAGAAGGTAAAAAGAATAACAATATAAATAAAAGCTGTATAAATTCTAAAAATAAATAGACTTTATAGAATTAAATTAATTGTATAAGTATAAAAAGGAGTTAACTAGAAGTAAGGTTGTACTTCTTTTTTTATGTTTATAAATAAAAATAATTTTAAAAAGTTATTGTTAATTCCTTTGTTTTTCTCATACTTTAAAGTGAATTGTAAATTATAAAAAATATAAAATCAGGGATTTTGATAAACTTCGACATGAAATATGTTGTATTATTTTTAATGTGCGTAAAAATATGATAAATCATAGATTTAAGCTAGTACAATAGATATGTACGACAAGCCAATAAAAATAACTTATAATGAGGGGAAATCATATGAAAAATAAACTAAAATTAATGGTAATGATATTAATATCTATGGTTGTACTAACAGGATGTGGGAGTAAAAGTCCTAGTGAGGTTGTAGATATATACTTTAAGGAAGTTAAAAAAGGGGAGAATTCTGATTTAGAAAAATATGTCTTTGAAAATATGGGGAAAAATAAAAAAAGTGAAGAAAATAAAAATCCTAAAATGGAAGAGGCATTAAATGAATATATGTCTAAGATAGATATAAAAGTACTAAAAGAAGAAATAAAAGATGATAAGGCTTTAGTAGATGTAGAATTAACTGGACCTAATTTCGCAAATATAACAATGGAGCTTTTACAAGAAAGCTTAGCTAATGCTTTTAATGGAGTTGAGGTAAAGTCAGATGATATGAGTAATACTATTTTAGAGAAAGTTAAAAGTGGTAAGATAGAGACTAGAAAAGGTAAGATTAATTTAACTAAGGTTGATAAAGAATGGAAGATAAAAAATGATGAAGACTCAATGTCACTAATTCTTGGAAAATCAGATACATTAAAAAATACATCTAATTAAAAAATTACATACTTAATCAGTAAAACAATAAAAAAGAGTATCTCAAAATTAAATTTTGATTAATTGAGATGCTTTTTTTATAAAAATTAATATACTTTAATGTTAAAAAGTATAAAGAATATAGTTTATTATAGATTCAAGAAACTACATATGTATAGGGGCGATTTATATATGATAGATATGACTAATGGAGATTGTAATAAGTCTATTTTAAAGTTTGCATTACCTATGATTATAGGTAATGTATTTCAACAAATTTATAACTTAGTAGACAGTATAATAGTTGGGAAATTTATAGGAGCAAATGCCTTGGCAGCTGTAGGGTCATCATTTGCTATTGTAGTATTTTTAAATTCTATAATAATTGGATTAGCCATGGGTGTAGGGATTATGCTTGCTCAGTATTATGGGTCAAAGGAAATGGATAAGTTTAAAGAAACTATAATTACCTCACTAATATTTATAGGTGGAGCTACGATATTTATAATTAGTATTTCCCTTTTTGGAATAAATAAAATACTAGAGTTATTTAATATGCCTGCTGAATTAGCTAGTGACTCAAAGAAGTACTTAATAATAATTATATTAGGATTAATATTTACGTTTATATATAACTTATCAACTGCATTATTAAGATCTATCGGAGATTCAAAAAGACCATTATACTTTTTAATAATAGCATCTCTAATAAATATAATATTAGATTTAGTATTTGTCTTGAAACTTAATTTAGGGGTAGAAGGTGTTGCTATAGCTACAGTAATAGCACAATCAGTTTCTGCTATATTGAGTAGTATATATGTGTATAGAAAAATTGATTTTATAAAAATATCCAAGTGTGATATAAAAATAAGCAAAAATATATTTAAAGAAGTTATTAGATACTCTGTATTAACATCAATACAACAGTCGATTATGAACTTTGGAATACTCATAGTGCAAGGATTAGTAAATACATTTGGAGCAACTGTTATGGCGGCATTTGCTGCAGGGGTTAAAGTTGACTCTATTGCATATATGCCTGTACAGGATTTTGGCAATGCATTTTCTACATTTGTTGCTCAAAACAAAGGCGCAGGAAAAATAGATAGAATAAAAGATGGAGTAAGAAGTTCCATTAAAGTGATAATTATATTTTGCGTAATTACATCATCCTTAATAATTATATTTTCAAAAGATATAATGCTTTTATTTATAAATAAAAATGAAACTGAAGTAATAGCTTTAGGAGTAGAGTATATTTCAGTGGTAGCAATTTTTTATGTACTAATTGGATTTTTATTTATGTTTTATGGGTTATTTAGAGGGATAGGATTATTAAGTATATCTATAGTATTAACTATCGTATCACTTGGAACTAGAGTTGTTTTAGCATATGTATTATCGGCAACAAAGCTAGGAGCTAGCGGTATATGGTGGTCTATTCCAATTGGTTGGGCTTTAGCAGATATTATAGGAGCTATATGTATAAAATTAAAATTAGGGAAAATTGTTAATGAAAATAGATTAGAAGTATAATAAATATTTTATTAAAATACTAGAAAAAAATCAATTTATAACTGTATCAAAGTATATTAAAAATACAATGATACAGTTATTTTTATTTGTCTAATAACATTACTTTCCCAGTTTCTAAATTATAATTTGCTATTTATTAAGTTAGAAATTTTATAAAATAAAGATATCAGTAGAAAAAAGTGTTTAAAATATAATAAAAAAAGGTAAATTTAAAATATAAAAAATAGCTTTACATAACTAATAGATTTGAGTAAAAATATATTGTATAATATAAAATAAAAAGAATTTATCTAAACTTTCAACTGAAAAGGAAAAGGTGGATATAATATGAATAAAAAAGGGTCAAAAACTACACAAGAGCAACTTACATTTGAAGTAATTAATAAAAAACAAAAAAATAAAAAAAATATACAAAGTTATAATATATATGATTGTATAGAAAAATATAAGTATGTAGGAATAGAGAATTATAAAGAGTATTTATTTGAAAAAGATACATCGCTAAATAAGTGTGTTATATCATCTATTACAGGTGAGGAAGTAGATTCTTTAAAGTTACCATTATTGAGTGAGATATCAGCAGGAGCGCCAATATATATGAATGAAGAATATGAAGAATATTTTTATATTCCTAATGAGGTTATAAGGTCAAATAAAGATTTATTTATGCTTAAAGTTAAGGGAGACAGTATGATTAATGCAGATATTGATGATGGAGATTATGTTGTTATAAAAAAGGATAACAATCTTAATAAAAGAAGCATCGTAGCTGTAGAAGTAGATGGACATGCTACCCTTAAAAAATTTGAAGTACAGGGGAATAAATTAATATTATTGCCTGAAAATATAAATTATGAACCAATAGTAGTAAGTGTTGATGAAGCTAGGATTATAGGGCGTGCAATTGGTGTTGTAAAGTGTAATGTGAAATAGGAGTGTATATAGATTTGTTTTGAACAAATCTAAGTACACTCTTATTTAAATTTGAAAATTATCCTAATATTTTATATATAAGTTTGACAATATATTAATATAGACTGTTTTAGAAAGGTTATAAGACATGAATAAAAAAATTGGAAAGTTCACATTAAAATCAATATTGGTACTATTAGCAATACCGATAGCATTATTAGTAATTATATTTATCATATATTATGGTATGATCTTACATAATGGAAAACTTATTGAAACATCATTAGAACCATTTGATAGTGTATTTAAAGCACCAGATTCTTTTTATGTTTTAGATGCCACAAAGTGGAAAAGAGAAGAAACTATAAAATCTCCAATTTTCACACTTTGTGAGGAAATTACTATAATAGAAAGAGATTCTAAATTAGTTAAACAGATAACCGATATACTAAATAACAAAGATTTTAAGTCAATTACACATAACGAATATGAAAGAAGGGATGCTAATCCAAATAAAGACGTTCATTTTTGGCTCGCATCAAGTGCGGACACAAATGATGTATTGAAAAATTATTATCCATTTGAAGTAATAATCTGGAAGAATAAAACTTTATATTTATTTACATCAAAAGGAAAAGAACATAGATATTTAAAGAGCTCAATAACAGACGATGAATTAAAATTTATTGAAGAATTGTATAACAAAAGATATGGAGAAGAACATACAGATTATTATTCATATAATAGTTAAAAGTACTAGCGATAAAACAAAGATAACTCTATTTTATATAGTGTGATGCATTATATAAGATAGAGTTATTTTTAGTTATTTTAATATAGTACTTACAATTAATTATCTTAAGAGGAAGCTATTAAAAGGTATGAGGAAAAAGAACTAGGAAAGAAATATGAAAGTTTAGCAAAAACATATGCTAGAGAAAGTATTAGTTATACAGTAAAAAAGATCAGAACTATAAACTCTGGATATAGTGAGGATAAGACTAAGTTTATAGTAAGAGGATTTTATACTGGTAAAAATCAATATGGTGCAGATGTTAGAGGTGGATATGAAGTTGAATTTGACTTAAGTACTGGAGAGATGATTAATATAATTATAGATAAGGAAAGAGTGCAATAATAGACAAAAATAAGGTTTATAAATATTTACAGTACAAGCTCGATATACTATACTTATATTAATACTTATAAAAATTCTAATGAGGTGAACGAATGAAGTTAGACGTAGATAGTATATGGTACATATTAATCTATATGACGTTTTTAATATCCATAATTGGATGTCTAGCTTATTTTTGTAGAAAAAATATATCTCGTCAAATTGAATATATTTTAATAAAAAATATATTTCTAAATAGATTTAAGTATTCTGAAATATTAGAGCCACGACAGTACTTTAGTTTTCAGAAATATGATGTTTGGAGATACTGTAGCTTATTTTAATTGAAATGAACATTTTATAACTAAAATTTAAAAATTAAAGGAGAAAATAAAATGAATTTCATTTCAAATATATTACAAGATTTATTAAATACATTATTCAGTTTTACAGGAGATTTAGGTGTTGCTATAGTGATTATAACTTTAATAGTAAAGTTGCTATTAATGCCGTTATCTTTAAGACAAAAATTTGCTATGAGAAAACAACAAGATTTGGCAGAAAAGATGAACCATATAAAAGAAAAATATAAAAATAATGCCAAAGAGATGGAAAAGCAACTACAAAAACATTCCGTAGAAAGCATGAAGAGTATGTTAGGATGTTCAACGCTTTTACTACAAATGCCTGTAGTTTATGCTTTGTATCATACATTTTTAAATATGCCACAAGGCTCAACAAGTGTATTAATTCCATGGATAAGTAGCTTAAATGTATCTGATAATTTATTTATAATACCTTGTATATATACATTAACTATGTTAGCTCCAAGTTTAATAAGTTTTATACCATACTTTAAGGCAAGTACTCAAGTAGCTTTTAGTAAACAAATGGTTGTATCTACAGTTATAATGAGTTTTATGTTAACACTTAGAACTCCTGTAGCTATAGGGTTATATTTTATAACAAGTAGTATATATTCATTAATTGAAGATATTTGCTTTAGGATATATGTTAAACAAAAAAACAGACTAATTGTTAATTAATATATAGTAATCAGCTATCTTACAAAATAGATAGCTGATTTTTTTTATTAACTTATAATAAATTCTGATTTTTAGTTTTTTTATAATAAATCAAAAAAGTTAGTTAGCTACAAATAAGATTTCAATGGATTGGGATTGAATGGTCAAATTTCTAACATCAATGGTATCTATTAATTAAATACGTTTATATATGAGTTAAATTAGCAGTGAGCCATAATCCATCAATTTTAATTTTAAATTTATCATTATCTTTTGGATACATAGTTACTACACTATTTTTATACTCTGATTTATCAAAATTTAAATAAAGATATAAATATTTGCTATATCCATAAAAATGGCATACAACTTTGTCATTTTTCATAAATACCATTTGAACCATATCTTTATCATTAGCTGGCTTTATATCTTGCCACTTATATCCAATAGTTTTATATATCGTTTTAGATGAAGTTTTGGGTTCAAAAACATAAACTTTGTCCCAATCAAAAGGAGTTATATCACTTAAATGAATAGTTTCTTTCATCTTATCTGATTTTAATTCTTTTTCTACAAAAGCACAAATACTCTTATGAAATGCATCAAAATTTTTATCTTCTTTACTTTTTTCAAACTTAGTTAAATCACTAGATTTGTCAACAATATTCCATTTGTTATTATTCTTTTCTAGCTCGAAATTAATTTTAGATATACATTCTCCGTATTTTCCTGGTTGAGTAACTATAACTTTTTCACCTGATTTATTTTTGTAAGTATGCTGAGATATTTCTTTGTGAGTGTGTCCTGCTACAATAGCATCTATTCCATTTATTTCTTTTGCCAGTTCTTTTATTCTATTTCCAGGATATTTATTTATATCACTTTCTTCACCTGAATGTACAACAGCTAAAATAATATCTGGATTTTCCTTTTGCATAACATTGACCCATTTATTAGCTTCTTTAATTAAGTCTGTCATATATAACTCACCATTGTATCCTTGAAAGTCTCTTAATCCTTCAGATGTTGCTTTTGCTTGTCCACTTGAAGATTCATCATAAGTTTGACCAACTTCTTGGATAGTTAGACCTAGTATTCCCACTTTAACATTTCCATCTGGCGTAGAAATATCTTTTATTACATAAGGGTCTACGTAGTTTTTTCCGTCTTTTTTATATGTATTTGCTGATAGAACATCAATATCTTGTTTCTTAAAATCTTTTACCATATTGTCTAGCTCAAGTTTGTTATTTTTTATAAATTCATGATTTCCAAGAACCACAGTATCATATCCTATTTCTTTCATTTCCTTGGAAATAGGAACCTCTAAATATTTTTTATTGTACGCATCATCGCTCCCTTTTGTATAAAAATATTTTTCAATAGGAGAACCACTTTTGCCATAATCAAAAAAATCTCCTGCATCTACTAAAATAGTATTTTTATCTTTAGCTTTTTCATTTTTTATATATGAAGTTAACTCATATGGTAAATATCCATGCAAATCAGTAGTAGCTAATATGCTTACCTCTGTGTTTTTAGTTGAGCTACATCCCGATAGTGAGAATATGCTTGCCCCTAGTATCATCCCTATCATTATTTTCTTTTTCATAAATCCCCCACCTTTTGAATCATATTACATTAAATGCTATTTACATTATTACATATAAAATATAAATTTACAAATTAGGGAAAAATAGTTATTTAATTTTACAAAAACAGATTTTAGGAAAAGTTTATTCTGATATAATTAAAGGATAAATGAAACGTTGAAAAATAGCCATGTCAAATTATTTTGACATAGAAAAAAATGCCATGTAAAAGAGGTTTGATAGACTAACTAAGTTAAATATGACAAGATGATATACAAAGGAGAAGTGTTATGGAGGTTGGAAGTAAATTAAAAAAAGCAAGGATAGATTCTAAGTTAACACAAGAAAAAGTAGCGGAGGAAATACAAGTTTCTAGACAGACTATATCAAATTGGGAAAATGAAAAATCTTATCCAGATATTATAAGCGTAATAAAATTGAGTGACTTATATAATATTAGTTTGGATGAATTACTGAAAGGAGATTCCAATATGATAAAGCATTTGGAGGAAAGTACAAATGTGGTAAGTAGCAATAAAAAATTATTAATGGCTATTGGAGCAAATGTATTATTAATGATTTTATTTATATTATTCAATAGCGTTATATCGAAAAATAATTATTTGATTATTGGAACTGCATCTATTGGTGTGTTGAGCACAACAGCATTATTTTACCAAATAATAAAGAAATTTTAAGGGAGGGGATTTATATGAGTTGGTATTTAATTGTATTAGCTTTTATTATGATATTAGGAGCGACAACTCTTGCGTATCAGGTTTATAAAATGACAGAATTAGATGCTATTAGTAGAGGATTTAAACATCCAAAGTTTTGGGGAGTTTTTTCATTAAGTGGAAATGGAAGTGGTGGTCTATTGATATACTTGATAGGAAGAAGAAAGTATCCATCTTCTATGAGTGAAGCAGATAAATTAGTAATGGAATCAAGAAAAAAGAGAGCAGGGGTATCTTTAATTTTTATGGCATTATCGTCAATTGCTTTATTTGCAGTTTGCATTTTTAAACTTTAAATATATTCATGAGTGGATAATTTAACATAGGGTGGAAATCATAATTAAGAAACTAAAACTTAGAAAAAGGAGTAATTAAATTATGGTTTTTCCAACAGAATTTCCAAAACAACATCAAAATCACCAGCCTGGATTTGAATATGAAATGACTCCAAATCCAATATATGATAATCCTCTATATAATAAACCAAATGATAAATTAAAAGATAAAGTAGCTATAATATCTGGAGGAGATAGCGGAATTGGAAGAGCAGTTGCTCTTGCTTTTGCTAAATCTGGTTGTGATGTAAGTATAATTTATTACAATGAGGATGAAGATGCTAAGATTACAAAGCATAAAGTAGAAGATGAAGGCAGAAAATGTCTTTTAATTAAAGGAGATATAAGAGAAAGTGAATTTTGTAAAAAAGCTGTTCAAAATACATTAGATGAATATAAACAAATAAACATAGTAGTTAATAACTCAGCAGTACAATATGAACAACAAAATTTAATAGACATAACTGATGAACAATTTGATAAAACTTTTAAAACTAATGTTTATGGAGCATTTTATTTAACAAAGGCAGCAATTGATCATTTAAAATGTGGAGACTGCATAATAAACACTACATCTGTTGTTGCTTATCATGGACATGAAACTTTAATAGATTATTCTATGACTAAAGGAGCGATGACAGCATTTACAAGATCTTTATCAATGCAACTTGCAACTAAGGGTATAAGAGTTAATGCTGTAGCACCTGGACCTATATGGACACCACTTATACCTTCTAGTTTTGATGAACAAAAGGTTTCTAAGTTTGGAAATAATACTCCTATGAAAAGAGCGGGTCAGCCTGTAGAATGCGCAGGTGCATATGTATTTTTAGCTAGTAATGAAGCGTCATATATTACAGGGCAAACTATACATATAAATGGTGGGGAGATTGTAAATGGTTAACTAATTAAATTTATTAAAAATATAAACACTCTCTAAGTAACAATTTGTTATATAGGGAGTGTTTTACTTTTATAAATACAGGAGAGACATAGATAATTAGAATAATACAATTAATATTAACTAAGAATTAAATTTATTAACTAGTGGTTGATAAATTTAAGAAAATACTTAACTACATCTCCATTGTTACTTGATTAGCATAAATGTATAATTAGAATATAAGATCTTATAAATTAAGAGAATTCAGGGAGATATTAATGGAATTATATATTGGTGATGTTATAAATAAGTTAAGAAAAGAAAAAGGTATTACACAAGAAAAACTAGCGAATGCATTAGGAGTTTCAGTAGCGGCAGTTTCTAAATGGGAAAATAAAAGTACTTATCCAGATATTACGATGCTACCCCTAATAGCTAGATTTTTCAATACTACTATAGATAAACTTTTAAATTATGAAATAGAAATTTCAAATGAAAAAGTGATGGAATTGATTAAAGAATGTGCTAATTTATTTGAAAAGGATACTATTGAAAATGCAATAAGTAGATGTGAAAAACATTTAAGAGAATATTCAAATAATTTATTTTTGAAGTTTAGAATGGGTTCGTTATATATGATGTCCATGGCTAGTGCTAACAGTGAGAATGAAGCTAACCAAATTTTAAAAAAGGCAATAAATCTTTTAGAAATATCAGCAACTAGTGAAGAACTAGAAATTAGCGAAACATCAAAATTTATATTAAGCTCGTTATACACAATGGATAATCAATTTGATAAAGCTGAAAAGATTTTATTAACATTACCAAAGGTAAATACTGATAGAGATGATATGTTGATAGGCTTATATATTAATCAAGATAAGCTAGAAAAAGCTAAAGAAATTCTAAAAACATTAACTTATAAAAGAGTAAGCAATATTATAAACTGCTTAGATAATTATGTAGTTATATCTAATAAAGAAAAAAATAATATAAAAGCAAAAGAAGTATTAGATATAAAAGACAACATAATAAAAACATTTGATTTAGAAGATATATATGGGACAAGTAGTTGTATAATGAGGCTAGGAATATATACAAAAGAAAAGGATGTTGAAAAAACTATAGAATACGTAGCAAAAATAGTTGAGAGTTTTAATAAGGAGTATGACTTAAAAAATCACTTATTATTTGATGAATTAGAGTTGTTTAAAGGCATTCACTCAAAAGAATATATGTTATCTAATATTAAAAAAATAATAACTGAAGATACTTATGACTTTGTAAAAGAAGATAAAAGGTACATTGAAATATTAGATAGATTAGATAATATGATATAAAAAATATTTTACACTAAAATTGCCAAAAAGCACTCTTCTAAAGATGTGGGGATGAAAGGCAAGGCCTTAATATTGTATACAACATATTATGAGTTATATTAAACCTCAAATGTTGCATAATAAGATTGTATAATGAAAGTGAGGTGAAAAATATGGAACAAGTAATAACTCTACAAGCAAAACTTAATCCAACTAAAGAACAAATTAAACTAATAGATAATGGAAGTTTAGACTATATAAATACTATTAATGACTTAGTATCAGAAATGGTGACAGATAAAAAAGCAACTAAGAAAACTTCTGCTAATGTGATAGTAGCCTTGAATAGTGCTGTTAAAAATCAAGCTATAAAAGAGGCTAAGAGTGTATTTAAAAAAGTAAAAAAGACTAAGTATAAGATAATACCTATACTTAAAAAAACTGTTATATTATAGAATAATCAAAACTATTCAATTAATGCCGATAGTATATCTATGCCTTTTATAATAGGTGGTAAGTTTAAAAAGATAGGGATCATAAAACTAAAAGAGTTAAATTAGGTAATGCTAAAAAACTAAATGCTATTAGAAAAATGGATAATAAAGAGTAAAGATATATGAAAGATAAAGACCACAAAATAAGCAGAGAGATAGTAAATTTTGCTAAGAATAATAATGTTTCTGTAATAAGATTAGAATGTTTAGAAGGAATCATAAACACGACAAGAACAAGTCGTAAAAATAAAAAAAATTTATATAATTGGTCATTCTACAGATTGTCTATGTATATAGAATATAAAGCTATTTGTATAAGATGAAAAAATTAGAAGGCAGAGATTTAAACAAACTTGTATTTGTTCAAGGTGAAGCTATGAACAAGGCTTGTGAGATCGTATGTAAATTAAATGTAGAACTTGATGGAATTGTTGAGTGCTTAGTTGGTGGAGAAGGAGTTATTATAGATAACTATTAATGTATACAACTTTTTATTAAATTTAACTCTATTAACAAATCAAAATTCAAATATAAATAATTTTTCAAGAGGTGTATTTAACTCCTTTGAAATTCTAACAGCTAATTCAAGAGAAGGATTATATTTAGCATTTTCTAAGCGAGCTATAGTTTCTCTCCGAACATTAACCTTATTAGCTAATTCTTCTTGAGTCAATTCATTAAATAGACGATACTTTTTTAGATTGCTAATAAACTTTGCCATAATTTTTAGTTTCCTGTATCAAATTTATAAGTTAAAAATGCCCATAAATTAATTGATATTGCAAAAGTAAGTGCGACTATTAATACTTGTAGTCTATAAAGCATTAATAAATCTACTGTATATAGTCTAATTAATACACTTGCCACAACTGCTAATAAAAATCCTATGTAAAATGCTATAGAACCCGCTCTATGTTTATTAGAAATTAATCTCTCATCTTCACAACTGCCTAGCTTACACCACCAATAGACAGATAAATTGCCAAAGAATCCAAAATATAAAAGTCCTAGTGGATCACCATTTAATTCCTTAAATCCTAAAAAACCAAATAGTGCAAAGAAAATTGTATATTTATTTACCCCTCTCATAATTAAATCCTCCTTAATCAATGTGATATATTTATATCTCTATATTACATATATATCACATTAATTTTTATATTATGACTTAAACTTGAAAAGTATATATTTAAGCATAATTTTATAAAGAAATATTATTTTATAGATATTTTCTAACATTAAATAAAAGAATGTAGAAAGGACTTTTTCTATTTTAGATGAGTAAAACATTTAAAACTAGATAAAGGATTTGCTTGATATAGAATTGTATGTTTGGATAAAAATAGAAAATATTGTTAAATACTGTGTATATTAACCGATAATATAAAGTAAATACAATATTGATATAGGAGAAATGATATATGAACGTAGGATCAATGTTTAAAAATATTTATAGTAATAACAATAATCTTGGATTTAAAATGGATGAATCAAAGAGATATTTAAAACCAAATGAAGAAATAAAAGAAATAGAAAAAAAGTTATCAGGTGGTATGTCTGTAGATGATTTATCAAAAGAAGAATATCAAAAACTAAATGCCTTTGAGAAGGCTGAAACAGCAGAATTTTATTCACAAGTGAATAGGGAAATGTCTAAAGCAGAAAAACTAGCTATGAAGATCGCAAAAGGAGAAAAACTTACAGAAGAAGAAATACGTTTTATAAGTGAAAAATATCCTGATTTAAAAAGAGATGCTGAACAAACTAAAAAGGAATCTGATGAGTTAAAGAAAAACCTTAAACATGCTAAAACAAAAAAAGAAAAACAACAAATTATATCAATGGCTGTTGGCAATGTTGGAACTTTACTTAGTAAAAATTCAATATCCCCAGTTCAAGCAAAAATAAAGTTATCTGCAATAGAAAAAGCAGTAGAGGAAGATGAAGGTAATAAAGACTTGATAAATAAAGAATTAAAAATTAAAAATATAAAAAAAGGTTCATTTATTAATAAAGAGTTATAGAATAAATAATGTATGATACACACTAAAGAAAACTAGAAAAAGATTACTCTTCTTTAGTGTGTATAAGCAATATAAATATAATATCGATTTTACACTAAGTTATTTAATTAGAATAATTACAATTTTAAAATTTCAAAATTTTAAAAAAAGAAAAAATTGGAAAAATTACAACTAAAACTAAGTATGTTGTTAAAAATCATCGAAGCATGTATAATTCTTTTAAGCTAGAATATATATATATTCTAATGAACAATCTACGCTGTTTAAGCATTGAAATACTGAGAACTTATATATTTAGTTATCGTAATGTAGATATAAAGTTAGAATACATATAATATTTGGTAAAAAATTAATATAGGGGTGTATAAATATGGGGAATAACACGAAGAAACTTACACTAATATCATTAATATTAATGATATTCACATCAGTATTTGGTTTTACTAATATGCCAAGATCATATTACTTAATGGGATATGGGGCTATTCCATGGTATGTATTAAGTGCATTATTATTCTTTATACCATACGCATTTATGATGGCTGAATATGGTTCATCATTCAAAAATGAAAGTGGTGGTATGTATTCTTGGATGGAAAAATCAGTAGGTCCAAAGTTTGCTTTTATGGGTACGTTTATGTGGTATGCATCTTACATAGTATGGATGGTTAGTGTATCTTCAAGTATATGGGTACCGCTTTCAAATGCTATATGTGGATCAGATGTTACATCTACATGGGCAATATTTGGATTAGACTCAACTAAGATCTTAGGTTTATTAGGATGTATGTGGATAATATTTGTTACATTTGTAGGTAGTAAAGGTATTGAAAAAATCACAAAGATAACTTCTATAGGTGGAACATTTGTTGCTTTATTAAATATAGTTTTATTAGTAGGAGCTATAGCAGTAGTAACATTAAATGGTGGGGAATTATCTCAACCAATTGAAAGTTTTTCTCAAGCTTTCGTAGTATCTCCTAATCCTCAATATCAAACACCGCTAATGGTATTATCATTTGTTACATTTGCAATATTTGCATTTGGAGGACTTGAAGTTTTAGGTGGATTGGTTGACCAAACTGAAAATGCAGAGAAAAACTTCCCTAAAGGTCTTGTTATTTCTGCAATAGTTATATCAATAGGATATGCAGTAGGTATATTTGCATGCGGTATGTTTACTAATTGGTCAGAAGTTTTATCTGGTGAGAATGTTCATTTAGGTAACGTTGCTTATGTTTTAATGAACAACTTAGGATATCAATTAGGAAGTGCTATGGGAGTAACTGAAACAGTAGCTATACAAATGGGTAATTGGACAGCTAGATTTGTTGGATTCTCTATGTTCTTAGCATTAACAGGAGCATTCTTTACATTAACTTATTCTCCATTAAAAACTTTAATTTCTGGTGCACCAAAAGAAGTATGGCCAGGAAAACTTGGAGAAATAAAAAATGGTATGCCAATAAATGCTATGAAGGCACAAGCTGTAATAGTTGTAATATTAATATTAGTAGTTTCATTTGGTGGAAAAGGAGCTTCTCAGTTCTTTAGAATATTAACATTAATGACTAATGTTGCAATGACAATACCATATTTATTCTTATTAGCAGCATTCCCTAAATTTAAGAAAAAGCAATTAGATGGTGAAGTTGAAAAAGCATATGTAGTTTATAAAACTCATTCAATTGCTTTAATATCAGCATTAGTAGTAGGATTATTAGTTGGGTTTGCTAATATATTTGCTATAGTTCAGCCAGCAATAGATGGTCAAATATTTGATTCAATAATGATGGTATTTGGACCAGCGTTATTTGGTATAATAGCACTTTTATTATACTCTAATTATGAAAGAAAACATATTAAAAATAATAATATAAAAAATGTATAATTAATAAGATACCTCTATGTCGATAAATTCGACGTAGGGGTATTTTTACGTATAAGGAAATTATGATTATATTATAACTATAGATATGATATATATGTGTATTCTCACATAGATGAATAAATTTTTTATATAATCAATAAATAAATGTTTAGGATATAAAAAAACTTGCCGATATATTAATATATAATATTTCTATAAAAATTATGAAAATTATGTAAAAAACAAATAATGATAAATTTCGACAAGTGTTTTATATTATTATATAAATAAATTTAAATACTATTTTATGTAAATTATAGAAATAAAACATAGAAATAATCATCTAGGAGGAAACTGACTTAATGAAGAGAAGAAAAAGTAAAACGAAGAAAAGATATAAAAGAGAAGTAATCTACATATTTGGATTAATAGTAGGATTAGTCTTAGGGATAGTTATATCTCCAAAAGGCGTAAGCAAAAAAGACTTTTTTAAAGTAAGCCAAGAGTTGGATTACTCTAAAAGTAAAATAATTGACTTAAATAGAGATATAGATAATCTAAATGATGAAATATCTCAATTAAGACAAAAAGAAAAAAGTGCGAAAATATGGTTTGAACTAGATGATAGTATGAAACAAAAAATAAAAGAATATGTACAACAATCTGAATCAAATGAAAATGAAAATGTAGGAAATGATAAATTGGAAAATGACAAAGTAGTAGATGAGAAATCAAGTACTGAAGGTTAATATAAAACTAAATATTAAAAAGCTTACATATATTGAAATAAACTCCAATAAATATAAATTTATGATAATTGTATTTGTTGGAGTTTTATTATTACAAAAACCGACTATCGCAACAATTAAGAACATAATGAGCTATACTATAAGTAGTACTAATTATAGATATATAACCATACTTGCAATAATAAAAATGTTAAGTTAAAGGGGGGATGATAATGTATATAAATAGAATTAATACTTATAAATGTATTTTAAAATTAAATACAAATATTAACTTTGAGGAATACTGTGGATAATAAAATTAGTACAAAGCATCAAGGATATATATTAGTAATTATTGCAGGTATACTTTGGTCGACAACTGGGTTATTTGCTAAAAATTTAATGTCAAGAGGAATAAGTACTTTACAAGTTGCTTTTATTAGATTGTTTCTAGGGGCGGTATTATTATTTTTTTATTGTATTATAAAAGATAAAAGTTTATTAAAAATTAATAAAAATACATTTATATACTGCTTAGTTATGGGACTTATATGTCAAGCTGGATTTAATACCTTTTATTTTACGGCAGTAGACAAAGTTGGAGTATCTACTGGAGCAATACTTTTATACACTTCACCTATATTTTTAACAATATTATCTAAATTAGTATATAAAGAGATTATTAATGTTCAAAAGGTAATAACTGTTGTAATTTGTTTTGTAGGATCAGTATTAGCAGTTACAGGTGGAGGATTTAAGAGTTTAAATATAAGTGGAGTAGGAATAATTCTAGGAATTTTAGCAGCTATATCCTATGCTTGTATGTCTATAATAAGTAAGAAAGTACTAGAGGAAGCTAATAGTATAACAATATTATTGTATAGTTTTTTCATGGGAGTATTATTTATGGTACCAATTTCTAAGCCATTAGAAATAATTACACATATGAATGATATGACCATACTACCATATATGATAGGACTAGGCACTATATCAGCAGCAGGGGCTTATATTTGCTATATAGAAGGTATATGCAAGGATATCGATTTATCCATAGCTGGTATACTAGCATCTGGAGAACTTATAGGATCTGTTATTTTAGGATGGATAGTATTAAAAGAAGAGTTCTTGTTTATTAAGCTGATAGGTATATTATTAATGGTAGTTTCTGTTGTTTTTTCCATACTAAATATAGAAAAGTTCAAAACATTATTTAGTAAAGAAGTTTTAGAACATGAGATATCTGAATAAATAGACTCATTTAAATTAGATACTAAAAAAGGCTTTGTTAATTAACAAAGCCTTTTAAAAGTTACTCTATATACCTAAAAAGTCAAAATAAAGCATACAGATTTCTTTAAAAACTATATCTTTTTCTCTTTGTGGAATATCAGGATTCTTAAAAAATAGATTAGATAAATATAATATATAATCACGAGTTGAATTATTGTGAGCAAAAAATCTATCTTTATAGGTACCTAATAGCAAAAAATCTACTGTTACATCAAAATAGTCAGCTAAATCAATTAGTGTATTAATTTCAGGTTTTCTTTTGTTTTTTTCATATTGAGATATTGATGATTTTGATAACTTGCGTCCAGATACTCTATAAAAATCATCACACAACTCTTGCTGTTTCAGCCCTTTTTCTTTTCTTAATGCTTTAAATCGTTCCCCAAAACTCAAACCAAACACCTACCTTATCTCAGACGAGAGATACCTTTTAAAATCATTTATATAGAAATTATAAAGCTAATATAAAATTTTGTCAAAAGATGAGAGGATTTTTGGTGTTTTTACAATTTGATGATGCCTATATAAGTTAAGCCTTTGCATTAATAGTGTATAATAAATATAGCAAATAGATAGAGAAAGGATAAAAAGATGATATTAGAAACTATAAAAATAACTTTTATATTAACCATATCTATGATAGGAGTATTTGTACTATTTGGTATGATTTATAATTTTATAGAGAAAAAAAACTCAGCTTACATTCAACTAACATTTGGGTTTAACGGTATTTTGATAACAGGTGTTATAGGAACTACTATACATGAATTAAGTCATTATTTAATGGCCTTAATATTTGGTCACAAAATAGTGGAAATTGAATTGTTTAGACCAAGGGCAGCTAAAATTGACGGTGTGCTAGGCTTTGTAGAGCATAGATATAACAAGAGAAGCTTATATCAAAGAATAGGTAACTTTTTTATTGGAATAGCGCCTATGATATTTGGAACGATAGCTATAAGTATTAGCTTTAGACTATTACTTCCAGAGATGTTTTTAAAGTTAAATATTTCAGAGTATATAGATTTAATTAATACAAATAATCTTCAAGATGTATATCTACTTTTAGCAAATAACTTTAAGCTATTGTTTGAGATGGTATTTAGTATATCTAATTTAATAAATTTTAGATTTTGGATTTTTTTATTTATAATGTATTCAATAAGTACACATATGTCCTTAAGTAAAGCAGACTTAAAAAACTCTGGTTCTGGGCTAATATGTATATTTGTAACTACTATGTTTGTTTCTGTCATATGTACAGTGTTAAAAATTGATTTATCAGTACTACAGTCAGTATTTTTAAAATACAACTTGTATTTAACTTGTTTTTTAGCATTAGGGCTTATATTTGGTTTAATTAGTTTAGGGATTTCATTCTTATTTTATAGATTTAAGTGATTTTTAATGGTATAAATTTTAGTGTATATTATAAGAAATATTTTAAGATTTAACATTTAAAGAATCAAAAATATTATAAAATAGACTTGAGTTTATTTTTATTAATGGATACAGTAGAAATAGGGTATGCATACTGTATTTTTAAAATTTTTGAGTCTGAAATCAACTTGAAAAAAATCTTGGAGAAGAATAAGAATAAGAATAAACATAAGAATAAACATAAGAATAAAAATAAGAACAAACATAAACATAAACAGAAATATAAAAAAATAGATAATAGGTATCTTATTAAATGATAGCCTAAGATTTAGAATTAATAGTATATAATATAAGAAAAGTAAATAGTAATGTATATATTCAAGAAAATTAAAAATAATTTGCTATATTAAGTTTAAAGTTAATAAAGATGTTGTTTATTTTATAACTATAGGAATGTAAAGAGATTTATGTAAAATAAATTTATTTACATTCTTTTTAATATCAGTGATAACTCTTAAATTAAAGATTGTAGTTGAGGGTATGAATATCAGATATTTTTTAGACTTAGAAAATACAGTAAATTCTATCATAGTATAAAAAAATGATGATTAATTATAAAAAATAAACAACATAAGTTTGACTTAGTGAAAAATACGTTCTATAATATTAAAAGAAAATATAAAAATTACTATAATAATATTTAAAATTAATAAAGATAATAATACTTTATATAGATTAATTGATCTTTTCAAACACTAAAAAATATAGTATAATTAGACATAATGCTTATACAAAGGAGGAAATTACGGATGATAAAAGTATGCGAATTATTCGCTGGAGTTGGTGGATTTAGACTAGGTCTAGAAAGTGCTTCAGATGAATTTAAATTTGTATGGGCGAACCAATGGGAACCAAGTAAAAAAGTACAACATGCTTTTGACTGCTATGTTAGCCACTTTGGAGTTGAAAATCATGTTAACACAGATATATCACTGGTAGATAAAAACCAAATACCAAACCACGACCTATTAGTAGGAGGATTTCCTTGCCAAGACTACTCAGTAGCTAGAACGGGAGCAAAGGGAATACAAGGAGTAAAAGGAGTTTTATGGTGGCAAATTAGAGACATACTGGAAGCTAAGAAACCTAGATTTGTACTACTAGAAAATGTTGATAGACTATTAAAATCACCAGCAAAACAAAGAGGTCGTGATTTTGGAGTAATGTTAGCATGCTTTAATGACTTAGGATACTCAGTAGAGTGGAGAGTCATAAATGCAGCGGAGTATGGATTTAGCCAAAGAAGAAGAAGAATATTTATATTTGCATTTAAGAATGATACGGATTATGCAAAGGATATAAATAAAGAAAAACTTAGAGAATGGATACATGACACAGGATTTTTCCAAAAAGAATTCCCGATACACGAAATAAAAGATGCAAATGGAAATAAACTAATATCATCATTTGAAGATAAAGTAATTGAATACAAGCAAGAAGTTATGGAATATAATGACATAGTAGATATATCTGATGATTTTAAATTAGAATTTGAAAATGCAGGCATAATGAGCAATGGAAAAATATACACAGAAAAAACATTCCCTAAATATAATGGACCATTTACATTACTAAAAGATATATTAGAAACAGATGTAGATGAAAAATATTATTTAGACGGAGACGAAGCAAAGTTAGCTAAATGGGAATACCTAAAAGGAGCTAAAAAAATAGAGAGAACTAGTAAAACAGGCCATAGCTATATATTCAGTGAAGGACCATTAGCATTTCCAGATCCAATAGACAGACCAGCTAGAACAATGCTTACTAGTGAATCATCAATAAATAGAAGTACTCATGTAGTGAGAGATCCTCAAACAGATAGACTAAGGTTAATAACACCAATGGAAGCAGAAAGACTTAATGGATTTAAGGATAACTGGACCAACAGTGGTATGCCAGAGAAGTTTAGATACTTCTGTATGGGAAATGCATTAGTAGTAAGCTTAGTTAAAAAAATGGGAAATGCAATAAAAACTATAGTTGATGATGAAGAGCAAGCAAGTGCATATGATGAAGTTGCAATAACTAAATAGATAGTGTAAATTAGAAGTGTATAATGTTAATATTATGCACTTTTATTTTGTAAAATATAATGGGGGGAATTTTAAATTGAATTATGATGATAGATTAATAGACTATATACTAGAGTATAATAATAAATTTTAGAAAAATTGGAGAGAATTAAATAAGCTTTAAATTATTAGACATGGAGACAAATAATGGAAAATAAGGTATACAATATAGATACAAATAAAAGAAGAATAAACTTTGTTATAAGAGAAATCATTAGAAATAAGTATAAAAACGTACAAGTTTATGCTCCATTATATATGGAACTAGAAATAGTAAGTTCAATAAAGCAATTCTTTAAAATTATAGAGCTTAAACCGATTTCTAATTACATAGAAATTAAAATTGGAAAAATAGATAAAGACTTAATAAATTTTTATATAACAAATGGGTTAGATATAGTAGGAAAAGTATATAGTGAAGAAAACACTAAAGAGAATATAGTTGTACTGGATTCATACAAAAACACTAAAATCAAGATAGATAAATTATCTCATGATGAACTTGATGTTATAAAATACTGCTATAGTGAAAACAGCACTAAAAATCATCAAGAAATAGAAAATATAAGAGTTACTCATATAGACCACTTTAAACTTAGAAATACATTTTTAAATATTATAAAAAATACAAAACAAAGACTAGATATTATGAGTCCTTGGATAAATGATATAGCCTGTGATTATGATGTACTAGAATTAATCAAATCAGCACTAGAAAAAGGTGTAGACATAAATATTGTATATGGAATTGGTAATGGAGACGATAAAAGAAACAAAAAATCAGATGAAGTAGCAAATCAAATGCAACATAAATTAAAAAGTAAAAACTATAAAGGTAATTTGAGTATTACCAAAAAAGATTCTCATTATAAAGCTATACTTTGCGATGATGATATATCAATGTGTGGAAGTCTAAACTATCTATCCTGTAATCCAGAAAATACAAACTCAATAGAGGGTGCAGATTTGATAATATCAAGTGAAATAGTAAATATCAAAAGAAAACTGTATTTTGATGCTGGAGATAAAAATGAATAATAAAATAAAATACTCGGTGGTTTTATATATAGATAAAGATATAAAAAGAAAAGATTTAGCAGCTATAAACTCATTGCTAGAAAGCGGTATAAAAATAATAATATTTACAACAGAAGACATATCAAAAAAATTAGAAAGTCCATTAATGAATCAGTATAAGAAAAAGAGATACTTAAGCATTTATTATGTAGATACTGATAATATAAATTTAGAAACAGACAATATAGAAATTACTGATAATGATGAATCTTATAAAGTAGAAAAAATTGTATCTATAGATGGAGATAATAGAAGTAAAATAGTTGAATTACATAAAAAAAATGAAGAGTACTGTAAAATACATAACTTAAAAAATGAATTTAATATAGGTCAATATGAAGCAGAGCATGCTAGTGAAAGTGCAAAATTTATTATAGTTGAAGCAGGTGCCGGAGCCGGTAAAACTACAACTATGATAGATAGAGTTTCTTTTTTAACAGAAAAACATAATGTAGATTTAGAGTCTATACATATGATCACATTCACAAGAGAATCTACTAAAACTATGAAAGAAAAAATAGAAAAATATTTTACAGAAAAATTTAATACAAGCAAAGAAAAGTCAAAATACAGAGATAAAATTGAAAAACAAGGAAATATGGTAATCAGAACTATAGATGCTTATTTTAAAGACTTAGTAAGCACCATTGGAGTTGAGCTAGGATGCAATCAAAATACATCAATCAAAAGCTATAAACACATAAAGCAAAATTTAATAAAATCATTCTTAGATGGTGAATTTTATGAATCTGATAAAGATAAAGAAAATTTATATAAATTATTAACTCAAGTAATCAAAGAAATCCCATTGTATGATTTAGAAAAAAACATATTAAACTTTTGGAATAAGTTGCAAGCACAAGGAATACATGATGAGGAAATTGTTAATTTAAACTGGGGCGGTGTAGATAAAACCAGTAGCCCAAGAATTAATAGTTTAATAAATAAATTACTTGAAGAAGCTATGAAGATACTACCCAAAAAGATTGAAAAAATAAAAAAAGAAAATAATGAAATAGAACTGGTGGATTTTACAATTAAACTACAAGAGTATTTAGATATAGGAAATCATGATGGTGAAGATAAAATAGATAAAATAAGAAATGTAATGAAAAATAAGAACTTCAATCCTAGATATATACTAATAGACGAATTTCAAGATACCAACTCAGATCAAATAAAAATAATGGTAGCAATAAACAAAATACTAGCTAATCAAATATTTATAGTAGGTGACAAAAAGCAAGGTATATATAGGTTTAGAGGTGCTAAACACACAGCCTTTGATGAAGTAAGAAGCCTTATAGGCAAAGATAGAGAAGATATACAGCTAAAAATTAACTATAGAACAGCAGGTAACGTATTAGATTTTATGCAAAAACAGGAAATGTCTAAGTGGATAGTAAACGGTAATAACAAATTCTTAGATTATGAGCTAAAGGCAGGATCAAATAATATTGGAACATATGAAAAAATAATAATAGAAAAACCATCAGATGTAATTCAAAGCACTAAAAACATAATAAACAGTACAAATATAATGAAACAAATCGAAAACATTATAACTGAAAACATTGAAATATATGATGCAAAAACAATAAAAGCCTATAAACAAGCAGTATTAGATAAAAATAATTACGATGAAAATATAGAAGAATTAGATCAAAGTGTAATAAAACAAATAGAATATATGCTAGAAAGAGAAAAAGTAAAGCTTGTTACTAAACAACATGTAAAAGAAGTTCTAAAAAAATACAAAAGCAATCTAACAGTATTAGTTAGGTACAATTGGGAAGCTAGAAAAATAAAACAGTGGTGTGACGAAGATGGTGTAATTTGTGATTTGGATGTTGAAGGAAACTTCTATAACTGTAGAGCTGTAAGAGACTTTAAGTATTTAGTAGGAGCTTTTTTATTTGACGAAGAAAAATATAAAATTAGTCTAAAAGATACTCCATATATAGGTGTATCATCAATATACAGTAACTACAAAAATGAATTTAGAAATGAAAGATTTTATGTAGTAATAAACAAAATAATAAACGAAAGTAAAGTAATCAATAACTATTACAATGAACAACTAACCATATTAAAAGAATACAAAGGTATGACAGCTATTGAAAGAGAAAACGAAGCTAAAAATAGAGCAAAAGAATATCAAATGAATTTAAATAAACTAATAAATATACTAAAAAGCAACAAAAGTAAGGACACGGGATTAAAGTCAGTATATGACTTTTTAGATGTACAAATAAAAACTAACAGAACGGAAAATGAAGAAAAGATAAATAGAGATGCAGTAATAAAATGTATAACAGTACATAAATCAAAAGGACAAGAATACAAAAACCTATTTATACCTTTTACAAATAATATATTTATAAAAGAAGACAGAACAGAAATAATAGCACAAAACAAAGAAGTAGGATATCAAATTGTACAAAAAAATAAAATAGATACAAAAAAATATTATAACAACAATTATGGTAAATTAATAAACCAAGAAAAAAATGAACTAAGAGAAGATGAAATGAGATTGCTTTATGTAGCATTAACTAGAGTTGAAGAAAACCTAATAGTAATAATATTAGAAAATAATCAACAAAATACATGGGCAGAGCTACTAAGTAAGAGAGGTATAAAACAATATGGAAAATATCAATAAATGCAATATCACTATAATTAACTACAGTAATATTGCAAAATTAAGAGATAATAAAGAACTATTTTCAAAAATAAAAGATGCAGATCTTCATATTTGTGCATCACTAATAACCTCTATAGCTATGAACTTTGAATATGGAAAAGAACTAGAAAGTAAAATAGTTATTAACTCAGGTAACTTTATAGGTGATATAGCTGGTAGTTGGGATCAAAGAGAAACAAAACTAATACAACGACTAAAATTACATAATGAAATAAAACTGTTAGAAGAAGAAGCACTAGTAAATAAAGACGAAGAATATAAAGAGCTAATATCCACAATAAAAGGTAACCGAGAAGACATGTTATCTAGCCTAAGATTATTAGTAGAATGTAATATATATCCTGAAGATATAGAAAAAAATATAGATAACATAACCGATGAAATAAAAGTATTTTTAGACATATGGAAAAGACTAGAACTAGTAGACGAAGAAATTTTAAAATTTAGAAAGAAAATATATGATGAACTAGAAGATGAAAAAAAACTAGAAAGTGAATTAATAAAGGCAGCAAATAAATCAAAAACAAAACAAATAAAAGGATTAAAAAAATACTTCATAGAAAAATCAAACTTAGATTATTTTATACATAAAAAGTCTGAATTAGAAAATGAAATATACAATCAAATTGATACAAACATTAAGGCAAAAGAAGATGAAATAACAAAATTAGCAGAAAGTATAAAACACATAGAAGAAGTAGTAAATGACAAATATGAAGTCAAAAAAGTAGAAAAGAAATTTAAAAAAATTGTACTTCAAGGATTCTACTTCATTACACCTATTCAGGAATCAATTATTAACTTAATAATTGAAAAACTAAATGATGTAGAAATAATATTTTTAAACAACTATGATAAAAACAACAAAGAAATATTTGATATATGGGACAAAACTTTTGCCAATAAATATTATCCTATAAAAAGTAATAAATATATAGGTAGCAAAAAAACATCATTTAAATGGAGTGATGTTTTTGCAGAGATATACAATGGAAACAGTGAAAACTTAGACGAAACAATTAAATATATAGACAGCAATATCCAAAGACCTATTATAAAAGAATACACAAATATGATCACGTTCCAAGATGATAATGATTTTGAAAATATAGATGAAAATACAAATAACGTATACTATTCTCCAGACTCAGAACAATTAAATAGTATACTAGATGATGTTTATCCTAGAAAAACCAAAAAACATATACTATCAAGACCAATAGGTCAATTAATAAGGATACTTCACAAGATATGGAACGATAGTGAATCTATAGATTTAAATATAGACGTAGATATATTAGAAAGTTGTTTTGTAACAGGATGGCTTACAATAGTGCACAATGGAAAAGAACATAATGCAACTAGTCAAGTACATAACCTAAGAAAAATAAAAAACTATTTCAATGACTGCAAAACACTAAGCCAATGGGAAGAAAGATATAAACTATGGAAAGAAGGAAAGGAATTCATAGAAAATAATATAGGTATAAAACATATATTGTGGAATTTTTCATTCTTTGATGTTAAAGATGAAGACATGATACTGATAAACTTATTTGTAAAGCAAATTAATAACCTTGTAAAGTTATTAAATAATGATGAAGAAAGTAAATATCAAAAAGAAGCATTAATTAGTTCACATTTTGAAAATATACAAAGCTTAATAGACAAGGTTTTAGAAATTACAAAAAAAGAAATAGAAGATGAAGAAGATCAAAAAGTTATAGATTCATTAGTAAAAGTACTAAAAGAAGGACCAAACAACATCACTTGTTTATCAGATGATGTAATAGATGCACTTTCAGAGTATCTAAACACTGAAAATACAGAATATGAAGGATTAGATGAAAAAATATTAAACATCAAGGATATCGATGCATCATCTATACTTAATAAATACAAAACTGTTAACTTGTGTCAAATAACTAGTGATTTTATACCAGGAATAAAAAATAGATACACATGGCCTTTAAGTAAAAGCTTTATACAAAATTTGATAGACACCATAGGCAATGATGATGAGCTATTAGAACTAAGAATTAATAGATTAAAGCTGATAATAGAAGAAAATACATCAAGAAATAAGTATTTATTATTCAATGCATTAGAAGCTAGTAATAATATAAGTGTATCTTTAATAAAAAATATAAACAATGAAGAGTATAGGGAATGTGTGTACATGACATTACTAAAAAGCAAGGCAAATTTAGAAGTAGAAAATGATAATGACACAGAATTTGGATTTTCAAAAAACAAGGTAGAGCTTGTGGATGACTATTATTCATATAGTGAGAATAAGGATTATTTTAATGAAAAAGTAAATGGTAATCGTAAAGAAAGGCGAAGTCAATTTAATAAAAAAAATATAAATATTCAGTTGCATAGAATGTTAAGGCATTGCCCTAAAAGACATAGTTATTACATAATAAAAGAAAAGAATACTTGTAAGATAAATAACTTGAGTTATGTTGATGATTTTCATCAAAGAATACTATTTTCAAGGCTAATGCAAATCATCCATGATCATTGTGTAAGGGATCATAGTATAAGAGATAGGATCAGGCTTAATAGTATTGATGACATAATAAATAATCAAGATAAGATGGATGAAAACTTTCATGTTTTATTAGAATTAGTTGGTAGATATTTTCCTCAGTGGACTGATATAGGGAAAAATAGTTTGATAAATGATTCCATAAAATATAAAATAGCAAACTTTGAATACAATGATGATATTGTTGGATATATATACGATAAGGGGACATCAAATAAGGTGCAGATTCCAATTATAATACCAAGTCCAAAATCAATTAATTGTGATAATACAAGTGATAATTATGATGATAATATAAATTATAGTGTGCAAGTGAGATATATTTCATATAAGGGTGCAATAAAAGGTATAGCACAGGCCATTGAGGTAGAGAAGAATAACTGCAAATGGTGCAATTGTATAGATTTGTGTAAAGAGAGTGTTTATTCAGTTGATTTAAAAAAATCATAAATAATTAGGTTAATTAAGCAGGCTTAATCAAAGTCTGCTTTTGTTTTGAGTAGATTAAAAATTCCAATATATTGAAATAATAGGAAAAAATACATATAATACAGTTACAGACTTTAGGAGGTTTTGAACTATGAAATTTAAAACAGAAGAAGAACTTTTGAATTTTACTAAAAACATAATTGGTAAAAAATTTATAGATATAGATACACAAAAATTACTAGCAACAAATAAAAAAGACAAAGGAATATTAGGAAAAGTAGTAGAAACTGGTTTTTATGGATATGAACTAAACTCCAATCCAGAAGCAGACTTTGGAGAACTAGGTATAGAGCTTAAAGTATCTGGATTTAAAACTAATAAAAATAGTACTATTTCAGCTAAAGAAAGACTAGTACTAAGTATGATAGACTACTCAGAAATAATAGATGAAGAATTTGAATTTAGTAAACTAATATTTAAAAACAAAAAAATATTGATAATATGGTATGAGTATGATTATGAAAATAAAGATAATTATGGAGAGTTTGTAATAAAACATTACCAACTATACAATATGGGGGTAGATGAAGAGGTATTAAAAAATGACTTTAACATAATAAAGTCAAAAGTATTAAAAGGAGAAGCTCACCTTTTATCAGAAGGGGATACATCATACTTAGGTGCATGCACAAAAGGAGCAAAAGGAACTGATACTAAAACTCAGCCTAAGTCAAATATACTAGCAAAACCAAGAGCATTTTCTTTAAAAAATGGATATATAACAGGTATACTAAGAAGTATAGATATATCGTCTCAGGTTTTAGCAAAATATAAAACAGCTCAAGAGTATATATATGAAAAACTTAAGCCATATATAGGAATGACACAAAAAGAAATCTGGGAACAAGTATCAGGAATTGTATTTAAAGAAGGAGATGCTATACCTAAGAATTTAAACAAGATGATATCAGATAGAATTATAGGTAAAGATAAAGAATTAGGAAAAATAGATGATGTATTTAATAAGGTAATATATGAAATTAAAAACTTACCGGTAGATAAAGATAACTATCCACTTGAGAGACTATCTTTTAAAAATTTACACTTAGAAGCATTTGAATATGAATGGAATGATTCTGAATGGAAAGATTATTTTGAAGAAATAAGTTTTATAGTTATAACTTATGAAGGTAGTAAGAAAAGTAAAAATGGAGAACGTGTTTTAAAGGATGTAAAGAATATATCATTTACCCAGGAAGATATAGATCTATTTGGAAAGTCATATAATATGGTTAGAGAAGCTATAAAATCTAAGGATATATCTAAATTACCATATCCTAAATCCTATGAAAATCAAATATTAGAAATTGCACCTAAAGGTGTAAAAGGAGACGATGCATATAACAATTTTTTTAAGGGAAATAAGACTTGTTTTATGATGGATAAAGATTTTGTTAGTTCTAAAATTAATTAAAATGGAGAGAGAAAAATGGCAAGAGCAGATAAATAAATTATTTACTATAATGTAAGTATAATAAATAATTTATCTGAAAATGCGGTGACTTATTATAGAATGAAGTATTTAGTAGAAGGGCACAATTGTACATATGAAAAGTTAGAAGAGATATTTAACAATTGTAGTGTAAATATTGGAACCAAAGAGTTAGCAAAAAAAGAGAAAATATATCAAATGAAAGAAATAGAGCTGATATAGATGAATTTGGAAATTCTAGAACTAGACAAAATAGTTTTTTACCAAGCAAAAATATACCATTTTTAAAGTGCAAAGGCAACAATGGAAATAGCTTAGAGTTTGGAAAGTGCTAAGAAGGATAGTAAGCAAGAATGAAAAAATTAGCAATAATAGTATAGGTAAAGGTGTAACATCTTTTGAAGGTTTTAAGATTGGAAACAAGGAGATAATTGTATCTGATAAGATTATAATAAAAGATGAATGTCAAGTAATGGAGTTATTCATTTGATGATTTAAGCAAGATAACTAGAACAGTATTGAAAACTTGTTTATAGTATAACTTAGAGGGAGTAAAATATGAAAATAGAATTGATAGAAGCTATAAATAAATCACTAGAAAATGAGAATATAAAAAAACTAATAAATAGTGAAGAATTTTATTTGCAAAAAGCAGTAGATAAATATTATGAATTCATGAAAATAAATAAATTAGATGAAGAAATAACAAATAGAATTATAGAAGAAGTAAAAGAACTGAGAAAATCAAATACATTTGATTTTATTAGGTTAATAGATCAATATGATAGTAAATCCGATGAATACCATACGTTAATGACAATTGGACAACTAGTATCATATTTAGATATGAATGCTACAAATAAGAATGAATTTAATGAATATAAAGATAAAAGGGTATTAGCTAAGTCAGGTGTATATCAAGACGCATGGGTGACAAATCTTTTAAGGTATAAAAATACAAATGATCTAAACAATCTAAGTCCATCAATATCAAATGCTATAGAATTCTTACTTGACCCGAGTAAAAAAATAGCTATAGTATCAGAAAATATGAAAAATCAAATTATGATGAGATTGTTTGACGATGTAGAATGTGATTTTAATGAAAAGATATACAATGAGTTTAAATATCTATCAATTAATGTTAAAAATGAATTGAATAGAGGATATTTATTAGGGCGTATACTTTACTCAAACGAAGTAAACAAACTATGGAAAATAGATAAAATAATATGGAAAGTATCACATGGTTCAAAGGATCCATTTACAGATGAAGAAAAAGCTATGTATTTATCTAAGAATGAAATAGTAATACATAAAGATACTGCTAAGAATCAGGCTAAGAACTTTATAGATAAAGTAAAAGTAGGTCACCTATTTTATCTTTGCTATGGTGGAGGAATTAAGTTACTAGGGGAGGTAATCTCAGAAGCTTCAACTCCAAATAAAGATGGATGGATAACTAGAAAATATAAAGTAATAAAAGAAAGTACTTCAACTAGAAAATATAAAGGAATAAAGAGGAAATGGTCACCTAGTTATAATTCGACTTTAGGAGATGTATCTAGTACAGAACTGAAACTATTTGAAGAAGAAATATTGAAACCCTATTTTGAAATGACGATAGGTGATTTATTAGATATGGATTTATATGAATTTGAATATAACGATGATAAAAATGATAATGTAGCAAATCAAGTAGAATATAAAGAACATGGAATTTCTAAAAATCATATTTTAAAAGAGGTATTTATTAGCGAAGAAAAACTAGACTTAATACTATTTAATCTAGACTACAAGAAAAACATAATACTACAAGGACCACCAGGCGTAGGAAAAACCTTTGTAGCAAAAAAACTATGTTACTTGCATCAAGGTAGAAAATGTAATGATCAAATTGAAATGGTACAATTCCATCAATCTTATTCTTATGAAGATTTTATAAGAGGATACAGACCAAATAAAGTAGATGGATTTGTGCTTAAAGACGGAGTATTTTATAAATTTACTCAAAAAGCAATTAATGATCCAGATAATAACTATTACTTTATAATAGATGAAATAAATAGAGGTAACTTAAGTAAAATATTTGGAGAACTAATGATGCTAATAGAAAAAGATAAACGAGGACAAGATTATCAAGTATCACTTACATATCAAGAAGAAGATGAAAAGTTTTATATACCAGAAAATCTATATATTATAGGTACCATGAATACAGCAGATAGATCCATTGCTATGGTAGACTATGCACTTAGAAGAAGATTTGCATTTATTGATATAGAACCAGCATTTAATAACCCTGTATTAAAAGATTACTTTGTTCAATATTTAGGAAATGATATGTCTAGTAAAATAATAAACAAAATAACATCATTAAATAAAGTAATAGAAAAAGATAATCTAGACTTAGGAAAGGGTTATAGGATAGGGCATAGTTATTTTACACCTACAGAAGAAATAAAAGATGTTGAAAGTTGGTATAAAAGAATAATAAAAATGGAGATAGAACCATTAATAAGGGAGTATTGGTTTGATAAAAGTGAATACGAACTAAAACAGAAAGTAGATGATCTACTTGAAGACTAGAAATATACCAATACAGAATATTTATTATATGCTTTGTTATGCATGGAATAGAGGTATAGAAAAAGATAACATAGATTTAAACGGAGTAAAAGGTAATAATATATATGATTTACTTACCTTAGTTTTATGTAAGTCTATTTCAAAGATAATAAAAAAAGGTATTTATAAAGAGTATACAAATCACAATGAAGAAACATATTCGTTAAAAGGAAAAATAAACTTTAGTGATAGCTTAAAAAGAAATAGTTTCAACAATGGTAGAGCCATTTGTGAATTTGATGATTTCAGTGATGATATAGAACATAATCAAATAATTAAAGCAACTCTATATATAATTCTTAAATCAAAAAATATAGATAAAAACCTAAAAGAGGATGTAATGAGGATTTATCATTATTTTTCTAATATTACTAATATTAATATTAGTAGACACCATTTTGAAAAGGCGAAAATACATAGAAACAACAGATATTACAAGTTACCATTAGACATTTGTAAACTAATATACAATGATATTATTGCAGATGAAAATGATGGTAGTATTTCATTTAATTATAAAGAAGAAGAAAAGATATCTTATATATTTGAAGATTTTGTAAGAAGTTTTTATAATATTCACTTAAGTGACAGTAAAGTATATAGGGAGGATATAAAATGGGATGTAAAAATTGATGATTCATTTTTACCCAAAATGCAAACTGATATTACTATAAAAACTCCAAGTAAAGTAATTATTATGGATACTAAATACTACAAAAATACTTTAGCTAGTAACATGAAATCAGAGAAATATCATAGCAGCAATATGTATCAAATATTTTCATATTTGAAAAATGCTGAAGCTAAAGGTGAAAAATACTTAAATTCAACAGGGATACTTTTATATCCTAAAGTAGATAAAGATTTAAACAATATCTATGAAATACAAGGACATATATTAAAAATATGCACAATTAATTTAAATGATGAATGGATAAATATACATAATAGATTGCTAGAAATAGTAAATTAAATGCTAAGAATATTGTATAAGAGCAACCGTAAGTTAATATAAAAAATGGAGGAGAAAATAAAACCGACTCCATTTTATTATTTATAGAATTTAAATTGTTATCAACATACTCATCTAGCGTATAAAGAATCAAATTATTACAGAAAACTGTTTTTATAAAAAACTTTACAGTATAGAAAAATTATAAAAATACAGATTTTTTTATACACTCAATCTTTGGGGGATTTAATTATACTAAAATGTTTTAGTGCGTGATACTGAAATGTAAGACTATACGGTAATTATAGAGTTAACTAATGTTTATAATTAGGAAATTTATGTAAGTTTATAAAAATATTTATATATATATATAAAACTGTTAAAATAAAAGTATAAATACTAAAGTAGGAGGTGTTTCAATTGGGGGGAAATACAGCAAAATACTCTATATCAATATACAAAAACAAACTAGATATAGAAACAACACAAAAAATATTACAATACCTAAAAAATGGAATCACAGTATTTTTATTCATAAAAGAAACAATAAACAAGCAAAACCTAATACAAGAACTACAAAGTGCCATAAATAATTATTTCCTAGTAATTATCCAAATAAACAACACTTTATTTGAAGAAGGAATAAAAACACTAGACTACAAAATAATTGACACCGAATTCTATAACAAGATATGTCAAGATAAAGAAAATGAATTCAACAACCAGCAATTTGGCATAGTTCATTCAAAAGTAGATGCAAATATACTTATCAGAGCTGGAGCAGGGACAGGTAAAACTACAGCAATGATAAACCGTATACTATTTCTAAAACATATAAACAAATACTTCAAACTAAACGAAGTAGTACTAATAACATTTACAAATGAAGCAACTATACAAATGCGTGAAAGGCTAATAAAAAGAATAGAAGATTATTATAATCTTACTAAAAATAACATGTACCTAAAATGGTTAGATGAAGTAGCAAACATGAGAATACAAACGATACACTCATTTGCTAGAGACGTGCTAGAAAGGCATGGAGAGCATCTAGGATTTTATGATAACTTTAAAATAACAACATTTAAGTACAAAAGATATAGACTAATAGAAAAATATATAGAAGAATTTAAGAACTCTCAAGATGGCAAGATATACTGTACATTTGAAACAATACCTCAGTATGAACTTATAAAAAAGATAGTAGCAGTAATAGAGAAACTTGATAACTTTGCAGTTGATACAAACTCTATAAACTATAACGTAAACTTTGGGCTAGATGATTTAGGATTTAGCAAAATGCTTGAATATATAATTAAAAATGTGACAAATGAACTAGAAGAAATAAAAAAAGAAACTAACTCATGGGAAATTAATGATTTAATAAAAAAATTACCAAACTTAGAATTTAAGAGCGGGCATAATCTAGATTTTAAAATTCTAATGGTAGATGAGTTCCAAGATACAGATAAGACTCAAGTAGATTTTATATCTTGGATAATCGAACATTCAAACTCTAGAATATTTGTAGTTGGCGATGAAAAGCAAAGTATATATAGATTTAGGGGAGCTGATTATACTGCATTTGAACAACTAAAGGAAAAATTTAAAGAAATATCAGTAGAAGAACTAAATGAATTTAGTCTAGTAAGAAACTATAGAACAAATAGGAGTTTATTAAGCAACATTGATGAATGGTTTGTAAATATAGGTAATAAGGTAGATAGATTTAATTATAATGAAATTGATAGAATATACTCTTTAAAAAACAATGACCTAGAGAATGAAATTGAAATTAAGAACTTGGAGATATCACAAAGTAGAATTGATTTAATAAAAGAGGTTTTGTTAAATAAAAAACAAGATGAAGAGTTATGTATACTAGTCAGACGTAATAGTGATGTAGATGAAATAAAGCAACTGTGTGATGAAAATAGAGTACCTTGCGAAGTAACATCTACAGGAGATTTCTTTAGAAGCGAGCCTGTAAGAAATCTGTATATAATGATAAAATCTTTGATAAATAAAAATGACAATAGAGTTATATATTCATTACTTAATACTTCTTATTGTAAGGAGAGTATTGATAAAATCAATTTACTGAAAAATATATCTTTTGATGACTATACTATGAGTAATTATCTAAAAGAATATATGCAGAAAATTGGATGGAATAAATACATTGATAAATCAATAGTAGAATCACCTATTAGTTTAATAGAAGAAATTATAAAAGAAGTAAAACCAGAAGTTCAGTACTTTAAAAAGCAACTAGGTAAGTTTACTAAAGAAGATGCAAAGGTAATGGCAACTGAATATAAAATGAACTTAGATCATTGTATATTTTTAATAAGAAAAAACTTTAGTGGAAATATAGCCACATTAAACAGTATAGAAAACTATTTAAGAATAAATATACAAACTAATGATGTAGAAAGTATGAAAAAGATAAGTGACTCATTTAAGAAAAGCTTCGTAAAGTGTATGACTATACACAAGGCGAAAGGTCTAGAGTTTGACTATGTTATAGTACCAGAAACAACACACGAATTTATATCTAATAAAAGGGATATAGAGGTAATAGTAAATAGAGATGAATTTGAAAATATAAATATTGCGTATAAATTAGTATTAGGAAATGATATAAAAACAGTAAGCAACAACTTATTTAAAGACTTAAATTATGATGAGAAGCAAGAAATAATAGGGGAAGAAACTAGATTATTTTATGTTGCTTTGACTAGGGCTAAAAAAGAACTTTATGTTCATAAAAAGAGTATAACGTCATCCTATGTTAACTCATGGATGACACTAATTCCGGAGGAAGAATATAATGTTTAGGGTGGAGAAACATGACAACTCTTATGAATATTTTTCGAGTATAGATTTAAATGAAAATGCCATGCATATAACATCAAATTTATCATTAGAAAAGTTATTTTTAGAGTTAAAAAATGATGATATAAATAAATGGAAAATAAAAAGTATAGAACATTTATTAGGTGATATTTATCCTAAGCTATATGATTCTATAAATGTTAATAGACTAAAAATTGAATTAAGAAATATTTTAATAAATAATGATGTAGACCAAAACTTAATGCAAGAAGAGAATTTAAGTATATTATTTAGTGATTTTAAGTTCTTAATTGAAAGTGGTATAAGAGTTATACCAAGTATAAATGGTATTAATGATGAACAAGAAACTATCATAAAAGTATTTAATCGATTTGTACAAAATAAAAGTGCACAAAGTATAATAAAGGAGCTATCTTCAGCTACTAATTTAAAGGATAAGTATATAAATAATAACAATGCTAATATACAAAAAATATATTTATATAACTTTAACAATTTACATTTATCAAGAATGGTATTTTTTAATAGATTAAAGTATTTAGGTTATGAGGTAGTTTTTAGAATACCACAGTTTAATATTGGTGCAATTGATGAACCATGGAAGAACTTATATACAAAAAAGTTATTCAAATGGGATGATAGTACCTATAAAAGACATAATCATATAAAAGAAAGTTCTTATATTAATTATATTGAAGGAAAAGAAATAAAAAATGATGAGAGAAAAATTATATTCAAAGAGTTTTTAGGTAGCTTTGAATTTAAAAATGAATTACATAATGATAAAAATAAGGATGTATCATACTATGCACTAGATACAATATTAATAAATCAAGTGTTTGATATAGATGAAGATAAAGAGTATAATATGCCATTAGTTAGGTTTATGGTAAATATGTATAACTGTAAAAATAAAAATGGAGATATATACATTAACTATGGATTGCTAACAGAGCTTATTACTTCAGGGTGGATAGAGATAAAAGAAGGTAATAGGATTATAAATGGCATTGATTATTTAGATTTTATGAAAAATCTAGAAAGCTACTTTGAAGGTGTAAATACTATAGATGATATAATTAATAGAATTGAAGAGCTTAGATACCTAAAACTTGCTAGTGATACTATAGAAAATGAAGTTAAACAAAAAATTGGTAAAGATAGGGTAAAAATGTTTTTATCAAATCCTTTTAGATGTATTTCATATGTAAATATTGAAAATTATGATATTACATTAATTCAGTTCAAAACATTAGTAGAAAGATTAAGGTATATACTAAAAAATACTTTAAAAAGAGAAGATGAATTTCAAGATTATAATAAAAACTGTGAATTCATAAAAGGAATAATGAAGAGAAATGAGTTTATTAACAATCTAAAAGAGGATGATAATTATAAAGATACTATAAAGAAAATATACACCGTATTAAATTACTCTCATGATATTGAATTTATATATAAGGAAGATATAAAAGAGCTAATATATATACTTATGCATAATGGCAATAAAAATAAAAATAATCAAATACTACCTATTGATACTTTAGATGGAGATTGGCAAAGAAATGTATATGATCAAATTCATATAACTGATTTATCTTTTAAAGCTTATCAAAAATACTTAGAATCCAAGAAAATAATAGGTAAGTATATAAATCACAAGTTTATAGAAAAAATCTTAGATACAGATTTTTATAAAGAACATTATGAACTAAGAAGAAGTTTACAAATATCAAAATTATCAGTAAATAATATAGAACAGTTTTTTAGCTTTGATATAGCAAACTTAATAGTAAATTATAAAGGTACTATTGTACTTAGTTTTATAAAAAATCTAAGAGATGGTGATAGTGAAAGTATTTTGCTTAGAATATTAAAAAACTTATATAAAAAAGAAGAGACTAGTGAAAATAATTTATTAGATTATCTAGATGATGTAGAAATTGAAGATATAAAAAAGGAGCCTTATATAATTACTAATGATATAAGTAACAAAAACAAACTTATATCTCCTGTAGGATTTAGAGATTTAGACTTTTGTTATATGAAGTTTATTTATTCCAATATATTAGAATCAAATGTAGTATATGAAACAGATTTTCATCATAGACTAGTGTTTTCAACCTTGATATCACTGCTAAAAAGGGATATTCCTAACTATGAAGAAAACCTAAAGAACTTTATATTTCCTATTTTCCCTCAGTGGAATGATACTACTAAGGAAAATATGATAATAACAAATACTATGAATTTCTCTTTAAAGGATTATTATTTATATGAAAATATAAACTATCCTAAAAATATTGATAGATTACAAATCCTTAGAAGTAAGTATTTAGTTACAGAAAAATATAAAGTGAAAAATAGATATGAAGATAATAAACTGGATACAGAAAAATTATTTGATGAATTTGTTATAAAATATTTAAGTAACGAAGAATTATCTCATCAAGGTAGACACTGTACTATGTGTCCACATATTTTAATTTGCCAGAAGGGGGAGTATGTAGTTGAGCGAACTAATTAATAGAAATGATTTTATAAATTTTTTTTCTAATGTAGCTAAAAGTTGGCAGCATTATATTGATTATAATTTCTTCGAAGATATAGAACTTTCTCCTGACCAAATTAAAATAATAGACCATGATGAAGACCAAATGTTAATCAATGGATATGCAGGAACAGGAAAAAGTATTACGCTATTGTATAAGTTTATAAATACAATAATAAGAGAAGGAGAGCCTAAGAGGGTTTTATATATTTCATATAATCATACCCTTATAGCTGATACTAGAAAAAAATTACAGGGAAGTGAAGCGTATAGAGTAAATAAACAAAGGCACTATGTAGATGTTACTACTTATCATGAAATGGCATATAAACTATTAAAAGATTTAGGTGTAATAGATAAAAAGAAGAACTCTAAATTAACCCAAGATGAAATAATAAGAAATGAATCTTTAGCCTTAGTTAGAATAGGTTCGGTATTGAATAAATATAAAACTGAAGGAAATAAAGAATTTGATAGTGTACCTAAAGACGAAAAATTATATTCTACTCACAATGAGTATTTTGTAAGGGACGAAATAAAGTGGATGAAAGAAAATGGATTTATTACTAAAGAGGAGTATTTAGAAGTAGAAAGAAAGGGGCGCTCAAGAAGTATTCGTCTTACTAAGAAACAAAGAAATACTATATTCAAGATATTTGTAGAATACACTAGAATGCTTAAAGAACAGTTCTATAATCATATGGACTTAGAAGATTATGCGCTTGAGCTATTAAATAATAATAGATGGATAGATAATAATTATAAATATGATTATGTTTTTGTAGATGAGGTGCAAGATTTACAACCTATGCAAATTAAGTCATTGGTAATGTTAACTAAAAAATCTTTAATAATATCTGGGGATCCGAGGCAAACAATTCATAGAAGAAGTCCATATTCATATGAAAAGTTAGGAATAAACATAAATGAAAAAGGTAGAAGTAGAACATTAAATAAAAACTATAGATGTAGCGCACAAATAATGAGGCTTGCCAATTCTTTAAACTTTGATAATGGAGATCACAAGCTAGACAAGAGAAACTTTGTAAGAGATGGAGACAAACCAATTATAGTGAGTTGCAAAAATTCAGAATCCGAAATAGAATATGTAATACAAAAAATAAAGGAAATTCATTTAAATAATCCTAATGAAACGGTAGCTATAATTCATAGAGAAGAAAGTGGGCTTTCTATTAAGTGTTCAGAAAACTTAAATAAACTAAAAAGGCATTTTATGTATGTTGCAGATACTAAAAACTATGGAGCTAAGTTTGACCCTAATAGTAAAAAGCAAATTTTTTATGCTTCAGCATATGACATAAAAGGTTTGGAATTTGACCATACTTTCTTAATACAGTTTGATGATGAAAACTATCCTAAAAAATCAAGGATTCAAGAACTATTAAAAAATGAAGATATTGATGAGTCTATGATAAAGGATGATATAGATGAAATAAAAAATATAGAGAAAAAACTACTATATGTTGCAATGACTAGAGCTAAAAAGAATCTGTATATAACATACAGTGACAATATATCAGAGTTTGCAAATGATTTTGATAAGCAAGATTACAATATAATAACATATTAGTAGCAAGGGGGAGGAACGTTGAAACTTGATAAAACTAGATGCATACGAAAAGAGAATAGTACTTTGATATGCATTGATAATATAGATACAAATGAAACCTTAATGTTAGACGAAGAATATATATTTATAGAAAATATAAAAACAACTCAAGATATTGTAATTACAAGAAAGACTATAATACTTGGTGATATAGAGTGTAACTTTTTAAATGCATTAGGAGAGGTAATATGCTATGGAAACATTAAAGCTAACACAATATATACTAATAAAGATATAGAGTGTTTTAAAGATATAGCTTATAATAGTTTGCTTGGAGGTAATATAAATAAGAAAAGTACACAAGAGGATATAAAGGAAATAGAAGTAATAAAAGAGGTAGAAGTTGTCAAAGAAATTGAGAAAATTAAAGAAGTAGAAATTGAAGTTAATCCTCTAGAAGATATTAGAATTGATAATGATACATTACCAGATCAACTTACATTAATAGATGATTTTAAAGAAAAGATAATGAATTATATAGATAGTGAGTTAGTATTTTTAGATGAAAACATATTAGTAGAGGATTTAGAACAAATTGGCCTTACATTTATTGAGTTTAAAAAGTATAGTGAATTATTATCAAAAATTTTAGAATATTCAGAAACAATACAAATAAAGACTTTAAATGATTATATAGAATTTTTAAATATAATCAAATATATTCCAACATGGCTAGAAGAAATAGATATTGTACAAGAGATTATTAACAAACATAAAATAGTTGATGAAGATGAATTATTAGAAATGGATATTAACATTGATACTCAAAATGAATTTGTTGATTTAGTAGGCCATATCAACAACTGCAAAGATTTATTAGCAGAAGCTTATGAGTATGTATCTTATCATGTAATAACTAAATATTACAAAATTATAAAAGAAGGTTTAAATCTTGAAATAGAACTAGAAAAAAAATCAAAGGATGATATTGCAAATATTATCAAAGAAGCTGCAAAAGAGTTAGATGATAAAACTAATTTAGAAGAATTATATGATAAATATATATGGGATAAGGGATTACTCATAGAAGGCAAAGTTATAGATGTCGATAATGAACATATTTATATGACACCAAATAATGAAGAAAGAAATAAACATGTTTCTATAAAGATGAAGAAACACTTTATAAATAGATATAAACCAGATGATATACTATATGGTCATATTTCGGAAGTAGAAATGAAAGACAATTGTATAGAAGTAACCATTTCAAATGAATCAGAAAATATGCCCAGGTTATTGTTTAATAAGTTAAGAGAAAAATATGGACTTAACAAATGTACAATACAAAAATACAAAAGAATAAAAGGAAAGAGTACGTGTATAGTAATAGTTGTATTTGATGGTAAAGATTATGAGGAAGAGATAGACAATATTTCTAGAGAAATGAAAAAATATTTAAATGGTGAACATGTAGGTATATTTATATACGATAAAAGTGTAGAAAAATTTGCATCAAACATATTAGGTATCGATGAACTTGATATAAAGATAGACAAGGTAAGTAGAAAATGTATTGCCGTAGTAGACAAAGCAGATGAATTTAGAATTAGAGATTTATTAGAAAAGCAAGAATCTAACATGAAAAATATATATGAGTACGAAATAGAAATTAAGAATAAACCATCAATAAGCACTCAAAATATTAAAATAAACAATGAAGTAAATATAGATGTAAAAACTACAGATATAGTTACACCTGAATATACAAATAGTGAAATCTATACGAATATTTTGAAGGAAAAAGGAAATATAATAAGTGGCAAGATAACTAGTATTTCATCTAAAAAAATTCAAGTGGATATTGGATATGATGCAGAATCAATAATTAAATATTTTAACAAGGATATATTACATACTTATAAAGTAGGCGACTATATAGAAGCACGTATTAATAATCTAAGTAAGAAGGAAGATGGTAGTGTTAGAGTTATACTTTCTAGAGATGATGTTGACTTTGTGAAAGCATGTCTAAAAGAAGTTAGAAATAATTTGGGATATAAGCACATTACATTTAAAACAGCTAAGAAACTACCTAATGAAAAAGAATATGTTGCATCAGCTAATATTGGAGATATCAATATAGTAGATATAGAAAAGCAATTATTAGATATAAAAATAAAAGTAGAAGACAAACTACACAATGAAATAGTAAATATTTATCAATACAGTAAAGACGTAGTACAGCAAATAAGAAATATAACAAAAATTAAATTGAAGGAAATAAACATAAATAGGAAAATAAGCGTATGTAATATTAATTGTGAAAAAGAAGAGTACGAATTAGTAAAGTCTAAGAAAGAAGTAATTGAAGCATTAACAGCATATAAAACTTTAAATATAATTGAGCCAAAAGTAAAAGATTCAGCAACCAGTAGAACTATAAGTATAATTGGTAGTTCAAATTATAGTGAAAGTTACTTTAGCAATGTGTTTACAAGAATAAAAAATGAACTAAATATTAAGTATTATAACATAAAAAAGTGCTCATACAGTGATGTTTATGGTGCGTTACTTGTTATAGAAAATAAGTCTAAATCAAGTACACATGAAGAGATAACGTTTATAGAAAGTTTAATGAATAAAGAATGTAAACAGGATATAGTTAAAATTGTTGAATTTAAATATGATGCAAGTAGCTTTTTAAGTGATTTGTTTGATGTAGAGGTAAGAGATATTCAACAAGTTCCAGGGAAGTTTTATATAAATAACTTAGATGAAAGCAAGATGGGTAAGTATAATTTTATCCGTGATGAAGTTTTAAAGATTGTAAACTACAAAATTGAAATATAAATTTTTACTCTGGCTATGATTAAAATCATAGCCCTATTTGTATTGATTCCTTTAATATGTAAGTATAAATTGGTAATTAACCTAAGTAAACTATTTAGGATAGTTAGTAGTGACTAAGTTATCATAGACAATTGTACTAGACATTTAAGTTTACTAGAAATTATAATAAGTGAGTATACAAAAAAGCTAATGATATAGAGTTAAATAAAAATATCTGAAACATATAATAAAAAGTGGTAGTATTTTACTTTTTATTGCTGTATGTACAATTCAACTCACCTTCAACATATTTATCCAAAGCATAAACAATCAAATTATTAACACTTCTCTTTTCATGCTTAGCAAGAATCTCCAACTTACATTTAAGTTCTTTAGGAATAGTCAAAGAAGTCCTCATATTAACATCTTTATTAATCATAACATCACCTCATCCGTATTATATCCAAAAAATTCCGTTCATAACACAGTGATTTTAGTAAAACCTAATAGTAGCACTAAATATGCATCACTATGATACGGAGGTAGTATTTATGCCAGCACCACGAAAAATGATCCCAAAAGAAAAAATAATGAATCTAATAGAGAAAAGATACAATCAAAGAGAAATGTCAGAAATACTAAATATATCTGGAACTACAATGACAAGATTAATGAGAGAATATGATTTATCCACAAAGCCAAAGCCAGATCAAATAATTGGAAAAAGGTTTGGAAAACTAATAGCTATAAAAAGAGTAGAAAACACTAAAGAAGGTCGTAAAGTATATAAATGTAAATGTGACTGTGGAAATATTATACAAACTAAAGCAAAATATCTAAACAATGGAGACACCAGAAGTTGTGGGTGTTTTGAAAAAAATTTTAGTAAATATCAAGAAAAAAACTATAAAGAAGCTTTAAAAAGGGTTGGAGAAAAACATGGTATGCTAACTATTATAGATGTAGAAATAGCAAATACTAAAAAATATTACAAGATGGTATGCAAATGTGAATGTGGTAATATAACAAAAAGATCCTATGGAAGTTTACATCAGTATAATACACCATCTTGTGGGTGTCATGCAAGAGAAATGAGTAGTATAAGGATGAGTGAAAATATTTTAAGTCATTTTAAAAGTAGTAGAAATAAAAGTTGGTACTTCAAAAAACATGGGGAAATTATTTATTGTAGATCTGGCTATGAGGTTATATATGCAAATCATTTGATAATGAATAATATTGAATTTGAGTATGAGCCAGAAATTTTTAAACTAAAAAATGCAAAACGATATACACCTGATTTTTACTTAGTTAAGGAAGATAAATATATTGAAATTAAGGGAATACCATATGAAGTAATAGATATTAATAATCAAAAACACAGTGTTGAGCTTTTTAGAAAAAATCATACATTAGAAATCTATTACTGGGATGATCTATGGGAAATGTGTGACTTGCCTTATAAAGCATATACTAATTACAGAATTAGAGCCAATAGATTAGGCATTAGGGTAGAAGATTATTTAGGAAAAATTCTGTATCTAACATATTAATTTCATATAATACTATAAAAAAATTACTGGATTAATAAACCCAGTAATTTTTTAATATGTTTTCTTTAAAATAATATTTTTTTCAAAGCCACCTCTAGAATTCTTTTTCTGATTTCTTCTATCAAGGATCTCATTCTCACTATAACCATACTTTTTACCAATAGCAAAAAGAACCTCCATAACATCAGCAATCTCATCAAGATTTTTATCTTCTAAAAGCTCACCAACTTCCTCATTAAGCTTTTTGTAAAGATACTCTAGAGCTACATCATCAGAAACCTTAACAATATCACACTTATTACCACTAGACTCTATGATTTCAGGAATATTATCCCTAACTAACTTATCATAAACTTTCATAAAAGCACCTCCAAAAAATAATAATATAAAAATTATAAAACTAACATAAACCTTTGTCAAAAGATGATAAAATATAATAAGTATAAATTGGAAATAATAACTAAATAAAATAAGACCAGAAAGGTAGAAAATATGAACTTAAATTGTATAACCGGTCATGATGATCATTTATATAAAAGGATTCAACAAAGCATACATACGGCAACATCAATAGATATAATAGTATCATTCTTAATGGAAAGTGGAGTAAAATTAATTCAACAAGACTTAGAAGCGATAAAAGACAAAAATATTCCAATAAGAATACTTACAGGAAATTATTTAAATATAACGCAACCATCAGCACTATATCTTATAAAAGATATACTAGGAGATAAGGTTGATTTAAGATTTTATAATGACACGAAAAGGAGTTTTCACGCAAAGGCATATATATTTGAAAAAAATGAAGAAGGCGAAATATTTATAGGATCTTCTAACCTTTCAAGAAGTGCATGGACCAGTGGTATAGAATGGAATTATAGAATAGATAAAAAAGCAAACTATGATGATTTTAAGTTTTTCAAAGATGTATTTGAAGATTTATTTAATAATGAATCTATAATAGTGAATGATTATGAATTAGAACAATACTCAAAAACATGGAAAAGACCCAAAATCTATGCAAATGTAAATCATCAAAAAGAAGATATAAATTATGTTTATGATGATAACACATCACAAAATGTAAGTAGTATGTTTGAACCTAGGGGGGCTCAAATAGAAGCACTATATGAACTTAAAAAGACTAGATTAGATGGATTTGACAAGGGGTTAGTAGTAGCTGCTACTGGTATAGGTAAAACATACCTAGCTGCATTTGATAGCAAGGAGTTTAAAAGGGTTTTGTTTGTAGCTCATAGAGAAGAAATATTAAAACAGGCTTATGAAAGCTTTAAAAATATAAGAAATGATAAATATAAAAATTATAGTACAGAAGCTTATGACAAAGTAGCAGAAAGTAATTTAGAAAATAATTTATACAATAGTGATAATTATAATGAAGAAGGATATAATATGGGATTTTTTATGAATTCTATAAAAGATACTAATAGAGATATTATATTTGCATCTGTTCAAAGTTTAGGAAAAGAAGAGTATTTAAATGAAAATTACTTTCCTAAAGACTATTTTGACTACATAGTGGTAGATGAATTTCACCATGCTGTTTCAAATAACTATCAAAATATTATAAACTACTTTGAGCCAAAGTTTATGTTAGGTATAACAGCTACACCAGATAGACTAGATAATAAAGATGTATTTAGTGTTTGTAATTATAATACAGTCTATGAAGCTAGTTTAAAAACTGCAATAGATAAAGGATGGTTAGTGCCATTTAGGTATTATGGAATTTATGATGATAGTATAGATTATGACGATGTAGAATTTAAAAATGGTAAATACAACGAAAAAGAATTAGAAAAAGCATTAAGTATAAATAATAGAGCTAATGTAATTTTAAAACATTATAAAAAATACAAATCTAAAAGAGCGCTAGGATTTTGTACAAGTAAAGCTCATGCAGAGTTTATGGCTAAATATTTTAATGAAAGTGGTGTACCTTCATGCGCTGTGTATAGTGGCAATTATGGTCAGTACAATGAAGAAAGAAGTGTCGCTTTAAAAAAACTTATAGATGAAGATGTAAAAGTAATATTTTCTGTTGATATGTTTAATGAAGGGTTGGATGTAAAATCAGTTGATATGGTAATGTTTTTAAGGCCTACTGAATCACCAACTGTATTTTTACAACAATTAGGTAGAGGCTTAAGATTGGATAAAGATAAAAAATATCTAAATGTATTAGATTTTATAGGTAATTATAATAAGGCAAACTTAGTTCCATATTTACTTACAGGAGATAGCAAAATAAGAGAACGATGTACAGATATAATACCTAAAGAAGAAGATTATCCAGAGGACTGTTTTGTAGACTTTGATTTTAGACTTGTAGATATATTTGAAAAAATGAGAAAAGCAAATCAAAAGATAGAGGATATGATAAAAGAAGAATATTTTAATATAAAGATAGACTTAAATAAAATACCATCTAGGGTAGATTTATTTACGTATATGGATGATAATTTATATAATAACATTAAGAAAAAGTCAAAGTTAAATGCATTTAGAGATTACATAAAATTTTTAGATGATATAAATGAACTTAATGAAGGTGAAAAATTATTTATAAATACACTTGGACATGATTTTATAAAATTTATAGAAACTACAAGTATGAGTAAAACATATAAGTTACCTGTATTGTTATCATTTTACAATAATGGTAATATTAAATTAAAAATAAATGATGATGATTTATATAAATCTTTTACAGAATTTTATAGTAAAGGATCAAATGCTGTGGATATGTATAAGGACAAAGCAACATCTAACTTCACAACTTGGGGTAGAAAACAATATATAAGTTTGGCTAGAAAAAATCCAGTACATTTTTTATGTAAAACTAGTAGTGAATTTTTCTATTTAGATGGAGAAGATGTTTGTTTAAATGAAGAATTAAAAAATTACTTTGATAACAAAGAGTTTGTAAAACATGTATTTGATGCTATAGAGTTTAGAACTAAGGAATACTATAAAAATAGATTTGAAAATAAGTAATCCAAATGTATTTAATCCATGTAGGGATTTCTGACGTAGGATTAAATTCAGGATAATAGTATTAAAGATAGGAGAATAATTATGAGTTGTATATTTTGTGAAATGAATAATTACATATTAGAAAATGAAGTAGCATATGCTATATTTGATAAATTTCCAGTAAATGAAGGACACATGCTTTTTATACCTAAGAGACATGTAAAAGATTTTTTTGATTTAACAAGAAATGAGAGAGAATCTATATTTGAATTAGTAGATGAAGGAAAAAAACTACTTGATGAAAAATACTCTCCAGATGGATATAATGTAGGTGTAAATTGCGGAGAAGTATCAGGACAAACTGTTATGCATGTTCATGTGCATCTAATACCAAGGTATATTGGAGATACATCATGTCCTAAAGGTGGAGTTAGAGGGGTAATACCTGACAAAATGAAATATTAAATCAGTTAGTAAATATATTATTTATGATAAAGCCTTGGATTATTCCAAGGCTTTTCAAATATCAATATATGTTATAATGGATACAACTACACAATATAACAGGGGGAGCAAATATGGAGGCTAAGCATAAAGTTGGGGGCTTATGCAATATGGTATATATACTATACATAATATTTCTAATACAGCCAATTCAAAGCTTAATAAACAGTGGTATCATAAGTACTGATATAAAACTATTTCAAATAATATACAATATAGATATTGGAGATAAAATATGGTACTTTATTTTTCAAATCATGTTTTTATTTTTTATATTTATAGCAATAAGCACAGAATCAAAAAATATATCAGAATGTGAAGACAAAGGAAAGATAAAAATATTAAACAAAGAGCTATATTCATATAAAATATTTATAGCCCTTAATATTACTGGAGCTATAATACTTTTAGTATTAACTAAAGATAAAGAGTTGTTTTTACCAAGTATCTTATTAATAGCTGCGAGTATGCTCCTACACTTTGCTAAGGAAATGTATTTAAAAGCATGTTTATTTGATAGAAAAAGAATTTGGCTAGAAAAAATAACAAATGAAAAGTATGATGAAAAAGATATAGATACTAAGAATTGGAGACGTAAATTTTGGTTTGACAACAAAGTTAAGATAAATATTGAAGATAGAGCATCAAATATAACGATGAATATTGTAGCAATATTGATGTGTGTATTATTTTTTATAAATTTTGGTCTTATATTAACTACGTTTGTAGTAGGGTATTTTTTTATAAAAAACATAATAAAGTTATTAGAAAATGTATTTTCATTATTTACGACTATAGATGGTGTTTGTACTGGAGTATATGAAGAGCGTAAAAAAAATTCTGTTTTTTATATGGTTGTTGTTACAGATTACAAAAACAAAAAAGAAATCTGTTTAAAGTTAAATGAAACTTATTGTATAGATTCAATGGACAATATAAGTGTAGTTCATGGAGTTTTTTCTAAACAATGTATTTCTATTAACAATATTAAACAAAAGGAAGGCAATGCAGGGAGTTTCGCTATTTTCTTGATACCATTATTATTATTTGGGGGATTTAATATAAAAAATGAACCTGTTGAACCGATACAACATGAGCAATATCAGGATGCTACAATTATAGAACATAAGGGAGATCCTATACCTTTAGATAAATTAGGAAAGTATAAAGCTATAGATATTTCTAGTGAAAAAAATTATGAAGGTGTTGATATTGAATTAGATAAATTGTATTTAGGTAATAAAAGATCGAAGTTACTTTTTAGTGTTACAAATAATACTGACAAAGGAATGGTTTTAAACTTAGATTATAATACTTTTATTAGAAGTGATAAAGGACAAAATTCAAATATATTGCTTCCTGGTGTGAAGTACAATTTAGAGATGGATATTTTACAAAAACATAATAAAAAGTCTGTTAAGGAGCTAGTTGTTACTTTGGAGTATACTTTATCGGAGACAATTCTTTTTGAGTATTTAGATTATACTAATAATAATTTTTATCCTTTAAATGTAGTAGATAGTAATTGCGAGGTAGTTGTAAATTTAGTTAAAGAGGATTCTAAAATAAATTTCAGCGGTTATGATCAATTTTATAAAAAACAAGAAGATATAGTTAAATTTCAATGATATAAATAGGACTGTATTGGAATAAAAAATTAAAATAAATTAAAAAGTATTAAAGCCTTGGATTATTCCAAGGCTTTTTGAATATATACTCAACACCATAAAACATGTTAATAATAATTAACATAAAATAATAAAACTTTTAAGCACAGATTAAACGTCTATATGCATGTAAGAAAAAAGACAAATGAAAATTACTGACTATAAGAGCTGTATTTAAAATAAGTTAAATTATAAGAAAGAAAGAGTTAGATATGGATTTTAAAAAATATGCATCAACATTAGTAATAGGGGCTTAAAAAAAGTATTTATATATATTTTAAAAGTTCATACAAATCATAAAAAATGGCATGAGTTCGATATAGAATCAGACTCATGCTATTTTTTATATATAAATTACCTATGTTGCTAGTATTTTATAAGAATGTTAATATGAAGTTAAGAATGTTAATATGGAGTTAAGGGAAGTAAGAATTTAAACTAAATACATATAAAACTATATACTGACAGGTATATACAAAATAAAAGGATAGAGGGAATAAGAATATGAATATAAAAGAGATAATATACTTCTTGGAAGTAGTAAAAGAAACTAGTTTTACTAAAGCTGCGAATAATTTATATATATCCCAACCAGCTCTTAGCAAAGCAATAAAAAATTTAGAACAAGAAGTACAAACGCAATTAATCGAAAGAAATACAAAAAAATTTAACTTAACATATGAAGGTGAAATATTTTATGAAAATGCAAAAAAATCTATTGATATTATAAACACAGAGATATTTAAACTTCAAGATAGCATAACAAATTGCAGGAAAAAATTAACATTGGGGATACCGCCAGTTATAGGTAGTGTGTATTTCACATCTGCTGTAGCTAAATTTAAACAAGAATACCCAGACATAGATATCAAGATAATAGAAGAAGGAGCAAATAATATAAAATATAAAGTAGTAGATGAAAGTATAGAACTTGGAGCAGTAATATTTCCGGTAGAAGAAGACAGTATAATAGCATCACAGATAGTAAGTGGAGATGTAATGCTAGCTATAAGTAAAGATCATCCTTTGGCTAATAGAAAAAGTGTTGATATGAAAGAACTAAAAGATGAAAGATTTATTGTATTTAATGAAAATTTTATGATGTACGATAAAACAATAAATGCTTGCAAAAAATCGGGATTTGAGCCGAATATAGTAATGAAGATTTCACAATGGGATTTTATCTTAGAGATGGTAGCCCTAAATTACGGAATAGCAATAATGCCAAAACCAATAGTTCAGAGATACAAAATGAATGGAGTAAGTATGATATCTATCTCTAATCCTGGAATAAATTGGAATATTGGTTTTATAGTTAAAAAGGATAAATATATGTCTAAAACACTAAAGCTATTTGTAGAGTATGCAACAAATCATATCAGAAAAGAACATGAAAGTAAGAAAGAAGATAATCAATCAAAAATAAAATAAAGTAGTTAATACTTTTTATGAAATAATTAAAAGTATTTTTTGTATAAATACAATTTGTTAAACTTATAACTAAAAGTTATGAGCGTATAGTTTTTTGGAATTTTACAAAGAAGCTCTACCTATATATACTTATGTTAAAGAGAGAAACTTCAAAAAAAGATATAAAATTTGGAATAGAGACAAATTTCGAAGATTTAAGAAGTAGGGGGAAAAGAGAATGTCTAAAGTATATATAGTAGATGCAAAAAGAAGTCCAATCGGTAAGTTTTTAGGGGGATTATCTACAGTAGAACCAGCAGAACTTGCTGGTCAAGTAATTAAATCAGTAATAGAAACTAATAAGGTAGATGTAAGTAAAATAGATGAAGTAATATTAGGGAATGTATTACCAGCAGGTCAAGGTCAAGGTATAGCAAGGCAAGCAGCATTAAATGCCGACATACCATATGAAGTTCCAGCTTATGGAGTAAATATAATATGTGGAAGTGGTATGAAAACAGTTATGACTGCATATTCACAAATAAAAGCAGGAATGGGAGATTTAATAGTAGCAGGTGGGGTAGAAGTAATGTCTCAAGTTCCATATGTAACAGAAACTTCAATAAGAACTGGTAGTAAAATGGGTGGTATGAATCTTAAAGATAGTTTAGTATTAGATGGTTTAACTGATGCATTTAATAATTACCACATGGGAATAACTGCTGAAAACGTATCTGAAAAATATAATATAACAAGAGCTATGCAAGATGAATTTGCTTTCAAATCTCAACAAAAAGCAATCAATGCAATAGATAGCAAAAGATTTGTAGATGAAATAGTTCCAATAGAGGTGAAAACAAGAAAAGGTTCAGTAATAGTAGATACTGACGAATATCCAAATAGAAATACAGATTTAGAAAAACTTTCAAAATTAAGACCAGCATTTAAAAAAGACGGAACTGTAACAGCAGGAAATGCATCTGGTATAAATGATGGAGCTAGTATAGTGCTTGTAGCATCTGAAAAGGCAGTTAAGGAACATGGATTAAAGCCAATAGCTGAGTTAGTATCAGTAGGGCAAGGAGGAGTAGATCCTTCAGTAATGGGACTTGGACCTGTACCTGCTATAAAAGATGCATTAAACAAAGCTAGCATGAACTTAGCTGATATGGAGTTGATAGAGTTAAATGAAGCTTTTGCATCTCAATCATTAGGTGTAATAAAAGAGTTGAAAGATTATTATGGTGTTGATGATGCTTGGTTTGAAGAAAGAACTAATGTAAATGGTGGAGCAATAGCAATAGGACATCCGTTAGGTGCATCTGGAGCTAGAATAATAACAACACTTTTATATGAAATGAAAAAGAGAGAATTAAAACATGGGTTAGCATCTCTTTGCATAGGTGGAGGAATGGGAACTTGTGTAATAGTTAAATCAATATAAATACTTAACCTTAAAATCAAATTGATTAAATGAAACATCTATTATGAAAATATTAGTATGTGAATATTAAAAAATATACATATATATATAAAAGGGTTCTACAACGAACATGTAGAAATATAATATATAACCACAAACAAAAACGAATTTTGAAAAAATGTACTTAAGTTAATAGTATAAGAGGGTGGGAAAGTGTTTAAAAATTTAAATTGTACTAAATCAGGGAATGTTTATACAATTAAGATTACTAGAGAAAAATATTTAAATTCATTGAATGAAGAGGTTTTACAGGACTTAGATAGAGCTATTGATATTATTTCTAATGATGAAGATATTTATGTAGGAATAATAACAGGTATTGGGAAAACATTTGTTGCGGGAGCTGATATAGGAGCAATGAAGGAAATGAGTTTCAACGAAGGGGTAAAATTTTCTGAGTATGGAAATTCCATATTTAAAAAAATAGAAAACTGTGAGAAACCAATAATTGCAGCTATAAATGGATTTTGCTTAGGTGGGGGCTTAGAACTTGCTATGAGTTGTGATATTAGAATAGCAAGCCAAAATGCTAAGTTTGGACAAGTAGAAGCGAATCTTGGAATAATTCCAGGTTTTGGTGGAACTCAAAGACTACCTAGGATAGTTGGTATAGCAAAAGCTAAAGAACTTGTATATACAGCACAAATAATAAAAGCAGAAGAAGCTGAAAATATAGGTTTAGTAAATAAAGTAACAACAAAAGAAGCATTATTAGATGAATGTTTAGAAATGGCCAATTTAATAGCAACTAAAGGGCAAATAGCACTTAGATATGCTAAAAACGCTATAAATAATGGTTATGAAATGGATATAGATAAAGGCATAAACTTAGAAAGTAATTTATTTGGATTATGCTTTGCAAGTGAAGATCAAGAAGAAGGTATGAGTGCTTTCTTAGAAAAGAGAGAAGCAAAATTCATAAACACTATTAAAAAAGTAAATAGTTCATTAGAAGGTAATGTGTAAATATTTTATACATTGAAATATATACATTTTATATTTAGGGGGAACACATCATGAAAGTAATGGTAATAGGAAGCGGTACTATGGGAAGTGGTATTGCTGAAGTATTTATATCAAATGGGCATGAAGTAATTCTTAGAGATATAAGTGAAGATATTGTAGATAAAGGTGTTAAATTAATAACAAAAAATTTAGATAGAAAAGTATTAAAAGAAAAAATAAAAGAAGAAGATAAAATTCAAATATTAAGTAGACTTGAAAAAACTATAGACCTTGAAAAAGCAAAAGACTGTGATTTAGTAATAGAAGCTATAGTTGAAAATATACAAATTAAAAAGCAATTGTTTAAAGATTTAGATGCTATATGTAAGAAAGAAACTATATTAGCAACAAATACATCATCTTTATCAATAACAGATTTATCAGTAAGCACAAACAGACCAGATAAAGTTATAGGAATGCACTTCTTCAATCCAGCACCAGTTATGAAATTGATTGAAGTAATAGACGGCATGCTAACATCAGAGCAAACACATCAGACAATATTAGAATTATCCACACAATTAGAAAAAACACCAGTAAGCGTAAAAGAATCACCAGGATTTGTAGTTAATAGAATATTAGTACCTATGATAAATGAGGCAATAGGAATATTTGCAGAAAATATTGCTAGTGCAAAAGATATAGATGATGCTATGAAGTTAGGAGCTAATCATCCAATAGGGCCTTTAGCATTAGGAGACCTTATAGGTTTAGATGTATGTCTAAATATAATGGAAGTACTTTATACTGAATTTGGAGATTCAAAATATAGACCACATCCACTTCTTAAAAAGATGGTTAGAGGTGGAATACTAGGAAGAAAAACTAAAAAAGGATTTTACGATTATAACTAATTTATTTAAAAAAGAAGTTAATCTAGAGCTCCTACACTATATATAGATGGATGTTGAGGAACTAGTTTAATCATAAAAAAGCTAATCATTTTCAGAAAAGAGGGGAAATTTTTAATGGAAAAATATGAATTATTAAAACAAATGTATAGTGAGTTTACACAAAATGAGGTAGCTCCTATAGCTCATGAAATAGATGAGGAAGAAAAGTTTCCATATGAAACTGTTGAAAAATTGAGCAAATATGGATTTTTAGGAATACCTTTCCCTAAAGAGTATGGTGGAGAAGGTGGAGACTATTTAGGTTACTCAATGGCTGTTGAAGAATTATCTAAAGCATGTGCAACTACAGGGGTAATAGTTTCAGCTCATACTTCATTATGTGGAAGTCCTATATTTGAGTTTGGTACAAAAGAACAAAAAGAAAAATTCTTAGTTCCTCTAGCTAAAGGTGAAAAGCTAGGTGCATTTGGTTTAACTGAGCCTAATGCAGGTACAGATGCATCAGGTCAACAAACTATAGCTGTATTAGATGGAGATGAATATGTATTAAATGGTTCAAAGGTATTTATAACTAATGCAGGACCAGCCGATACATACGTAGTAATGGCTATGACTGATAAATCTAAAGGAACTCGTGGAATATCAGCTTTCATAGTTGAAAAAGGAACTGAAGGTTTCTCTGTAGGTAAAAAAGAAAAGAAATTAGGAATAAGAGGGTCTGCAACTTGTGAGTTGATATTTGAAAATTGTAGAATACCTAAAGAAAATATGTTAGGAAAAGAAGGTCAAGGCTTTAAGATAGCTATGAAGACACTAGACGGTGGTCGTATAGGAATAGCAGCACAAGCTCTTGGGATAGCTCAAGGAGCATTAGATGTTACTGTTAACTATGTTAAAGAAAGAAAGCAATTTGGTAGAAGTATAGCTGCATTCCAAAATACTCAATTTGAATTAGCTGATATGAAAACTAAGGTTGAAGCTGCAAGACATTTAGTATATGATGCTGCAACTAAAAAAGATTCAGGTAAATCATACGGTGTAGAAGCAGCAATGGCAAAACTTTACGCTGCAGAAGTTGCAATGGAAGTTACTACTAAAGCAGTTCAACTTCATGGTGGATATGGATATACACGTGAATATGAAGTTGAAAGAATGATGAGAGATGCAAAAATAACTGAGATATATGAAGGAACAAGTGAAGTTCAAAAAATGGTAATAAGTGCAAACTTACTTAAATAGTCTTGAGAGAAATTTGGGAGGGAAAAACATGAATATATTAGTTTGTATAAAACAAGTGCCAGATACAACAGAAGTAAAGTTAGATCCTAAAACTGGTACATTAATAAGAGATGGAATTCCAAGTATAATAAATCCTGATGATAAAGCAGGGATAGAAGAAGCAATAAGCATAAAAGAGCAAACGGGAGCTACTATAACTGTATTAACAATGGGACCTCCTCAAGCTAAAAATGCACTAAAAGAAGCTTTAGCAATGGGTGCTGATAGAGCTATACTTCTTACAGACAGAGCATTTGCTGGAGCTGATACACTTGCAACTTCAAAAACAATAGCAGGTGCTATAAAAAATATAGAGCATGATTTAATAATAGCAGGAAGACAAGCGATAGATGGAGATACTGCACAAGTTGGTCCTCAAATTGCAAATCATCTTGGTATACCATCAATAACATATGTTGAAAAAATGGAAGTTGAAGGAGACACTATAACAGTAAACAGAGCGTTTGAAGATGGATATCAAGTTATAAAGGCTAAGATGCCAGTACTTGTAACTACTTTAAAAGAAATGAATAGTCCAAGATACATGAAAATATCTAGAATATACGATTGTATGTCAGAAGATAAGATAGAAATTTGGGGATTAAAGGATATAGAAGTTAACTTAGAAGAAATAGGATTAAAAGGTTCGCCAACTAAAGTTAAAAAGTCTTTTACTAAAGGAGTTAAGGCTAAAGGTACACTTCATGATGTAGGAGAACAAGAAGCAGCATCATTAATTATAAATTCTTTAAAAGAAAAGTTTATACTAACTGAAGCAAAAGCTTAAAAAATGATTTGACAAAAAAATTACTAAAAAAGATAGTAATTAATAGGAGGAAAAACGATGAGTGTAATGGTTTTTGTTGAACAAAGAAGCGGAGAACTACAAAATGTTTCTTTGGAATTATTAGGAAAAGGTAGAGAGTTAGCTGATAAAATAAATAATAAATTAAGTGCTGTACTATTAGGCCATAATATAGAAAATTTAAGTGAAGAGCTTATACAATATGGAGCAGATGAAGTAGTTTGTGTTGAAGATGAAAATTTAGATGTATACTTAACTAGTACATATACTAAAGCCCTTACAGAAGTAATTAACAAAAAAGATCCAGATATAGTTTTAGTAGGAGCAACTACAATAGGTAGAGACTTAGCTCCAAGAGTAAGTGCTACTATAGGGACAGGGCTTACAGCAGACTGTACATCACTTGAAATAGATGAAGAAAACCAAGGATTATTAATGACTAGACCAGCATTTGGTGGGAATATAATGGCTACAATAATATGTCCAAATCATAGACCACAAATGAGTACTGTAAGACCTGGAGTTATGAAAAAGCTAGAAAGAGATATAGCTAGAACAGGTAATATAGAAAAGATAGACGTTGATTTCTCAGAATGTGATAAGAATGTAGAAGTATTAAAATATGTTAAGGAAAATGTAAAAAAGGTTAACATAGAAGATGCAAAGGTTCTTATATCAGCAGGTAGAGGAATTGGTTCTAAAGAAAATATGGATGCTGTATATGAATTAGCAGATATATTAGGAGCTGAAGTAAGTGCTTCTCGTGCTGTAGTTGATGCAGGATGGGTTGATAAATCTCGTCAAGTAGGTCAAACAGGTAAGACCGTAAGACCAGATGTATATATTGCTTGTGGTATATCAGGAGCAATACAACATTTAGCTGGTATGGAAGAGTCTGAATATATAATTGCTATAAATAACAATAGCGATGCAGCAATATTTGAAGTAGCAGACCTTTCTTTAGTAGGAGATGTTAACAAAGTAATTAAAAACTTAATACAAGAGTTAGCATAGAAAAAAGATTTTAACTAATTGGTATAGGTAAAAATCTATACCAATTAGCTAATATATATATTCATTAGGGGGAACTTAATATGAAAGCAATGATAAGACTTAGAATGGGAAGTCATGATGCACATTATGGCGGAAATTTAGTAGATGGAGCTAAAATGCTTCAATTATTTGGAGATGTAGCTACTGAGTTACTTATTCAAAATGATGGGGATGAAGGATTATTCAAAGCATACGATAGTGTTGAATTTTTAGCACCAGTATATGCTGGAGATTATATAGAAGCTGTTGGAGAAATAGTTAAGGTAGGAAATAGTTCAAGAAAAATGGTATTTGAAGCTAGAAAAGTTATAGTACCAAGATTTGATATAAGTGATTCAGCAGCAGATGTTTTAGAAGAACCAATAGTAGTTTGTAAGGCAAGTGGAACTTGTGTAGTACCTAAAGACAAGCAAAGATATTAGTTAAAAAAGGGGGAGCCGCTTAATATGGAAAAAGTAATAATTACAGCAGCTATAAGTGGTGCAGAAGTAACAAAAGAACATAATGAAAATGTACCATATACTGTAGAAGAAGTAGTAAGAGAAGCAAAATCTGCTTATGATGCTGGAGCTAGTATAATACATCTTCATGTAAGACATGATGATGGTACTCCAACTCAAGATATAAATAGATTTAAAGAATGTATAGATGCAATAAAAGAGGTTTGTAAAGATGCGATAGTTCAACCTTCAACTGGAGGGGCAGTTGGAATGAGCAATGAAGAAAGAGTACAGCCTGTAAACTTACATCCAGAAATGGCAACATTAGATTGTGGTACTTGTAACTTTGGTGGAGATGATATATTTGTTAACACTGAAAATACTATAAAAGAATTTGGTAAAAAGATGATAGAATTAAATGTTAAGCCAGAAATAGAAGTATTTGATAAAGGTATGGTAGACATGGCCTTAAGACTTAACAAAAAAGGATTTATAAATGATAATATGCACTTTAACTTTGTAATGGGAGTTAATGGTGGTATAAGTGGAACATATAGAGATTTAATGTTTATGAGACAAAGCATACCAAGTAATGCTACTTTCACTGTAAGTGGTGTAGGAAGATGTCAGTTTGACATGATAGCACTAAGTGTGTTAATGGGAGGGCATGTCCGAGTAGGATTTGAGGATAATGTTTATATGGAAAAAGGTGTAAAAGCTAAATCTAATGGAGAATTAGTTCAAAAAGCTGCAAATATTGTTAAAGCATTAGGAAGACAAGTAGCTACACCAAAAGAAGCTCGTGAGATATTAGGTTTAGAAGTTAAGGAATTAACAGCACAAGAAGCTTAAAATATATTAGGGGGAAAAAACATGAATAAGGTTATATCTTTAGAAAAATTAAAAGATATTTTTAAAGACGATATGACTATTATGATAGGTGGATTTTTAGGATGTGGTACTGGTGAGAAACTTATAGATGCACTTATACAATCAGATGCTAAGAATTTAACTATAATAGGAAATGATACTTCTTTTGTGGATAGAGGTATAGGAAGATTAATAGTAAATAATCAAGTAAAGAAAGTTATAGCGTCACACATTGGAACTAATGCACAGACTGGTCAGTTAATGAATGAAGGGAAGCTTGAAGTAGAATTATCTCCACAAGGAACTCTTATAGAAAGAGTAAGAGCAGGAGGATTTGGCTTAGGTGGAATATTAACTCCAACTGGGGTAGGAACATTAGTAGAAGAAAATAAACAAAAAGTAAGTGTTAATAATAAAGAGTATTTATTAGAAGAGCCATTAAGAGCAGATATAGCACTTGTTAAGGGTAGTATAGTAGATGAATTTGGTAACACAGTGTACAAAGGAACTACTAAAAACTTTAATCCAATGATAGCAATGGCAAGTGATATTGTAATTGTTGAAGCAGAAGAATTTGTAAATACTGGTGAAATTAATAAAGAAATGATTATGACTCCAGGTGTAGTAGTAGATTACATTGTAAAGGAGGCTAATTAAATGAATCCTAAAGAAACTATAGCAAGAAGGGTTGCCCAAGAATTTAAAGATGGTCAATTAATAAACCTAGGAATAGGACTTCCAACTTTAACTACAAATTATATTGAAGATGGAATAAATGTAACTTTCCAATCAGAAAATGGAATGGTTGGAATGGGAAAAGTTGCAGATACAGATGAAATAGATTTAGATATAACAAATGCAGGTGGACAATGTGTAACTATAAATGATGATGGAGCTTTCTTTGATACAGCAACGTCTTTTGGATTAATCAGAGGAGGACACGTTGATGTAACAGTATTAGGAGCTTTAGAAGTAGATCAAAATGGAAACTTAGCTAACTGGATAGTTCCTGGGAAAATGGTTCCTGGTATGGGAGGAGCTATGGATTTAGTAGTTGGAGCTAAGAAAGTAATAGTTGCAATGTTACATACTGCTAAAGGAAAATCTAAAATACTTAAAAACTGTACCCTTCCATTGACTGCAAAGAATGTAGTTGATATGATAGTAACTGAACTTGCTGTTATGAAAGTAACTGAAAAGGGATTACTTGTAACAGAAATTAGTGAAGGGGTAACTGTTAAAGAGTTAATAGAAATGACTGAGGCAGACTTAATCATATCAGAAGATTTAGTATGTAGAGAAGTACAAACAATATAACAAGGGGGATATAAAGATGAGAGGATGCAAGTATGGGACACATAGAGTAATAAAGGAGAACGTTTTACCTCAACCGGCTAAAAAAATAAGCAATGATATGAATATATATGATAATGAAATATTAATAGATGTTCAAGCTTTAAACATAGATTCAGCAAGTTTCACTCAAATAGAAGAAGAGTGTAATCATGATGTAGAAAAAATAAAAGCAAAAATATTAGAAATAGTAGAAGAAAAAGGTAAAATGCAAAATCCAGTAACGGGTTCTGGAGGAATGTTAATAGGAACTATAGAAAAAATAGGTTCTGATTTAGAAGGAAAGATAGATCTAAAAGTAGGGGATAAGATAGCTACACTTGTTTCTTTATCATTAACACCATTAAAGATAGAAGAAATAATAGATATAAAATCAGATATAGATAGAGTTGAAATCAAAGGGAAAGCGGTTTTATTTGAAAGTGGGATATACGCAAAATTACCAACAGATATGGAAGAAACATTAGCACTAGCTGCTTTAGATGTAGCAGGAGCACCTGCTCAAACTCAAAAGTTAGTTAAAGAAGGTCAAAGTGTTTTAATACTAGGGGCTGCAGGTAAGTCAGGAATGCTTTGCTGTTATGAAGCTAGAAAAAAAGCAGGTAAAACAGGTAAGGTAATAGGGCTTGTAATAAATAAGGAACAAGCAGATTTTATAAAAGAAAATGATCTTGTTGATGAAGCAATAATAGTAGATGCTCAAAATCCTAATGCAGTTTTAAATAAAGTATTAGAAGTAAACGAGGGTAAAGAAGTAGATTTATCTATAAACTGTGTAAACGTTTCTAACACAGAAATGAGTACAATATTACCAGTTAGAGATGGAGGAATAGTATACTTCTTCTCAATGGCAACTGCATTTACAAAAGCAGCACTTGGAGCTGAAGGTGTTGGTAAAGATGTAGATATGATAATAGGGAATGGATACACTAAAGGGCATGCAGATGTTACATTAACAGCATTAAGAGAAAGTGAAACTTTAAGAAATATATTTAAAAAATTATACGTATAATTAGGGGGGAAATAATCATGGAAAGAAAAATATTTACAGATGTTAGCAATGAATTATGGAATGACTGGAATTGGCAAGTTAAAAACAGAATAACAACTGTTGAAGAACTTAAAAAGTATATACCACTTACAGAAAGTGAAGAACAAGGAGTTCACGAATGTCTTAAAACTTTAAGAATGAGTATAACTCCATACTACTTATCATTAATTGATCCTTCAAACCCAAATGATCCAATAAGAAAGCAAGCAATACCAGTATCATCAGAACTTAAAGTTTCTCAAGCTGACTTAGATGATCCACTTCATGAAGATGGAGATTCACCAGTACCAGGACTTACTCATAGATACCCAGATAGAGCATTATTATTAATAACTGACCAATGTGCAATGTATTGTAGACACTGTACAAGAAGAAGATTTGCTGGGCAAAATGATGGAGCTCAACCAGTAGATAGAATAGATAAAGCTATAGAATATATAAGAAATACACCAGTTATAAGAGACGTATTATTATCAGGTGGAGATGCACTTTTAATGAGTGATGAAAGATTAGAATACATAATAAGTAAATTAAGAGAAATACCACACGTTGAAATAATAAGAATAGGAAGTAGAGCTCCAGTAGTTATGCCTCAAAGAATAACTGATGGTTTAGTGAATATGCTTAAGAAATACCATCCAATATGGTTAAATACTCACTTCAACCATCCAAATGAAATAACAAAAGAATCTAGAGAAGCTTGTGAAAAAATGGCAAACGCAGGTATACCTCTAGGAAACCAAAGTGTTTTATTACGTGGAGTAAATGACTGTATGCACGTTATGAAAAAATTAGTTAACGATTTAGTAAAAATAAGAGTTAGACCATACTACATTTATCAATGTGACTTATCTAACGGTATAGAGCACTTTAGAACTCCTGTTTCTAAAGGTATAGAAATAATAGAAGGATTAAGAGGTCATACATCAGGATACTGTGTACCAACATTTGTTGTAGATGCACCAGGTGGTGGTGGTAAAACACCAGTTATGCCAAACTATGTAATATCTCAAAGTCATGATAAAGTAATACTTAGAAACTTTGAAGGTGTTATAACAACATATACAGAGCCACACAATTACAGCCACACATGTCAATGTGAAGTTTGTAGAGGAGAAAAAGAAGTTCATAAGGTAGGTGTAGCTGGACTTTTAAATAATGAAAGAATGACACTTGAACCAACTGAATTAGATAGAAAGAAAAGAGAGTTATCTGCTCAATTAGGTTAATATAAAAACTAAAAAGTAAAAGATATTATAGAATTAACTCTATAGTATCTTTTACTAATAAAAGTATACATCGCTTATTGAAATGATATTAAATTTATAAGGAATAAGATATGAATAAATTAAGAGAAATACTAAAATATAAAAGTATGTCGATTATAGGCAATTATAAGAATGTTGGAAAAACTACTACCTTAAATTACATACTTAAAGAGTGTATAAGTAAAAACATAATACTAGGCCTTACTTCAATTGGAGTAGATGGAGAAGGTGTAGATGCAGTTACTAATACTTATAAACCTAGAATATATGTAAACAAAAATACAATAATAGCCACAGCCAGTAGTTTAGTTTTAGGAAGTGATATAACAAAAGAAATTCTAGAACTAACAAACATAACAACGCCCCTGGGAAATATAGTTATATTTAAATCATTAAGCGATGGATATATAGAACTTGCAGGTCCATCTATAAATACTCAGATAAAATATATATGTGATAGACTAAAGTATTATGGAGCAGATTTGAGTATAGTGGATGGAGCTTTATCTAGAAAAACATTAGGATCACCATCAATAACAGAATCAACTATATTTTGTAGTGGAGCTGTAATAAATAAAGATATTAATAAGGCTATAGAAAAAATTGTATATGAAGCTAATATTTTAAACCTTGATAAAGTTAATGATAATAAATTTTATGAAGTTTATGAAAATATAAATTCTAAAAAGGTTAGCGTAGTAAATAATGATTATACGTATAAAAGCTTAGATATTAATACAACTTTAAGCTCTTCAAAAGAAATTATAGATAGTATAGATGATAATACTAAATATATAGTTTTTAATGGAATAGTTACTGATGACTTTATAAATACAATGCTAAAAAGTGGGAAAGATTACAAAAATATCACTATATTAGTTGAGGATAGTACAAAGATATTTTTAGAAAAAGACGTATTTGAAAAATTTATAAAGCTTAAAGGTAAAATTAGAGCAATAAACAAAGTAAATCTAATAGGCATAAGTATAAATCCAACTTCAATAGAAGGTTATAGCTTTGATGAAAAATATTTTATAGATACTATACAAAGTAAGACTGATATAAAAGTATTTAATGTAATGAATTTTTAGAAAATAAGCTTTTAGGAACAAGAAGGTGATCATATTAAGTCATTTATAACACACGAAGTAAATACGATTACACCATATGGAGAAATAGAAAAAGGTAATATTAAGATATATAAAAAAGAAAATAAGTTTAAATTGATAAAAGAACTGAGCTATGTTGAAAGTATGATTAGTAGCTTAAATAAAAACAAAGTGGTGTATGATAATATACAATATGAATTTTGCAAAGTCAAAAATATTAAAAATACAATTATAAGATTAGAAAATAAAAATGTATTGGATGAATTAGAGTTATTTGAAATTAAAAACTTTGCTATAAATGTTAATAAAATAATGCAATATTATTTACAGTTGAATATAAATGTAGATTATATAAACTTTAAGAGCTTAGATAAGATTGCAAAGCTATTAGATCCAGATGATTTGAAGCTAACAACTTTTCAAATATATGGTGCTTATAGTAAACGATTATTGCGTATAAGGCAAAATAAGCTTAACGTAGAAAAAGAAATATTTAGCTCAACAGATATAGAAACTATAGAAATATTAAAAAAGAAAAGACTTGAGATAGTTATTCAAGAAGATCAAGAAGTCCTAAAAATAAGGAAAGCTTTAACTGAAGAACTATACAATTATTTAATAGATATAAAAGGAAATATAAAAAATATAGGGAAATTAGATCTACTTATTGCAAAAGCTGATTTAGCAATAAAGTACAATGCTATAAAGCCAAATATAAATGAAGAAAATAAAATTTATTTTAAAGATCTAGTAAATCCAAATCTTCAAAAACTTTTAGATTCACAAGGAAAGCAATACATACCAATAAGTATAGAAATTGACAAGAAAATAACTATAATAAGTGGAGCTAATATGGGTGGAAAAAGTGTAAGTATGAAAACCATAGCGCTTAATTTATACTTATTCCAATGTGGATTTTTTGTATTTGCTAAGGAAGCTGATTTATGCATATTAGACTTTATATATTTAGTAAGTGACGATATGCAAGATATAAACAAAGGTTTAAGTACCTTTGGAGCAGAGATAATAAAATTAAAAGAAATAACAAAGCTTATTAAAATAAGAGATGGGTTCATAGCATTAGATGAATTTGCGAGAGGAACTAATCCAGTAGAAGGTAGATTACTTTTAAAATCAATATGTGAATACTTTAAAAAGTATAATTCCATAAGCTTAATATCTACTCACTTGGATGATATAGATATTAGTGATGTTGACTATTACCAGGTAATAGGATTAAAAAATGTAAACTTTGAAGGATTAAAACGTCAAATAGATTTAAAGATAGGTAGAGATAAAAGTTCAAATGGAGTAAAAATACTTCAAGAGTATATGGACTATAGAATGGAAAAAGTAAGCAAAGAAACTAAAGTTCCAAAAGATGCTATAAATATATGTAAATTATTGGGTCTTGATAATGAAATAATTAATATAGCAAATAAATTAAGTAAATAGGAAGCCAAGGGGGATAATATGAGTAAGTTAAATTTAGATTTCAGTATAGTTGAGAAAGCTCGTAAATCAGCACAAAACATAGCATTAGATACACAAGAATTTATAAACAAGCACACTACAGTAACTGTTGAAAGAAGTATACTAAGATTACTTGGAATAGACGGTGTAGATGAATTTGGTGTACCGCTTCCAAATATAGTTGTAGATAGTATAAAAAATTCTAATAATGGATCTTTAGGAATGGGTGTTGCTTATTACATAGGTAATGCTATGATAAACACAGGGCTTAATCCACAAGAAATAGCAGAAAAAGTATCTAAAGGGGAATTAGACTTAACTTCACTTAAGGAAAATGATGTATTTGAAGTTAAGCTTAAAATAAATGAAATAGCTAAAAAAAGTGTAAATCAAATAAAAGAAAATAGAAATAAGAGAGAAGCGTTTTTAAATGAGTATGGAGATAAAACTGGTCCATATTTATATCTAATAGTTGCAACAGGTAATATATACGAAGACATTACTCAAGCAGTAGCTGCTGCTAAGCAAGGAGCAGATATAATAGCAGTTATCAGAACAACAGGACAAAGTTTACTTGACTTTGTACCATATGGTGCTACTACTGAAGGATTTGGAGGAACTTTTGCAACAGGTGAAAACTTTAGATTAATGAGAGAAGCGCTAGACAATGTTGGAAAAGAATTAGGAAGGTATATAAGACTTTGTAACTACTGTTCAGGATTATGTATGCCAGAAATAGCAGCATTAGGAGCTCAAAATAGATTAGATGTTATGCTTAATGATGCATTATATGGAATATTATTTAGAGATATAAATATGAAGAGAACTATGATAGATCAATACTTCTCAAGAATAATAAATGGATATGCTGGAGTTATAATCAATACTGGAGAGGATAACTACTTAACAACAGCAGATGCAGTAGAAGAAGCACATACTGTACTTGCATCACAATTTATAAATGAGCAGTTTGCTTTAATAGCAGGACTTCCAGAGGAGCAAATGGGTCTAGGCCATGCATTTGAAATAAGTCCAGATGTTGAAAATGGATTCTTATATGAATTAGCTCAAGCTCAAATGGCTAGAGAAATATTCCCTAAAGCTCCACTTAAATATATGCCGCCTACTAAATTTATGACTGGAGATATATTTAAAGGTCAAGTTCAAGATGCCTTATTTAATATGGTAACAATAATGACAGGTCAAAAGCTTCATTTATTAGGAATGCTTACAGAGGCTATACATACACCATTTATATCAGATAGAGCTCTATCTATAGACAATGCTCAATATATATTTAATACTATGAAAGACTTAGGTAGTGAAATAGAGTTTAAGAAAGATGGTATTATGTGCACTAGAGTTAATGAAGTTTTACATAATGCATATGATTTAATAGCTGAAATAGAAAAAGAAGGATTATTTAAAACATTAGAACAAGGAAAGTTTGCTGGAATAAAGAGACCAGTTGATGGTGGAAAAGGACTAGATGGAGTTGTTATAAAAGAAAATGTATACTTCAATCCATTCGTAGAGTTAATGTTAGAAAAAGATTTAGTGTTAGGGGGTAGCTGTTAATGAGCGGATTATATTCAATGGAAAATAAGGAATACGATAAGAACCTTGATTTAAAAAATGTAAAACCATATGGAGATACTTTAAATGATGCTAAGGTGCAAGTGAGTTTTACATTGCCTGTAAAGGATGATGAAAAAGGTATAGAAGCTGCAAAACTTACAGCTAAAAATATGGGGCTTTCTGAGATAAATGTTGCTCATCATAAAGCACTAGATAGTGAATTTACATTCTATGTAGCATATGGAAGTTTAGAAAAAGGTGTAAACTATGAAGATATACATGTAGAAGTAGCACAAGAAAATACAATGGATAAATATGAAATAGAAAATTATATAAAAGAAAATATAAAAAGAGATGTAGTAGTAGTTGGAGCTAGTACTGGTACAGATGCACATACTGTTGGTATAGATGCAATAATGAACATGAAGGGTTATGCAGGAAACTATGGATTAGAAAGATATGAAGGAATAGAAGCATACAACTTAGGCAGCCAAGTTCCAAATGAAGAATTTATAAAAAAAGCAGTAGAGCTTAAAGCAGATGTACTATTAGTTTCTCAGACTGTAACTCAAAAGAATATCCATATAGAAAACTTAACTAACTTAGTAGAATTATTAGAAGCAGAAGGTCTTCGTGATAAAGTTGTACTTCTTTGTGGAGGACCTAGAATAAATCATGAACTTGCAAAAGAACTAGGATATGATGCAGGATTTGGACCAGGTAAGTTTGCACAAGATGTTGGAAGTTTCTTTGTAGAAGAATTAGTTAATAGAGATTTAATATAATAAATTTAAACTAGTATATTAGCAATTACCAAAACTATAATATTTACTAACAATATGTTAAATTATTCTTTAAATATCAATAAAATGGTATCTTAAAGTTATAATTAAAAGACTTATGTACTATGTAGAATACATTAGTACATAAGTCTATAAAATAATTGATAGTATAAGGAATAGTGTAAATAAAAAAACTATCAAAATTATACAAAAATATCAAGGAGGCTCACCTTATGGGGTTTTGGGTTGGACTATTTAAGTTTTCACCAGTATTTGTACTGGCAGGTTTAATGATGTTTAAAGTAGACTGCTTAATAGCAGCACCAATAGCTACAATATATGCATTTATTGTAGCATCAATAACAGATAAGTTTAAGTTTAATGATTTAGTTGATTGTGCAGTTGATAATGTAAAAGAGTTAAATTTAGTTTTCTTCATACTAATGCTTGCATATGCAATGGCTGAAGCATTTATGTCTACAGGAGTAGGCGCTTCTTTAGTAAATATAGCGCTTTCTTTAGGTGTAACAGGAAGAACTGTTGCAGTTGTTTCATTTTTAGTTACTGCTGTACTTTCAGTAGCTACTGGAACATCATGGGGGACTTTTGCAGCATGTGCTCCAATATTTTTATGGCTAAACCATATGGTTGGTGGGAATATATTATTAACAACTGCATCAATTGCTGGAGGTGCTTGTTTTGGAGATAATATTGGACTTATTTCAGATACAACAGTTGTAAGTTCTGGGATACAGGATGTTGAGGTAATAGATAGAATTAAATCTCAAGGACCTTGGTCTCTAATCTGTTTAGCAATAACAGTTGTTGCTATATTTGTACTAAGTGTAACTATGGGATTGCCTACTGAAGCTACAAATGCTTCAGCTGCTATAAATCAGATACCACCTCAAGTAATGATTGATTTAGAAGCTGCAAGACCATCGGCAGTAGAATTATTAAATCAAGTAAAAGAAGGGGTACCGTATTATATGGCGATACCACTTATACTAGTATTAGTGGTAGCAATTAAGGGATTACCTACATTAGTTTGTCTGTCTGTTGGTATAGCATCATCATTCTTGCTTGGTAGTTTTGCAGGAACTGTAGGGTCTTTAAATGAATTTTTAAAATTAATGATGGGAGGATTTAAAGAAGCAGGTTCTTGGGTCATAGTTATGATGATGTGGGTAGGAGCATTTGGTGGAATAATGTCTAAAATGAAAGCTTTCGAACCATTATCAAATTTAGTTATGTATCTTGCTAGAAGTGTAAAACAATTAATGGCTATGAATGGTTTATTATGCTTAGCAGGAAATGCTGCACTTGCTGATGAAATGGCTCAAATTGTTACAGTAGGGCCTATAATTAAAGAGTTAGTTGAAAAGAATGTAGATGGTAGTGAAGAAGATTTATACCAATTACGATTAAGAAATGCAACATTTTCAAGTTCTCTAGGAGTATTTGGTTCTCAATTAATACCATGGCATGTTTATATAGGATTCTATGTAGGTATATTAAGTGCAGTATATCCACTTCATCAATTCGTAGCAACTGATATTATAAAGTATAATATTATGGCATTTGTTACAGTTGGATCAATACTTCTATTAACATTAACAGGGCTTGATAGATTTATACCAAAGTTTGGATTACCAAGTGAACCACAAGTTAAGCTAAAGAAAAAAGAAAAACATCAAGAAAGAAATAATGCAGTGTAGTCAATATTATAATTATAGAAAATAGCTAATATACCTAATTAGTTTAATAATTTATTATAAAATTAAATTCAACTATTATTTAATATTTCTATATAATATATAATATAGGTATATTAAATAGTTATAAAAAATTAGATTAAATAATCTGAAAATTTTAAATGCTAAGTCAATTAAATTAATGAATAGCAAATAAAAAAGCCGTGGAGTATTCCAAGGCTTTTTTATTTTTAGCAGAGCTTGTTCTAAGGATGTAATTAAATGAAACCACTTTGTAATTGGAATATAAGAGTATATCATGTTAGAATATAATCAAATTTAATAATTACATATAATGTAAATTTTATATAATTATAATAAAAATAGGATTTAATAGGGGGAAAATATGTTAGACCAAATAAATATACAAATAAATAATGCAAAAAATGAAGTAGCGAAAAAGTACGTATTAGAAAATAAATTAAATGGCTTAAAATTAGAACTTAAAACAGCTGAAGAAGAGCTAACTAATTTAGAAAACAATCTTAGGAAAGAAAAAAAGGACGTAGATAATTTAAAAAAACTATCTTTATCAAATTTAATATATACAGTAGCAGGAAACAAAGCAGATAAGATGGAAAAAGAAGAAAAGGAATATGTAATGGCAAAGCTTCAATATGATAAGTGTCAATCTAATGTAAATTTAATAAAATCTAATATTAGTAATATAACAAGTAGATTAAACGATTTATCAAAGTATGAGGCTATATATGCTAATTTATTAAAGAAAAAAATTGAGTTAATAAATGTTTATGGCGATGAGAGTACAAAAAATAAAATTATATATATTGAAAAAAATATTGATATGTATATAAAAGAGATGAAAGAAGTTGATGAATCTATTTATGTTGGAAATGAATTATTAGATGAAGTGAGAGTTGCCAAAAAGTTATTAGCATCAGCAAAGGCTTGGAGTACTTTTGATATATTTGGTGGTGATTTACTAAGTTATATGGCTAAACATAGTAAAATTGATGATGTGCAATGGCACTTATCTAAAATTTCAAATTTAATAAAATCTTTTAATAAGGAATTAAAAGATGTAAATATTAGTGGAATTAATTTTTCTAGCTCAACAAAGACTTTTGATATTTTCTTTGATAATATATTTACTGACTTATCAGTAGATAAGCATATAACGGATTCTTATGACAATATATGTATTTTAGAGGTGAAGGTTGAGAACATTTTAAAAAGATTAAAAAATAATAGAAATGATTTAAATGATATAATTGAATCTAAAAAGAATGAATATGATGAGTTTGTAAAAAATATATAAACAACTTACTTAAGATTTTACTTTGTATACAATGCTAATGGATAAATAATTAACTACAGGGTAAGTTATATATAAACATATATAGGAGAGTAAGATAGATGAAATTAAAATTGGCAATATTATTAACAACAATCATTTTAATGGTAGGATGTACAAAAAAAGAGGAAATACAACAAAAACAGCCGAAACAAGTAAAAGAAGAAATGGTATTTGATGAAAATAAAAGACCATATGATGAATACGGAGAAGAAGTAAAATCAAATGATGAAGTATTAAAAAGTTATGAAACTATAAATAAAAAAGATTTAAACTATAAGTATGATGAAAATATGTCAACATACTTATTTGAGTTTAAAAAAGGCATAGCTCAAATGAATCCTATGCAAACTGAAGAACCACTAAATGATAAAAAATATAAGGAAGTATTACAAGCTTTTTCATTTGCATCTGAAGTAAATCCCATAAGGGTAACTTATGATGAGGCAATAGAACTTGTAAAAAAAGTATTACCTGATGATATAAAAAAAGAAAGTGAAACTGATTATATAGGCAAAGAAGATGTTGGTACAGGAATCATACGTTATACTTCAAGTCAGGGTGATTTTATTGTAAATCTTGCATATGGATTTGGAGAAGATGGTATAACATACGATAAAAATAATGTTGTAGGTATAACATACTTAAAACAAGTAGTATAAATCTAATCCCCTAAAGTGTAAAAACTTTAGGGGATTTTTGCACATAAACAAAAACAAAATCATACAATATAAATTAAAATGTAACACACAATAACAACACCTCATATAATCTAATAAGATATAAAAATAATATAAGAGGTGAAGTCTGTGCAGTCTTTAAAAGAACAATCATATCAAGGATCTAGCCATTATAAAAGACTAGGAAAATCAAAAGCATCTAAAAGTGGTTCTCAATCAAGTGCATCTAAAAATGGATCTAAGTCAAATGTATCAAATAGCAAGCCATATAGTGCATAATTGGAGGTGAAGTCATAGATAAGCGTTATAATCCTAACGACAATATTGATAAATACAATATACTAAAAATAATAGGGGAAGGTAAATATGGAATAGCATATTTAGCTCAAGGTATAGACTTAAAAAAATATGTACTAAAACAACTAAAAAATGAAATACTAGAAGCTACAAGAAAAAAGCTATTTTATGAAGAAGAAATATTAAAAAAATTAAAGGATAATAGATTTCCAAAATTTATTGAAAAGTTTGATCACGAAAGTAATTTAATATATGTATTAGAGTATATAGAAGGAAAAGATTTTGAAGATATATTAAATGAAGATGAGTATGAATTTAGCAAAGAAGAAATATATAATATAGCTATTCAATTAATAGATATAGTTGAAATACTTCAAAAGAATAACATAATTCACAGAGATTTAAGAACTCCAAATATAATCTTAGATAAAAATAATAAATTAAAATTAATTGATTTTGGACTAGCAAGGTATATAGATGATAAAAAATATGTAAAAGAAATAGATTATTGGTATATTGCAGATTTTTTAGTACATCTATATTATTCATCATGCTATAAAGAAAGTAATTTAGGTGAAAGACCTTGGTTTGAAGAACTTGATTTAAATGAAAAAGAGTGTTTATTTTTAAAAAAATTAATGGGTATTGAAGGGTTCTATAAAAGTATAGATGAAATAAAGAAAAACTTTAAAGATGTTATAAATTAAAAATAAAGCATATGGCTATACGATAAAGTTAAGGCTATATGTTTTATTTTTGAAATTTAATTAAATTTTAACTGGAGATGTGTATTGTGGCAAATGTAAACCAAATATTAGAAATGGATAAAGATAGCTTTAGAGTAAATCAATATTCTAAAAGGCCTTTTAGAGCGATAGGATTAATAAATGTTAAAATGAAATTTAATTATGGTATAGAAAATGTAACTCTAGCTTATTATAGATCATCAGGAACTAATGATGGTAAAGTTAAGGGGCTTTGGTATCCTATTGTAGGTATAAAGTTAAAAGAAGGAGAGTTTAATGAGTTTACAGATTATATAAACTATATTTTATCTAATACTACATTAGATGGAACTGCCATAAAAGGTTGGCTTTGTAAATCAGTATTTTTTGGAGAATTAGGTGATAAATCTAAAAATCCTGGATTTTCTAATACAAAGCATTATGATTTTCTTTTGGATATAGGTGAAACTTTAAAATATTTATATGAAAATGGAAAATACAACAAGATGAAAAATTTAGATAGCAATAAGCTAAATGAATCAATATCTTCCTTAGAAATTTATGAAGGTAATAAACACACACAAAGAGAAAATTTTGAGAAATTCGTTCAAGACATATATAATCAATTTAAATAGTGAAATATTAAATTAAAAAAATACAAAATATTAAATCTGTATAATCTATAATACAAATTTGATGTTTTGTATTTTTTTAGGAGAATTACACAATTCCAATATTCTAAGATAAAAGTGTATATAAGAACCTTTTGGGTATAAATAATATATATCTTAAATTTGGAGGTATCTTATGGACGTTAATGAAAGAGTATGTGGTTGCTTTAACGTAACAGTTAAAGATTTAATAAAAGCTAAAGAAAATGGATGTAATAGTGTTGAAGATATGATAAAAGAAACTAAGATGGCAACATCTTGTAAAAGATGTAAAGATAAAGCTGAGCTAACTGCATTAAAGGTAATATTAAATAGACTTTATATAAAATAACAAACACCCCCAATGCCTATTAAAATGTTAGGTAGGGGGTGATCTATATTAAGAATACTTTTTTAAAGTATTTAAAATTTCATCATAGATATAATCAACATTATTTAACTCATTATGGTTAAAATGAATTCTTACATTAGATTCATCTAAGCTTAACTTTTCTAATATGCTACTTCCTAAGTTTCTAGCTCTTCTATCAATTTGTAAAAATACATTTATACCATTTAAATCAGAAACAAGGACAACTTCTAGTTCATCAAGTTTTGATCTAAAACTTGGGCTTGGATAATACTCAAATTCCTGTACAAATTTGTGATTACTAAATCCATATTTATCATAAACATTTTCAACTTCTCTCATTCTAAAACCTAATTTATCAACTGCTTCAAGAATATTTTTTATACTTGCATTAGGTAAAACTAATAATTTGTCACCATCTAAATTATCAACTGCATTTTCAATATCTAATCTAGTAGATAGCCATATAGTAGAGTGGCCTTTAGTAATAGGGCAATTTAAATCTAAGTTAAAGCTAAATGGTATCTTAGCTTCTTCGCCAGGTTGAAATTCTTTATTTACATTAATATTAAATTTTTGGATAGTATAATCTACGTTAAACTCTTTATCGTCAGATTCTTTTTTGTACTTGGTTTTTACATTAATAGATACAGATTTTATTTTTTGTATTACTTGACCTGCACATATATTAATATATCCTTCTACATTTCCACCAGGAGTAGTATTTTGATTAGATAAAATCGCATCTACCTTAGCACCACCAACTCCTAAAACATTTGCCATAGCTTTTTTTAATAAACTCATATACTCAATACCTTTCTTTTAATTATTTTGTTATAATTAGTATATTTATAGTATAGTAAATTTTCATTTTAATTGATATATTTATATCTAAATAATTTAAAAAGTAAAGAGATCATATATTATTTTTTGCATAGGTTATCTCGCATTTTACATTATAGTTAAGGTTTGACCTTGACCTAACTTCATATCCTTTAACCCTTTATCTATTTTGGATTTTAATTGTTTAGAGATAAAGCATATCAGGTCTTCTATTGGCTGAAATTTTTTTAGGTTACTACATCCTTAGGATATAAGTTATTATAATTTGTACTTGTTGTGCGAGAAACTAAAAATAAATTAATAAAATTTAACAAAAATTTAAAATAAAAATAAAATAAAAAATAAAATAATATATGTAAATTTAAAAAAAATATAAAATTTATTTTTTAAAACAAAATGATAATATGGTTAATTTTTATTATGTTATATGCAATAAATCATAAAAATACATATAAAAAATTTAGTATGGGTAAAGTGATTTTTCTATATAGAAAAATTGTCTATGAACATTTTTGTATCATTTTGATAATAAAGTTAAGGCAATAATTAGATAATTTAGGATAAAAAGTAAAAAAAGATAGAAAAATGACGAACTTAAAACATTGTCTTAACAGTAAAGCATGATTATAATTATATTGAAAATGAACATTTTTAAATTTAATAGCACAATAGCAACTTAATCAAATTTTTGGAGGGAATAGCATGTCAGATCAAAACAGAAATTTAACATGGCGAAATATAGCCCTTATGGGGTTTGTCATGGTATGGGGGTTTGGTAATGTCGTACTAAACTTCGCAACACAAGGTCTTACAGTAGTATTTTCATGGGTACTTATGATAGGACTATATTTTGTACCATATACATTGATGGTAGGGGAGCTAGGTTCTGCTTTTAAGGATTCTCAAGGTGGTGTATCAGCTTGGATAAAATCAACTACAACACCTATGCTTGCTTTTATGGCAGGATGGACATATTGGGTTGTACACATTCCTTATTTAGCTCAAAAACCACTAGGGCTTATGATAGCTCTTTCTTGGGCAATTAACCCATCAGGTGAGTTAGCGATAACTTTAAAAGAATTAAATCCGATGTTATTACAATCAATTGTGTTGGTAATATTCCTAGTATTTTTATATGTATCAACAAAGGGTGTTAAGACACTAAAGGTTATTGGTAACATTGCAGGTACGTCAATGTTTGTTATGTCATTATTATTTATAGTTTTAGGACTAGCAGCTCCAGCTATAACTGGAAAGGTTGCAACTCCAAATATAACAATGAACTCATTTATACCTAAATTTGATTTTAACTACTTAACGACTTTAGCAATGTTAGTGTTCGCAGTTGGTGGATGCGAAAAGATAGCTCCATATGTAAACAACACTAAAGACCCATCTAAAAACTTCCCAAAAGGAATGTTAGTTTTAGCTGGAATGGTTGCAGTTTGTGCTCTTTTAGGTTCAGTAGCAATGGGTATGATATTCAATGCTAATGAAATACCAGAAGACTTAATGATGAACGGTGCATATTATGCATTCCAATTATTAGGAGAACATTTTGGTTTAGGTAGTATATTTGTTATAATATATGCATTAGCAAATACAGCTGCTCAATTATCTGCTTTAGTATTCTCAATAGATGCTCCACTTAGAGTTCTATTATCTGAAGCTGATTCAAACTTTATACCAAAGTCTTTATCAAAGACTAATAAAAATGGTGTATTAGTAAATGGTTACATAATGACTGCTATATTAGTTTCTATATTAATAATAGTTCCAGCTTTAGGAATAGGTAATACAAACGAGTTATTCATTACATTAACTAAGCTAAATGCTGTTGTTATGCCAATGAGATACTTATGGGTATTCTTAGCTTATATGGGACTTAAGAAAGCTAGTAGCAAATTTAAAACTGATTATAAGTTTGTAAAAAGTGATAAAGCTGGATTTATAATTGGCTTATGGTGCTTTGTATTTACTGCATTTGCATGTATCATGGGTATGTTTCCAACAGATGTAGCTGCATTTAGTTCAGAATGGATGTTTAAAGTAGCTTTAAATCTTCTAACTCCTATAGTATTAGTAGGTATAGGTTTAATATTACCTGCAATGGCTAAAAAGAGTAATGCAAAGGAAAAAAGTCAGACGACAATTCAACAATAATAGTAAATAATTAGGTTTAATAAATCCTATATAGTAAATACACTTAATGTGTATAACTATATAGGATTTTTTGTTATAAAAATCAAATCTCAGGTTTTGAGTTTGAAATATTTAAAATAAATTCTTTATAGATATCGATTAACATATTCCTTTTAGTCACATCCACTTTCTGAAAAATATTATGTATATGAGTCTTAACTGTTCCAATTGATATAAATAGGTTTTCACTAATTTCCTGATTATTTTTATTTTGTAACAACAGTTTCAATATATCTTGCTCTCTATTAGTTAAATTATAGTGTTGTACAAATTCATAAAACCCATAGTCAATAATATCTATATCTTTAGTTTCACTAGAAACATTATTTTCTACTTTTAATAACGAATTAATTTTGGTAGAGCAGTACTTAATAGCATATACCGAATAAATAATAGTTAATATATCTTCAGATACACTTCTATTGTTGATTTTAACTAATATATCTGAGTATACATCGAATGAAAAAATAACAATAGTATCTTCGATAATAATTAGAAATGAAAATATTAATGTGTATTTAAGTACTTTTTTATATAAATTCATGTAGGGGTTTTTATTTAATAAATCAGAATTGCTTTTTATGTATTTAAGGCCAACTAAGCTTAAATAAATTGTTATAAGCTGATAAGGTAGGTAATAACTCCACACCATAAGAGCACCATTAAGCGCTAAAGGAATAAATAAAACACATATTGAAAGTAGTGCAAGCATTAAATAATCTAGCGTTGTAAAGCTTTTATTTAATGTATACTTTTGGATTAGAAAATAAACTATTACAATAGACATCATAATTAATGTCTTAAAAGAGGGGATAGTCATAAACTGCAGGTCATAGAAGCTAGAAAACTTATCGAAAAACTCTGTCATATAAATGATTACATTATCAAGTATAAACAATACAAACATAACGTTTATAGCTAAATATAAAGGTTGTTTCTTACATACATTCAAATGAAAAGAATACACAATCGCACATGTATATAAAATTATTAGAAAAATATTATAAATAAAAAGTGTAATATCCATGGGACCACCACCTTTCTACCAATTTTTAGTACCTATATATAATAAGTTTACTATAGCTATAAATTTAATACAACTTATACAGAAGGTAAGTTTAGATATGATTAGACAAAAAAACTTAGCTATAAATAAATAATACCTAAAGTATTAGAAAAGATAGATTCTAAACTTATGGGTTTAGTCACTATCATTGAGTTGTAAGCAGGTTGGTTGTTAGCAAACTTGATATAAAAGAATAATTTTAAGAGGGGATAAAAAATGAACCAAATTCAAAACAAGAAAAAGTTTAAGTTAACAGATGCTATCTTATCAGTAATTTGTGTAGTATTTGTTGCAGAGGCAGCAGCTCCTGTAGCTGCTATAGGAAATTCCCAATACTTTTGGTGGATATTCTTGATGCTAACGTTTCTTTTACCTTATGGTCTTATATCTTCTGAATTAGGAACTACTTATAATGGTGAGGGTGGTTTATATGATTGGATTAGAAAGGCATTTGGAAAAAGATGGGGAGGTAGAGCTTCTTGGTATTATTGGATTAATTTTCCTTTATGGATGGCATCATTAGCAGTAATTTTCCCAGAAATATTAGGTATTGTATTTGGATGTGAAGTAGGATTAGTACCTTCATTAATTATTGAACTAGCATTTATATGGATTGTAGTAGCTATTAGTTTTTATCCAGTATGTGATAGCGTTTGGATATTAAATGGCGCAGCAGTTATTAAAGTTTTATTAGCAGTAGTAGTAGGTGGGCTTGGTATATATGGAGCTATAAATCATGGAGTTGCAAATGAATATACATTAGAGTATTTGCTTCCATCATTTGATTTAAACAGCTTATCTTTTATTTCAGTTATATTATTTAACTTCTTAGGATTTGAAGTTGTATGTACTTTTGCAGATGATATGGAAAATCCTAAAAAACAAATCCCGCAAGCTATTATTGTAGGGGGAATTGTAATAGCAGCAATATATATTTTTTCAGCATTTGGGATAGGCGTTGCAATACCAACAGCAGAAGTAAGTACTAGTAGTGGATTGATAGATAGTTTACAACTATTGACTGGTAAAAGTGGTGGAATGTTTATATCAGTTATGAGTATTTTATTCTTATTAAGCTTATTTGGAAATATGATTTCTTGGTCACTTGGTGTAAATAATGTTGCTTGTTATGCGGCTTTAAATGGAGATATGCCCAAGGTATTTGCTAAAAAGAGTAAAAAAAATGATATGCCAACAGGTGCAGCAATAATGAATGGAATAGTAGCATCAGCTGTAGTATTATTAGCTATGTTTTTACCTAACCAAGATTTATTCTGGAGTTTCTTTGCATTAAATCTTGTAATGTTCTTAGCAGCATATTTACCAGTATTTCCTGCATTTTTAAAACTTAGAAAAATAGATCCAGACAGAGAAAGACCATTTAAAGTTAGTGGAAGTAATTTTATATTAAAAATTTTAGCAATACTTCCTATGGTTATGATTATTATATCTATAATTTTTATAGCTATTCCACTTAGCTTTGAAAAAGAAGCTTTATCTGAAACATTACCGATAACAATAGGCTCAATTATTTTCTTCATAATAGGAGAGTTTTTAATCAGAGATAAAAATAGAAATAATAAAAAAGAAGGGAAGGGAATATAATGAAAACTTTAAACTCTACTCCAAAAACAGATGGATTTAGAATGCCAGGAGAATTTGAACCACATGATGGATGCTGGATAATATGGCCAGAGAGAACTGACAACTGGAGACTTGGTGCAAAACCTGCTCAAAAGGTATTTGTAGAAGTAGCCAAAGCTATTAGTGAATTTGAATCAGTTACTGTATGTGTAAGTAATGAACAATATGATAATGCTAGAAATATGTTACCAGAAAATGTAAGACTAGTTGAAATATCTAATAATGATTCCTGGATTCGTGATTGTGGACCTACTTTTGTAACTAATGGAAAAGAAGTAAGAGGTATTGACTGGTCATTTAATGCATGGGGTGGTTTAGTAGATGGATTATATTTCCCATGGGATAAAGATGATCATGTAGCTAGAAAGGTATGTGAAATAGAACAAAGAGATAGATATAGATTAGACGATTTTGTATTAGAAGGTGGATCTATACACGTTGATGGTGAGGGTACTTTAATAGTTACTGAAGAATGTTTATTAAGTGAAGGTCGTAATCCGGATCTATCAAGAGACGAAATAGAAGATGTATTAAAAGAATACTTAAATCTTGAAAAGATTATTTGGATACCACTAGGAATTTACAATGATGAAACTAATGGCCATGTAGATAACATCATACATTATGTAGCACCAGGAAAAGTTGTTTTGGCTTGGACTAATGATAAAAATGATCCACAATATGAAATATGTCAAAAAGCTTATGAAATTTTAAGTAATGAAACAGATGCAAAAGGTAGAAATATTGAAGTTGTAAAGCTAATGCTGCCTTCGAATATATTGATAACAAAAGAAGAAAGTGAAGGTGTTGATGCTATAGATGGAACTTTACCACGACAAGAAGGAGATCGTTTGGCAGCATCTTATGCAAACTTTTATATAGCAAATGGTGGAGTAGTATTACCACTATTTAATGACCCTAATGATGAAAAAGCGATAGAGACACTTAAATGTTGTTTTCCTAATAGAAAAATAGTAGGAGTTTATGCTAGAGAGATTCTTCTTGGTGGAGGAAACATTCATTGTATAACTCAACAGCAACCTAAAGCTTAAATTATTTCATTATCAATATTAAAAAATATAAAAATTTAAATATAAAAAGTTATTAAAATATAAGGGGGAAATTATTATGAAATTACCAGTATCAAGTGCAACAGATCTTAACAAGAAAGGATTAAGACATTTTTTAGATACACAAGACTTAAGTAAAAAAGAATTATTAGAGTTATTTGAGTTAATGAGACTTTTAAAAGAAGCTAGAAAAGACAATGCAGTTCCTCAATTATTTAAAGGAAAATCAATAGCGATGATATTTGAGCAGCCATCAACAAGAACAAGGGTATCTTTTGAAACGGCAGCTACTATACTTGGAGGTCATGCTCTATTTTTATCACCAAAGGATATACATTTAGGAGCTAAAGAAAGTCTAGAAGACACATCAAAGGTTTTATCAAGAATGGTTGATATGATGATGGCTAGAGTGGATAAACATTCTACAGTAGCAGGGCTTGCAGAGTATTCAACAGTTCCAGTTGTAAATGGACTATGTGATTGGCTACATCCAACTCAAATGTTAGCAGATGTATTTACTATGATAGAACATTTACCTAAAGGTAAAAAGTTAGAAGATTTAACGGTAAGTTTTATGGGAGACGCAACCAATGTATGCTCATCACTAGCATTTATATGTACTCAATTAGGTATGAAGTATAAGCATATAGGACCTAAAAAATATCAAATGCCTAAAGAGTGGCAAGATATAGCTATAAAAAATTGTGAAACATCAGGTGGAGAATTAATAGTTACAGACGATATTGAGGCTGTTAGAGGTTCTGATATAGTTGTTGCAGATAGTTTCTACTGGTTTGGGCAAGAAGATGAAAAAGAAGAAAGGCTAACTACATTCATGCCTAAGTATGTAGTTACTCAAGATATCATGAATATGGCAGGTAAGGATGCTTTATTTATGCACTGCCTACCAGCTAATGATCAAAGAGAATGTACAAGAGAAGTTATGAATGGTAGTGAATCTGTAATATTTGATGAAGCTGAAAATAGATTGACAGCACAAATGGCTATATTAGTATACTTTACTTATAATCACATACAAAAACCATCTGAAGAAACTATTAAAAAACATGAAGATGCTTTAAATAATTTCTTAGAACATATAACTATAAATGATGTTGAGGAAATTAATTTAATATAAAAATATAATACAATAACTAAAATGAGTAAAGTCTCTTTATTTAAATAAAGAGACTTTACTCATTTTAATTATGATATAATTTTATATAAATATATAATAGAGAGGAAAGTCTAAAAGTGAGTAATAAAGTATTAGCTATATCATTTAAAACAGCAAATTATAATAGATCCAGTGTATGTAGCATAGGACTAGCTCTTTATGAAGATGGTAAAATTAAATTAAATGAAGAAATACTGGTTAATCCAGAAGAAGAGTTTGATGAATATAGCATTAAAATGCATAATATAAATGAAGAAAAGATACAAGATGCTAAAATATTTAATAAAGCATGGCAATCAATATCTTATATGATAGATAAAAATACCTTAGTAATATCACCTAATGCTAGTTTAGATATTAGTGTGCTTATACATGCTTGTGACAAGTATAATATGGTTTATCCCAATTTTGATTACTTATGTACTTGGAAACTATCTAATATAGTAAAACAAAATGAAGAAGAAGATTTAGATGAAGAAATTTTATATAATAGCTCAAGTGAAGAAGCTTATAAATGTTTAAATACATATTTAGATATATTAAGAAATTTTAAATATAACAAAATAGAAGATTTACTCAAAGAATTTAACATAGAAAAAGGAGTACTTTTCAATAAATCATATAAACCATTTGGTATAAAAAAACAAAAATATAGAAGAGAAATAGATATAGAAGAAATAAAATTAAGAACATATGACTTTGAAAATAGTCACCCATTTTATAAAAAAACGATAGTGTTTACAGGTGCTCTTAGAAGTATGAGAAGGTCTGAAGCTATGAAAAAAGTGAACAATGTTGGTGGAATAGGTGGATACAGCGTAACTAAAAATACAGATTATTTAGTTTTAGGAGAACAAAGTATTAGAAAGCTAAATGGTAAAGTTAAAAGTAGCAAACATATAAGTGCAGAAAGATTAATATCGCAAGGAAAAAATTTAAAAATTATTACTGAGGATGATTTTCTAGAATTAGTTTTCTAATATATAAGTGATTTATTAAGCAAATAAATTAAAAAGAGGTCATAATATGAAAATAACTAATAGCTATGAAGAAATAAATGAATTAATAAATAATAATGATATGGTTCTTTTATATTTCAGTGGAGAAAACTGTGGAGTATGTAATGTTATAAAATCCAAGGTAGAAGATATATTAACAAAATATACGAATATAAAGAGTTTAGAAATTAAAACAGAAAATTCTAGAGAAATAGCGGGTCAATATAATATATTTACTATACCAGGTATAATAGTTTATGTTCAGAAAAAAGAAACTATAAGAGAAGCTAGATATATAAGTATTGAGGAGTTTGAAAGTAAAATACACAGATATTATAAGATGATTTATTAAAATAAATATCAATAAAGCTATTGTAATAGGTGCATTTGACAATATTATGAAGTATGGTATTACCGATTTAGCAGAGATATTGGGAATAACAACAAGTGCGATCCACTATTTTGAAAAGCAAAATTTAATAAAAGTTAATAAAGAAAAAAATGGACATCGTTTTTATAATGTTATTGATATTTTTAGGCTTTTGTCTTATACAAAATATAGACATATGGAATTTCCTATGAAAAGGATTATAAAGCAGTTTAGTTGAGATGAAACAGGTCATTTGCTTATTAAAGATAGAATGGAAGAATATAAAAAAAGGCATAAGAAAAAAGCATACACTATAAAAAATTAGCTGAATCAATAGAAGAAAATTTGAAAAGTGCACGACTTATAGATGATTTATTAGATAAGTATGAGTTTGACAAATGTCCAGATTTAGTTATGATTTATGATGAAGAATGTGGATGAATTTCAAAAAATAGAGAATCACAAAAAATAGTCCATAAATGGGTAAAGGAAATGCCTGTTGTACAATTAGGAGTTATAAAACATAGTGAATCTAACAATAGTAACTTCGGATATCTTGTTTCAGAAGAAAAAGTGAATGAATTAAATTTACCTCTTAAATTAAATGTTAAAAATATTAAAAGTGAGTCTTGTTTACATACTATAAAAATAGTTAGCGATGAATTAACTTTAAATCAAGATATTATTTTTAGAGATGTTATACAATATGCACAATCCAAGGGATTAGAAATATGTGGGGATATTATAGGTAAAATATTAGTTGTTGATGTATATAAGCCAGCAAAGTTACAAACTTATATTGAGTTATGGATACCTATTAAATTATTATGACAAAATCATAACAATGTGCTTGCATGTAAAGTTACTTTATGTAATACACTTGATTTTAGATAAGATTTTCTTATCTGAAATATTTATTGTGTAGGGGGATAAAGTATGTTAGATCAAAAACATAAGATATTATTTGATCCAATCAAAATTGGTAAATTAGAGATTAAAAACAGATTTGTTTTAGCTCCAATGGGTCCTGCTGGATTATGCAACGCTGATGGAAGCTTTAATGAAAGAGGAGAAGAGTTTTATGTAGAGCGTGCAAGAGGCGGTACAGGATTAATAATGACTGGAGTAACTATGGTTGAAAATAATATAGAAAAGTGTGCACTACCATCTATGCCATGTCCTACGCTTAATCCTCTAAACTTTACAACAAGGGAAAAATCTATAACTGAGCGTGTTCATGCTTATGGAGCTAAAATATTCTTGCAATTATCAGCTGGGTTTGGACGTGTAAGTATACCATCAATGGTTGGAGAAGTAGCTATAGCTCCATCAGAAATACCACATAGATTTTTAAAAGGAGTTACTTGTAGAGAATTAACTACAGATGAAGTAAGACAGTATGTAAAAAAATTCGGTGATTCAGCAGAGATTGCTAAAAAATCAGGATTTGATGGAATAGAAATACATGCTGTTCATGAGGGATATTTACTAGATCAATTTGCAATAGCAATGTTTAATAATAGAACTGATGAATATGGAGGAAGTTTAAAAAATCGTTTACGTTTTGCTTGTGAAATAGTTCAAGAAATAAAGAAAAGATGTGGAGAAGATTATCCAGTATCTTTAAGATATAGTATAAAAAGTTTTATAAAAGACTGGTGTAAAGGTGGGCTACCAGGTGAAGAATTTAAAGAAATGGGAAGAGATATAGATGAGGGAATTGAAGCTGCTAAAATACTAGTTGAAGCAGGATATGATGCATTAAATGGTGATGTTGGATCATATGACTCTTGGTATTGGTCTCATCCACCAATGTATCAAGAAAAAGGACTTTACTTACCATATAATGAAATACTAAAAAAAGCAGTAGATGTTCCGATAATAACTGCAGGAAGAATGGAAAATCCAGAGTTAGCTATTAATGCTATATTGTCAGGAAAGACTGATATGATAGGCCTAGCAAGACCATTATTAGCAGATTCACAAATACCAAACAAAATACTAGCGGGTGACTATAAAAGCGTTCGACCATGCCTTTCTTGTCAAGAAGGATGTATGGGAAGAATACAAAATTATGCTACTCTTTCATGTGCTGTTAACCCAGCTTGTTGTAGAGAAAAAGAATTAGAAATAAAAAAAGCTGATGAAAAGAAAAGAGTGCTTATTATAGGTGGTGGTGTAGCAGGATGTGAAGCTGCAAGGGTATCAGCATTAAGAGGTCATGATGTAGTACTTATAGAAAAGTCTGATAGATTAGGTGGAAACTTGATAGCAGGAGGAAGACCAGACTTTAAAGAAGATGATACTGCATTAGTTGATGGTATAATTTAGAACTTGAAAAGCTTAAAGTAAATGTAATTTTAAATACATGTGCAAATGAAAAAACTATACAACAATATAGTGCTGATGCAGTTATTGTAGCTACAGGGTCTAGACCTAAGATATTAAACATTGAAGGCACTGATAAATTATTTACAGCAGAAGAAGTTTTATTAGGTAAAAAAGATGCTGGAAAATCTACAATAATAATTGGTGGTGGATTAGTAGGATGTGAAACAGCGCTATGGCTACAAAAACAAGGCAAAAAAGTAACTATAGTTGAGATGATGGATGATATATTAGCAGTTGGAGGTCCTATATGTCATGCAAATCATGATATGCTAAAAGATTTAATTCATTTTAAAGATATAAATGTAAAATGTAGTGCAAAAGTAACAAAAGCAGATTCAGCAATAGCTGCTATTGGCTACAACTCTGAAAACTCTTTGTATGATAAGATTAGATTCTCTCATAATAATGTGAGAATGATAGGTGATGCTAATGAAGTCAAAAATATAATGTATGCTATATGGGATGCATTTGAAGTGGCAAGACATATATAAACAAAGATAATCAAGCCATGAAGGTTTATAAACTATATATCAGTTAGAGTTTAGTGAAACAAATATAGAACTTCCAGAGAAAGCAAGAATATTTTTATCAGAAGTATGTGAAGTTTGTGGAGAAAAAACTTCAGAGCAATTTACAAGACTACAGGGTGGAAAGAAAGTCTGCTTAGATTGTTATAGTGATTATAAGCGATTTTTTAGTTGATTATGGAAGATATAAAAATATAACACAAAATACTAGATGAAATTTATTAATTGAAAATAAGAAAAAAGCTAACTTCTATATTACAGAAGGTGGCTTTTTTCTTATTTTTAAATAGTTAAATATAACCATTTATTTCATATTAAATACATAATTTAACAAAAAAATTTATTTATGTTAAAAATATACTATAAACAAAGAGTAATTATGATATTATATTTAATGGAATAAAAAATGGGGAGGATGGAAATGAAAAAAATATTGATCAAATTGCTACTAGTGACTGTATTTTCTATTAATTTATTGAACTTAGATTATGTATTTGCATATGAAAACACAGAAAAACTAATAAATACAGTTGCAACTGTAAGTAGTAAAACTATTAGTGTGAGAAAAGGTCCAAGTAGTAAGGAAAAAATTATTCATACTGGTAGAGTTAATCAGGTAGTTTTACTAAAAGAAAAAAATATGAACGGGTGGTATAAGGTTGAATTTCCTAATGGTGTTTTAGGTTGGTGCGAAGAAAAGTATTTAAAAGGCTTTAAATACTATAATGAAGAATCCTTAAACTACTTAACTCAATTAGAAGTAGACAATATAATAAATAAGGTCGTAGATATAGCTAAAAAACAAATAGGAAAACCTTATGTATGGGCAGCTATAGGTCCTGATGAATTTGATTGTTCAGGATTAATGTTATATAGCTATAAACAAGGTGCAAATGTAGAATTAACTGATTATTCTGCAGAGCAAGCTGTAAAAGGTACATATATTCCTAAAAATAAGTTAAAAAAAGGCGACTTGGTATTCTTTGACACTATGAAAACAGGTAGAGTAAATCATGTTGGTATGTACATAGGAGAGGGTAAATTTGTACATGCTGCAAATCCTGATGTTGGAGTTATAGTATCTAAGATATCAGAACATAAATATGCATCTAAGTATATAGCGGCAAGAAGGATTATACAGCCAAATCAAAATCCCATAGATGATTGGAGTGATCATTGGGCTAAAGAAACTATATCTGAAGCTATGAATAAAGGATGGGTTACAAATTCAAATTCCTTTAGACCTAATGGATATATAACAAGAGCAGAGTTTATAACGATATTTAATAAAGTGCATGGATTAAATAATTCTAGCGGAAAAATATTTGATGATACTGAAACTCATTGGGCTAAGTATGATATAGATGTAGCTGTTACAAATGGAGTATGTAATGGGAAAACATCAAAGGAATTTAAACCAGATGATTTTATAACTAGAGAGGAAGCTGCTGTAATGCTTGCTAATTACAATAAATTAGCAGATGAAAACTTAGATAAAATAAGTGTATTTAGTGATTATGAAGATATAGCTAGTTGGGCAAAACCTTCTGTAGAAGGTGTTGTAGAGAAAGAATATATATTAGGATATTCTGATAGAAGTTTTGGACCTACAAAAAATATAACAAGAGCAGAAGCGATTGCTACATTTAGTAGAATAAAGTAAATTTGTATATAATAAATAGGTATTGATTATAATAATCAATACCTATTTGTTATTATTTCATAAATACAGATTTAACTATGTGTATAATATCTTTAGCTGTATCAGCATTTGACTTTATATTTTCTTTTGTAATTATAACACCAGCAGCTATATCAGTGGCAACCTATGTTACGTCTTTTACATTTTCACTAGCACTTTCAACATTCTTAGCTATACTAGGTAAATTATCAAGTGCTGTATTTATACTTTTAGTATTATATAGCAAAATATTATTTGCATTAGATATTAATTTGTTAAAATTTTTTAAAGTATATATTAAATATACTATAAAGCCAAGTGTTGCTAATAATAATGCTACGTATATTACATTTATATCTATATACATATTACTCCTCTATTCTTAAAGTGCTGTTAGAATCAATAGACTCTATTTTTTCTTCGACATCATTATTACATTCCAATAAAGCTATTTCATGTTCTATTTCCATTTCATTTGATTTTTTATTTTTTAAGTATTCTTTTACTTTTCTTTTAGACTCAGATAATTTTTCTTTATTTTCTAGTAGAGTTTTATTTACATTAGACTTAGCTTTAATTGTTCTTTCATTAACTTTTTCAGTTAATTGTGAAGATGCAGCTTTTAGATCATCTCTAGTTTCTTTTCCAGACTTTGGAGCTAATAATATACCACCTATAGTGCCTGTTAAAACTTCAACTGTAGCACCGACAGCAACTGTTTTAGCTTTTTCTTTTTTTAATGCTTTTTCCTTTGCTTTTCTTTTAGCTTCGATTTTTTCTGATAGTCTCATAATTAATCCTCCAACGTGTTATTTTAACTAATTCTACCGTTATTTAACAAAAAACAATTTATATTTTGTAACAAATTAATATAAGCTAAAATGATTATTTTTATAATGTTTGTGGTAATAAAATATTTAGGATATATAATATTTATTTTAAATTCAAAAATAAAATTAATTATAAAGTATTTTATTATTTTTTAGTTAAAAATTAATAAAATAAAATAAAAAACAAGGAAATTATTTACAAAAATATTTTAGAAAACGTTGGCATGGATTTGGAAACTTGTTAACATAAAAATAATATGATTTTAAATTAAATAAAATTTTAATTAAAATTACAGAATAAACAATAAATAAATTAATATTTAATTTATTACTAAAATTAAAATGACTCTAGGGGAGGACAACAACATGGCTTACAGATTTTATATGCCGCAATTAAGTTTAATGGGGCAAGGATGCTTAAAAGAAATGGGTGAAGAAATAAGTGCAAGGGGATTTAAAAAAGCACTTATAGTAACAGATAAAATACTATGTGATATTAAATTAGTAGACAAGCTTACAAAAGTATTAGAAGATAATAGTGCTGAATATGTTATATATAATGAAACTAAACCAAACCCAACTGTAAAAAATGTACATGATGGATTAGAACTATTAAAAGAATATCAATGTGATTTTGTAATATCATTTGGAGGGGGATCTCCACATGACTGTGCAAAAGGTATAGCTATATTAGCTATTAATGGTGGAGATATAAAAGACTATGAAGGAGTTAATAAATCTAAATTACCTCAATTACCTTTAATATGTGTAAACACTACAGCAGGAACTGCAAGTGAAATGACGATATTCTGTATAATAACAGATGAAGATAGACATGTTAAGATGGCTTTAGTTGATAAAAATATGACTCCAATATGTGCAGTAAATGATCCAGAATTAATGACAGCAATGCCAAAAGGATTAACTGCAGCTACAGGAATGGATGCATTAACACATGCAGTAGAAGCATATGTATCAACTGCAGCTACACCTGTAACAGATGCTTGTGCTATGAAAGCTATACAATTAATATCAGTTAACTTAAAAAATGCAGTTGACAATGGAAATGATATAACTGCTCGTGACAACATGGCTTATGCTGAATACTTAGCTGGTATGGCATTTAACAATGCATCACTTGGATATGTTCATGCCATAGCTCACCAATTAGGAGGATTTTATGATTTACCTCATGGAGTATGTAATGCGGTATTGCTTCCAAGAGTTCAAAAATTCAACGCTAAAGTAAGTGCAGCTAGATTAAAAGATGTTGCAATGTTTATGGGGGTTGATGTAACTAACTTAAATGATGAACAAGGAGCTCAAGCTTCAATAGATGCTATAATGGAATTATCTAAATCTATAAATATACCATCAGGTCTTAAAGAACTCGGAGTTAAAGAATCTGATTTTGATATATTAGCAGAAAATGCATTAAAAGATGCTTGCAGATTAACAAATCCTATAAAAGCAACTCATGATGAAGTGAAAGATATACTTAAAGCTTCTATGTAGCCTAAGTATTACAAATAGATAAAAGCCTAAAGATGAAAATCTTTAGGCTTTTTTAGTTACTATTTAAAATATCTCTCATTAAATCTGGATAATCAGAAAATATTCCGTCAACTTCATATTCAATCATATTTTTCATAAGAATAGGGTCATTAACTGTATATACAAAAACTTTTAAGTTATTTTTATGAGCTAAATTTACAATATTTTTGTCAACTAATTGATGATTTAGGTTTATACTATAAATACCTAAGTTTTTTGCATGCTCAATAACATTAGTAAATCCTTTAAAATCATCTTTACTATGATAAAGAGCACCATATTTAAGACTAGGATTTAAACTTTTAAATACATTTATGCATTTATGATTAAAGCTTGATATAAGTACGTTATCTTCTAAATTATATTTTTTTATTAAGTTTAAAACATCTTTTTCTAAATCATAGTGAATTAAGTCAGTTTTAGCTTCAATATTTAAACAAATATTATTATCCTTAATTAATTTTAAAACTTCATCAAGAGTAGGAATTTTACATAAATCGTTATTTATATATTCAAATTTTTTGCATTTGAAATTTCTTAACTCATTATATGTATAATCTTTAACTAAACCATGTCCATTAAATGTTCTTTTGATATCCTCATCATGAATTACTACCAAATTAGAATCTTTAGACTTATGAACGTCAAGTTCTATGGCTTTTATACCTAAGTCAATAGCTTTTTTAAAAGAAAGCATTGTATTTTCAGGATATTCACCACTAGCACCTCTATGGGCAAATATTTTCATATATTTTTCATCTCCTTATTTACTTTTACAAAAATATTATAGCACTTAACAAGAACGTATATATATAATAAGATACATTCATGATATAATGGTATAATATAGAAGCATAATTAATTAAGTTATTATAAGTCTAAAGGTTGCAAAAACATACTCTCATAGGGGTGACGAGTATAGATTATGTAGATATAAACGAAATAATAGCACCTAAGATTTATACTCTTAAATACTAAATATTTATAACATACTTAATCCAGATATGGAAGATGGCTCAAATATGTCTGTAAATACCGATGTTTAAAGGCATATGTTTTTTGAATGCATTTAATTAAATACATAAATAATTATATTTGAAAGAAAAATGATATAATATTAAAATGGAAAAAAATGGGGAAAGTTTATATTAAATAAACTTAAGTAAATAATCAAATTAGGAGAATGACAGATGAGTGATTTAAATATGAGTAATAAGGAAAAAATCTCGTCCACAAACCAAATAGCAATAAATGTAATATTTTTAATAAGCTTTATCATTGGGGTTAGTTATTTGGTTTTATTATTTGGAATATTAAGTTCAAATAAAATAAATACAGCTGATATAATAGCATTTATCAAGATTTTTGAGCTGATATTAGTATTGTTAGCTATATCAAGTTGTATACTTTGCTATGAAAGTACTAATAAGGAAGAGCTATTTATTTTATCTCTTTTTTATATTATATTTTTCATAGATGTTTTGCTTGGAAATGTAGATAATATGAGTCTTGATGCATCTACAATAAATATAAGTAATTATCTTATTGTAGAAAATTCTATTTTTAGATTAATAATACTAACATTTAGCTTATCGTCTTTTAGAAAGATGAAAAAAATAATAATGGAAAATAGAATAAAGTCAATTTTAATAACAATTGCAATTGCAACAAGTTTCGGACTTTTAAAGCATCATGATATACTATTTACAACATTTAATGATGTAGCTGGATTTGTTACTTACAATATATTTTTAACTATATTTTATGGAATAATTTCAGTTATTTATTTAAAAAAGAGCTTAGATAGAAGTGAGTATATATACTCAGTTATAAGCGCAAGTATATTCTTTTTTATGCTGAAAGCTATATATGCAGTAGTAGGGGCCACAAAAGCTTTAGCTAATGTAAAGTTATTATCTATATCTATTACATATATAGGGTTTATTATATTACTAGGAGGAATAATTTGCGAACTTTTACTAAGTATAAGAAAAAATAAAGAACTTGAAAATGAACTTACGGTGTTTAAAAAAATAGCTGATGAAAGTAGACATAGTTGTATACTTATATATGATGAATATAAAAATTTAAAATATATAAACAGTTTAGCTAAACAATACTATAATATAAAAGAAGGCACTATATATGAAGATATAAATAAAATATTAATTTATGAAAGTAAAGGTATTAATCCAGAGAAAATAAAAGAAATAAAAGATCATTTTTTACAACTTGGATACTGGAAAGGTAAAATAGAGGTAGAAGAAACAGGGGTTACAATAAGTTGTAGTGTACAAAAGATATATATGGAAGATATGAAAAAAATCGTAATAATTTTTAATGATATAACAGATAGAATTAGAACAAAGCGATCCTTGATAGAATATGAAAAAATGAAAAATCAAGAACAAGTAAGAAATGAATTTTTTGCTAATATATCTCATGAATTAAGAACTCCCCTTAATATTTTCTATTCAACTATACAGTTACTAGATTTAAAAAATAAAACAAATCCAGAAAAATTTAATGAAATTTACTCTGATCATAAACAATGTTTAAAAACTAATTGTCAACGTATGTTAAGACTTATAAATAATATAGTAGATATAACAAAAATTGATGTAGGGTTTATAAAGCCTAAATTTGTAAATTGTGATATAGTAAGTCTAGTTGAGGATATAACCCTATCTGTAGTTAATTATGCACAAAATAAAAAAATAAATATTGTGTTTGATACAGAAATCGAAGAACAGATTATAAAATGTGATGAAGATATGATGGAAAGAGCAATGCTTAATCTCCTATCGAATGCCATAAAGTTTACAAAGCAAAATGGAAATGTGCTGGTGAATATGTATGCAGATGAAAAATGGATACATATAATTGTAAAAGATGATGGCATGGGGATACCTATAGAAATGCAAGGAACGATATTTGAAAGATTTGTACAAAACGATAAGTCATTAACTCGCTTAAATGAAGGTAGTGGAATAGGACTTAGTATAGTTCAGTCTGCTGTCAAATTAAATGAAGGTGAAATTTATTTAGATAGTGATGGAAAAAACGGTACAGAATTTGAAATTTTACTTCCAAATAAAAAATTAGATGGTGAGTACTTAGACGATAGAATATATAAAGTAGATGTATCTAACATAGAATTAGAGCTTTCTGACATATATGAGCTATATATTTAAAAATATATGATGTAAAATAATATTGACTTTATATAAATCAAATAGTATATTAAAATTAATAACACAAAGGCGTGTTAACAGAGCAATGAAGCTCCATAGATTATCTATGGAGCTTTTTTGTTTTTTAAGTATTAATTAAAGATGAAACACGTTACTCAAGAAAAAATAATTTCTAGTACTTATAAATACTAAAGAAAACGTATTTCTTGGGAAATAGTAAATTTAATTTATATTAGAATAGAAAATAAAAGGAGAGATTAAATTGCATAGTTTTGAAATTAAGACAAAAATAAAATTTGGAGAAGGCTCTTTAAAGGCTTTACAAGAAATACAAGATAAAAAAGTATTAATCATAACAGATCCATTTATGGTTCAGTCAAAAGCAATAGATAAAATATTAGTAAATTTAAAAGAAGGTTCATATGAAGTATTTAGTGATATAGTTCCAGACCCACCAATAGAAACGGTAGTAAGTGGAATAGAAGTATTTAAAGAAGTAAACCCAGATGTACTTATAGCATTAGGTGGGGGATCAGCAATAGATGCTTCAAAAGCTATAATGGATTTTTCTAAAAAAATATTAAAAACAAATGATATAGAGTTTATAGCAATTCCTACAACTAGTGGTACAGGATCAGAAGTAACATCATTTTCAGTAATAACTGATAAGCAAAAAGGAACAAAGTATCCTTTAGTAAGTGATGATCTTTTACCTAACGTAGCAATACTTGATCCGGAACTAGTAAAAACAGTGCCAAACTTTATAACAGCGGATACAGGAATGGATGTATTAACACATGCTATTGAGGCTTATGTATCAACTGAAGCTAATGATTTTTCTGATGCTTTAGCAGAAAAAGCTATAAAACTTGTTTTTAAATATTTATTAAGAGCATATAAAGATGGAAATGATATAGAAGCAAGAGAGAAAATGCACAATGCATCTTGTTTAGCAGGTATGGCATTTAATCAAACATCACTTGGAATAAATCACTCAATAGCACACGTACTAGGTGGCAAATTCCATGTACCACATGGAAGAACAAATTCAATATTATTACCACATGTAATAGAGTACAATGCAGATATAGTAGGTTATACAAATACAAAGTATTCAATGGCTGCTAATAAGTACGCACAAATATCTATGTTATTAGGTTTAAATACATCTAATGTCAGAATGGGTGTCAAAAATCTAGTAAATGAAATAAAGAAACTTCAAAAGGAAATGAATATGGTAACTAACTTAAGCCAATGTAAAGTTAATATATCTGATTTAAGTAGTGTAGAAAATGAAATAGCAATACTTGCTATAAATGATGGATGCACAAAAACAAATCCAAGAGTTCCTACAGAAAAAGATATAATAGATATATTAAATAAAATAAAGTAATAATTAAACGAAAGTTGTAAAAACCTAGCAAATAAGCGGGTCGAAAAAAATAAAGGAAAATGTTTTTATAAATTATTAAATAAATATTGACAAAAATATGGCAAGTGATTATAATAAAAGTATCACAAAGGCGTGATAGTTTGATAAAAAGCAACGAAGCTTCTTAAAGATATATTCTGTATGTGTCTTTTAGAAGCTTTTATTTATTTAAATGACAAAAGAAAGCAGGAATTAAATTGGTAGAAGAAACTAAACAAAGAGTTATCCAAGAATATGTTCCAGGTAAACAAGTTACTCTTGCACATATAATAGCTAATCCAAATCAAGATATTTATAAGAAATTAGGATTAGTTATTGAAAAAAAAGATGCAATAGGAATACTGACAATAACGCCAAGTGAAGCATCAATAATAGCAGCAGATGTTGCAACAAAATCATCAGATGTGTCATTAGGCTTTATAGACAGATTCAGTGGATCAGTAGTAATAAGCGGTGATGTAAGTTCAGTAGAATCAGCATTAAATGAAGTTTTACAAGTTTTAGGAGATATGCTAAATTTCTCATCTGCGAAAATAACGAGGACATAGTGATGAAAAATATAATATTTATGGGAAAGACAGGCAGTGGAAAAACAACACTATGCCAAAAACTAGACCAATTAGAAATAAAATATAAAAAAACACAATCAGTGGAGTTATACAACAATGCAATAGATACCCCTGGTGAATATATGGAAAACAGAGGATTATACAATGCATTAATAACTACATCAGTAGATGCAAAAGTTATAGCAATAGTATATGATCCAACTCAAGAAGAAAATTATATAGCACCAGGATTTGCAGGTATGTTTTGCAAAGATGTTATAGGAATAATAACAAAAATAAATAAAGCAACCGAAGAACAGATAAATCTAGCTTATGATAGACTAGAATTAGCAGGTGCAAGTCAAATATTTAAAGTAGATACAGTAGATGATATTGGTCTTAAACCATTATTTGACTACCTGGCAAACATTAACCTTTAGTTAGTGAGGTAAAGACATATGGGGAGAAAAATACTATTAGTTGATGACGAACCTCTTATAAGAATGGACATTAGAGATATTCTAGAGGACCGTGGATATGAAGTAATAGGTGAAGCTTGTGATGGATTTGAAGCTGTTGAAATGTGTAAAAAACATAATCCAGATTTAGTAATTATGGATATAGATATGCCAATACTAGATGGAATAAAAGCTGGAAAAATAATGGCTAAAGAAAACTTAGCAGGTGGAGTACTTTTATTAACTTCATTTGAAGATAAAGAACACATTGAAAAAGCTAAAAGCATAGGCGCGTTTGGATATTTAGTTAAGCCAGCTAGTGAAAAATCACTTATACCAACAATTGAGATGTGTTTAAGTAAAGTCAAGGAATTTGAACAAATGAAAAAAGACTTAGAAAAAATGAATTCTAAGTTAGCAGAAAGAAAAATAGTAGAAAGAGCTAAAGGCATACTTATAAGAGAATTTAAGATTAGTGAAGATGAAGCTTACACAAGAATAAGAAAACTTAGCATGGATAAGAGAACCACAATGCTTGAAATTGCTAAGATGATTATAATTGGATATGATGAGTAACATCATAAAAACACTCTGCCAAGAAAATACAATACTAAATGAAAATGAAATAGATAAAATCTTAGAAGTTTCAAAATCTCTAGATTTAATGGCAAACTTCTATGATAGTGATGTTTTCATTGATGTGTTGAGTAAGGATGTAGAGGAAGCAATAGTAGTTTGTCACAGTAAGCCGAAAAATAAATCTCTTTATGCTGAAAACGTTGTAGGAAAAAAAGCTCTAAATGAAAATGAACCAGGAGTTATAAAGACCTTAAATACAGGAATAACAACTAGGGATATAAAGGCTCTAACACAAGAATACAAAGTAGTAAAACAAACTATTCAACCTGTAACACTAGATGAAAAAGTTATAGCAGTATTAATCGTAGAAAAAGATATAAGTAGTGAGTTAAAAGATGGATTTGATAAAAAGAAAAACTCACATGAATTTATAAATCTAATAAAGAACAATAATTTCTTAACAGATAATTTAAATGCAGCAATACTTATATTTGATAAAAATGGAAAACTTAAAATAAAAAATAAAAATGCAGTAAAAATGTATGAAAAGCTTGGATTTTTATGTGATATACAAGACGTACATTATAATGATATATATATAGAACCTAAAAAATTTGAAGATATATTACTAGATGAAAATTATGATGAAACCAATGAAGTTTGTATTGATGATTTATATTTCAAAATAAAAACAATACACATCAAAGATGATGAGTACAAAGTCGTTAAAATAATTGAAGATATAAGTGATTTAAAACAAAAAGAGGCTGAGTTAGTTTTAAAATCAGTTTCAGTAAGGGAAGCTCATCATAGAGTTAAAAACAACCTTCATACAGTAATATCAATAATAAGAAAGCAAAGTAGGCTATCAAACAATGAAGAAGTAAAACATTGTTTAGATAATATAACAAATAGAGTTTTTGCAATACTTTCAACACACCATCTATTATCTAAAGAAGAAGATAATAATATTTCTATACTAGAAGCTATGAATTTATTAGTAAGCAATATCCAAGGAGGCTATTGTGATAATAAAGATATAAACATTTGCATAACAGGTGAAGATTTTAAGATAGGTGGAGAGAAAGCAACAGCAATACTACTAGTTATAAACGAGATAATTCAAAATTGCTATGATCATGCTTTTGAAGGAAAAGAAAGTGGAAATATACGAATTTTGATTAACAAAGAAAATAACTATAAAAACATTGCAATAATAGACGATGGAGTAGGATTTTCAACTAATAATATAGATAGAAAAAGTCTAGGAACTTTTATAATAGATAGTTATATTACACAAGTTTTGAGAGGAACTTTAGAAAGAGAATCAAATGAAAAGGGTACTAAGATATTACTTAAGATACCTGTTTAAAAATTAATACTAATAATAACAAGGCTACAAAGTAGTAGTTTTAATTGAGCAAAGAGGCTTAAGGTTATTAATGAAGTAAGTAATAAAAATCTATTGATTTTTAGCTTATATTTATTATAGCTTTGAGCCTCTTTGTTTGTTTAAAACATACTTTTAACTTGGAGGTGAAAAAATGCGAGAAGAGTTATTAAGTGTTGGTATTGATATTGGTACAAGTACTACTCAGTTAATATTTTCAAAATTAATAGTTGAAAATACGGCATCGAGTTTTTCAGTACCTAGAATCAGTATAGTAGACAAAGAAATTATTTATAAAAGTCAAGTATACTTTACGCCTCTTGTTTCAAACAATGAGATAAATGGTCAAGAAATAAAAGATATAGTAGATAAGGAATACAAACTAGCAAATATAGCTAAAGAAGATATACACACAGGAGCAGTTATAATAACTGGTGAAACAGCTAGAAAAGAAAATGCAAATGATGTGCTTCATACTTTAAGTGGATTTGCGGGTGACTTTGTTGTAGCAACGGCAGGTCCAGACTTAGAAAGTATAATTTCTGGAAAAGGAGCTGGAGCTCATATCTACTCAAAAGAACATTCTACAACTGTTGTAAATATAGATGTAGGTGGAGGAACTAGTAACTTAGCATCATTTAAAAGAGGAGAGGTAATTGACACTGGGTGCCTTGATATAGGTGGAAGGCTTATAAAAGTAGATAAGATAAGCAAGAAAATAACTTATATATCACCTAAGATAGAAAAAATTATCAAAGAAAATAATATTAATCTCCGAGTAGGAACAACAGCAACAATTGAAAATACAAAACCAATAATAGATATAATGGTAGATTTAATAGCAGAAAGTATTGGATTAAAACCAAAAACACCTTTGTTTGACTTTATAATGACTAATAAGTCTATAAAATTAAATGAAAAGATTGAAAACGTATCTTTCTCTGGTGGAGTAGCTGATTACATTTACTATGATGGAGAAATAAAAGATTATTTTGAATATGGAGATTTAGGTATCTTACTTGGTCAAGCAATAAGAAATAGCAAATATCTTAAAGATATAAACTTAGTAAAATCTCTAGAAACTATAAGAGCTACAGTAGTAGGAGCAGGTTCTCATACTACAGAAGTAAGTGGAAGTACAATAACTTACACACATGAGGCTTTTCCAATTAAAAATTTACCTGTTTTAAAGCTATCACCAGAAGAAGAAAATGGTAATGAAACACAGATAAAAGAAGCAATAAAAAGTAAACTTAATTGGTTTAAGCTAGAAAATGATCTTCAAAAAGTTGCAATAGCCATAACAGGCAAGAAAAATCCAACTTTTTTAGATATACAAGAATATGCAAATGGATTTGTAAATGGAATGAAAGAAATCATAGACAATAACTTGCCATTTATAGTAATTGTTGAAAATGATATGGCAAAAGTACTAGGGCAAGCCATTTATGCGATTTTAAATTATGAAAAAGATATTGTTTGTATAGACAGTATCAAGGTTGAAAATGGAGATTATATCGACATTGGTAAACCAATAGTAGAAGGTAAAGTATTACCTGTGGTAATAAAAACATTAGTTTTTAATTAATAGAGGGAGGTAAGCAAATGATTTTAAAGACAAAATTATTTGGACGTACTTATCAGTTCAATGGCTTATATGATGTAATGGCTAAAGCTAATGAAGAAAAATCAGGAGATAGATTAGCAGGCCTTGCAGCAGAATCAGCAGAAGAAAGAGTTGCAGCAAAAGTTGTTTTATCACACATAAAGTTAGAGAATATAAGAAATAATCCTGCAGTACCTTATGAAGAAGATGAAGTAACTAGAATAATACAAGATGCTGTAAATGAAAAGGTTTATGAAGAAATAAAAGATTGGACAGTATCTGAATTTAGAGAATGGTTATTAGATAGTAATACTACTAGTGTCCATATAAAGAGAATATCAAGAGGTTTAACTTCTGAAATGATAGCAGCTGTTGCTAAATTAATGTCAAATATGGACTTAGTTTATGCGGCTAAAAAGATAAAAGTTACAGCTCATTGTAATACAACAATAGGTGAAGAAGGAACTTTATCTGCTAGACTTCAACCAAACCATCCAACTGATGATCCAGATGGAATACTTGCATCACTTCTTGAAGGTTTAACTTTCGGTATAGGAGATGCAGTCTTAGGTCTTAATCCAGTTGATGACTCAGTTGAGAGTGTTACTAAAGTACTTAAGAGATTTGATGAAGTAAAAAATAAATATCAAATACCTACTCAAACTTGTGTGTTAGCTCATGTTACTACACAAATGGAAGCAATAAGAAATGGAGCTCCTGCAGATTTAATATTCCAATCAATAGCAGGATCAGAAAAAGGAAATGAAGCCTTTGGATTTAATGGTGACACAATAGAAGAAGCTAGACAACTAGCACTTAAACATGGTACAGCTACAGGACCTAATGTAATGTACTTTGAAACAGGCCAAGGTTCAGAACTTTCTTCAGAAGCCCATCATGGAATAGACCAGGTAACTATGGAAGCTAGATGTTACGGATTTGCTAAAAAATTCGAGCCATTCTTAGTTAACACAGTTGTTGGATTTATAGGACCTGAATATTTATATGATGCAAAACAAGTAGTAAGGGCAGGTCTTGAAGACCACTTCATGGGTAAATTAAGTGGACTACCAATGGGAGTTGACGTTTGTTATACTAACCACATGAAAGCAGACCAAAACGACATGGAAAACTTAGCTATATTATTAACAACAGCAGGATGTACATACTTTATGGGAATACCTCATGGAGATGACGTAATGCTTAACTACCAAACAACAGGATACCATGAAACAGCAGCACTTAGAGAAATGTTTGGATTAACAGCAATAAAAGAATTTGATGCTTGGACTGAAAAGATGGGATTCACTAAAGATGGTAAGTTAACTGAAATAGCTGGAGATGCATCAATATTATTAGGATAGGAGGTCTTTAATATGAATGAAAAGGATTTAAAAGCATTAGTAGAACAGTTAGTAGGACAAATGGTTGGAGATATAGATTCAAACGTTATAGCTGAAACTGTTAAAAAAGTAAGCAATACTGTAGTAGATAACGATGCTTGTATAGATGATATAACGGAAGTAGATATAAAGAAACAATTATTAGTAGATAATCCTAAAGATGCAGAAAGTTACTTAGACATGAAAGCTAAGACTCCTGCAAGAATAGGGATAGGTAGATGTGGTGCTAGATACAAAACAGAAACAGTTTTAAGATTCAGAGCAGACCACGCTGCTGCACAAGATGCTGTATTCTCATATGTAAATGAAGATTTCGTAAAAGAAAATAACATGTTCGCAGTAGAAACTTTATGTAATGATAAAGATGAGTACTTAACAAGACCAGACCTTGGTAGAAAGTTCTCACAAGAAACTATAAAAGCTTTAAAAGATAAAGTAGGAACTAATCAAAAAGTACTAATTATGGTAGGAGATGGATTAAGCTCAGCTGCAATAGAAGCAAACTTAAAAGATTGTGTACCAGCTATAAAGCAAGGATTAAAAATGTATGGTATAGAATGCGGTGAATTAGTATTTGTTAAGCACTGTAGAGTTGGTGCTATGGACCACTTAGGTGAAGAATTAGGTTGTGAAGTTATATGTATGTTAGTTGGAGAAAGACCAGGTCTAGTTACTGCTGAATCAATGTCAGCATACATTGCATACAAGCCATATATAGGAATGGCAGAAGCTAAAAGAACAGTTATATCAAACATCCATAAGGGAGGAACAACTGCAGTTGAAGCAGGTGCTCATATAGCTGAACTTATAAAAACAATGTTAGATAAAAAAGCTTCAGGAATAGACCTAAAATAATAACCTAAAGGAGTATAAACTATGAAAAATGATGTAATTCGTCCTAATATACTAGGAATAAAAATAATATCAAATGTAAGCCCAGAAATGGCTAAAAAATTAGAACTTGAGCCACATCACAAAAGTTTAGGATTAATAACAGCTGATTGTGATGATGTAACATATACTGCGCTTGATGAAGCTACTAAAGCTTCTGAAGTAGAGGTAGTTTATGCAAAATCAATGTATGCAGGAGCTGCAAATGCATCAACTAAACTTGCAGGTGAAGTATTAGGTATAATAGCAGGACCAAGCCCTGCTGAAGTAAGAAGTGGATTAAATGCAGTAGTTGACTTTATGGAATATGGATCAACATTTATAAGTGCTAATGATGATGATTCAATAGCATATTATGCTCATTGTGTATCAAGAACAGGAACTTATCTTTCTAAAGTAGCAGGAATAAGAGAAGGAGAGGCATTAGCTTACTTAGTAGCACCACCACTTGAAGCAATGTATGCTCTAGATGCAGCTATGAAGGCAGCAGATGTATCAATGTGTGAATTATTTGCACCTCCAACTGAAACAAACTTTGGTGGAGCATTACTTACAGGTTCTCAATCAGCTTGTAAAGCAGCATGTGATGCTTTTGCAGAAGCAGTAAAATCAGTAGCAGATAACCCAACAGGATTCTAGTATAAATGAATGCTTTAGGTTTAGTAGAAGTAATAGGATATGTTGCTGCTATAGAAGCTAGTGATGCTTGTTTAAAGTCTGCCAATGTAAGTTTAGTAAGTATTGATAAAGTAGGAAGTGGTATAGTTACTTTAACAATAAGTGGAGATGTAGGAGCAGTTAAATCAGCAGTAGAATCAGCTGAAGTAGCTGTTAATAGAATTGGAACATTAAGATCAACTCATGTAATCCCAAGAATTAATAAAGAAGTTGCAGATGTTTTATTCAAAAAAGAAAATAAAAAAGAAACTAAAGAAGAAGTTAGCATAAATAGTGAAGTACAAGAAGCTGCATCAACAGAAATTTCTCCTTTAGAAGAAGAACAAATAACAATAAATGAAGATTCTAGTATAAAAGTAAATAATGAAATATTAGAAGATAAAATAGAAGAAAATGAAAACAATACTGACAGTTTAAATCAAAATGAATTAGATCAAGCAGTAGAAAATGAAAGCAATGCTGATTCTAATAAAGAAGATTTATCAAAGAAAAGTATAAAAGAATTAAAAGCTTATATAAAGAAACTAGACAGCTCCGTAACTAATAAAGAGTTAAACTCTTTAAAAAAGGAAGAGTTAATAGATTTAATTGATAAGCTAAGTAGAGAGGATAGATAGATATGACACTTTTAGATAAAGATTTACTATCTATACAAGAAGTAAGAACTCTTGTAAAAAAAGCTAAAGTAGCTCAAGAAAAACTTAGCCAGATGAGCCAAGAACAAATAGATAAAATAGTAAAGGCTATAGCAGACAATGCATTTGAAAATGCTGAAAAATTAGCTAAAATGGCTAATGAAGAAACAGGATTTGGAAAATGGCAAGATAAAATAGTTAAAAATACATTTGCATCTAAAATGGTTTATGAAACATTAAAAGATACAAAAACTGTTGGAATAATAGCTGAAAATAGAGAAGAAAAAACTATAGATATTGCAACTGGAGTGGGAGTTGTAGCAGGTTTAATACCTTCAACTAACCCAACATCAACAGTAATATATAAAACGATGATATCTTTAAAGGCAGGAAACTCAATAGTATTCTCGCCACATCCAAATGCTAAAAAATGTATACTTGAAACTGTAAAAATAATAAATGAAGCAGCTATAAGTGCAGGATGCCCAGAAGATGCTATATTATGTATACAAACTCCAAGTATCCAAGGAACTAATGAACTAATGAGACACAAAGATACTAAATTAATATTAGCAACTGGTGGAGAAGCAATGGTTAGAGCAGCTTACTCATCAGGAACTCCAGCAATAGGAGTAGGACCAGGAAATGGACCTGCATTTATAGATAAAAGTGCTGATGTTAAGTTAGCAGTTAAAAGAATATTAGATTCTAAGACTTTTGATAATGGTGTTATATGTGCATCAGAACAATCAATAGTTGTTGAGAAGTTTATGGAAGATGTTGTAGTAAATGAACTTAAAAATCAAGGAGCTTACTTCTTAAATGAAGAAGAAAGCCAAATGTTATCAAAGTTTATACTAAGAGCAAATGGTACTATGAACCCACAAATAGTTGGAAAAAGTGTAGAAACAATTGCAAACTTAGCTAATTTAAAAAATGTACCATCTACTGCAAAAGTATTAATAGCAAGAGAAACTAAAGTAGGACATGACGTTGCTTACTCTAGAGAAAAGCTGGCTCCAATATTAGCATTTTATGTTGAAGAAAACGTAGATAAAGTATTAAATAGATGTAGAGAAGTATTATTAAATGAAGGTGCAGGACATACTTTCTCAATGCATGCAAATGACGAAGAGTTAGTAAAAAGATTTGCACTTAATATGCCAGTATCAAGAATACTAGTAAATACTCCGTCAGCACTTGGAGGAATAGGTGGCTCAACTAATCTTATACCAGCTTTAACATTAGGATGTGGAGCAATAGGTGGAAGTTCAACTTCAAATAATATAGGGCCACTTGATTTAATAAACATTAAAAAAGTAGCTTATGGAGTTAAAGAAATAGAAGAGCTTAAAGGAACTACTCCTAAGGTTGAAACTTCAGTATTTGACTCTATGGATAAAGAAGAGTTAATAAATTTATTAGTAAAAAAAATAGTTAAAGAATTAAACTAGCAAGTTAAATAAGTTAAGGATAAGATCAATTAATAAAAAATAAAAATAATAATATAAAAAATTTTGGAGGTAATTGTTATGGCAAACGCAAATGCATTAGGAATGATAGAAACTAAAGGATTAGTAGGAGCAATAGAAGCAGCAGATGCAATGGTTAAAGCTGCAAATGTACAATTAGTAGGTAAAGAACAAGTTGGTGGAGGATTAGTTACTGTAATGGTAAGAGGAGATGTTGGAGCTGTTAAAGCTGCTACTGACGCTGGAGCTGCAGCTGCTGAAAGAGTTGGAGAATTAGTATCAGTTCATGTAATACCAAGACCACACTTTGAAGTAGATGCTATATTACCAAAAGTATCTGCTGAATAATATTCACGATGCTCATTTCGCCAACGATCTAAAAAGGCTCGTTGCTCAAATGAATAAATAAATTTTGATAAAAAAGGAGATGTCTCAAAAGCTGATTGTTTCATAATGATAAAGCAATTTATAACTATGAGACATCTCCTTTTATACATCTAGTAGGAGATGTGATAAAATGGGTGTTTTAACAGAGAGTGAAATAAGAAGAAGAATAGGAAAAGACAAAGATAAGTTAACAGAATTTTATATAGAAAAGGGTCAGATAATAACTCCTTCAGCAAAATCATATTTATTAGAAAAAAGTATTGAACTTAAATATGTTGATAGCATAAGTGAAGTGAGTAATGAACCGAAAGAAATTATAAAAGAAGTTATAAAAGAAAAATCATATAAATACACTACTGTATTTGGTGCTAAATTAGATAAAAAGCCAGAGCACATGACACAATTAAATGGAAATTTATTAGTATTTAAGGATCATAAAAGAATAATTCTTAGAGGTAAAATAGATTCTTTAGAGTCTAAAATACTAGAAGGACAAATACTTTCTCAAAAAAGTAATATGCCAAAATTGACAAAGGATTTACAAGAAATATTAGACTTTGTAAGAAGCATAATGAGATGTGAAGTATTAGAAGAAAAATTAGAAGAGTTTACTCTTTTAGGATTAACTCCTGATGAATTAAGAGAGCAATCACATTATCCTAAAAAATACTTTGGTATAGGACATGAGTTTCCATCATATGAGATGGGAGAAGTAGTAGTAGGTATAAATAGTATAAGAAGTGCTACAAGAGAAGCTGAGCTTTGTGCATATGAAGCTTTCAAAGGGGAATATGGACAAGTTGAAAGAGAAGATTTAATAAAAGCACTTAATAGATTATCATCAGTGTTCTGGATTATGATTTATAAAATTAGAACAGGAAAATATAAGTAATTGGAGGACATAATGGAAAATCTATTAAATGAAATAGTACAAGAAGTTATAAGTAGAGTAAAAAAAGAAGCTTTTATAGAGGTTGAGGCATCGGGTAGACATGTTCACTTAAGTGAAGAAGATGTAGAAAAATTATTTGGAAAAGGATATACCTTAACAAAGTTAAGAGATTTATCTCAACCAGGTCAATATGCTTGTAAAGAAAGAGTCACAATAACTGGTCCAAAAGGTAGTATAAAAAATGTTATAGTACTAGGACCTTGTAGAAAAGAAACTCAAGTTGAAGTGTCATTAACAGATGGATCTTCTTTAGGCGTAAAAGCTCCTATAAAACAAAGTGGAGATTTAAAAAATACATTAGGTATAAAAATATCTACAGAACATGGTGAAGTTTCATTAGATAAAGGTCTTATGGTTGCTAAAAGACATATACACATAACACCTAGTGATGCAGCTAAATTTAATGTATGTGATAATGAAGTAGTTCAAGTTAAAGTATTTGGACAAAGACCATTAATATTTGATGATGTAGTCGTTAGAGTTAATGAAAAATTTAACACATATATGCATATAGACTATGATGAAGCTAATGCATGTGGATTTAGTAAAGGAACTATGGCAAAAATTATAAAAGGTTAAAATTAGTAAACTACCTCTAGGGAGGAGAATATATGAATTATGATAATCTTGTAAATCTTATAGTAGAAGAGATTTACAAAAAAATAAATTGTACAGATAAATTAGAAATTACAAATAAGCCAAAAGCTGTTTTAATATATGAAAACAATAAAGAACGATTTAATTTCTTAAAAGAAAATTTTGATGTAGTATCTTTTGAAAAAGACATAAGAGACTGTGAAATGATTATAGTATCAAAACTTTGTATGAGAGGAATTTGTAATCTAGCTTTAGGAAATAGTGTAAGTGATGAAGAAAGATTTATACTTAAAATGCTTATGAAAGGCAAAAAAGTATATGTATTAGATGAAGGAATAGAATATAAAAGATACAAAGAAACTGCACCAAAAGCTCTATACAACAAATACTTATCTTATGAAGATGAAATATTGAAATTTGGAGTAGAGGTAGTTAAAGACTTAAATTCTATAACTTCAAAAGCTAAAATTAATACTAATAAAGTAGAAAACTTAAGCTTAAATATTTTAGATAAAAAAACTTTAAGAGAAAAAGAAATAATAGATGATGAAATTAGCTTAGATTTAAGAACTAAAAAACTTATATCAGAAAGTGACTTAAGAAAGCCAATGGTAAATGGAATAAAAAATGTTGTTGTTAGCAAAAAAAGCATAATAACTCCATTAGCTACTGACTTTATGAGAATACATCATTTAAAATTAAAAAGAATGTAGTGGTGAATTGTTATGGAAATAGGTAAAGTTGTAGGCAATGTGTGGGCAACTAGAAAAGATGAAAAATTATGTGGATTAAAGTTTTTAGTAGTAAAGCTTTTAAAAACTAAAGATACGTACAAAGAAGGTTTTTTAGTTGCAGCTGATAATGCAGGAGCTGGTAATGGAGACTTAGTTTTCATAACTAAAGGTTCATCAGCAAGAGCATCCATTGAAAAAAGAGATGTGCCAATAGATGCAACTATAGTTGGTATAGTTGATACATTAGAGTTTTTCGATGAATAAAAGTATAGGTGCTATAGAATTTAGAAGTATAGCAAAAGGCATAGAAGTATCGAATGAAATGATTAAGAAGTCCTCAGTTGAAGTATTATATTTAAAAAGTATTTGTCCAGGTAAATTCTTAATAATAATAGCTGGGGAAACTTCTTATATAAATGAGTCCATAGATTATGGATTAACTAAAGGTAGTGGTTATATAGTTGATAGTTTTGTAATTAATGCAGTTAGTTTAGATATAATAAATGGACTAAAAAATAAATATAAAAAGTTAGAAAGTATAACATCTATTGGAGTAGTAGAAACCAACAAAGTATGTGCAGGACTTACAGCACTTGACAAAACATTAAAATCTAGTGATGTATCTCTTGTTAAATTGCAATTATCTTTTGCAATAGGAGGAAAACTTGTATATATAGTAAGTGGAAATTTAAGTGATTTAGACTATGGTATAGATGAAGGAACTAAGATTTTAGATAAAAAAGATATAGTAAATATTTCAATAATACCATATGTTGATAATCAAATAATAAAAAATCTAATATAATGGAGGGGCATTATGAGTATAAATGAAATTATAATTTATGTAATGGTACTATTTATGGTACTTGGAGCTATAGATAAATCTATAGGTAACAAGTTTGGACTAGGAGAACAATTTGAAGAAGGTATAATGGCAATGGGTTCTCTAGCGGTTGCAATGGTAGGGGTTATATGTTTAGCGCCAGTACTTGCAGACGTATTAAGACCTATAATAGTTCCTGTATTTGACATGTTAGGTGCAGACCCAGCAATGTTTGCAGGAAGTTTACTTGCTAATGATATGGGTGGAGCGCCACTTGCAATGGAACTTGCAAAAGATCCTCAAGCAGGATTATTTGGTGGATTAATAGTAGGTGCAATGATGGGACCTACTATAGTATTTATAATACCAGTAGCTCTTGGAATAATAGAAAAAGAAGATCAAAAGTTCTTAGCAACAGGAATACTTGCAGGTATAATAACAATACCTGTTGGAGCATTTGTTGGAGGATTAGTAGCAGGGTTCCCACTTATGATGATTGTTAAAAACTTAATACCTATAATAATATTTGCAATAGTTATAGCACTTGGATTATTAAAATTTGAAAACGCTATGATAAAAGGATTCACATATTTTGGAAAAGGTGTAGTAATAGTTATAACATTAGGTCTTGCAGCAGCTATAGTTGAAGCATTAACTGGAATAGTTATAATACCAGGGATGGCTCCTATACATGATGGTATAGCAATAGTTGGAGATATAGCAATAGTTTTAGCGGGAGCATTCCCACTAGTATTTGTTATAACTAAAGTATTCAACAAACCTTTAATGGCTTTAGGTAAAGTACTTGGAATGAATGATATATCAGCAGCAGGACTTGTTGCAAGTTTAGCTAACTGTATACCTATGTTTGGTATGATGAAAGATATGGATGATAGAGGAAAAATAATAAACGTAGCATTCTCTGTATCAGCAGCATTCGTATTTGGAGATCACTTAGGATTTACAGCAGGATTTAATTCGGAAATGATAACTCCAATGATAGTTGCTAAATTAGTTGGAGGAATAAGTGCAGTTATGTTAGCTATGGTTATAGCAAATAAAACACTAAAAAAGGAGCAAGCATAAAATGGATATAAAAAATATAGATAAAAGTTTACTTGAAACATTAGTAAGACAAATAATAGAAGAAAAAATAAATGGAACTAAAGATAGCGTAGATTTTGTAAGAAATAAAGATGTAAGTGGAATAACATCTATAAAATTACCAACTGTAAAGGTTGATGAATCAAATAGATTAGATACAGGAAATTCTAAAGATGTAGTATACACTAAAGATTTATTTACATTAGAAGAAAGCCCAAGATTAGGTTGTGGAATGATGGAAATGAAAGAAACAACATTTGATTGGACTTTAAACTACGATGAAATTGATTACGTAATAGAAGGAACACTAGATATAATAATAGATGGAAGAACAGTTTCTGCTTCAGCTGGTGAATTAATACTTATACCAAAAGGAAGTAGCATACAATTTTCTGTTAAAGATTATGCTAGATTTATATATGTAACATATCCAGCGGATTGGGCATCTCAAGCTTAATTAAAAATGAATAATAACATATTAGAAAATAGTAGTCATTTATGACTACTATTTTTTATTTTATACATAGTTTTTGTATCAAATTAAGTCGAAAACTAATGCATTAATACTAGATATATTAATTTAAAAATATATCTTATGAATTTTATGGCGGCGATAAATTATGTATAGTGAATTTTATGGAAATAATTGCGATAATAATCAATGTAATCATGAAAATAAATGTAAACATAATAATAATGACTCTTGTATAAATGGAATAAGAGCAACATTAAAGGCTATAATAGATTGTGTACACCATTCTAATATACCTGGATTTGGAATAAATATAGAGATAACATTAAATACAGGCTTAGTATACCGTATAGAGATTCATTCTGGTGTATTTGAGCAAGCAAAAATATGCGATACTGTTGTAAATTTTGGAGATTTAACTATATCTATTTGTGACATATCTAAAATAAAAGTTTTAACTAGTGAAACTAGTAATAGGGAATTTATAAGTTGATTAAATAGAAGACTTAATCAAATAATAAGACATCAATCTAATTGTGCACAGGATTATTTAGCAATAGATGCAGACTATGAATGTAAAAGAATAAAAGTAAGAAGGAAAATAAATCATAATCAAAATCAGAATTGTGATTTTGATGAAGTAGAAGATAGAAATAATAGCGGCACTAACCATCACCATTGCAATTATAACCACAATAATGGTTGCGTTGGTAGCCCAAATAATCATTGTAGCTGCAATAACAATAGACCTAATAATCAAAATGATCAAAATAACTGTAAAAAGATATGGAAAAAAGTTTACAATGTAATAAGAATGAAATAGAAAGTATAGGATATAATTGATCTTTAGAAGAATTTAGAGAAGTTTCAACTATAGATTCAGTAGAATTGGTAAATGTCGTAAGAGACGTTAATATAAGTAATGAATCTACTAGATACCTATTTATTCTACATATGAGATAAATCCATTTACTAAAAGATAGATAAGTGTAAAAAATAAGTATTTTAAAATAATAAGTGGGAGGACAAATTAAGTCTCCCACTTTTGTTATATTTTGTATTTTAAATATCTAATTTTTCAATATAGTTACAATTTACATCAATATGATTTAAAAATAATAATAGTCTTTCATAAAGAGGATGAATTTTTTCACCATATTTAGAATCTAAAATTTCACCAATTTCTTTAACGGTGCTTTTTCCATCAATTAATAAAAATACAGCACTTCCGAATTCATCTAATTCAATTTTTTTATATTGTGGAATTTTAAATTTTAACTTTCTAAAAAAGCTTTGTACTTTATGATCTTGTTTTTCTAATATGGTAACAATATTATCGTTACTCACTTCAACACAAATTGTATCTGACACTTTAAAAATTATACCTAAAACATCTTCATTATTTTTCATTTTGTCTTACTTTAGTTGAAATTATTGGTAAAGTTGTAGCTATAACTAAAAGTATTAATATAACAAATGCCATCATATTACTTGCAGCAAATCCTGAAGGAGTATTTGGCTTAACAATACCTGAAACTTGTAATATTATACCTATTAGACCTATTATAGATCCACCAGCAACAAGACCAGAAGATAAACTTATACCATTAGCAACTCTAGCTTCTTTTTCAGAGTCATTTTTAGACATTTTTTCAACGAATACTCTTATTAAAGCACCAACTAATATTATAGAAGTAGTTGATATAGGTAAGTAGAAACCAATAGCTATAGTCATTATTGGTAAGTTTAAGAAGAATAAAACTAAAGCCATAAACACACCAACAATTATCATAACCCAAGGTAAGTTACCAGACATTATACCAGAAGTTAATGTTGACATTAAGTTTGCTTGAGGAAGTGCAAATGGAGCATCACTACCAGTTATAGCTAATTGTCCAGAAAGTAATAATATTGTTCCTGTAACAACCACAACTCCAACAATACCTGCTATAGTAAAGTAGTTTTGCATTTCACGTTTACTACCACCTATTATGTAAGTAACTTTTTGAGATTGAGTATAACCACCAGCGATAGATATAGCAACAACCATGAAAGCAGCAAATAAAAGTAAAGACTTATTATCTTCTGGAGTTTTCCATCCCATTACAACGAATACTAATGTTAATATAACTAAAGAAGCTATTGTCATACCAGAAACTGGAAGGTTAGAAGTCCCTATAGTACCAGTTAAACGTCCAGCAACTATAACGAATAATAACGCTAATATTAAAGAAACTATAGCTCCTACGATAGCCATTGTAATGCTACCAGATATTAAGAATGCAGCTACAAATCCTATAACTACACCACCTAGTAGGATTAACATTTCTCCAGAAGAGCTTTCTGCACTACCATCATTATTAGACTTAGCATTAAGAGTTTCTTTTATAGAAATGATTATAGTAGGTATAAGTTTAAGAGCACCTATTATACCACCACAAAGCATCATACCAGCACCTATGTACTTAACGTAGCTACCAGAGATAGCGTTTACATCCATTTGACTAATAGACATTGATGCATCATTCCATACTGCAGCATTGCTTCCAGCCATATCAGTAAAGTAACCTATTAATGGAGCTATACCAAAGTTTGATAATATAGAGCCAGCAAACATTGTTAACGATACTTCAAGACCAACGATAAATCCTATACCTAAAAGTAGAGGGTTAACTTCTGTTGAGAATTTCCATTTGTAGAATTTACTTCCTACAAAAGTCATAGTATTGTTTACTACGTTTAAGAATGAACCAGTTAAAACGTTTATAATACCACTTATACCAAAACCGATTCCCATGTATTTTATAGCATCTCCGCCACCATCAGAAGCAACAAGTGTTTCTGAAATAGCCATAGATTCTGGATACATAAGTTTACCGTGTTCTTCTACTATTAAGTAGTTATAAACTAACGATGAACATCCAACACCGAATAAAACTCCACCAACACCAACTAACAGACCTTCAAAGAATGTTATTTGGCTACCGATTAATATAATTGCAGGTAAAACATAAATCATACCACTAGCGATAGATTCTCCACCACTTGACATACCTTGTAATATGTTTTTGCCTAGAATACCCTTTTCACGAGCGAAAACACCCACAAGCATAGAACCGATTATAGCACCAGGTATACCTGCTGCAACAGTAAGTCCTGACTTCATACCTGAATAAGCAGTAGAAGCAGCGAAAATTGTAGATAAAACGATACCTATTATTAAAATAGCAACGTTTCCACCCTTATTAGACTTATCAGTGATATATGGTACATAGTCTTTACCAGATACACCACCATAAGCCTCCTTAGGTAATTTTTTCTTCATTAGAAATTCCTCCTTGTATTAAATTGTTACTAGATTATACCATAAAACTCGACAATAAAAAATACAAAATTACAAAGTAAAATATTTTTTACATAAAATGTTTAACTTGATATTTAAAAAACAACAAAAAAATATAAAAATACTGATTATATACTAATAAATACAACTTAATAATAAACAAAAATAAAGGAACTATAAAATATAGTTCCTTTATTTTTGTTTATTAATTAAAATATATATTATTTATCTTTGATTTCCTTTTGGTTTTGATGAAATAATAGGTATTGTAGTTGCTACAACCAATACAGCTAAAATAATAAGAGCCATAGCATTAGTTGATGCAAATCCAGTTGGGATATTTGGTTTAATTATTCCTGAAACTTGTAATATGATACCTATTAGACCTATTATAGATCCACCAGCAACAAGACCAGAAGATAAACTTATACCATTAGCAACTCTAGTTTCTTTTTCTGCTTCACTTTTAGACATTTTCTCAACAAATACTCTTATTAATGCACCAACTAATATTATAGAAGTAGTTGATATCGGTAAGTAGAAACCTATAGCTACAGTCATTATTGGTAAATTTAAGAAAAATAAAACTAAAGCTATAAATATACCAACAATTATCATAACCCAAGGTAAGTTACCAGACATAATACCAGAAGTTAATGTTGACATTAAGTTTGCTTGAGGAAGAGCAAATGGAGCATCACTGCCAGTTATAGCTAATTGACTAGAAAGTAAAAGTATTGTACCAGTAACAACAACAACACCTACAATACCTGCTATAGTAAAGTAATTTTGCATTTCACGTTTACTACCACCTATAATATAAGCAACCTTTTGAGATTGAGTATAACCACCAGCTATGGATATAGCAACAACCATAAAAGCAGCAAATAAAAGTAAAGATTTATTGTCAGCTTGCCCTTTCCATCCCATTATAACGAATACTAATGTTAGTATAACTAAAGAAGCTATTGTCATACCAGAAACTGGTAGATTAGAAGTACCTATAGTACCAGTTAAACGTCCAGCAACTATAACGAATAATAGTGATAATATAAGAGATACTATACCACCAACAATAGCCATAGTTATACTTTGTGATACTAAAAATGCACCTACAAATCCAATAACTATGCCACCTAATAAAATTAACATTTCACTAGACGATCCCTCTGAGTTACCGTCTTTGCTAGACTTAGCTTTAAGAGTTTCTTTAATAGAAACAACTATAGTAGGTATAAGCTTAAGGGCACCTATTATACCACCACAAAGCATCATACCAGCACCAATGTATTTAACATAACTACCGGAAATAGAATTAACATCCATTTGATTGATAGCAATAGCTGGATCATTCCAAACAACAGCGCCATTTGCGGCCATATCAGTAAAGTAACCTATTAATGGTGCTACACCAAAGTTAGATAATATGGAACCTGCAAACATAGTTAAAGATACCTCAAGACCTACTATAAAACCGATACCTAAAAGTAAAGGATTAACTTCTGTTGAGAATTTCCATTTATAAAATCTACTTCCTATAAATGTCATAGTATTATTTAATACATTTAAGAAAGAACTTGTTAATACATTTATAATTCCGCTTATAGCAAAACCAATACCCATAAATTTTATAGCATCTCCGCCACCATCAGAAGCAACAAGTGTTTCTGAAATAGCCATAGATTCTGGATACATAAGCTTACCATGCTCTTCAACAATTAAATAGTTGTAAACTAAAGAACAGCACCCTATACCAAATAAAACTCCACCAACACCTATAACTACACCTTCGAAAAATGTAATTTGGCTACCGATTAAAATTATTGCAGGTAATACATAAATCATACCACTTGCAATGGATTCTCCACCACTTGACATACCTTGTAATATATTTTTACCCAGTATACCTTTTTCTTTGGCAAATACTCCGACAAACATAGAACCAATTATAGCCCCTGGAATACCAGCTGCAACAGTAAGTCCGGATTTCATACCAGAATAAGCGGTAGAAGCAGCAAATATTGTTGCAAGGAAAATACCTATAATCAATACAGCTACGTTTGCACCTTTGTGAGACTTATCAGTGATATATGGTACATAATCTTTACCGGATACACCACCATAAGCTTCTTTAGGCAACTTTTTGTCACTCATATAAATGCCTCCTTTATTTACTTTTAATGATTAAAAACAAAATAAAATATTGAAATAATATCTTCTATAAAATAGTAAAATAATTATTACAACACTTTTAGTATTTCTATAAATTTCAAATAATATTTATTAAATTTAGTTTTAAGTAATATAATATAAAAACTGCATTATTAGGAGATGAGATTATGTCCCTTGATTTATATGATTTTTTTGTAGCAAGCATCTCTACAGTGATGTTAACAACATCACCCCTAATGATAAAGTTAACTTTTGACGACCTAGTAAATATAGTAAAACACTATATTTAACTGTAAAAAATTATTTTAACAAATAAAAATGAACACAAGAAAAAAGGAGATATATAAAAATATCTCCTTTTTAAGTTTCGAAAGTATGATAGTTAGTCAAATATAAAAATACACCCTTAACAATACGATAAATTTATAATAAAATATCAATAGATAAAGTAATTAGGAGGATATAATGAACATAAGTAAAATCGCAGAGCTAGCAGGTGTTTCAAGAACAACTGTATCTAGATTTTTAAATGATGGATATGTAAGTGAAGCTAATAGATTAAAAATACAAAAAATTATAGATGAAACAGGATATGTACCATCTTCATATGCACAGACATTAAGAACTAAGAAAACTAATTTAATAGGAGTAATTCTTCCGAAGATAAGCTCAGAGACTATAAGTAGAGTTGTAGATGGTATAAGTAGTGAAATAGGAAAACATGGATATAATGTACTTTTAGGCAACACTGACTTAGATATAGAAAAAGAAATAGAATACTTAAATATATTTAAAAACAATGAAGTTTATGGGATTATATTTGTTGCAACTGTAATAACGAAAAATCATTTAGAGATAATGAAAAAAATAAAAAGACCTATAGTTATAGTAGGTCAAAGTGTAGAAAATTACTTATGCATATATCATGATGATTTTGGAGCAGCATACAGTGCAGTTACATACCTTATAAAAAATAATAAAAAAAATATAGGATATATAGGAGTAAGTGAAAAAGATATAGCTGTTGGTAAAGAAAGAAAAAATGGCTACTTAAAAGCATTAAAAAATTATAATTATGAAGTAGAAAAAGAGCGAATTCAAATAGGTGAGTTTTCAAAAAAATCAGGATATGAAGGGTGTAAAGTATTAATTCAAAATAATAAGCATCTAGATTAAATATTCTGTGCAACTGATAGTATAGCAATAGGAGCTATGGAGTATCTTAAAGAAAATAATATTAATATACCAAAAGATATAGCCATGATATCAATAGGGGGACTCTAGAGTATCTAAAGTGGTTAGCCCAAAACTTACAACTATACATTATCATTATAAAACTAGCGGAATAGAAGCAGCAAAATTAATTATAAGTAAATTACAAAATAAAGATAAAGAAATAAAGAACATAAAATTAGGATATAAATTAAAAGAAAGAGAAAGTATACAGTAAATTAGTATACTTTTTTTATGACTAATCAAATTATATAAATAATAAACAAAATAGAAATAATATAACTAAAATAAATTTTATGAAAATGTTTACAAAGAATAAAACCTATTATATAATAAATGCGACATAAGGAATCGATACCATATATAATCGATTACATAAATATTGAAAGGAGATTGAGAGTTGGACTATAAAAAAATAGCTCAAGAAGTTTTATTTAGAGGAAATGTATCTATGGTTTTATTCACAAAAGGAAGCAAATGTGTTACAGCTTATACTAAAAATAACTTTGTTACTATAAATGGAAACAAAGTAAATGCTATAGATATAACAGGAGCAGGAGATTCTTTTATAGGTGCATTTTTATATAAACTATTAAAAGACAATGTAGATGTCAACTCTTTAAGTGAACTGGAATTTCAGACTATTAAAGATTATTTAATATTTGCAAATTATTATGCTGCTTATAGCACAACTAAAAAAGGGGCTATAAGTTCATATGCTACAATAGATGAAATAAATCTGTTTATAAATGAAAATAAATGATAAAATAAAAGTACTTCTTAAAATTTCAAGAAGTACTTTTATTTTATAAAATTTGACAAGATAATGTTCTGAATAAAATAGTTTGACATAAAACTATTTTTTTAATATAATTAGTTTGAAGACAAACTAATTTAACAAAAGGAGAATTACATAATGGCAAATTTAGATTTCATATACAACCGTAAAAGTGTAAGACAATTCAAAGATACTAAAATACCAAAAGAGGATATAGTTGAATTATTAAATGCAGCAACTTATGCACCATCTCCAAAACATCAGCAAAACTGGCACTTTGTTGTACTTCAAAACAAAGATATAATAAATGAAATGGCAGATATAGTAGCTAAAAGCCATGAAAAAATAGGACAACTTGCAAAAGATGAAAAAGATTTCAAAAGACATATGAGTGTAATAAACTATTATACATGCTTTAAAGATGCTCCAGTAGTAGTTTTAGTGTATTCTTGTGAATATAAAATGATAGAGTACAAAATATTAAAGCAAAACAATGCACCTCAAGAAGTGCTTGATGTTTTAGTGTCACCTCAATCTGCTGCACAAGGAATAGGATCAGCTGTTGAAAACTTCTTATTAGCAGCAACTGAGATGGGGTATGGAACTTGTTATATGACAGGACCTACTCATGCTAAGACAGAAATAGAAAAACTAATAGGATTTGAAAAAGAAGGTTATGAGTTAATGTCTATGATATCATTAGGTGTAGCACAAGATAACACTCCAGCTCAACCACCTCGTAAACCATTAGAAGATGTTGTAACGTTTATAGACTAATTAATAATTAAAACTTTAAATATACAATAAAAAGCTATCTAAAATAATAGATAGCTTTTTTATTTTTTATAAAAATTTAAATAGATTAGTTGTTTGCATTTTTAAAGTTAGTACTAAGTTTTCTTAAAAGTCTAAGAAATTCTTTTTTTTCTTCATCTGTAAAATTACTATATGCAGTTTCTTTAACTTGAGAAGAAATAAAGTTAAAAGTATCTTCGATTTCTCTAGCTTTATTTGTTAAAACGATATATGTTACTCTCTTGTCTTTTTCGCATTTTTGTTTTTTAACATATCCTAAATCTGTAAGCTTATTTACTAAAGAAGTAACTGTAGATTTGTCTTTTCCAATTTTTTTTGCTATTTCTTTCATAGTTAAGCTTTTTTCACTTTCATAAAGAGCAGTTAATATATTACCGTGCGTAGGTATCAAATCATTTAACTTATTTTCTTTTAATTTATTTTCTATAAATTTTATCATACTAGCCTTAGTTCTACTAATAAAATAAATAATATACTTATCGTTCATATTAATCCTCCAGTGTAGATGAAGTAAATAATTACTGTTTCTATAATAACATATTTATTATAAATTTTCTTTATCAAGAATAATTAAAAAGAAGTATATTAAAATGTATTTAACATTAAAATATACTTCTTCTTTATTATATCATTAAATTTTATTTTATTATATTAAAATTTGAAGTTAAATTTATATTAGCTTTTCTTCTTATTATTTCATCTTGAGATTTAACTTTTTCTAACAATTCAACTCCATCAAGAACAACTATTTCTTTTTCTTTCATTAACCATTTACTTTAGTGTTCTTCCTTTGTGTATTAATGATGTTAAGTACATATCTCTCATCATATCCATTCTATTATTTGAAGGTGCACTATCTGTACCTATAGATACAGGTATTACTTTATCAAGCATCTCTGGTATTGAAGTAAACCCTAAAACAACCTTCATTGCAGCTGCAGGGTTATGAGATACTTTACCATAGTTGATTTAGCAAGGCAGGCTCTTATACCTGTTTTATCAACTGCTTCAACCATAGCATCAACATATTGACCACCTTACTCTAAGAACGTAGTTACCCCAGATCTTATTAATTCTACACAACATGCAGTAGATGAAACTAAAGAGTATTCATAGTCAAAACTACTTTCATAAGGCCAAACTCTGTCTCTAAGCCAAGTTAATAAATTGACAATATTAGATTTACCATTTGAAGGGGTTGTTACAACTGCATTAGAAAGACAAACAGCATTTACTAAGATTATGGAAGTTGCATTAGAATTAGCATAATAAAAAAACGATTTGAAATATATTATTTCAAATCGTTTTTTTATGTGATGATTTTATATTAAGTAAATATATATATTACTTATTGTAAATACTAAATTTGAATACATATTTAGGAGGTATTTATGGGAAAATATACATTAGATTATTTTTCTAAATATTACTTTTATGAAGAAGATGAGTTTTTAGAAAAAATAGAGGATGCTAAGCTTATACTTGAAAAGTTAAAAGAAAGTAATAGATTTGACTACAATGGTCATTCATTTAAATATACTAAATTCAATAATATATCAATGAGTGAAACTGAAAGAAATGTAGAGTTATATATTCATCAAAATGATATAAATATTATCATGGATGGAGAATTAAAACATTTAGATTTAATATATAAGTTTGACACTAAACATTTAGAAGATCATGTAAGGGTAGCAACTAGAATAAGTGAAAAAACTGATGATATATCTTGCTTATTATATATAGATTATAATCAAGCAGAAGCATTTTTAGCAGACCTTGAAAATGTTAAAAAGGAACAAGTGAATAATATGAATAAATAGAAAAAGACTATTTTTAATCTAAATTTAGATTGAAAATAGTCTTTTTCTATTTGTGCTATGTTACTAAATGATTATATAGAACTATACTCAGGAAGATGAGACATATCATTCATTTTCTTTAAGTAATCTATTATTAAAGGAATTGATGCAGCTAGCCAAGCCATAGGACCTGCTAAGCAAATTCCTGCATATCCAATTAAACTAGGTAATGTAAATGAAACTATAGTTCTTGCTAATAATTCTCCGACACCAGCCATCATAGGCATAAAAGTGTGTCCCATACCTTGCAAAGCATTTCTATATATAAATATTAAACTAAGTGGTATAAAGAAGAATGCAACAATAAATAAATACTGCTTAGCATAAGAGATAACATTTGGATCAGAACCTGATACAAACAGTTTTATAAAATGTTCACCGAAGAAAATTAGCATAACTCCACCTACTAAGCCTATTATAATATTAATTATAGTACATTTTTTTACACCTTCCCTTATACGATCAATATTGCCGGAACCTAGGTTTTGAGCGCAATAAGTAGCCATAGTAACACCGAATGTAACACTTGGTTGCATAGCAAGTTGTTCAACTTTAGAAGCAGCTGTATGAGCAGCGACCACTATTGAACCAAAAGCATTAACTGCGCTTTGTAAAATAACAGCTCCAACTGCCGTTATAGAAAATTGTAAAGCCATAGGAATTGCTATTTTTAGATGTTGACTAATGTACTCAGCTTCAACTTTAAAATGTTTTTTTTCTAACTTTAATATAGGTAATTTTTTTGATATATAAATAAAACATAATAAACCTGATACTCCTTGCGATATTACAGTGGCATAAGCTGCACCTGCAACACCCATTGAAAAATTAACGATAAATACTAAATCTAGTGCTATATTTAATAAAGAAGCCACAATTAAGAAGTACAAAGGTGTTTTACTATCACCTAAAGCACGTAATATGCTTGAAATCATATTATAGAAAAATGTAGCGAAGGTTCCAGCGAAGATTACGAAAATATAAGAATAAGCACTTTCGATAATGTCATCTGGAGTATTCATTATGTGAAGCAGTGGTTTTGCTGCAAATAAACTTATAATAGTTATTATAATTGCCATCATAATAGATAATAAAGTAGCACTAGCTACTGCTTTTTTTAATCCTTCATCATCATTAGCTCCAAATCTTTGAGATACTAAAACAGAAAAGCCTGAAGTTAATCCTAAAACAAATCCTATGATTAAAAATGTTAAAGATCCAGTTGAACCAACGGCTGCAAGTGCTTTTACACCTAAAAATCTCCCAACTATTATGGTATCAACCATACTATAAAACTGTTGAAATATGTTCCCGATTAGAAGTGGAATTGAAAAATACAAAATCAGTTTGACTGGATTACCATGAGTCATATCTTTGGTCATGAAAGTCCCCCTTTTTTATTTGAAATTTATAGCTATTTTAATAGAATAGCATTGTTTATAACTGTATACAACAATTTATGAAAAATATAATAAAAATGTACATTTAAAAAATACAATAAAAAAGTAATATAAAAAATATAATAAATTCATTGACTATAAAAACGTTTTCAGATATTGTATAATTATAATAGTCTTAAGGAGATGTTGAGTATGGTTAAACAAGAAGTAACAATAGTTAATGAATCTGGATTACACGCTAGACCTGCTACTATGCTTATAAGAAAAGCTTCAAAATATAAATCAAATATAACAATAATAAAAGGAAGTGCTCAAGTAAGTGCAAAGAGTATACTAGGATTATTTAGTCTAGGTGTGTGTAAAGGGGAAACTATAATAATTCAAGCAGAAGGTGAAGACGAGCAATTAGCAGTAAATGAATTAGCTAAGTATATAAGTGAACTTAATGAATAATAAAAACTATAGTCTTGTAAGACTATAGTTTTTATTATTTAAATAAGTTATTAATATATTTTATAATATATAGTAAAATATATTAATAATTAGAAATAAGAAAGAGGTAATAAATTGGATAATCAAATACTAGATATAAATAAAGACATTAAAAGATGCGAAGATGTATTAATAGAAAATAGTTATCTAGAAATAGTTATAGCACTAGAAGAGTTAATTGATAAGTATAAAGATAAAATTAATACAATTTCTACAGAGAATAATAAAGTCTGGTCATATACTAAAAATGACTTAATAGATTTAAAAGAAAATATAATTAAGTATAAAGAAGAAGTTTTAGAAAATTATAATAAAGAAATATCTATAAATACATTTAATGATGCTAGAGACAATATACGAAATAATAGTAAAATATTAAAAGAAAAGAAATATGAGTTAATAAATATTATAGATGAGTTAGAAAAGATAAATAACAAAAATATTGATGATGAAGATAAATGGAATGAATTAAAAAAATATCTTATATATACAACTGATGAAAAATCATATGTATCAAAATATATAATATCATTGATCAATTTCATATTATAATATTTATTGCATTTTAATAAATACATATAAAGCCTAGAAATAAATTATTAATTTTAAAATTTATTTCTAGGCTTTTTTATTTAAATATTACTTTTCTAATTCTAAGTATCCACTTGGATGGAATGCATATATATGAGATGTATTTTCATCAACAAAGTATCCTATATCTGTTTCTACATCAGGTAAAAATACAAATCCTTTTAATCCTTTTTCTTGTAAGTATTTAAAATCGTTATGAGTTCCTTGGTATATGTAATCTACTTTATTATTAAAGTCTATTAAAAGTTTTTTAGCATCATTTTGAGTTAAGTTTATTGCTTGTTCTATTTTTTTAGTATTTTTTTCTTGTGCAAATACTACTTTTTCTAGAGGTGTTATAAAAGCTAATCCTCCGATTAGTATTGATAATATTAAAGCTGTCTTTTTCATAGTAATAACCTCACTTTTCTTAGATAATATGTATATTTATAATTGCATTTTATTTATTATTTCTATACTTAAATATTATCATAGAAAAGAACAATATAGTAGTTACGTACTTGTTACTTTAGGTTACGAAAATGTTACATATTAACTGTTTAATTTTAAGTATTTTGGTTATATAAATCTAGCCTTCTGTGACTAAGAAGAGGAAGTTCATTTCTTATTTTATCAACATAAGAAAAATCTAATTTGCATATAAAATACCCTTCTTTTTCATCCATTCTATTTATAATTTCTCCCCACGGTGATACAGCTATAGAGTTACCATATGAAATATATGAAGCGGAGCAATCACGACTACTAGAACATCCTATAGTATATACTTGATTATCGATAGCTCTTGACTTAAATAAAATTTCCCAATGAGCAGGTCCTGTAGTTAGATTAAATGAGGCTGGAACTATTATAGCCTTAGCACCATTGTTAACCATCATACGAGAAAGTTCTGGGAATCTAAAATCATAGCAAATAGCAAGACCGAATGTAGCAAATTCAGTATTAAATGTAGTAACATTATTTCCTGCATTTAGAGTGTCTGATTCTTTAAAGTATTGGCCACCTTCAATTTGTACATCAAACAAATGAACTTTTCTATGTTTTGCTATTTGTTTACCTTTTCTATCAAATACATAAGAGGTATTATATATATTACCATTAAAATCTTTTTCAGGAATAGATCCTCCAACTATATATACTTTATGTTTTTTGGCAAGACCAGAAAGGTAATTGTATGTATCACCATTTTCAGGTTCAGCATAAATTGGAAAATTAGATGTACTATAAGGACAATTAAACATTTCTGGAAGAATGACCATATCAATTTTTTGTTCACATGCTTTATTTATAAATTTAGTAGCAGTTTTTAAGTTAGTAAGTTTGTCTTCAGTAGTGTTCATTTGAATCACAGCTAAATACATAGGTCTCATAGTAGTTAACCTCCTAAAAATTTTCGAATATAAAAAATAATAAACAGAGAACTATCATAATAGTAGCTCAATAATATAATAACTGCATTATGTAAAAATAAATTAATTAATGTAATTTTAATAATTTATTTTTAAATATGTATGTATAATGGTATTAATTAGAATAAGCAAATATAAATATTCACAACATAATTCTAATCGATAAAAAATATAAAATTAAATGACGTTCGCAAGTTTTGACAAAAAAACGACAGATATGTTATGTTTTAAGCGTTCTTCATTATTTGGTGGTCAAAATTGATATAATAGTTGAGGTGAAATGAATGGATAAAAACTCGAGAAAAATTGATGCGTATGTGTTAGGACTAATGCTAGAGCTATTTATTATTGTAATAATCTTTATGCTACATATAAGTGAATCTAGAAATATTTTGGATTTTATAATGTTATGTATAACTTTTTTTACTGTTATTATAACTTATACTGGAGGGTTAATAGTAGGTCTTATATTAAGTTCAATAGCTACATTTATATATGGAAGTTATATATTTTATAACAATTTAATTAAAAATGTAGATATTCAAACTATATCCTATATATGGATGATATCAATACCTATAGTAACTTTTACAGCAGGTAAATTGCAACGTCATATAGTTAAACTTCAAGAAATAAATATGAATTTAAGAGAAAGTTATAAAGATTTAGTGACAATAGATGAGCAAACTGGACTTGGAAATATAAAATTATTTTATATGCACTTAGATAGAGAGATTAGTAAGTCTAGACGACATAAAACTCCATGCACATTAATGTTAATAAAGCTTCCATATTATAAAGAAATTAAAAAAATAGTTGGAGAAAATAGAGCTAATAAATTAATTAAAGAAATAAGTGATGTTATTATAAAATCTACTAGAAGCGAAGATGAAAGATATACTATAGAAAATGATACATTAGCAATAATAATGCCAACTACAGATATAAGTGGAGCTCAAGTTGTAAAAGATAGAATCAAATCAGGAATAGACAATTTAAATTTAAAGTTAAATGAAGAAAAAAAATATGTGAATATAGATACAAAAATAGCTATACTTCAGTATAAAGAAGAAATAAACACATCTATGGAATTTAAATATCTTACAGAAGAGGAACTACAATATGATGTATAAGAAATTTTATGTAAGTATATTTATAATAGCAGTATTTCTTTTTAATGTACCTTATTTTACATATGCAAACACAAATAAAAAATCCTTAATAGTATATGAAAATGAAAAAACTTTTTCAAGTAATGAAAATAAAGTAAATCATTTGAAAGAACTTTTATATGTATTTAATGAAGGCGTTGAAAAAATAAACTTAGAAGATTATAAAAAAGAATATATAAATAATTTTGATTCTGTTTTTGTTATAAATATAAAAAATGACATATCAAATGAAGATTTTTTATATGATATATCTATTTATGATAAAAATATATATTGGATAGGAAATAAAATAGAAAACATACTAGAACAAAATAAAAAGTACTCTATATCCTATAAAGGAAAAATTGAAAACATAAATGCTATATTTTACAAAAATAAAAAAATGATATTACAATCTAAAAATGAATTTAACATATTGAGTACATCTAAAGGTACTGAAATACTTTCAACTATGGGGGATGGTTACAATGAATATCCTTATATAATAAGAGAAAAAAACTTGTATTATATATCACAATATAATTTAGGCGAAAATTTTGTATTTGAAGATTCTTTGAATGATTTTTTTGAAGTTAAAAATAATAAAAATAATGAGATCTTTATAAAAATAAATAATGTTAATCCAAATACAGATATAAAAGCGCTAAGTGAAATAAGTAACTATTTGTATTCACAGTCAGTTCCATTTTTAATTTCACTGACTCCAACTTATACAAATAGCAAAAATAAAAATACAGAGGGTTTAAATTTAGAATTTATAGAAGTATTACAGAAAATACAAGAACAAGGTGGAGTAGTAGTCTTAAATGGATATTCAAAATATAAAGAGGACAAACAAAATAATGAATATGAATTTTGGGATATAAAAAGTGATAGTCCAATAACTAATGATATTAAATCCTATATAAAAGATAGAGTTTTACGTGGATTAAGAATATGTATAGAAAATAATATATATCCGCTAGCATTTGAAGCGCCTAGTGGTGCAATGGATAACAAAGGATATATAGAAATAAAAAAATATTTTTCTACATTTATAGGATACTTCCAAAATAATAATGATAATTATTTTATAAGCTCTTTTCCTTACAAGATAAATAAAAGTGATTTGTTCAACACTTTTTTACCTGAAAATTTAGGTATTTTAAATAGTGAAGATGAATTTTCTACAGAAAGGGTAAAAGAAAATTTAGATAAATTATCTGTAGTTAGAGGATACAGCGCAGGTTTATCAATTTCACCTAATGTAAAAATTAATAATTTAGATGAAATAATACAATATATAAAAGATAATAATATAGAATTTATAGATTTAAGATTTAAGAGTAATTATGTGAAAATAGAAGATATAAGTATAAAGTCTAAAAATGGAAATATATATTTAAATTATGATAAGTCAAAGTCTATTTCTAAAGAAAGTAAGAAATCAAACTTTGAAATTACAATAAAAAACATAAATGATATGATAATAGGATTTGTGTCTTTTGTGTTAGTAATATTTTTCATAATTTTTATAGTGTTTAGAAAAATCAACACTAATAAATTTACAAGGAGATAAAAATGGAAAATTTAAAAATAGTGGATTATTTTTTCCTATTTTCTTTAGTTTCAATATGGGCTATATTGCTTATAAATATAATCTTAGCTATAGGCGGATATGTATATTATTTAAAAAATTTAAATTTTAAAGATGAAAAGTTAGAATATTACCCATTTGTGTCTATATTAGTACCAGCACATAATGAAGGAAAAGTTATAGGAAAAACTGTAGAGTCTCTTCTATTACTTGACTATCCTATCGATAAAATGGAGCTTATAGTTATAAATGATAATTCCTCGGATGATTCAAAAGACATCTTACAAAGTATTAAAATTAGATATCCCAAATATAATTTTACAATAATAAATACAGATAATATAACTGGAGGAAAAGGAAAATCTAATGCTTTAAATATTGGATACCAATCAGCTAAAGGAGAATTTATTGCAATATATGATGCAGATAATACTCCTCAAAAAACAGCTTTAAGATATCTTATACAAACAATAGTAAGAGATGATAGCTTAGGAGCAGTAATAGGAAAGTTTAGAACTAGAAATAAGTATAAAAATATATTAACTAAATTTATAAATATAGAAACTCTTAGTTTTCAATGGATTGCTCAGGCTGGAAGAAGACAGATTTTAGGCCTTTGCACAATACCCGGAACTAATTTTGTACTTAGAAGAACGACAATTGAAAAATTAGGGGGATGGGATACAAAAGCCATTGCAGAAGATACCGAGATAAGTTTTAGAATTTATAAAATAGGACAGAGAATAACATATATTCCGCAATCAGTTACTTGGGAGCAAGAACCTGAAACAATAAATGTTTGGATAAAACAAAGAACAAGATGGGTTAAGGGAAATATATATGTACTAGTAAAATATATAACAAATATATTTAAGGGAAAACAAAATAGAGTTTTATTTGATATTTTATATTTTTTCTCAGTATATTTTTTATTTTTAACATCAGTAGTAATATCAGATATAATATTTGTTTTAAGCTTATTTAATATAGTTGAAATAAACATACCATTTAACTTTTTAGTTATTTGGATATTATCTTATATTTTATTCATACTACAAGTAAGCATTACATTAAGTATGGAAAAAGGAGAAGGTGATTTACAGAATATATTACTTGTTGCACTTATGTATTTTACGTATTCTCAAATGTGGTTAATTGTGGCACTAAAAGGAATGTTTGGGTATTTTTCAGATGCAATACATAAAAGAGAAGCAAAATGGTATAAAACAGAACGATTTTAGGGAGAAGATAATATGAGATTAATAACTATAATACTATCAATACTAATAACGATTACGAGTAGTATGACTTCTTTTGCAGATGAAAAAAACGTTAAAAATTATAGTTTTGAAAATGATATAAAAATGAGTGGAGTTATAAGTACGACAGGAAAGTTTTTTAACATATCAAAGAACTGGAATGTTGAAAATGCAAAACTAAATTTAGTATTTACTAAAAGTGAATTGTTAGATATAGATTATTCAACAATAACAGTACTTATAAATGATACACCTATTCATTCTCAAAGACTAGATGGTAAAAAGGAATATAAAAAAGAAACAGCTATTGAAATTCCTAAAGATTTAATTAAAGAAGGATTTAATGAAATAAAAATTAAAGCTTATAAAACAATATCTGATATGGTATGTAGAGATGATTCAAACACAGCTAATTGGTTAGTTATACATAAAGAGTCAAATATCAGTGTTGATTATAATTACAAAGAGGCTTCAAATCAAATAAGTGAATATAATAACTTATATATGAATTTAGATAATGGATCAAGGTTAAATACTACAATATTAATACCAGATAGTTACTCATCATCAGAACTTACATCAGGTATGATTTTAAGTTCTGATATTGGTAAAAACTTAAAAAATGAATCATTTAAATTTGATTTTAATTTATACTCAGATTTTAAAAATAAAAATGACAATATAATTTATATAGGAAAAGAAAATAATACTTCAAAAGAAATATTAAATCTATTAACAGAAGATGAAAAAAATAAGTTAAATGAAAATTGTATTATAAAACAGGCCAATTCAATATTTAATAAAGAGAAGAAAATGATAATTATAATATCTAATAAAGATGGATTACTAGAAAATGCAAGTAGGTTGATTAGCAGTGATGAATTAATTAAAAATTTAAATACTGAAAGTATGATAATTAATGAGAATACAGATGTAGATGATTTAAATAAAAAACTAAGTTCTAATAGAGTTTATTTAAAAGATTTAGGGTATGACAATATAATTGAAAAAGGACCTTTTTCTCAAGAAACAATAATAGATATAAAGATACCAAAAAACAAGATAGTAACAGATGGTTCAAAAGTTAAATTTAATATCAGATATGCACAAAATTTAGACTTTGAAAGAAGCTTAGCAACTGTTTATATAAATGAAATTCCAATAGGAAGTAAGAAATTATCTAAAGAAAAAAGTAACAATGACACTATCGAGTTAAAGCTTCCAAAGGAAATTTTCAACTATAATTATTATCAAATTAAGGTTGTGTTCAACTTAGAACTATTAGATTTAGCATGTGTAACAAGAGAAACAGATAATCCTTGGGCATATATATCAAATGATTCTTTTATAGATTTTTTATATGCAGATAATAAAAATTTAAACTTTAAAAATTATCCAAATCCTTTTGTAAATAATGATAAGTTTGATGACTTAAAAGTTATAATACCAGATAGCTCAAGTTCAGAGGATTTAACAAATATATCAAATATAATAAGCTATATAGGTAGAGATGTTAATATTAATAGTGGAGACTTCACAGTTTTAAAGAGTAGTGAAATAAAAAATGAAGATAAAAAAAGCAATTTAATTATAATTGGAACACCTAAAAATAATCAACTAATAAAAGACATAAATAAAAATTTAAATCTTAAATTTAAAAGTGATTACAGTGGATTTGAATCAGATGATAATATAAAATTTGTAGGTAAATATGCATCAGAGATTGCATCAATACAATTAATAGAATCGCCATATGAAAGGGCTAAGGCTACTATGGTTGTATCTTCAACAAATCCCAAAGATTTAAGCCTAGTTAGAGTTTACTTAAGTGACCTAAGACTTACAAAAGAACTTAAAGGGGATACAGTTATTATAGATAGAAATGGATATATAAAAGATTTAAGCTATAAAGAAAGTAGTCCAAACACTAAAGAAAGTATAAATACACATAAAACTTTAAGTAGCGAAGCAAAAATATTTATATTAGTAGCAATATTTTTATTTATAACATTAATAACATCTATAGCATTTTTAGTATTAAAATACAGAAAATAAATTGAAGAAAGGAGTACTAATGAATAAAAAAATAATAATTATAATAATAGTACTGCTTTTAGGGATATTTACTATAAGTAAGTTAAATTTAAATGAAAAACATTCTCAGGAGAAGATAAAATCTGTTAATTTATCGACAGACTATGAAATTAAACAAGTTTTAATTGATATAAAAAAATTAAATGTAAATACAGTTAATGTTCCAGTGGTGATAAATATACCAAGTTTAACCTCGAATGATATTATAATAGATGAATATAGTAAAGAGAAAGCTATAAAATTAATAAAAAAGCTTGAAGATAAAAAAATAAAAATAGTATTAGAGCCTTATCCTTGGATAAACAATGGAAGTGATTATGAAACAGAATATAATCCTTTAGATAAAGATAAATTTTTTTTAGATTGGAAAAATATTTTAAATTGTTTAATAGAAGATGTAGCCAATCCCTATAAAATAGATATTATGGTAGTATCTTCAAATATGAGTAAACTAGAAGTTTATGAAGACGAGTGGTGTGAAATAATAGATTTTGTTAAATCAAAATTTAATGGATTAGTTACCTATAAAACAGCATGGTGGTATACTGCTAAATGGGATAAAGAAAGTATAAATAGATACAATAATAAACTAAATAATAAACTATTTTCCAAGGTGGATTTTATATCTATTGGAGCATACTTTGAATTAAGCGAGAAAAGTGAAAATACTGTTGATGAATTGGTAAATTGTTTAAAATCGACTAGAATTTATAATCGACAACAAAATATAGTAAAAGAAATTCATAATTTTTATGAAAAATATCAAAAACCTATATTTTTAGGCGAGTTAGGATTTCCAAGACGAAGCTATGCAGCAACTCATCCTTGGGACAGTTTAGTGTCAGATATAGTAAACAATAAAGAGCAAACAAGGTGCTTTGAAGCTTATAAAATAGTATTTGAAGATGAAGATTTTATAAATGGATTTTCGGTGTTTGCTGTTGGACAAAAAGGTAAAGATAAAAACTTTTATCCATCAAAGGAAAGCATAAAAGTTATTTCAAAATGGTATGAAAAATAGTATTAGATCTCCTATAGCATTATCTAATGTTATAGGAGATTTTAATTATAAAATATAAATATGGTTTTATCTAGTTAAATAAAAATATTGAAAAAATATATATATTATATAAAATTAAATCTGTTAAAATAGTAATATCTAAATAAAGATTAAATAAATTTAGTGTATAAATAAACAGTATAAGGAAAAAAATAGTATTAATGAAAAATTACGGAGGGGTCTACCATGAATTCAAAAAAATTAATACTAATAAGTTCTATATTGTTTGGAATTTTATTTATTATATGTGTAAATGCTAATATATCTTATAATAATAAAGAAAAAAATAATGATAATGTTGAAGCTTTGATGATTAATAATGATGATAAAACTATAACTGAGAAGCAAGCAATAAAAAATGTGAAAGAATATTTAAATAAAACGGGTGGATATATTCCGCCTATAATAGATGTAGATAGCATTGATGGTAATTATTATTTAGTACACGCATATGAAATTATAGAAAATGAAGGTGAAAGTCATACGGCTACTACAGGATGGTTTCATGTTAATATAAATAATGGAGATGTTACCGACATAATAAATTAGCAATAAAAGGAAGGAATAAACATGCAAGAAGTGTCATATGAGAAATTATTAAATATAAAAACAACTGGAGAAGAGTTGTGGAGTGATAAAATAAATCATTATCATCCATATCAAGCAACTTTATATAAAGCTCTAGAAGATTTATTTAAAGAATATAGTTTAAGTACAAATGATTATGTAGTTGATTTTGGATGTGGAAAAGGTAGACTTAATTTTTATATAAATTACCATTTTAATTCAACTGTAATAGGAATAGAAATGGATGATAAATATTATAAAGAGTGTCTACTAAATAAAGAAAGCTATTTGAAGATACATAAAAAAAGTAGCAATAAAATAAATTTTGAATGCTGTTTTGCGCAAGATTATGAAATAAAACCGTTGGAAAATAAGTTTTACTTTTTTAATCCATTTTCAGTTCAGATATTTAGAAAAATTATTGATAATATTATAATCTCAGCTTATGAATATAATAAATTTGTAGACTTGATTTTATACTATCCATCAGATGATTACATATATTACTTAGAAAATGAAACTCCATTTATATTACATAAAGAAATACCAATAAGTAATTTATACGGTAAAGATAGTCAAGAGATGTTTTTAATTTATAAATTTGAATACTAATATTTGTAATTATTTATATAACTTAAAAATAAAAAGGAAGAAATTTCATATTTCTTCCTTTTTGATGTAAGCTAGTTTTGAGTAACTAATTTAAAACAATGCCAAGCATCCTATCTATATTTGTAATATGTCCCTCTTTAGGATTTGATATTTTAGTTGAGCGAACTCCACCAATTATTTTATTATCTTGTATAACTGGAGAGCCACTCATTCCTTTAACGATCCCACCTCTAAATTTTATTAATGAGTCATCAACTATTTTGATTCTAGATAATTCATTCTCAACTTTTGTTATTTCAATTTCATGAAGATTGAGTTCACTAGTAATAGGATCAGTACATAATATATATGCTTTTCCTAGTTTAGGCTTAGATATAGGAAGAGCTTGTTTAGAATTATATTTAAAATTATTATAATGTCCTTTAACTCCAAAGTTGTTAACTGAAGTTATTTCTCCTAGAAAATTTCCAATCCGACTTATTACCAAGAATCCAACATCATCCTTTGATGATTTTTTTTGTTGAACAAAATTTGTTTCAAAAATTTTTATTTTATCAAAATCTACATTGTATTTTACACAACTTAATTCGTGAGAAAGTCCTACGAAATTTCCATCTTTATCAATAGCAGTAATAGTTCCAACACCACCAGATGTACAAGATAATTGGTAAAGTCTTAATTCATCAGAAGTCATAGTTATTGATTTATCTTTGCCCTTTCTAAGTATATGAACTGTGACTTTTTCTTTTTCTAGTTTCATTATGTTTTGCATGTCATCTAAAGTAGTTGCTTTTCCCTTAGACTTGCAATCTATTGATATTATAACGTCTTTGCAGTTTAAACTTTTTGCTTGTTCACTCAAGAGACTTTCTACTGCAGGATATTTTAAATCAGAATATATATATACAACTTTACCTACAGGTATTAATTTTATATCATCAGTATTACAAAATGATATAGAAGTAGATAGAGCTATAAAAGTTAATATAAAAATTAAGTTTTTAATAAGTTTCATGCTGTCAGCTCCTTTGATGATTTAAATAAACTATAATAACAAAAATTGTAAATAAATCATAAAAATTTGTGTTAAAGTTATTTTATGAAATAAATAAAATATAAATACCTGGAAGTATATTTTATTAAGAACAAAATAATTAAAAGAATAATAATTAAAAAATATATATCAAGGAATAAAATTGTTTTAATTATAATATCTTTTATAAAAGATAAAAATATTGAATATTTAATTATGATTAAAGTTTAACTAAATTAAATATAAAAATCTAAAACTTTTAATATATTTAATAACAAAGAGAAAACCCCTGCCTTTAAAAAGGAGGGGAATTTTTATATAAAAGCAATTTAAAAGGAGTGATTTTATGGCAAAAATGATATCTGAATCATTTGTTTATGACCTAAAGGAAGGATGTTTATGCAAAATATTAAAATATGTGAAAGCAGACTCTACATTACAATTTGAAATTAGAAAAAATTATATAAATATATACTATAGAGGTGGAAGTTTAATAAAAATAAAAGAAGTTAGTGAAAATTTATACAATGCTTATTTTGATAAAAATTATATAACTTCAAATGATAGCGAGGGTGTAATTATACAATGCATAGAAGATATAGATAATTTAGAAAAAACAAGAAAACTTATACAATTTATACCAAAAATTAAACAACAAATGGATTTTTGGATGAAACTAAAAAAACCAGATGGAGGAGAACGCGAGTACAAACATATAGTTGCAAAGGAAAATAACTCAGGTAATGTAGGCAAATATAGTGATTATTTTATATGCGATATAGAGTATACAGTCCATTTAAATAAAGAGGAAAATTACAAGTTTGATATGATTGGTGTAAAATGGCCAGCAAATAGCAAATCTAGAGAAAATAATAATAACTTGAGCCTATGTATAATTGGTATGAAACATAATGAATATGAGGATTTTAATATAACTAATTATAGCAGTAAGATTTATGAATTTATCACTTGTGAAGAAAAGTTAAGTAGCTTAAAAGGAGAGATAAAAGAAATATATAACATTAAATCTCAACTTGGTCTTATTTATCCATATAATAATGTAAATATAGATTTTGGAAGCAATATTGAAATACTTTTTATATTTGCAAATCAAAATCCAAGACATAGCAAACTAAATACAGATATAGAAAATTTAAAAAAAACTACAGTATATAAAAATCTTTGTAACATAGCAGATATAAAGATTGCAAAAGGTTCTTTCATGGGATATGGACTATATGATGAAAATTTAACAAAAATATAAAATAAAAAATGTTGACAAATTAATATAAACTCGAATACAATTAAATTGAAAAATGAATAAATCTTCAGGGCAGGGTGAAATTCCCTACCGGCGGTAAAGCCCGCGAGCCTTAATTGGCATGATTCGGTGAAACTCCGAAGCCGACAGTAAAGTCTGGATGGAAGAAGATAGTTATATAAATCTAATTTAGTTAGTTTTGATTAGTGTACACAGCTCTGAAATATAAAATATTTCAGAGCTTTTTTAATTATAGGATATAAACTAAGCTTTAAATATAAACTATAATTAAATTATGTAAACTGACATTGATGATCTATATAAAATTATAAAAAGCCCTGAGTATAAACTTAGGGCTTTTTATAATTTATGAAATATTTGTTTAAGAGGTGAGATTAAATGAATGAGAAATATATGCGAGCTGCGATAGACTTAGCTAAAAAAGGCAAAGGGCGTGTAAGTCCGAACCCTCTAGTTGGAGCTGTTATTGTAAAAAATTCAAAAATAATTGGTCAAGGATATCATGAAGAGTATGGGCAAAATCACGCAGAAATAAATGCAATAAAAAGTACAAAAGAAGACTTAAAAGGATCAACTATGTATATTACTTTAGAACCGTGTTGTCACTATGGCAATACTCCACCTTGTGTAGATGAAATAATTAAAAGTAAGATTTCTAAAGTAGTTATAGGTCATTTAGATCCAAATCCAATAGTTTCAGGAAATGGAGTAAAAAAGCTTATACATAATAATATTGAAGTTGTAATTGATGTATTAAGAGATGAATGTATGAAAATGAACGAAGTATTTTTAAAATATATATTAAATAAAGAACCTTTTGTAATAATGAAAAACGCTATGTCATTAGATGGAAAAATAGCCACATACGCAGGTGAGTCAAAATGGATATCATCACAAAAATCAAGAGAAAAGGTACATGAATTAAGAAGTGAAGTAAGTGCTATTATGGTTGGAGTAGATACTATTATAAATGATGATCCAAGTCTTACATGTAGATTAATTAAAGGTAAAAATCCAATAAGGATTATAGTAGACTCAAGTCTGAGAATACCAATAAATAGCATTGTGTTAAAGGACAATTGTTCTAAAACTATAATAGCTACAACAAATAATTCAAATAAAGAAAAAGTAGAAAAGTTGAAATCAGAAGGAATAGATGTATTAGTAATAGATAAAAAAGATAATAGGGTTGATTTAAAAAAATTAATGAAAGCTTTAGGTAGATTACATATTGATAGTGTTTTACTAGAAGGAGGTTCGACGTTAAATTTTTCAGCACTAAAAGAAGGGATAGTAGATAAAGTTCAGATATATATTGCTCCGATGATTTTAGGAGGTAAATTAGCAAAAACCCCTGTGGGAGGAGAAGGAGTTAAATATTTAAGTGATGCGTACAATTTAACAAGTATAACTTTAAAAGTGATAGATAGAGATATTCTTGTTGAAGGATATATACATGGAAAGGAGGCTTAATTTGTTTACAGGGATAATTGAAGAAATAGGAATTGTAAAAGATATAAAAAAATCTGTCAAATCCTCAAAAATAACAATAGAAGCTAACAAAATATTAGAGAAGATAAACTTGGGAGACAGTATATCAACAAACGGAGTTTGTCTTACTGCAAGTAGTATCAATGAAAATTATTTTGAAGCTGATATAATGGCAGAAACTTTAAGAAGAAGTAATCTAGGTAAGCTTAAAATAGGAAGCAAGGTTAACTTGGAAAGAGCATTATGTTTAGAATGCAGATTAGGTGGACACATAGTAAGTGGTCATATAGATGGAATAGGAGAAATAATTTCATTTATAAAAGAAGACAATGCTATATGGGTTAGTATAAAAACCAGTAAAGACTTATTAAAGTATATTGTAGAAAAAGGATCAATTGCAATTGATGGAATAAGTTTGACTGTAGCATATGTAGATGATTATAAATTTAAGGTATCTGTAATACCTCATACAAAAAGTGAAACAACATTATTAAAAAAAAATGTAAAAGATACAGTAAATATAGAATGCGATATGATTGGAAAGTATGTAGAGAAGCTATTAGGTTTAAGTAAAAAAAACATAAAAAGTAATTTAAATGAAGATTTTCTTAAGGAGAATGGATTCATTTAATATTAAAATAATATGTTAATAAAATAGGAGAGGAAGTTAGTTATGTTTGAATTTAATACTATAGAGCAAGCAATAGAAGATATAAAAGAAGGTAAAATCATTATTGTAATAGATGATCCTAGTAGAGAAAATGAAGGGGATTTGTTGATGGCGGCTGAAAAGGTTACACCAGAAGCTATTAATTTTATGGCGACATATGCAAGAGGGCTTATATGTACACCAATAAATGATGAAAGATTGCAGGAATTAGATATTAAACAAATGGTAAATGACAATACAGATAATCATGAAACAGCATTTACAGTGTCAGTTGATTATACCAGCACCCATACAGGTATCTCAGCATATGAAAGAGCTTTAACTATTAAAAAGCTTTTAGATAACAAAAGTAGTAAAAAAGATTTTAAAAAACCAGGACATGTATTTCCATTAAGAGCTAAAACAAATGGAGTATTAGAAAGAGCTGGTCATACTGAAGCAGCAGTAGATTTAGCTAAGTTAGCGGGACTGAAGCCAGCAGGCGTAATATGTGAAATAATGAATGAAGATGGAACTATGGCTAGAACACCTAAACTTATAGAATTTGCTAAAAAGCATGATTTAAAGATAGTAACTATATCAGATTTAATAGAATATAGAACAAAAAAAGAAAAACTTATTGAAAGAGTGGTTGAAACCAAAATGCCGACTAAATACGGAGAATTTAAAATTTATGGTTTTGTAAATAAGTTAAATGGAGAACATCATGTAGCTTTAGTAAAAGGAGAAATAAATAAAGAAGATATTATATTAACAAGAGTTCACTCAGAGTGTCTAACTGGTGATGCTTTAGGGTCTAAAAGATGTGATTGTGGGGAACAGTATGATTTAGCAATGAAGCAAATAGCAAAAGAAGGGTGCGGAATTTTATTATATTTAAGACAAGAAGGAAGAGGCATAGGATTAATAAATAAGCTTAAAGCATATGCACTCCAAGATAAAGGATTGGATACAGTACAAGCCAATATTGAGTTAGGATTTAAAGATGATATGAGATCTTATGATATAGGAGCTCAAATACTTAAAGATTTAGGAGCAACAAAGTTAAAGATAATGACAAATAATCCAAGAAAGATTAATGGATTAAGTGAGTATGGAATAAAAATTGTAGATAGAGTTCCGATTCAGATGGAAACTAATAAATATAGTGAATTTTATCTAAAAACAAAACAAGAAAAAATGTCTCATATGTTTACATATTAAATTAATTATATAAATGGAGGAATTAGTTATGAAAATAATAGAAGGAAATTTAGTAGCAAAAGATTTAAAAATAGGTATTGTAGCAGCTAGATTTAATGAGTTTATAGTATCTAAGTTAATAGAAGGAGCGCGAGATGGGCTAAAAAGACATGGAGTAGAAGATGATTATATTGAGCTTATATGGGTTCCAGGGGCTTTTGAAATTCCATTAGTAGCTAAAAAAATGGTTGCAAGTGAAAAATATGATGCAGTTATATGCCTAGGAGCAGTTATTAAAGGTTCAACTTCTCATTATGATTATGTATGTGCAGAAGTATCAAAAGGAATAGCAAGTGTATCATTAGAGTATAAAAAGCCAGTTATATTTGGCGTTTTAACAACAGATAATATTGAGCAAGCAATAGAAAGAGCAGGATCTAAAGCAGGAAATAAAGGATATGATGCAGCTGTGTCTGCTATAGAAATGGCTAATTTGATATCAAAATTTTAAATAGCATAAACTTCACTTGTAATCATATACTTATATAAAAATATATAAAATTTTTTGTACTTTTTATATTGATTACAAGGGGGGATATATTTTGGAGCAGGTATTAAGCAGTGTAAATAATTTTTTTGAATTTATAGTGCCGATATCAGATTTTATGTGGAATTTTCCAACAAATTTTGAGTGGTACGCCAAGATACCTATTCTTGGAAATTTTGCATTTTCTATACTATTATTAGTAGGGACTGGAATATATTTTAGTTTTAGAACTAAATTTGTTCAAGTGAGACGATTTAAGACAGGGATTAAAACTATTTTAAAAAAGAAAATAGGTGATACTGGAGTGAGCCCATTTGCTGCATTTTTATTAAGTTCAGCAATGAGAATAGGACCAGGGAATATAATAGGTGTTACATATGCAGTTTCAGTTGGAGGCCCAGGAGCAATATTTTGGATGTGGGTATCAGCATTTTTTGGGATGTCGATAGCATTTTCAGAAGCTGTACTAGCTCAGTTGTTTAAAGAAAAGAAAAATAAAGAGTTTGTAGGAGGTCTTCCTTTTTACGGGAGGAAAATATTTGGAAATAGATATTGGGTAGGGGGATTATTATCAACTATATTTATAATTTATGCATTATTCAATTTACCAGGACAAACCTTTAATTTATACACTTCCTTAGGAGCTGTTGCAGAAAATTTAACAGGCCAGACTTATGATAGACAATCTGTTTTATATTATATTATAGGAGTAATTATAATAATTTCGGTAGCACTTACTGTGTTTGGAGGTATAAGAGGAGTTACTAGAGTGACGGATAAGTTAGTTCCAGTAATGGCAATTATATATGCAACTATAGTAATAATTATAATCGGTATAAATTTCAAGTTAATACCTTACTTCTTTGTATCAGTATTTAAAGGAGCATTTACACCAGAAGCTATATTTGGTGGAGGGTTTGGTATGTGCTTAGCACAAGGAGTTAAGAGAGGATTAATGTCAAATGAAGCAGGTCAAGGTACAATAACTATGGCTGCTTCAATATCTGAAAATGAGCATCCATGTGAACAAGGATTTATACAAGCAATAGGAGTATTCTTAGACACTATGATAATTTGTACAATGACAGGATTTTTAATTGTTATGGCTAGCGTTTGGAATGGAGATGCTGGAGTTGTGTGGGAAGTTATAAAAGAATCCAAAATAACAGTTTATAATGCATCAGTAGCTCACTTAGTTCCTGGAGTAGGTTTAGATAATATAGTAAATGCTATTTTATCATTATGTTATGCTATGTTTGCATTTACAACATTAATAGGTCTTGTATTATTTGCAGAAATATCAGCAAACTGTATTACTAGGGATAATAAATTTATAATGGTAATAAGAGGACTTGGTGCAGTTTTATTTGTTCCATTTGGAGTCTTATCTGTTTTAGCAGGCTTAGAGTTAGGTAATGTATGGTATATATCGGATATGGTAAACATAATGGTTGTATACTCAAACGTACCTATATTAATAGTAGGAAGAAATATAATTTTAAAAACATTAAAACACTATGAAGATACAGGTGGTAAAAGATTTGTATCAAAGGATATTGGTATAGAAACGGAATATTGGAAATAATGATTAATCATAAAAAAATCCCAAGTTCAAAAGAACTTGGGATTTTTTTATATTTACAAATTATTATATTTAAGTTAATCACTTTATATATAAAGTTTTAACAATAATTTAATAATAGCCAGAATAAATAATAAAAAGGCCTTATACTAAAGCTAGAAATAAAAAAGATGATGTAGCTACATCTGTTATGCAAATATATAATGTAATATCAAAATCTTAGCTAGAAACTATTTATAAATATGGATTTATATAAAAGTTTAATAAACTATTTATATATTAATTATGAAGGAGTGATATTTTGGAGCAGGTATTAAACAGTGTAAATAAATTTTTTGAATTTATAGTCCCAATATCAGATTTTATGTGGAATTTTCCAACAAATTTTAAATGGTATGCAGATATACCTATTTTGGGCAATTTCGCATTTTCTATACTATTATTAGTAGGCACAGGAATATATTTTAGTTTTAAAACTCGATTTGTTCAGGTGAGAAAATTTAAAACTGGATTAAAAACTATTATAAAAAAGAAAACCGGTGATATTGGAGTAAGTCCATTTGCAGCATTTTTATTAAGTTCTGCAATGAGGATAGGTCCAGGTAATATAATAGGAGTTACATATGCAGTTTCAGTGGGAGGCCCAGGAGCAATATTTTGGATGTGGGTATCAGCATTCTTTGGAATGTCTGTAGCATTTTCAGAAGCTGTTCTAGCTCAACTATTTAAAGAAAAGAAAGATAAAGAATTTGTAGGTGGACTTCCGTTTTATGGAAGAAAGATGTTTGGAAATAAATATTGGGTGGGAGTACTGCTGTCTACTATATTTATAATTTATGCATTATTTAATTTACCAGGACAAACATTTAATTTATACACTTCATTAGGTGCAGTAGCAGAGCATTTAACGGGTCAAACTTATGATAGACAATCAGTTTTATATTATGCAATAGGAATAATTATAATAATTTCAGTAGCTCTTACTGTATTTGGAGGTATAAGAGGAGTTACTAGAGTAACTGATAAATTAGTTCCAGTAATGGCAATTGTTTATGTATCTATAGTTATTGTTATAGTGTGTATAAATTTCAAATTAATACCATACTTTTTTGTATCAGTATTTAAAGGAGCATTTACACCAGAAGCTATATTTGGTGGAGGATTTGGTATGTGTTTAGCACAAGGTGTTAAGAGAGGCCTAATGTCAAATGAAGCAGGTCAAGGTACAATAACTATGGCTGCTGCTATATCTGAAAATGATCATCCATGTGAGCAAGGATTTATACAGGCAATAGGAGTATTTTTAGATACTATGATAATTTGTACAATGACAGGATTTTTAATTGTCATGGCGAGTGTTTGGAATGGAGATGCTGGAGTGGTGTGGGAAGTTATAAAGGAATCTAAAATAACAGTTTATAATGCATCAGTAGCTCACTTAGTTCCTGGAGTAGGTTTAGATAATATAGTAAATGCTATTTTATCATTATGTTATGCTATGTTTGCATTTACAACATTAATAGGTCTTGTATTATTTGCAGAAATATCAGCAAACTGTATTACTAGGGATAATAAATTTATAATGATAATAAGAGGCCTTGGTGCAGTTTTATTTGTTCCATTTGGAGTCTTATCTGTTTTAGCAGGCTTAGAGTTAGGTAATGTATGGTATATATCAGATATGGTAAACATAATGGTTGTATACTCAAACGTACCTATATTAATAGTAGGAAGAAATATAATTTTAAAAACATTAAAACACTATGAAGATACAGGTGGTAAAAAATTTGTATCAAAGGATATTGGTATAGAGACAGAATACTGGAAATAGTGATTTATTTTACAATTGAAGATTATACAATTAAGTTGTATAAATAAAAAAATGATTTATATAGCTTAGTTGTATTTTTTACGTATAAGGAAATTATGATTACATTATAACTATGGATAAGTAGTTCAAATATTGATATATCAACAAACTTATAGTACGTAAAAAATGAGATTTTAAGCAACGGACGAAGTCGTTGGCGCCATGAGCGAAGCGAATTTTTTATTATATATGAAAATATTAAATTAAAAAGTAAAAAAATGTAAAAATGTATTGCATATTTAAAAATGATATGATATATTAAAAAGCGTAGTAAAAATAAACGGAGAGGTGTCCGAGTGGTTTAAGGAGCTGGTCTTGAAAACCAGTGATGCTTAACGGCACCGTGGGTTCGAATCCCACCCTCTCCGCCATATTTTGCCCAGATAGCTCAGTCGGTAGAGCAGGGGACTGAAAATCCCCGTGTCGGTGGTTCGATTCCGCCTCTGGGCACCAGTTAAGTACCTATTTATGTAGGTACTTTTTTTATGCATTAAATTGTAATTCTTAAAATATGATATTTTAGAAAAAATATAGAATTAATTGATTATAGATATAAACTATAATACAATGAATTTTAAGGAAGATATTGTATTATAGTTTAAAGTTAAAGGAGTATAGTTATGTTAAAAACAAATAAAGATAAGGTTGTAAAATGGTCTGTTCAAGGAAAAATACATCATCCAGTAGGGGGAAATTATAGAATAAGTAATGATGGAAAACCTATGATATTACCAGCAACAGGTGGAATATCATATAACGTTTCAATTGGAGATAGCGTATTTAACTGGGCAGGAGATCATGTAGAACCAGGGGTATCTATAAGAAATGAAAATAATTCTGAAAATGCAGCTTTAATGACATTTTCATGTATAGGAAATGAAGCTAAAATAGTTTCAGGAGATGCTAAAGGCAAAAAGGGATATGTTACAGGTATGCATGGAGGAATAGACCATGTACTAATACATTTTGAAAAAGATATCATAGAAGAGTTAGCTATAGACGATAAAATAATGATAAAAGCATATGGTCAAGGCTTAAGTTTACCAGAATTTGAAAATGTTCATGTAATGAATATAGATCCTGATTTATTTGAAAATCTAAATATAAAAGAAGAAGATTCAAAATTAAAAGTACATGTAGTTGCAAAAGTTCCTCCGTATTTAATGGGATCAGGTATTGGATCAAAAAGTGCGGCAACAGATGGTGATTATGATATAATGACTGCTGATATGGAAGAAATAAAGAGATTAGGTCTTGATAAACTTAAATTTGGAGACATAGTATTACTACAAGATTGCGATAATACTTATGGTGTTGGATTTTTAAAAGGATCTGTAAGCATAGGTGTTGTAGTTCATAGTGATTGTGTAAAATCAGGTCATGGACCAGGTGTAACAGTTATAATGACAAGCAAAGAAAGTGTGATAGAAGGAGTAATTGATGAAAGTGCAAATATAGGAAATTACATGAAAATGAATTAAAATAAAAGGGATACTTAGAATAAAGTAAGTATCCTTTTTTATATGTATAGGCTAAATTTATTTTTTTATTATATTTTTATTATTAGACTTTAAGTTCTTGTTTTTAAAGTCAGTTTTTTTCTTAGCTTTATTTTGGTGATTCGTAGAATCTACTAATTTACCCTCTTTTAGTTCTTTAGGTTTTATATTTATATTAAATTCTTTTTTATAAGTTCTTATAGTAGATAGATTTTGATTAGTAACAATAGATATAGCATCTCCTTTTCTGTTACCTCTAGCAGTTCTACCACATCTGTGTACATATTCATTTTTACTCATAGGGAAATCAAGGTTAAATACATGAGTTATATCTACTATATCTAATCCTCTTGCAGATAAGTCTGAAGAAACTAATATTTTTGCTTTACCTATCTTAAATGCATTTAAAGCATTTTTTCTATCTTCCTTAGTCATTCTACCAAATATACCAACAGCCTTGTAGTTATGATAATTTAACTTATCAGTTACAACTTCTATACTATCTTCATCATTAACAAATATAATAGCTCTTTTTGGATTAGTAGCTGATATAGATTTTCTAAGTAAAGTGAATTTCTCTCTTCGATCTCCGTATAAGTACATATGGTTTATATTAGGATTTATAGTCGATTCATCTTTAGTTTTTAATACTTCTGGTTCTTTCATTATAGATTCGCATATTTCAACAGTAGAATCATTTAAACTAGCTGAAAATCCTAAAATTTGTCTATCTCTTAAAGTTGTTTTTATTATGCTTTTAACTACGTTTATATTGTTTCCGCTAAGCAGACTATCAACTTCATCTAAAACTATTGTTTTTATATTATGAGCTTTTAATTTTTTTTGAGAGATTAAATCTAAAACTCTACCACAAGTCCCTACAACTATATGAGGTTTTATAGATTTTATATTTTTTATTTGCTTTTGTATATTTACTTCACCTATTAATGAAAATGCAGTAACATCCATATTAGAATTTGTAGATAATAGTTTTACTTGCTCAACAATTTGCATTACAAGTTCATGAGTGGGTGCAAGTACTAAGACTTGAGTTTCCCTTTTAGTAGTATCTATTTTATCAAACATCGGTAATAAATAAGTTAAAGTTTTACCGCTTCCTGTTTGAGCTTTTACTAATAAATCTTTATTGTCAGAAATTTTGTTTATAGCTAAAGCTTGAACTTCAGTTGGGCTTGTTATATTTTGTTTAGATAATCCGTTGATTAAATTATTACTTAAATTTAATTCTTTAAAAGTTGTCATTTTTTGCTCCTTCTATGTAAATATAAATTGTTTACTAATTTTTAGTGTGACTTTTCTATTATACACTTATTATTCAAATTTTAACAGAAAACAATACAAATTTGAATGGTAAATTTGTATATTAGAATTTAAATATACAAATATTTTTTGAAAAATTAGTACTGAAACATTAATTATACTAAAAATATTAATATATATAATGTAAAAATAAAAATAAAGGGAAAAATTTTCTTTTTATTTTAGTTTATAGATTTCAAATTTGGGGAAATTATTATATAATAGGGAAATGTGAAATTAGGAGGGAAGTTAATGAAAAAAAATAAAGTAGTAATCGTAGGAACTGGTATGGTGGGAATGAGTTATGCATACTCAATGCTAAACCAAGGTACTTGTGAGGAATTAGTCTTAATAGATTTAGATAAAAAAAGAGCAGAGGGTGAAGCTATAGACTTAAATCATGGATTAAGTTTTGCACCTAGAAAGATGAAAATATACGCAGGGGATTATAGTGATTGTAAGGATGCATATCTTATATGTATAACAGCCGGAGCAATTCAAAATGAAGGTGAAACCAGATTAGATTTATTACATAAGAATACTAAAATAATGAGGTCCATAATAAATGAAATAAAAAAATCTGGATTTAATGGAATATTATTAATAGCAACTAATCCTGTTGATATAATGACTTATGTGGCTTGGAAGCTATCAGGATATGATAAATCAAAAGTAATTGGATCAGGAACCACTTTAGACTCTGCTAGACTTAGATATGCATTAAGTGAGAGGTTAGATGTAAACCCCAAAGATATAAACGCTTATGTAATGGGGGAACATGGTGATTCTCAATTTGTAGCATGGAGTTATGCATTTTCTGGAGTACAACCTATATACCAAATAGCATCTAGAAAAGATAGTAAAATAAATTTCAGTGATTTAGAAGAAATTGAAGATGAAGTTAGAAATATAGCATACAAAATAATTGAATGTAAAAAATCAACTTATTATGGTATAGGAATGGCATTAACAAGAATTACAAAAGCAATTCTTGACAATGAGAATAGTGTATTAACCGTATCTTCATATTTAAATGGTGAATACAATCAAGATGATGTTTATATAGCGGTACCGAGCATAGTTAATAAAGATGGTGTTAGAGAGGTTATACATTTAGCTCTTGAGAATACAGAAAAAGAAAAATTAGATAATTCTATAGAAATAATGAAAGAAAATATAAGTAAACTTGAAATATAAAATAATCCTACATAAGTAGGATTATTTTTTTATGCTAATGATTATAAGTTGAAATTTTAAAAATATAATATGAAATATTATAATATCAAAAAAATTTTACGCTTAATTATTTTTATTAATTAATTAAAAATTATAAGAAATTTTAACTTAATTATATATATTAACTATGAATAAAAAGACAAATTTTGTTAAAATGATAATTATCTAGAGTGCAAATATAAAATTAAATACATAGTTAATTTAAGGATAAATAAATCATGTATTAAAAATTTAGATATAGAAGTAAAAAGCTTTGCTACTGATTATAAATAGTAAAGTTTTTTGTTTTTCATAATTTATATATAAAAAGTCATTATAAATACTCAACTAAAAATACAAAATAACAACAAAAAATGATAAATAATATTGTTTCAAAATTAACGAAAAATGTAAAGTCTATAAAATAAAAAGAAGTTTTGTTAGAAGAATTTTACAAAAAATTAACTTTAATATAACCAAAATTAAGCTTAGAAGTCATATCATTTAGTAAAGTAAAGAGAAATTTAAAAAAGCATTAATAAAATTACAGTTGTTGAAGAGGAGATTTTTATGAAAAATCAAGAAATCGGCTATGTTATTGAAATAGAAAATAATACAGCTAAAGTTAAAGTAGGTAGACATAGCGATTGTAAAAATTGTGGAGGGTGCCCAGGAAATAATTCTTTAATTTTAAATGTCCAAAATCCTCTAGGTGCAAAAGTAGGGCAAAAGGTGATTTTTGAGTCTAAAAAAAATAAAATGTTAAGCTCAGTATATGTTGTTTATATACAACCAATAGTATTAACTTTTATAGGTATTATATTAGGATATTTTATAGCTACTTATATACACAAATCAATACAAACATATGAGATTATTTTAGGAAGCATATTTTTTATACTTTCCCTAATATATATAAGATTTATAGAGTTAAAAGCAAAGAAAGATAAAGATAACATTCCTACAATAACTAAAATACTTTCTTAATAAGTCATTTCAATTATTCAATTTTAAGCATACATTAAGTAAAAAAAGAACAAAATCAAATAAAAAGAGGTGTTAAAATGTTTAAATCATTTATAGGGGGAGTTCATCCTAAAGATAACAAAGCTATGTCTGAAGGATGTATTATTGAAAGAGCTCCAATTCCTAATAAAGTTGTTATTCCTTTAAGACAGCATATAGGCTCAATGGCAAGTCCGGTAGTTCATATAGGAGATATAGTAAAAAAAGGGCAATTAATAGCAGCAAATGAAGGCTACATATCCAGTAATATACATGCATCTATTTGCGGAACTGTTGTTGATATATGTGAGTATAACCATGGTACTTTTGGAAAATGTTTATCAATAATAATAGAAAGTAATAATGAAGATGATTGGGTTGAAGGAATACCTCTTAATAGAAATGTAGATGAATTGACTCACAAAGAAATGGCTCAAATATTACAATCTCTAGGTGTAGTAGGTATGGGAGGAGCTACATTTCCAACACATGTAAAATTATCGCTAGATGAATTTAAAGCAGTAGATACATTTATATTAAATGGAGCAGAATGTGAGCCTTATTTAACAGCAGATTATAGAATGATGGTTGAGTGGGCAGATAAAGTAGCTCAAGGTATAAAAGTTACTATGAAAATGTTAAAAGTAAATAAGGGATATGTAGGAATAGAGAATAATAAGCCATTGGCAATTGAAAAAATGAAAGAAGCTATAAAAAATATTAGTATATATGAAAATTTAGATATAGAAGTAGTTGCATTACCAACTAAATATCCTCAAGGTGCAGAAAAAATGTTAATAAAAGTTTTAACAGAAAGAGAAGTACCATCAGGAGGGCTTCCAACGGATGTAAAAGTTGTTGTTCAAAATGTAGGAACCGTAGTTGCAATTTATGAGGCTCTTGTAAATGGAATACCTTTAATAGAAAGAGTAACAACTATTAGTGGGAAAGCTATAAATAATCCTAAAAATATGCTACTTAGAATAGGAACAACATTTGAAGATGCAATAAGTTATTGCGGAGGGCTAAAATCTGAAGCTAAAAAAATAATTATGGGTGGGCCTATGATGGGATTTGCTCAATATACTTTAGATATTCCTGTAGTAAAAGGCACATCTGGAATATTAGCACTAATAGATAAAGAGGTAAATCAAGGAATAGAATTTCCTTGTATAAGATGTGGTAAGTGTGTTCAGGCTTGCCCTATGGGACTTATTCCAAGTACATTTGCAACATTAGCAGAAAAAAATGCTTATTTAGAGGCAAAACAAGATTATAATCTTTTAGACTGTGTTGAGTGTGGCAGCTGTGCGTATGTATGTCCGTCTAAAAGAAAGATAGTCCAATCTATAAGATATAACAAGCTTCAATGTTCACAATCATCTAATAAAAAGTAAGGGGGAAAGTTTATGAATACTGTCTCATCATCTCCACATATAAGCAGTAATGAAAGTGTCCCTAAAATAATGTGGAATGTAAATTTAGCATTAGCGCCAGCAACTATATTTGGTGTTGTTTATTTCAAAACATCTGCATTTATAGTAATTTTAGTAAGTATCATTTGTGCAGTTTTATCTGAATATTTAGTACAAAAAATCAGAAAACAACCAATAACAATTTATGACGGAAGTGCATTTTTGACTGGATTATTATTAGCTCTATGTATGCCGCCTAATATACCTGCATACATGATAGGCATAGGATCTGCAATAGCAATTATAATAGCGAAACATTCTATGGGAGGACTTGGTCAAAATATATTTAATCCTGCTCATATAGGAAGGGCAGCTATAATGGTTTCTTGGCCAGTAGCTATGACTACATGGACATCTTTAACAACAAAAGTAGATGTAGTTACAACAGCAACACCTCTTAATATTTTAAAAATGCAAGGATATGATAATTTAATCCAGACTTTTGGGAGTCAAATAAACTTATATCAATCATTATTTTTAGGAACTAGAAATGGATGCATTGGTGAAACTTCAACAATTCTTATATTATTAGGAGGAGCATACTTAATTTATAAAAGATACATCAACTGGCAAATTCCTGTAGTTATGATAGGAACAGTAGGAATATTAACTTGGACATTTGGGCCTAAAGGACTTTTTACAGGAGACCCTTTATTTCATATGATGGCTGGAGGACTAGTAATAGGTGCATTTTTTATGGCGACTGATATGGTAACAATACCAATAACCAAAAAAGGACAATTAGTATTTGCTTTTGGAGCAGGTGTAATTACTACGATTATAAGGCTTCAGGGTGGATATCCAGAGGGCGTATGTTATTCCATATTATTAATGAATGCTCTGACACCTCTAATAGATAGATTTACAAAGCCTACAAAATTTGGATCAAAGGAGGCTGTGTAAATGTCTGATAAACATGAAAAATCATATAGTGTATTTGCAATAGCCCTTAATTTAACACTGGCATGTTTTATATCAGGAGTTATAATTGCAATAGTCTATTTTATTACAAATCCAGTAGCGCAAAAAAATAATGAAATTGTTAAAGAACAATCAATGAAGGAACTAGTAAAAGAAGCTAGTAATTTTAAGACAATTAAAAATAAAACAGAATGGTATGAAGCTGAAAAAAATAATAAAGCAATAGGGTATATAGTTCAAACTGAGAGTAATGGTTATGGGGGACCTATAAAAATGTTAGTTGCAGTTGATGAAAACTGCAAAGTAATAGACTATACTGTATTATCTAACAATGAGACTCCTGGATTAGGAAGCAAAACATTAGAATCAAAGTTTAAAAATCAATTTAATGGGAAAACGATTAATCATTTGGTGGTGGTAAAAGACATCTCAGATAAAGATGATATTCAAGCTATTACAGGGGCAACAATTTCATCAAGAGCTGTGACTAATGGAGTAAAGGAAGCTGTACAAGAAGTTAAGCAATATATAGGAGGTAAGTAATATGACAGGAAAGGAATTGTGGAAGGTTTTTTCAAAAGGTATATATGACGAAAATCCTGTATTTAGATTAGCTCTTAGTTTGTGTCCTGCATTAGCAGTAACATCAAGTGCTATAAATGCGCTAACAATGGGGCTTTGTGTAATGTTTGTAATAACAGCTAATAATACAGTGGTTTCTATAACAAGGAAAGTAGTAAATCCAAAGGTACGTGTACCTGTTTATATAACATCAATAGCTACAATAGTTACAGTAGTTCAATTAGTACTTCAAGCGTATTTTCCTCTTTTATATAAGGACTTAGGGATATATCTATCATTAATAGTTGTGTTTGCAATAATACTTGCTAGAGCAGAAGTTTTTGCATCTAAAAACAAAGTTTTACTATCATTTTTGGATGGATTAGGTATGGGGTGTGGATTTACTGTAGCAATGGTATTTATAGGGATAATAAGAGAATTATTAGGGAATGGAACTATATTTGGGGTTACTATGCTAGGATCATGGTATAATCCAGCGCTAATAATGATATTGCCACCAGGAGCATTCATACTGATAGGATATATTATTGGAGCAATGAATTTACATGACTCTAAAAAAGTAAAAAAGAAAAGTAAAGAAAATAAAGTAATATCTTCATAAGTTAATCATAAATAGATGGAGGTGTAATGTATGAAAGAATACTTGATACTGTTTATATCAACAGTATTAGTTAATAACTTTGTATTAACTAGATTCTTAGGATTGTGTATATTCTTTGGAGTATCAAAAAATTTAAGTGCATCTGTTGGAATGGGAATGGCCGTCACTTCAGTAATGACACTGAGCTCAATACTTGCATGGGTAGTTCTTCATTTTGTATTGATTCCTCTAAATTTAGTATTTTTAAAAACAGTAGTTTTTGTACTTTTAATTGCAAGTTTTGTTCAATTATTAGAGTTAACAATTAAAAAGTTTGCTCCTACATTATATGGTATGTGGGGGATATATTTACTATTAATAGCAACTAACTGTGTTGTATTAGGTGTTCCTTTAATAAATGCAGATAATAATTATCCATTTATGATGAGTGTAGTTGAAGCGTTAGGTTCTGGAATTGGTTTTGCATTAGCTATAACATTGATGGCTAGTTTAAGAGAAAAATTAGTATATGCTAATGTACCTAAACCATTACAGGGGATGGGAATTGCTTTTATATTAGCAGGAATGTTAGCATTATCTTTTTTAGGATTTTCAGGAATGATATAAAGATGTTTTAAAAAGGAGTGAAATATATGGAGACTGCTATATTAATAGTAGTATTATTAACATCGGTGGGTATATTCTTTGGACTTATACTAGCTATAGCAAATAAAAAATTTGAAGTAGAAACCAATCCTTTAATACACATAGTAGAAGATGTCCTTCCTAAAGGACAGTGTGGGGCTTGTGGATATGCTGGATGCTTGGCATATGCAGAAGCTGTAGTATTAGATGAAGATGTACCTCCTAATCTATGCATACCAGGAAAAGAGTTGGTTGCAAATATGGTAGCAGAGTTAACAGGCAAAAAAGCAGAAGAAATTGAACCTAGATATGCTTGTTTAAAATGTAATGGATGTAGGGGGAATACTACTGTAAAGTATAATTATGAAGGGATACAAGATTGTATTTGTGCAAATAGTTTGCTAGGAGGAGCTAAAGAATGCTCATTTGGATGTTTAGGGTTAGGTACATGTGTAAAAAATTGTCCATTTGATGCTATAGAAATGGGTGAAAATAATTTACCAATTATAAATAAGGATTTATGCACTGGATGTGGAAAATGTGAAAGTATATGTCCAAAACATGTTATAAAAATGGTTGCACAAGACACTATAGTTGTAGTTAGTTGCAATAGTTTAGACAAAGGATCTATAGCCAAAAAAGCTTGTAGTGTATCTTGTTTGGGTTGTGGTATATGTGCTAAAAATTGTGAGCATAATGCTATAAAAATAGAGAATAATTTAGCTATAGTAGATGAGTCAGTCTGCATAGATAAATGCAAGAATCCAAAATGTTTGATTAAATGTCCAACGGGGGCATTAAATTATTATGATGAAGAAATGAAATAAACAGAAAAAGAGCTATATAAATATAATTAATAGCTCTTTTTCTTATTTAAGATAACTACATATACGTTAAAAATATGTAAAATAAATTTATTTTCAGAAATTTAGTATGAATTTTTACAATTAGAAAATTAAAGAAAGTTTATAAAATAAGAAAGTAAATAGATAAATTTATTTTAAAATATATAGTAAATATATTATATGAGATTCTTTAATTTAAATATAGTAAACATAAATAAATTTAAAAATAGAATTACATATAATTACAAATAGTACAAAAGTATTGCATATAAGTTGTATAATAGTATATGATGTAATAATGGTTAATAAATATTAGGAGAAAAAATATGACAAAATTAACTAAAAAGAAAAAAGCTTTAATTCAATATGGTTTTTTATTGTTTCTAATATGCCTTACAACTTATGTAGTATCAACAACATTAGACATAAAGTTAATTCCTCATATTATAGAAATTGTTAATAAAAAATTTCTGGCACTTGGAATTCTTTTAATGATAGGATATATACTATTTGAATCTTTAATACTTGAAATAATAATAAATGCCATACAAAAGACTAAAATAAAGCTCATAGGATTTAAAATTGGTACAATGGGATTATACTATAATCTAGTAACACCATTTGCTTCAGGAAGCCAACCGATACAAGTATATAGTCTAACTCAGTATAATGTAAGTCTTAGTAAGTCAATAGCTATAATTACTAATAAGACAGTATTATTTCAAACTATAGTAACCATATATTGTGGCGTTTTTATAATCGGAAATATGAGTATTTTAAAAAGCGAAATGCCATCAGTTATGCTAATGATGACAATCGGGATGATTATGAATGTAATTATGCTTATTACAGGAATGCTAATTGTATGTAGTCCTAAAAAAATTAAATTTTTAGTAAACATTATTATCGATATGTTGTCAAAATTAAAAATATTTAAAAATTTAAAATGTAAAAAATCTACGGTAAATTTATATATAGACGAATATAGTTATTCAATAAAAATATTTATAAAGAATAAAAAAGCTCTTATAACAAGCATATTGTTAACGATAATACAATTGACAGTATTTTTTAGTATAACATACTGTATTTATAAAGCATTTAATTTAAATAGTCAAAATTATATTGAGATTTTAACTTTACAAGTGTTTTTATATATGGCTGTTTCGCCAGTTCCAACACCAGGGAATGTAGGTGCAAATGAAATTGCATTTTTAACTATATTTGCTAATGTATTTCCAAAAGAACTTTCTGGATTTGCAGTATTTTTGTATGGTGCATTTATTTACTACTTTGTAGTAATAATTTGTGGCATATTTACCGTAAATACTCATTATCATATGGGGAAATATAAAAATAGAAAAAAATTAAAGTTAGTTAAAGCAAAATAAAAATAATATATATTTTAAGTGTATTTTTTATTAAACAAGATAATTTTTGTATTAAACATAGATTATCTTGTTTTTTATTGTATGTACATCTAAATGGTGTACAAATACAGTTTCAGGAAGCGATGAAACTTGGGAACTAATCAAATAAAAACAGTTAAAACTAGCCGAATAAATTTCAGATAATTTTTATCCATAAAATGTATCATTATAAAAAAATGAAATGTTTTTACTATCAATAGTTGTATAAATATATACATAACTTTTAGTTTTTTACGATTTTATGTATAATATGTAGTATGTAGATCTAGAATTGCGAACAGCAATTTTTCTAAAAATGTATTATACAATAGGAGGGGATTAGGTGGTTAAATTAATAGCAACGGATATGGATGGGACATTACTAAATAGTAATCATAAAATTCCAAATGACTTTAAGGAAACTATAAGTGCTTTGAAAGAAAATGATATAATGTTTGCTATATCTACAGGAAGGAATTATTTAGATATATCTTATAAATTTGATGATTACAAAGATGAATTATTATTTATTTGTGAAAATGGAACAGGAATATATTATAAAGATAAATGCATATACTCAAAGTTTTTGGAAAAGGATACTATAAAGAAGCTAGTAGAACTGGGGCGTAAAGTAGATAATGCATATCCTATGCTATGCGGAACAAGAGGACTGTATTTAGAAGATGAAACAATTCTTGAGCAGTTAAACGTGCTTTTTCCTATGAATTTACCAATTACAAAAGTAGATTCATTATTAAATGTAGAAGATGGAATATTTAAAGTTAATATGTTTGACTTAATAGACGCTGAAACTAATAGTTATCCTATATTTAAAAATGAAAAAATAGAAGGTGTAACATTAACTCCATCAGGTAGATATTGGTTAGATATGTCTAGTTTGGGGACAAATAAGGGAATAGCGATAAAAAAAGTACAAAATATGTTTGATATAGATTATAAAGAAACCATGGTTTTTGGAGATCATTTAAATGATATAGAGATGATGAAAAGTGCTTATTACAGCTATGCAATGAAAAATGGGCATGAAGACGTAAAAGAGGTTGCAAATTTCGAAACTAAATATACAAATGAAGAATGTGGAGTGACAAAAACTATACAAGAAGAAATTTTACAAAGTAAAGAATTAGCATAACATAAAAAGCTATTAAAAAATGTATTAACATATATTTTTTAATAGCTTTTTTATATATAAAGAATTATATATAGTTTAAAAGACTATAAAAATATAAATTAAAAATTTAAAAGTTAAAAAATTAAAATATACACAAATATGTTATTAAGTTTATAATGAAAATTTGCTATATAGGATTAGTAAAAGTGACTTAAGATTATATTTAAAATAATCCTTTTTATTTATACAATGATTAAAAATATACAAATAATTAATAATAAATAATAGAACTAAAGTTAAAAATATCAAAAAAATAAAAAAAATTATAGTAGTAAAACTTAAAGAACTGGACAATTTAAAAGTAAAGATAAATAAAAAGAAAGGAAAAAAATATGAAAAATAAAAGAGAAGAATTTGATAATAATAAAGAAATGAAAAAGCTATTAAAAGAAAATTCCACTAGAATGGAGATAGCTAAAGAAATACAATCGAATAAGAAGATATCAGAAATAGTAGGAGAAAGATTAGCTAGCAAGAAACGTTTCCCACCATGTTAAAAATGTGTTAGAGGAGTGATTAAATGAGCGATAGCAGATTTTCAAATGGACATTACGATGACGCCCTACAGTTTACGAAAGACGTACTTTCGAATAGTTCCTCTATTGAAGAAATAATTTTTAATGCAAATATTGTTGAAGAGAGTGAAGATGAAGTAAAAGAAAGATTAAAAAAATAGAAAATAAAAAAGTAGCTTAAAATTGTACTGCACCCCAATTGTTAGACCAAAATCTAACGATTGAGGTGTTTTTTATGGCTAAACATGATTTTAACTTTAAAATGAAAGTTGTTAAATCATACTTAGATGGAGAAGGAGGGCTTGGTTCAATAGCAAAGCAATATGGCCTTGGTAGTGAAACTCAAGTTAAAACATGGGTTAATGTATACAATACATTAGGAGAAGAGGAATTAAAAAGAAAAAAACAAAGAACTTGTTATACTATACAGTTCAAGCTAGATGTTATAAACTATATGTTAATAACTAAATCTAGTGTGCAAGAAGTCGCTAACCATTTTGGTATGAACAATATCTCACTTATAGTAACTTGGAAACAAAAATTTTTAAATGATGGTGTCGATGCCTTGTTAAAAAAGAAAGGGATACCAATCATGAATAAAAATATTAAACAAGAAAAAATTAACAAGAGAAGAAGAGTTAGAGCGTGAAAATGAACTTTTAAGAGCGGAGTTCGCTTTTTTAAAAAAGCTGCGTGTTTCAGGGATGAATGTTCCAGAAAGGCTAAAAGCCAATGCGAAGCAAAAGTAATTTATAATCTTCGTAAGAATTTTAAGCTATCTATTCTCCTTGAAGCTACTAAGTTCCCTAAATCAACATATATGTACTGGCAAAAAAGATTTGATAGTGAAAATCCAGATAAGGATATTGAAGAAAAAATTAAATCAATCTTTGAAATACATATCGGAAGATATGGCTATCGCCGAATTACAGCTACATTAAGAGATGAGGATATATTTATTAACCAAAAGAAAGTGAGACGTATTATAAAAAAACTAGAACTTAAATGTACAGCATTTTCTCATAAATCACGTAAGTATAATTCATATAAAGGTACACTTGGAAAGATAGCTAATAATAAAATTAATAGAAGATTTACAACATCAGTACAACATCAGAAGATAACAACTGATACAACTGAGTTTAAAACAGATGATAATGGAAGAATATCTATAAAGACAGCATATCTTGATCCATTTTTAGATATTTTTAATGGAGAAATTTTGTCATATAGTATATCAGAAAAACCTAATTTCAAGTCTATAAGTGAGGCTTTAAATAAAGCTATAAGTATTACAAATGATTGCAACTTTAGGAGAACTTTTCACTCAGATCAAGGTTGGGCATATCAAATGAATAAATATAGTAAGATACTTAAAAGTAATAAAATATTTCAAAGTATGTCTCGAAAGGGTACATGCCTTGATAATTCACCTATGGAAAATTTTTTTTGAATAATGAAACAAGAAATGTATTATGGTAAGATACATAGGCGTTTCGAAGAACTAAAGTTAGCTATAGAAGAATACATTTATTACTATAATAATAAAAGAATTAAAGAAAAATCAAAGTGGCGTAGTCGGGTTGACTATAGAATTAAATATGAATCTAAAATTGCATAAAGTCCAACTTTTGGGTCTCAGTACAAATATAGTTAAGCTACTTTTTTATTATATAAAAATTAAAAAATTTAGAAAATTTGGTAAAAAATAAATTTAACAGTGATATAATTAAACTAAGCTTAAATTTTCATCAAAAGGGGTGAAATAGATGAAGAATTTTTTTAGTTCGTATAAAGGACTACCTAGAGAAATTTATATTCTATTTATAGGAAAAATTGTAAACTGTATAGGATCTTTTGTACACCCTCTTATGTCATTAATACTAACTCAAAGGATCGGGATGTCGGCTTTTGAGGCTGGCCAATTTGTAACAATTCTAGCTATATGCCAAGTTCCATGTATGATAATAGGAGGAAAATTAAGTGATAGTTTTGGACGAAGAAAGGTAATTATAGTATTTCAACTATTAGGTGCTAGTATGCTTATAGTATGTGGAATAATGCCAACTAGTATATTAACCGCACAAATTATGATATTATCATCTTGTTTTTATGCTTTTTCAACTCCAGCATATGATGCTTTAAATGCAGATTTAACTAATGAAGAAAATAGGAAAGAAGCTTATTCTCTATTATATATGGGAGTAAATATAGGATTTTCTATAGGACCAATATTAGGTGGACTTTTATATAAGGACTATTTGAATATAATCTTTATAGGAGATGCAATAACAACTGTCATAGCATTAGGACTATTTATTTTATATGTGAAAGAGCCTAAACATAAAGTTGAAGAAATAAAAAGTTTAGAAGATAAAGAACATGATGAATTTTCTAAAGTATCTACATTAAAAATATTGTATAAACTTCCTATCTTAATTCTATTTCCAGTAATGATGCTTTTATATCAATTTTCATATTCACAATGGGGATTTTCTCTACCTTTACAAATGGGAGAGTTATTTGGAGCGGATGGAGCTAGATTATATGGATTACTAGGAACAGCCAATGGAATAACTGTAATTGCATTAACTCCTATTTTAACTAATTTAACTAAAAAATTTAACTCTTTAAATGTAATAAGTATAGGTGGAACTTTATATGGACTATGTTTTTTAGTTATAGCATTTGCAGATAAAATGATTTTATTTTTTATAGCAGTAATATTGTTAACTATAGGTGAAGTTTTAATAGCTATAAATAGTTCAGCTTTTATAGCTAACAATACACCAGCTTCACATAGGGGAAGAATTAGCTCATTTATTCCTATGATTTCTGGAGCAGGATATGCTTTAGGACCTATGATAATGGGGAAAATTATAGATTTAAATGGAATATTTATAGCATGGATAATAGTTACGTGTGTAGCATTTATAGGTTCAATAGGTATATTATTATTAAAAAAGATGAGTTTAAAGGAGCTTAGATATAATAGTTGTAGTGCATTTGAACGAAAATAATGAAATAAAAAAGCTATTTAAAAATTTAATGATTTTTATAGCTTTTTTTATTGTTTAAATAATATTCTAATCATTAAATTATATAATAATGTAAAAATTTTACAATAGTGAGAAAAGAGTGTATATTATAATTATATAAGCTAACATACATTTAAATCATCAAGGAGGAGTATATGTGTTTAAAGTAGTTATTTGTGAGGACTGCGAAAATTCGAGGGAGTTAATAAAGGAAACTTTAAAAGAAATTCAAAATAATAATAAATATACAATTAAAACTATAGAGTTTGAAAATGGGGAAGAACTAGTTAATAACTATCCAGAAAACATAGATATATTTATGCTGGATATAGAAATGGGTAAGCTATCAGGTATGGATGTAGCTAGAGAAATAAGAAAAAGGGACAACAATACACAAATTATATTTACAACTGGAAATCCATCTTACCTACAAGAAGGATATGAAGTTCGTGCATACAGGTATTTAATAAAGCCATTTAGTGTTGATGAATTAAAGCAACACGTATTAGCGTGTATAAATGACATAAAAATCAAAAAATCAAAAAATATAGTTGTACAAGAAAAAAATAATATTTATAAAATACCTATAGATGAAATACTTTATATTGAAGTTTATAAGAAAGATATAACTATACACACAAAAAATAGTGAATATCAAGTTAAAATGAGTATTACTAATATCGAAAAAGAGTTGATACAGTATAATTTTTTTAGATGTCATAGAAGTTATCTAGTTAATTTAAAAAAAGTAGATTCTTTAAAGGGAAATATAATAATTATAAAAAATCTAGAAATACCCGTTAGCAGATATAGGTTAAATGAATTTAAATGTAGGCTAGCAAAATCTTTAGGAGAAATTCTATGTTAGAGAGTAAAATTTTTTGGATTATATTTTTAATTGTAACAACAATCATTGATTGGTTTGTATTAAAAATAATTTTAGATGAAATATTAGAAAAAAGGAAAAGTAATTTATTTATTAATATAGGAACATTAATTATGGTACTAATCACTATCATTTTTATATATTTAAATATGAAACCTATAGAAAAGTTACTTATAGGAATGTTTCTAGGTCTTATTTTATATAATTATAGTTATGACGATAATGTAATTAAAATTTCATTAATATGCTTTATGTTTTGGATGACTATGGTAGGATTAGAAGCTCTTAGCATTAGTATTGTAGTATTTTTTAATTCCTTGAATACAACAGTTGATGTATTAGGAAATAATATTTTTAAACTGGAGGTAACCATACTATCTAAAGTATTGCTTATATGTGTAATTCCTACGATTAAAGGGTACAGGCTTCATCTTGAGATAAAATCTAAAGAATTTATATATATAATGATACCTATAGTAACCAATATTATCAGTATAGTATTGATTCTATCGTTTAAAATGAGCTTAATAAATGATAGCTCAATACAAAATTTAATAATGCTTTTAGTATCTATTTTGCTTTTAATATCGAGTATAACTTTAATAATAATTGTTGGCAAAATAATAAAAAGCAATTCACTTAAACTAGAAAATGAGATAATGAAAGAAAAAATAGAATCACAATATAGACATTATTTACATATTCAAAAATCTCAAATGAAGGTTAGAAAATTATATCATGATTTAAATAACCATTTATTATGTATAGAGAATATGAAAGATAACAGTGGTGATTCAAAAAAATATATTGAAAATTTAAAAGCTGAATTAAAAGATAGTTGTTGTATAAAAAATAGTGGAAATATGATACTAGATATAATAATAAAAGAAAAGATCAATATTTGTAATAAAAATAATATTAATTTTGTTTATGATATAAACTTTTCAAAATGCAGCTTTATAGAAATGATTGATGTTTGTAGTATATTTTCTAATTTATTGGATAATGCTATAGAGGCATCAAAGAAAGTCGAAGCTATAGAAAAGAGAAATATAAGAATAATAGGTAATATAGTAAATTCATTTTTTGTTATAAAATGTGAAAATTATAAGTTAAATAAAATAATTAAGAAAAAGAATAAGTTAATATCGGAGAAAAAGGATAAATTTTTACATGGCATCGGAGTTGAAAGTATAAAAAATTCAGTTCAAAAATACAATGGAAATTTAGTAATTGATACATTAGAGAATAATTTTACTGTACATATTTATATACCGTTAAGGTAATTTTGCTATTGAGGTCTAAAAAACAACCACTTAGGGCATAGATATTGAAATTAAAAATAGTAGATGATATATTTTACCTAAAGAAATAAATGTAAGGTGGTTGGAGATGTTAAGAGGGTTTATATGTTTGCTACTTATATGTAGTATGTGTACAACGACGGGGTGTTCTAAAGATTATTCAAATAGATCTGATACAGTTAAACAGATACAAACTAAATTTTGTTTGAATTATGAAGAAAAAAGGGTATATGATCTTTTAAAAGAGGATTTAAGTGATGATTGTTTACAGAACTTGGATGCTTTAAGTATTGTAAGAATATATATTCAAACACAATTTGATAATAGATATGATATAGAAAAAGTATTATTTTTAGATAATAGTGATAGCTTTGTAGAAAATAAAACTGAATCTCAGTCACAACAAATAGCAAAAGAAGTGTGGTTTGGTATTCAACAAGGTGAATTTTCACAAACAAAAGAAACAACAAATTTTATATATGAAGCTAAAGGTGGAGAAAGAAACATAAGCATTGTAAAAGATGAAAATGGAATATGGAAAATAGATAAAATTTCATATATAGAAAATAAAAACTCGTGTATAAAAACACGAGTTTTTTTATATATAATATAACTATAAAAAAAAAATTATATATATAGTATGAAATAATACGTATGAAAAAAAATAAAAAAATAAAAATGTTCATAAAAAATATAGACAAAAAAAATCGATATGCTATAATAAAAACATAAACACGAACTATAAAATTGAAAAATATATTAAAATACATAAAAAATAAGCGAAAATATGGGGGATGAAAAAATATGATAGATCAAAGTTCGGTTATTTATCAATTAGATGGTAAACCAAGATTGAAAGAGGCAGTACCACTGGGATTGCAGCATATATTAGCTATGTTTGTAGGTAATGTAACACCTTTAATAATAATATCAAATACATTAAATTTACCACTTAGCGATAAAACTATGCTAGTTCAATGTGCGATGTTTGTTTCGGGACTTATAACTTTAATACAATGCTATAAAATAGGGCCATTTGGTGCTAAACTTCCTATAGTAATGGGAACTAGTTTTGGATTTGTTCCAGTTGCTACAGCGGTTGGTCTTAAATATGGGTATGAAGGAATACTAGGGGCTTGCTTAATAGGAGCTATAGTGGAAATTTTATTTGGAAACACTATGAAAAAATTAAGAAAATTCTTCCCACCGGTAGTTACAGGAACTGTTGTGCTAGCAATGGGAATATCACTTTTACCAACAGGAATAAATTATTTTGCAGGCGGGGTAGGATCAGCGGACTTTGCATCACCTTCAAATTTAATATTAGGTACAATTGTATTATTAACAGTACTATTTTGTAATCAATATACAAAGGGAATAACGAGTATAGCATCAATACTTATAGGATTAGTAGTTGGATATATAGTTGCTATTCCTATGGGAAAAGTTGATTTTTCACAAATATCTCAAATGTCAACTTTAACTTTTCCAACACCTTTTAAATTTGGATTTGAATTTCATATAGATGCAATATTCGCATTTATGTGTATATATATGGTTTCAGCAATAGAGACAGTAGGAGATATAACTGCAATAACAAATTGTGGAATTGGTCGTGAAGCTACAGATAAAGAAATAACTGGAGGTATAATGGCCGATGGATTAGGAAGTATGATAGGTTCAATATTTGGAGTTTTACCAAATACATCGTTTGGTCAAAATGTAGGAATAGTAGCAATGACAAAGGTTGTAAATAGACATGTAGTAGCAACTGGAGCTGTATTTTTAATAATAGCAGGAATATTCCCTAAGTTTGGGGCTCTTATATCATTAATGCCAGCAAGTGTACTAGGTGGAGCTAGTGTAATGATGTTTGCTATGATAGCTGTAAGTGGTATAAAACTTATAACAAGTGAAGAACTTACTAATAGAAATAGTACAATAGTAGCACTTTCGTTAGGTGTAGGAGTAGGGTTATCATTAGTACCAGGAGTACTTGCTAATATGCCAGAATCAATACAATTAATATTTGGAGATTCAGGTCTAGTATTAGTAGCTCTTATAGCAGTAATTTTAAATATAATACTACCAAAAGAAGAAAGAATTATAGAAACTTCTGTAAAACTAAATAATCAAGTATCATAATATAGAAGCTATCTCATTTAATGAGATAGCTTTTTAAGTATAAGCAATTAACTCAATATGTTTGTAAACTATAATTACATGTGATATTCTATTAACGTAAAATATCCATATTTTTACAAATGAAAGGGGACGAAATGAAAAGAAATAAAACAATATTAATAGTAGAAGATGATATAACACTAAATAAAGGAATAATGCTTACTCTTCGTCAAGAAGATATAAATATAAAGCAAGCATTTGATTTAGAAGAAGGTGCGTATATACTAAAAAATGAAAGCATAGATTTAATAATACTAGATGTAAATCTTCCAGATGGCAATGGATTTGAGTTTTGTAAAAAAACTAGAGAAACATCACAAGTACCTATAATTTTTTTAACTGCATGTGATATGGAAGTGGATATAGTAACAGGATTAGAATTAGGGGCAGATGATTACATAACAAAGCCTTTTAGTTTAATGATTTTAAGAGCTAGAGTGATGGCAGCACTAAGAAGGCAGGTTTTTAATAATGGAAATAACGTTTTTAATTTTGGAGAATTAGAGTTAGATTTTGAAAAAATGAACTTTTATAAAAAAGACATGCTTATAAATTTAAGTAAAACAGAACAAAAACTACTAAAAATATTAGTAACAAATCCAGGTCAAGTTTTAACGAGAGAACAATTAATAGATAATGTATGGAGCGATGAAGGTGAATATGTAGATGAAAATGCTTTAACTGTTACTATTAAAAGATTAAGGCAAAAAATAGAAAATAAAAATGATGACAAAAAGTATATAAAAACCGTATATGGCATAGGATATACTTTTTTAGTAGGATAAAAATGAACAAATACAATAATTATTCATTTAAACCTATCTACATATTACATATTTTTTTACTTGTGCTTATAAGTGGCATTTTTTTGAGTTCAGTTTTTATCATAGAAAACTATGAAATAAATTTAGTAACAAAGGTAAGTGTAATCTTTATAATAACAATAATATTTATAGGAGTGACTTTTATTTATTTTATTAGGAGTAAAATAAATAAAATAATAAGAGATTTAGACTATATAGCAGATAATGCTATAAACAATCAAAATTTTGTTACAGGATATAAAGAAGATAAATTATCATCACTAGAAAACAAGATGTTTAAGTATGTAAGTATAACAAAATCCAACAAAGAAACTATTGAAGAAGAAAGAAATAAGGTAAAATCTCTTGTATCAGATATATCTCATCAAACTAAAACACCAATTTCTAATATATTATTATATAGCCAGCTAATACTTGAAAACAATAAATTAGATAATTATAGTAAAGAAATATTAGAAGATATAAATGGACAAGCAGAAAGACTTAATTTTTTAATTCAAGCACTTATAAAGATGTCTAGATTAGAAAGTAATATAATACAAACAGCTATTAAAAATAATAGTATACAAGAATTAATATTAAAATCAGTACAAAAAGTGTACAAAAACGCTGAAGATAAAGAAATATCAATAATATACAATTGTAATAAAGAATTAATTGCTTGCTTTGATATAAAATGGACTACAGAAGCATTAGTAAATATAATAGAAAATTCAATAAAATACACCAATAGAGGAGGGAGTATAAGTATAGACATAATCTCTTATGAGATGTTTAAAAGAATTGATATAAAAGATAATGGAATCGGAATTGATGAAAATGAAATAAATAATATATTTAAAAGATTTTATAGGTGTAAAAATGCAAAAACTTATGACGGAGTAGGAATAGGACTTTATTTATCAAGAGAAATAATATCTATGCAAGGTGGTTATATAAAAGTATCATCACAAATAGATAAAGGAACGACTATGTCGATATACTTACCCTCATAAAAATTATTTAAATATGTCAAAAGTGTTATATTTGAGACACTAGTTTGTTATATTTAGTTGATATATTTATAGCATAGACAAAAGATAATTTTTAGGAGGAAAATATGAGTATAGTAAAAGTTAATGATTTAAAAAAATACTATGGGAAAGATGAAAGTTTAGTTAAGGCTTTAGATGGAGTAACATTTGAAATAAATAAAGGAGAATTTGTTTGTATTGTAGGAACATCAGGTAGTGGAAAAAGTACGCTACTTCATATGATCGGTGGTCTTGATAGACCAACAAAAGGAAATGTAGCTATAAATAATAATGATATATTTAAATTAAATGATGAGGAGCTTACAATATTTAGAAGAAGAGAAATAGGATTTGTGTTTCAACAGTTTAATTTAATTCCTATTTTAAATGTTTATGAAAATATAGTATTACCAATAGAACTTGATGGTAACAAAATAGATGAAGAGTATGTAAATACTGTTATAACATCACTAGGGTTGGAAAGTAAGGTTAACAATTTAACTAACAACTTATCAGGTGGACAACAACAAAGAGTAGCAATAGCAAGAGCTTTAGCTACTAAGCCATCAATAATACTTGCAGATGAACCTACTGGTAACTTAGATAGCAAGACTAGCCAAGACGTTATGGGTCTGTTAAAAACTATGAGTCAAAAATTTAATCAAACTATTATAATGATAACTCACAATCAAGAAATTTCACAAATGGCAGATAGAGTTATAAGGATAGAAGACGGGAAGATTTTATCTAAGGTGGTGAGTGAATAATGATTCGAACTAATAACAAGGAAGTTATTAATAGGCTATCAAAAAATAGCTTTAAATACAATAAAGGAAGAAATAAGTTTGCAATAGTATCTATAATACTCACAACATTACTTTTTACAGCATTTTTTACTATACAAATGAGTATGGTAAAAACAACAGAATACAATACTATGAGAATGGTTGGTACTACATATCATGGAGGATTTGAAGATTTAACTACAAAAGAGTATGAAAAAATTAAGGATAATAAATTAATTAAAGAAAAAGCTATATTAATACATATAGGACTAGCTGAAAATAAAGAATTAGTAAAAAGACAAACTGAAATTAACTATGCAGATAAAAACTTTATAGAAAATGGTTTCTATAAACCTTATAAGGGAACTATACCAAAAGATAAAGATGAAATATTAGTAGACGATATAACTCTAGATACGTTGCAAATACCTAAAAAGGTAAATCAAAAAATAACTTTACAATATTTTATAGATGATAAAGAATATAATACGGAATTTAAAATAAGTGGTATATATAAAGGAGATAAAGTATCAAGATCAAGTTTATTATATCTATCTAAAGAATTTGTAGATTCAGAACTTAAAGGGGTTGATCAAGAAAAATCTAAAAAAACTGATAGTGGTATAGGTCTTATATCTTTACAAGTTAATTTTTCAAATTCTTTATTTATACAAAAAAAATTAGATAAAGTTATAACTCAAAGTGGGTTCAAATTAGATGAGATAAGAACAGGAGTAAATTGGGCATATTCTAGTACTAATATAGAAGATGAACCTCAATCATTATATGGAATTGTAGGATTCTTAGGTATTATCATGATATCTGGGTACTTAATGATATATAATATTTTTTACATATCTATAGTAAAGGATATAAAATTTTATGGGCTTTTAAAAACTATCGGAACAACTAAAAAACAAATAAATAAAATTATTAAAAAACAAGCAATAAAACTATCAATAATAGGGATACCTTTAGGATTAGCTACAGGTTATTTTATAGGTGTAGTTTTAACTCCATTTGTAGTAGGCCAAACAACTATGGAATATACTAAAACTTCAACTAGCCCAATTATATTTATAGGAGCAATCGTATTTTCATTAATAACAGTATTAATAAGTATATATAAACCATCTAAAATAGCTTCTAAGGTTTCTCCAATAGAATCTGTAAGATATAGTGGAGTAAGTCAAAATACTATAAAAAAAATAAAGAAAAGTTCAAAAGGTGCTAAAATTAAAAATATGGCACTATCAAATGTATTTAGAAATAAGAAAAAAGCTTTTGTAGTTATATCTTCTCTATCTTTAAGTATAATACTTTTAAATACTGCATATACAGTAGTGTCAGGGTTTGATATGGACAAGTATTTAAGTGGTCTTATAGGAACCGATTTTACAGTTGGAGATACAAGTTTTTATAGATGGAACTATGGTTTACAAGATTATTCAAAAGTTTTAAATGAAGATACTTGCAAAGAAATTGAAGGTTTAAAAGGTGTTGATGAGGTTGATAAAATATACTATAAAAGTGTGGAAGCTCCATTAACTGATAAAATGAAAAAAAACCTTGAAATAAAAAAAAGATCTTTGAAGGGTGATAATAAAAAATATATTGATATAGCTTTAACTGAGAAAAAAAGTTTCACTGGATGTTATGGAATAGATGAAGGGATATGTTCTTTATTAGAAAGGTTTATAACTAAAGGAAAAATAGATATAGAAAAATTTAAAAGTGGAAATTATATTATTTTACATGATGACTGTGAAATTGGAAATTGGATAGATGCTGGAGAAAAGATTATCATTCCTTTTGAAAATGGAAAAAGTAAAGAATATGAGGTTATGGCAATAGTGAAAAATTTACCTCTATATTTATATAAAGGATATGCTTTTACTATTGAAATTAATGGATACTTGCCAGTTGATGAATTTAAAAATATTAGTAAAGATGAATCAGTGATGACTGCAATGTTTAATGTTGATAAAAATCATGTAAATGATGTTAAAGCTTTTTTAAATAATAAAATCAAAACAAATCCTACATTAGATTATAGAATGAAGTTAACTTATGAAAATGAATTTAATGATATGGTCAATACATATAAAATGATAGGATATGGACTTAGTTTTATAGTAGGGGTAATAGGAATATTAAATTTTGTAAATGTAATAATATCAAATATAATATCAAGACAAAAAGAAATAGCAATGTTAAGGAGTGTTGGAATGACTGAAAAACAACTTAAAAATATGGTTGTACTAGAAGGTATATTCTATGCATTAGCAACCATATTTATGGTTTTAATAATAGGAATTCCAATAACTTATAAACTAGTTGATTTAACAGCAGGCGTTATGGACTGCTTTAGCTATAAATTTACAATGATACCTATAATGATATGTTCATCTATATTATTATTAATATCTTGTACAATACCTAAATTTGCTATAAAGTATGTAAATAAAAATAACATAGTAGAATCTCTAAGAGAGGCTGAATAAATAAAAACACCTATATTACAATTGTAATATAGGTGTTTTTGGTTAAAAATAAAGTTTTATATAAAAAAACATCTAAAAATATATAAGCAATATTGCTATATAGTATAATTAAGTGAGGGGAGAGGGGAAATTATATGAACTACAAAAATATGCTGTCAATTAAGAAAATATCAAGTATCTTAACAAAAAAACTAAGAAAAGTTAGTATAAGTAAAAGGCTTTTGATGTCATTTATAACATTATCCATCGTTCCTATATTTATTATATTTATTGTAATTAATACAACTTCTATAGACTTGATAGAAAAGAATATAATATCTAATGATAAAATAGCATCTAATTTAATTGTACAAGCAATAGGGGGTTATATGGATAAATTTGATTCAATAACAAATGAGATAATATGGAATAGTAGTTTATTAAAAGATATTAAAAATCATAATGAGCTTATAGTCAAAGAAAAGGAGAAATTCTATACTCAATTATCACAACTAATAAGATCACGTACAAGCTATGTATCAGACATTGCAGATTTTACAATACTGGATGAAGACTTTCAAGTTGTTTATAATGAGGGATTTAGCTATATAAACCATAGTACGAAGCTAGAAGAAATAAAAAATGGTATTAAAGAAAATAAAATTATAAATTGGACTTCTATAAATAAAGGTGAATCTAATTATATTGCTATAACAAAGCCAATAAAAGTTGGTCAGAGTACTCATGGATATCTGTTTTTGGCTCTTAAGGAAAAGGTTATTGTAAAGATGTTTAATAACTATAACGTAGACTTTAATGGATATGGAGTATTGATGGATGATAATAATAATATTATGGTAACTAATAATGAGGAAATATCTATTGAAGAAATTAGAAAAGCTAATGAATTAAAACATAAAAATAAAGGTTATATAAAGTTAGTCAAAAACATAGACAATAGTACACAAATAATTAAAATAAATAATGAAAAATTCATAATAACAAATACCCCTATAAGATATGCATCATGGAGTTTAATAGGGATAATACCATATAAATATATATATATGAGCTGCGCTAATATATATAAAATATATTTTTTAGTAAGTATTGTAGTAATAGCCTTATCAATACTAATATCTATGTTAATACATAAATCTATAACAAATCCTATAAATGAAATTATAAATACTATGAGTAATATAAATGAAAATACTATTGGTGACAATATGAAAATAACAGGAAATGATGAAATATCATTCATAATGAAAAAATATAACAACATGTCTAAAAAGATTAAAACACTATTAAGTACTATAAAAATTAGAGAAAATGAGAAGAGAGAAGTCACCCTAAGAATGCTACAAGCTCAAATAAATCCTCATTTTTTATTTAATACATTAGGCGGGTTAAGATATGTTGCAATGATGAACCAAGACAATATAGTAGCTAATGGATTAGAAGCTTTGGCTAAGCTTCTTAGGAGTACCATAGTGAATAAAGATGATTTTATAAATATAGAAGATGAAATCGAAAATGTTTTTAATTATATTACAATACAAAAAATTAGATATGGAGATATTTTTGATGTTAGGTTTAATATAGATAAAAATTTAAAGTATGAAAAAATACTGAAATTTATACTACAACCAATTGTAGAGAATTGTATTTTACATGGTTTTGAAGAAAATGAGAATCAAAATTTTATAGATATAATAGTTTGCGATAAAGATGAATTTATATACTTTGAAATATTAGATAATGGTGTAGGTATAACGGAAGATAAACTTAAAGATGGAAGTTTTGATATAGATAAGTTCGCAGGTATTGGAGTTAAAAATATAAAAGAAAGATTAAATATATACTACGAAGGTATATATACGTTTGAAATAATATCATCAAAAGAAAAAGGAACTAGAACAAAGATATTAATTCCTAAAATCGCAGGGGGCATATTAAATGAGAGTACTAATAGTTGAAGATGAATACATAACAAGAAATTTTTTAACATCTATAATTGATTGGAAAGTAAATGAAATGGAGTTAGTTGGAGTGGCAAAAGATGGTATAGAAGCTTTAAATTTAATAAATAGGGAAAAAATTGATATACTTATAACCGACTTAAAAATGCCTAAAATGGACGGAAATAAATTAATAAAACAATTAAAGTCTAGAGAATTTGAAGGAAAAATAATAGTGCTAAGTAATTATGATGATTTTAATCTAGTGAAAGAGTCTATGAAGAATGGGGCATTTGAGTATTTATTAAAAGTTACTATAAATAAAAAAGAGCTGTTAGATGTATTAAACAAAGCTAAAGAAGAGCTTATTAAGGATAATAAGTTGATTAAAAATGAAAATATATTAGAAATTTCAAAAGAAAAGTTAATAGTAAATGAATACTTAGAAAAATACTTAAAAGGAAATAATAGTTTGAAGTTAGACGATAGATTAAAACAAAAATATCTAACTGATTATGTGTTTGTTTATTTAAGGATTTTAAGCACAAGTATAGATAATATAGACAAGGAGCATAAGATAACTAAGTTCATAGCAAATGTTATAAGTACATGTGCTTTATATATTAATTCAGAATTATTAACACTAATAAATTTAAATAGAAGTGAGTATTCAATAATCATAAAATCTAATAAAAATACTCAAGACATAAATATATTAATATCTAACATAGCTAGAAATGTTAAGCAGTATTTAGATGTGGATTTTGAAAAAATAGTACATAAAGAGTGTGAAAGTTTGAAAGATGCAATTGATGTTATAAATTATGAAAGAGAAGTTAGTGAGTATAGTGTAAGTTCTAAGATTATTGTATGTAGACCTGAGATAAAAAAAATTGTTAAATATATAAATGAAAATATAGAAAAAAAATTATCATTAGATTTACTATCTAAAATTGTAAATATGAATGAATCTTATTTGAGTAGAATATTTAAAGAAGAATTAGATGTAACTATATCAGAGTATATAAAAAATACAAGGCTAGAAAAATCTAAGGAACTATTAAAAAAAGAAAATTTTAGGGTAAAGGATGCAGCATTAAGTGTAGGAATACATGATCAATTATATTTTAGTAGACTATTTGCTAAAAAGTTTAACATAACTCCTAGTGAGTATAGAGAAAAGTATTTTAAGTAGTAATAATTATCCATACTAATGTAAAGATTTTATATTTGTATATATAAATAAAACATATACAATTACAAATAAGAAAACGATTTCTAAAAAGGGGTTTTAGTTGAATTTATAGGAGGGATATTATATGAAACATCCATTTAAAAAGGTAGGATCACTGTTAGCAGTGACAATTATGGTGATGGGGTCAATTGTAGGATGTTCTTCTACAGGGGGAGATAAAGGAGAAGAAACTTCACCAGATAAAGGGAAAGTTTCAGGTAAACTTGACGTAGCTGTATTTGAAGGTGGCTTTGGAACTGCATTTTGGGAAGAAGCTGAAAAACAATTTGAATCTAAGTATCCAGATGTTGACGTTGTATTAAATGCAAGTCCAAACATAGGGGATGTTATAAGACCACAAATAGCAAGTGGAAATTCTCCGGACTTTATATATCATAGTGCCCAAAATTCACAGAGTGTCGCAAAAGCTTTAATAAAAGATAAAAACTTAGCTGATTTGACAGATGTATTTGAAAAACCAGCACCAGGAGAGGATAAACCTATAAAGGAGAAAATGATGGATGGATTGTTAGACAAATCATCTTGTGCTCCATATGGTGATGGCAAAGTATATCTAGCACCACTTTATTACAATGTAACTGGTCTTTGGTACAATAAAGCTTTATTTGAAGAAAAGGGATGGGAGGTTCCAAAGACTTGGGATGAATTTTATGCTCTAGGCGAAAAAGCCAAAGCTGAAGGTATAGCATTATTTACATACCAAGGTCAGCACCCAGGTTATTTAGAAGCTCTTGTTTGGCCGGTTATAGCGTCAGAAGCTGGAGAAAAAGCTGTTCAAGATATATTTAATTATGAAAAAGGCGCATGGGAAAAACCAGAAGTTAAAGCCGCCCTTCAAAAATTAGAAAAAATAGGTAAAGATGGATATCTATTAAAAGGAACTCCAGCAATGTGTCACATCCAGGCTCAAACAGCACATTTAAAAGGAGAAGCTTTATTTGCTCCTAATGGAAACTGGTATGAAGGAGAAATGAAAGATGCTGTTCAAGATGGTTGGAAATGGGGATTCACTGCACCACCAGCTAAAGAGGGATCAGATCAATATGTATCTACAATGATAGAAGAAATGTATATCCCTGGAAATTCAGATAATATAGAAACAGCGAAAGAATTTATGAGATTTTTATATAGTGATGAGATGGTAGAAGCCAATGCTAAGTTAAATCAAGGCGTAGTTCCTACTAAAAATGCTCTAGAAATGGCTAAACAATATATACCAGAGTCAAACTATAACTGTTTAACTGTATTTGATAATGGAGTAAAGCCAATTGTTGAGGCGTGGAAAACAGTAGAAAATACGGAAATAAATATGAGAGAAGAAGTATTTAATAAAGCTGGATCAGTATTTAGTGGAGAAACTAGTGCATCATCTTGGGCTGATGGATTGAATAAATCAAATGAAAAATTAAGAGAAGCTATGAATAAATAAAAATTAATGGACAAAGGCACCCTAAAATAAATGAAATTTAGGGTGTCTTTATTAAAAATATAGGGGGCTTAGTTATGCAAAGTAAGGGGAGAGTAACAATACCAACTGATATAGGTATCGATGACCAAATGAAATTAATAATAAAAAGATGGGGAGCGGATGCTATAAGGGATTGTGATGGTACTAAGTTATCGAGTGAATTTAAAAGCTTAAATCTAAAAATGTATTCAACATATCTTCCAACTAGAAATGATCAAAAATGGGCAAAAGAGCATATGAATCAATTGCAACAATTATATATAACAAGTGAAAGTAATATAGCAACAGATAAAATATTAACTATAGATATTATGAAAGGTATATATAAAGAGCAATTTAGACCCAATATTGAAGATGATATAAAATCACTATGGGAAGTTATTGATAGAACAACCGGAAATGTTTTAAACTGTAGCAACTGGGATTATGATTTTGAAAATGGAAATGTAGCAATTAAAGAAGCGATACCTTTTCATGAATATACAGTAAGTTTTTTGGCATACCAAATATGGGATCCAACACAAATGTACAATCATTTAACTAATAATTGGGGAGATAAGCCTCATGAAATGCCTTATGATGGAAGGCATCCTGAAACGTTTAATCACATGAAAAAATATCTGAAAAATTGGATAGAAGAAAATCCAGAAATTGATGTAGTTAGATTTACAACATTTTTTTACCATTTTACATTAATATATAATGAACAAGCTAAAGAAAAATTTGTTGATTGGTTTGGATATTCATCTTCTCTAAGTAAGCAGTGTCTAGATGAATTTGAAAAAGAAAAAGGATATAGACTAAAAGCGGAAGATATAGTAGATGAAGGATATTATAATTCTCCATTTAGGATACCATCGAAAAAATATTTGGATTTTATAGACTTTCAATCTAAATTTGTAGCAACTAATGCTAAAGAATTTGTAGATATTGCTCATAGTGCAAAAAAAGAAGCAATGATGTTTTTAGGTGATAATTGGATAGGAACGGAGCCGTATGGAAAATATTTCGAATCAATAGGTTTAGATGCGGTCGTAGGATCAGTAGGAAATGGAACTACTATGAGGATGATATCTGATATATCAGGAGTTAAATACACAGAAGGAAGGTTTCTACCATATTTTTTCCCTGATGTATTTAGAGAAGGTGGAAATCCTGTTGGAGAAGCTAAAGAAAACTGGACTCAAGCAAGACGTGCTATACTTAGAAAGCCTCTTGATAGGATAGGCTATGGTGGATACTTAGGACTAGCTCTTAAATTCCCTGAATTTATAGATGAAGTAGAACGAATATGCGAAGAATTTAGGACAATACACAATAATATAAAAGGAACTAAGGCTTATGCAGCTCCATTTAAAGTAGCAATTCTAAATTGTTGGGGTAAGCTGAGAAGTTGGCAAACAAATCAAGTTGCACATGCTCTATGGTATAAGGAAATATATTCATACGTTGGTGTTATAGAGTGTTTAAGTGGTATGCCAGTTGACGTTGAATTTATTAATTTTGACGATATAAAAAATGGAGTGCCAAAAGACATTGGTGTTATTATTAATGCAGGAGATGCAATGACATCTTGGAGTGGTGGTGAAAATTGGATTGATGAGAAAATAATAACAACATTAAGAAAGTGGGTATATGAAGGTGGTGGATTTATAGGAATAGGTGAGCCTACAGCTTATCAAAATCAAGGAAAATATTTTCAACTATTCGATGTTTTAGGTGTAGATAAAGACCTGACTTACAGACTGTCTTATAGAAAATATCATGAAATAGAAACAAAACACTTCATAACAGAAGAACTAAATGAGACATTTGATTTTGGCGAAGGTAAAGAGGGTATCTTTAAAAGAGAAGAGAGTGTGGATATACTATCTATGCACAAAGGTGATATTTCACTTTCTTCAAATACATATGGAAATGGTAGAGCAGTATATATTAGTGGACTTCCATATAATCCTGAAAATTGCAGGCTACTTCTGAGAAGTATTTATTGGGTTAAAAAAAGAGAAGATATTATGAAAAAATATTATGTAAGCAATATAAATACTGAATGCGCTGCCTTTTTAGATGTCAATAAAATGGCTATAATAAATAACTCATTTGATGTTCAAAGCACAGATGTATATATTGAAGGTAATTTAATGGATACATTAGTACTTCATCCGGGTGAGCTAGTATGGATAAATATTGATTAGAACTTTCAAAATACACTCATTTAATGTACATTAAATGAGTGTATTTAAAAAAATATATTATAAAATTGGCAATTTTTTTATTTATCCTGCATATATTATATTAAGAATGAAAGTTACTAAAATAAAATTTCATTAAAAATAATAATATATAATTAATTAGGAGGATATATATGGAAAATATGCTTGATTTATTATACTTAGACTATGAAAGTGAAATAGAATATAATTATACACCAGACTATGATGAAGAATAAATGAATTTGATTACTTGCTTAATTCAATTTGCAGATAAATGAGGTAAGATAAAATATTAAATGTTGCAAAAGGAGAAAAAAGTGTCCATAAAAGAACATCATAAATGAAATGAGCTATCTATGATTATTTAAGATAGCTCATTTTGTTTTTTTTATAAAAATATATGGTAATATTAACATATAATAAAAAGCTAATAGGAGTAAATTATGAGTATAGTATATTTTTTAGTTGGATTAGTATCTACAACAGTAGGAGCAATATCAGGATTAGGAGGAGGCGTTATAATTAAACCTGTATTAGATACGCTAGGAAATTATAGTTTGCCGACTATAGGGGTTTTGTCAAGCTTTACAGTTTTTTCAATGTCTATTGTATCATTAGGTAAAAGTTTAAAAAATAAAGTAAAGCTCGAAGGAAAAAAAACTATATGCCTAGCCACAGGATCTATTTTAGGTGGATTTATAGGTAAATATTTCTTTTTCATATATTTAAAAGTAATAAATAATAACATAATAGCTCAAAAACTTCAGTCTATTATTTTATTTTTACTTATGTTTATAGTTTTACTACTATATATAAATGAGAAAAAAATAAATGCATATAAAATAAAAACTAAAGAGAGAAAAAATAATGTTTATAATTTAAATGATGATAGAAATAATGAATATGGATATGATTTACAGAATAATATAAAAAAATTAATGAAGTTTTTTATTTATGGTATAGTACTTGGGTCGATTTCATCATTTTTGGGTATAGGAGGAGGTCCATTAAATGTAGTAGTTTTAATGTATTTACTAGATATGGATGTAAAAAAAAGTGCTATTCATTCTATTTTTATAATATTTTTTTCACAAGGATCTAAGTTATTAAGTATATTACTTGGAGAAGGGTTTGGAGTTTACAATCTAGAGGTATTAATATACATGATTTTAGGTGGTGTTAGTGGTGGTTTTTTAGGAAGTTATTTTTCAAATAAAATTGATAAAAACAAAGTGAAAAACATTTTTATATTCTGTATGGTAATTATAATAGCTTTTAATTTTTATAATATAGTAAAATAATTTTACAATTTATTGAAATTTGTTATAAAAACAATTAAAATTATATTAAAATTAGAGGGGGATATAGGGGGCGATTATGGAACAAAACATATATAGGGCAATGATAGAGGATAGTCCCATGGCTTATATGCATGCAAAGCTTGTTAGAGAAACAAATGGAGCATATCTAGGGTTGATAGTAAGGGATGTAAATAAATCGTTCGAGAGATTTTTTGAAGTAAGAAAAAATGATGTTATAAACAAATTAATTATAAATGAATTAAGCCTAAAAGAAAAAAAAGAATGGGGTATGTGCTTTGAAAAAGCAATAAATGAAAAGAAAAGTACAGTTGTAAAATATATTAGTCATATAGATTTGTATTTAAATATAGAAATCTATAATACAGACAACGATGAATTCCATATCAGATTCAATAAACTCAGCAAACAGTCATTTAAGCTATCTTCTATACTTAGAAAATCTCCAATTCATGCCTGGATAAAGGATAGAGAGGGAGTGTACTTAGATGTTAATGATAAGTATATCGAATTGATAAATTTACCATATGAAGAAATTATAGGAAGAAAGGATTATGAATTATTTGAAAAGCACATTGCTGATAAATTTGAGAGACAGGATAATAAAGTTTTAAAAGAAAATTCATTATATACATGTGAAGATGTAGAATTTTTTAATGGGAAAAAAAGACATTTTGAAACTGCTAAATGGCCTTATACAGATGAAAAAAATAAATGCATTCTAGGTACAATGGGTATTTCTATGGAAATAACTGATAAAGTGATATTAAGAGAGAGTATAGAAAAAAACGAAAGGATGTTTTTAGAAATTGCAAACAATTTAGATGATACCATAGTTGTTATGGATGAAAAAAAAGCAATATATATAAGTCCCTCATTTGAAAAAATTTATGGCATAAATCCAGAAGAAATGGGTGTATATGAAGATATAAATAATTGGTATGAATATTGGGATGAGGTTGTTTTTGAAAAAACACCAAAAGGATATAATTCTAAAGACATATCTATAGATAAATTAAAAGTTATTAAAGATGGAAAAGAAAAATGGCTATGGTGCAAATTTGTACCTATATTTAATGAGAATGGAAATATAGTAAAAAAAATAGGAATAGTTAGTGATGTAACTAAAAGTAAAAAAATGGCTCATGAACTAGAAAGTTTAAGAATGGATTTTTTTGAAAATTTATCTCATGAGCTTAGAGCTCCTATTAATTTGATATTAAGTTCTCTTCAAGTTATAGGTATTAAAATAGACAAATTAGATGAAGAAAATTTTAATTATTTTTATAAATACTTAGATAGAATACATCAAAATGGGTTAAGAATGCTTAAGTTCGTAAATAACCTAATAGATACAACAAAGTTAGATTTAGGCCATTTTAGCTACAATCCCCAAAATGGAGATATTGTAAGTTGTGTTGAAAATATATGTATGTCCATTCGTGAATTTGTTAACAATGATGAAATGAATATAATATTCGATACAAATGTAGAAGAAAAAATAATTGCTTTTGATCAAGATAATATAGAAAGAATACTGTTAAATTTAATTTCAAATGCTATAAAATTTAATAAACCCGATGGAGTTATAGAAGTCATAGTAAATTGCAATGACGATATTCAGATAATAGTAAAAGATAATGGTATAGGTATTCCTAATGATAAATTAGAAAGTATATTTGGAAGATTTGAACAAGTGAAAAATAAATTTGAAAAGGAACAAGCAGGTAGTGGAATAGGGTTATCATTGGTAAAGTCTTTGGTTGAAAAACATAATGGATCTATACATGTAAAAAGTGAAATAGGAAAAGGTAGTGAATTTATAATTAACTTTCCAGATGTATTTATAGAAAATGGAGAGAAGCATATATATTCTCATAATGATTACTTAAATAATATAGTTAGTATGGAAGTTGAGTTTTCTGATATATATACATAGGTTATAAGAAAATAGTTATTTAAATTTAAATAACTATTTTTTTATGTTAAAAGATTACACCAACTAAATTTTAAGCACTTTGAATGTCCACTAATATATAGTGAAAATAAACGCTAAATTATTAATTATATGTGAAAAAAATGGGTATAAAAAATTAAGTATATATAAGGTTAATCTTTGATTTAATTTACAATAATGAACTTGATTAATTACTATATATAGTATAAAATAAACAAAGTGTTACTACATATAGTAAATTCTTAATGTTTAAAATAACGATAAGAAATTCACTAGGCATAAGGAGAAATTTATGATTACACAGTTAAGTATAATAAAAAGAGATTCAAAGAGTGTTGAATTTAATAAAGAAAAAATAGAAAATGCAATTCTAAAAGCAATGAAATATGGAAGTGGAATATACGAAGAAAAAATAGCTAAAATGATAGCTAATGAGATAGAAGATTATTACGTTCAAAAAAATATTTCTCCAACTGTCTACCAAGTAGAAGAAATGGTTTATAAAAAGCTTATAAATTATAAACAAGAATTAACAGCTAAAGCATATGAAGGATATAGAGCGGTACAATCATTTAAAAGAGAAGTAAATACAACTGATGACAGCATCTTAGGCCTTTTAGATAGAAGCAATGAAGAAATAATAAATGAAAATTCAAATAAAGATGGAGTTCTTGCGGCAACTCAAAGAGATTTAATTGCAGGGGAAATATCAAAGGATATAGCTAGAAGAAAATTAATACCAACACATATTGTTCAAGCTCATGATGAAGGAGTACTTCATTACCACGATATGGATTATGCTATGCAATCAATTCATAACTGCATGCTTATAAATTTAGAGGATATGTTAGATAATGGTACAGTAATAAACAATAAGTTAATTGAATCTCCAAATACATTCCCAACAGCTTGTACTATAGTTACTCAGATAATAGCTCAAATAGCAAGTGGTCAATTTGGAGGAAACTCAATAACTATAAAGCATATAGCACCTTATTTAAGAAAGTCATATAATAAATACTTTAATAAATACAGTATAAAATATGGAAATGAAGTGGCTAAAGATTTAGCTAATGATAGAATGAAGGAAGATTTGAAAGCTGGAATACAAACTATTAGATATCAATTATCTACATTATATACTAGCAATGGTCAATCTCCATTTTCAACTATTTATTTAGAAATAGAAGAAGGCAATGAATATGAATATGAAATGGCACTAATTTGTGAAGAAATGATATCGCAAAGATTAGAAGGAATGAAAAACTACAAAGGACAAGAAATCGGAGAAGAATTCCCTAAGTTAGTTTACTTATTGGATGAGCATAACTGCCTAGAAGGTGGAAAATATGATTATATAACAAAACTTGCAGCCAAATGTAATACAAAAAGATTAGTTCCAGATTATCAAAGTGCAAAAATAATGAAAAAGAACTATGAAGGTAATGCATTTCCACCAATGGGATGCAGATCTCATTTAAGTCCTTGGAAGGATGAAAATGGGAACTATAAATGGTATGGACGATTCAACCAAGGAGTTATATCGTTAAACCTAGTACAAGTAGCATTAAGTTCTGAAAAAGATATGGACAAGTTCTTTGAAATATTAGATAAAAGATTAAAACTTTGTAAAGAAGCTTTGATGGTAAGACATAATCTGTTATTAGGAACAATATCAGATGTATCTCCAATACATTGGCAACATGGTGGAATTGCAAGGCTTAAAAAGGGTGAGAAGATAGATAAACTTCTAAAAGATGGATACTCAACATTATCATTAGGATATGTAGGCGTTAATGAAATGACTCAAGCTATGTTAGGTACTAGCCATACAACAAAAGATGGTGAAGAGTTTGCATTAAAGGTAATGAATCATTTAAATGATACCTGCCAACAATGGAAAAAAGAAACCGGACTTGGATTTGGACTTTATGGAACACCAGGGGAAAGCTTGACTTCAAGATTTTGTAGGATAGACAAGCAAAAATTTGGAGAAATAAAAGATGTTACAGATAGAATGTATTATACAAACTCTTATCATGTACATGTCAGTGAAGAAATAGATGCTTTTGATAAGCTTAGTTTTGAAAGTCAGTTTCATGATATAAGTTTAGGTGGATGTATAAGTTATATTGAGGTTCCAGATATGAGTAAAAACTTAGAAGCTGTTGAGCAGATAATAAACTATATCTATCATAATATACAATATGCAGAAATAAATACAAAGCCAGATATATGCTATAAGTGTGGCTATACAGGTGAAATAAAACTTGATAATGATTTGGTATGGCATTGCCCAAATTGTAACAATAGAGATAAAGATGAGATGCAAGTAATGAGAAGGACTTGTGGTTACATTGGAGCCAATATGTGGGGTAAAGGTAGAACACAAGAAATTGGACAAAGAGTACTACATCTATAGAAAGAGGAGGGCGTAAATGAGGTTTTCTAAGATAAAACTAAATGATATAGCAAATGGTTTAGGAATAGTAATGTCACTTTGGACTCAAGGATGCCCACATCACTGCAAAGGATGTTTTAATAAAGAAACTTGGAATTTTAACGGGGGAAAAGAGTTTAAAGATGAAGATTTAAACTTTATAATTGAAAATATAGATAAAAATAATATAAAAAGGAATTTATCTATATTGGGTGGGGAACCATTATGTCCTCAAAACATAGATCGAATAATAAATATTTGTAAAGTATTTAAAGAAGTTTATCCAGATAAACTAATATATATTTGGACTGGATATGTATTAGATGAGTTTAATGAAAAGCAAAAGGATATTTTAAAATATATAAATATACTAATTGATGGAAAATTTGAAGAAAAAAATAAAAACTTATCAATAAAGCTAAGAGGATCAAGTAATCAAAGAATTATTGATGTAAAGAAAAGCATAGAGTATAACAAAGTCGTACTATTAGATTTAGATGTGAAAACTGTATAATAATTTAGCTAGAATTTATATAAATGAAAAGAAGGTAATTTAATAATTACCTTCTTTTTATTTATATAAAACAGAGTTGTTTTAAAATAAATATCCATAAGAATACAGTAATAACTGACAAACCAGAGGTAAATACCACAAGTTGACCAGCAAGTTCGCTATTAGCGTCCATTTGTTCAGCCATAGTAAATGAAGAAACGGCAGTAGGAGAGGCCATTGCTACTAGAAGACAAGCAAGTTCAACATTTTTAAACCCTAGCGAAATAGCTATGGGTAAAAATATAGATGGGACAATAATTAACCTACCGAGAACCCCAAGCACAAGTTGTTTTAAATATTTTGTAGAAGCCTTAAATTCAAATGAGCCACCTAATAATAAAATAGCTAGAGGTGTAGCAACTTTAGAAAGATCAGAGATAGTTTTATCTATTGCAGTAGGTAACTGTACATTTAAAGCAAGAAAACTTACACCAACAGCAGATGCTATAATTAAAGGATTAGAAACAACACCTTTAGCTATATTTTTGAAATTTATACTAGAGCCTCTAAATATTTCAAAACCAATAACTGATAAAATGTTAAATGTAGGAATTACAACTGCAATTAGCATGGATGCAATACCTGTAGCATCTTGGTTAAAAAGAGATACTGTTACAGGTATACCAAAAATAACAAAATTGCTTCTAAAAATAGCTTGTATAAGTACAGCTTTGTTTTTATTATCTTTTTCTATAAATGGTGTAAGGAAACATAACAATAAAAAAATAGAAATTATACACGTAACTGCAAATAGCATTAATTTTAAATTTAATGCTGTTTTCAAGTCTGTTTTATAAATATTATAAAATAATAATGACGGTAGAAAAACTTTGAAAGTAAGGCTATTCATCGTTTTTAATGTAATATAGTTAAACAGACCAATTTTTTTTATTATATATCCAAGAGACATTGTAAAAAACAACGGAAGTATAACATTAACAGATAAAATTAAATTTTCCATAAACTTAAGAGATCCCCCTTTTTGAATTGAAATAAAAAAATAATCTCATTCTAATAAGTATATTGGAAAAAAATAAAAAATACAAATTAGATATTAAATATAGAATAGTCTGTATAATTAAATAAGTTCTATATCAAAACTAGAACCTAAATCATATTATATAAGATCAATAATTAGAATATAGCGGGTGATATATGTGAGAAGTCCATTAGAAAATGCTTATTCAGCGACTATAAATGGTACCTTTAAGGTTCTAAATCCATTTAAGAAAGTAATTATAAAAACAAACTGTGAAGTTCACAAATTTATTCAAAAAAGTGCTCTAAATCTTTTAAATCAATATGGATATGAAAAAGAATATAATTTTTTTAGCAAACATATGATAGAGATTAATAAAGGTATAGTTTGGGCTGACCAAGACTTTAAGTCTTATTACCATTTTTATAATCCTAATAACCCTCAAAATAAATTTGGATCAGAAGATAATGCATTAACTTTAGCTCAGAAGTATTATAATAATGCAATTAGTTACTATAATAACGGTGATTATTCAAAGAGTATGTTTTTATTTGGAGCGGCAAGTCATTTAGTGCAAGACTTAACTGTACCTCAGCATGCTAAAGTAACTGTACTTGACAATCATATTCAATTTGAAGGATATATAAGAATAAATTATAAAAAAAATAAAAAGTTTCAATCTAAAAATCCACCTATTATACTAAATAATATAGAGGAATATTTAAATTACAATGGATTTAATGCTTTAGAAATAGATGCTCAATATAAAAAAATAAAGGATTTAAAGAAAAAGTTTTTATTAACTGGTATTAAATGTATAACGTTAGCACAAGAAAGTAGTGCAGGTCTTATGATTACATTTTATCAACAATTAAATAGCTATCAAAGGTAAAATTTAATTTTTTATGCATTAATTATTTAATAAAAATATATAAATAATTATATATAAAATTAAGATAGGGGAGATAGCTATTAAAAGTTTAGTAAACAAGTTATTTAGTTTATTATCTATATTTATTATAACAATTAGTTTGTTTTATTGTATAAAGTCAATACAAAAAAATTTAATTTATAAAATAGAGATAGACGAAACTAACAATATATATGAATCATGGAAAAGTAAAATGGATGTTTCATTGATAAGTCAGTTAACAGAGTTAGAAAATGGTTGTGAGGTTACTAGTCTAGCTATGCTATTAAAATATAAAGGTATAAATATAGATAAGTTAACCCTAGCACATCACATGAAAAAAGATAAAACCAATATATATTCTGATGATACTGGAGATATAAAATTATGGGGAAACCCAGAATACGGGTTCGTAGGTGATGTTACTGGTAAAAATAATATGGGATATGCTATAAATCCTAAGCCATTATCAGAATTAATACAAATGTATTACTCAAAAGGTGCCTTAGATTTAACAGGATGTAGTCTTGACAAGCTAGAAAGCATACTGGCATCAGATAGGCCAATAGTTGTTTGGGTAACATCTAAATTTAGAGAAAATGTAGATTGGGTGCAGTGGAAGGATATTGATGGAAACAAAATAAATGCAACTTTTTCAACTCATGCAGTAACATTAACTGGATTTGATGAAAATAATATATACTATAATGATCCATTAACAAATGAAAAAGATAAAAAAATTACCAAAAAAAAATTTTTAAATGTATGGATTATGATGGGCAGAAAAGCATTAACGGTAAATTGAAATAAAAAGTGCTAAATACTAATTTTAGTATTTAGCACTTTTTTAATTATGAAATTTTTTCATTTATAATTTCTACTTTATCTTTTAATAGGAACGTTCCTAAAATACCTCCAATTATAGCTGGTAAAACCCAGTTAAAACCTAACTCAGCAAAAGGTAAAGAATGAACAAAATTTAAATTTAAGCCTAATGTATCTAAGACAGTAAGTATGCTTACAATCAATGTTGAATAAGCCGCACCTTTAAATGTTGAATTTTTAGTTAGTATGTTTTTGAAGTAACTCATTAACACTAACACTATAGATACAGGGTATAAAACTGTTAATATAGGAACTGCTATAGAAATAATTTTGTCAACTCCTAGATTAGAAACAACAGCACTAAATATACATATTAAAGTAACTATATGCTCATACTTTATTTTTTTATTAGAAACATCTTCGAAGTATTTAGCTGTAACAGATGTTAATCCAATAGCTGTAGTAAGACAAGCAAATGCAACGACTATACCTAATAACAATGTACCAGTAGAACCTAGAAGACTATGAGTTATATTAATTAACAAAGTAGTTTGAGATATAGATTGATCATAAATAGTAGAAACTGTAGCACCTAAGTAAGTTAATCCACCGTATACTAGTATAAGCCCACAACCTGCAACTAAAGAAGCCTTTAATGTCAAACTAGCATTTTCTTTTTTATCTACATAACCTTTATTAAAGAATGAAGACATAATAAGCGCTGCAACTCCTCCTATACCTAAAGCATCCATTGTTTGATACCCTTGAGTAAGTCCTGTAGCAAATAACCTATCAGAATGAGAAAGAGATTTTAAATCCCCTATAGGAGAGATAACCCCTTTACCTATTAAGAAAATAAGAGCAATTAAAAGGACAGGTGTCAAAAACTTACCTATAATATCCATAACTTTAGTTGGTCTTACAGTAAGCGTAAATGTTATAGCAAAGAAAATTATAGAGAATACAATAGGATTAAATGATCCAAATAGTGGAGCAATACTCATTTCAAAAGTAGTTGCGGCTGTTCTTGGAATAACTAATATCGGTCCTAGACAAAGCATCATAATAAACTCTAAACTTAATCCAAATTTCTTTCCTGCTTTTCCGGCTACATTTTGATAAGAACCAGCTCTTGCAACTGCATTAATTGACAATAATATAATACCTATATCAGCAATTACAAATCCTAAAAAACTTGTTAACCAACCGGTACCAGATGTCATACCTATGTATGGTGGGAATATTAAATTACCTGCTCCGAAGAACATTGAAAACAAAGCGAATCCAATAATAAGAATGTCTATATTTTTTTTCATAATCTTACCTCTTTCTATTTATTTATATATAAAAAAGCCACATAGTTATACTATGTGGCTTAGTTTTTGCCTAGGATTAAAAAAGCCACATAGTATTTTATCTATGTGGCTACATTATAATTATCTTTAGCCATCATAGATACATAACCTAATGGGTCTGTATCTACGATGATTTATCTCTATCATAAATACAAACCTAACTAAAATAGCTAAAGTAATAATATATATTTAATTTTATGCTGTTAGTTACGTTTATATTATTTATCATATTAAGAACTCCTTTTATTGAATATTTTTAAAATTTATATTATTTAAAACTTATTATACATATATATGATTAAGTTGTAAATAAAAAATTTAAAAAAACTTTAAAAAAGATAAAAAAATTAAAGGCTATAAAAATTAATAATATTTATAGCCTAATATATGTAAAATTATCCTTCCTGAACTTGAAGTATACCCATTGGACAAGCATCAACACATATACCGCAAGCTATACACTTAGAAGGAACAGGTTTTCCTTCGGCGTTAGCTATTATACCTTTTGGACAGGCCTCAACACAAGTAAGGCATCCATTACATTTTTTCTTATTTATCATGTAAACTCCCTTAGCATTTTGAGTTATAGCTTCTTGAGGACATTTTCTAGCGCATAATCCACACTGGTTACATGCCTTAACATCTATAGAATCATCTTTTTTATGTCCTATTTTTATACAAGACGTATTTAATTCATATGCTTTATAGAATGCTTGAGAACATGCTATTTCACATGATAAGCAATCTTGACAGGCACTTCTGTCAGTTACAATTAATTTTTTCATTTTCTATTCCCCCTTGAAAATTGCCATAGTAGTATTAAAATCTTTATTCAAGTTAAGTGTAGGATATAATAAGACAAAAATCAATTAAAAATTTATTTGGAATTATTAATATTAATATAATTAAAATAGAGTTAAATAAATAAAATAATGTTTCTCATAAGTAGAATATAGACATGTATTTTTTAATATAAAATAATAAAAGAGAATTTGAGGTGTTAGGATGGTAAAGTACGAATACAAATGTGTTATGATAGTTGGGGACTCTAATAAAACGTCGCAACTATTAAATGAATATGGTAATGAAGGATGGGAATTAGTATCTGTTTGGAATACATGGCATTATTTTAAAAGAGAGTTAAGCAATTGATGTGATGATTAAAAGAGAGCTTAAAATATTATAAAAGCTCTCTTTATACCTTACAGGGGATGAAAAAATAAAATCACTTAAGTAAGTAAATCAGATGCAAAGCAAAGTTTATCTATATTTTTATCAAAAAAAATTTTAATTGCATGACACTGATAATTAAAAGAAGGTTTATTGTCAATAAAAGGTTCTAGGTTGCGTCTACACCCACCTCCACATAATTTAAAGTATTTACATATTTTACATTTATCATGTACATATAGAGATCGTTGAAAGAAATTTTTACATACATCAGAGCATTTTATATCTATTAAAGTATCACTATTTATATTTCCTAATTTCCATTCATCAAGGCAGTAAAAATCACATGGGTAAACATCTCCACTAGATTCTATAACGGTATGTAAACTACAAAAACCGCCCATACCGCAGCTTGTAGGTGTATATCCCTTTAAAACTGCAATGTAATCTAAAAAATTTCTGATTTCAATAAAATTTCCTTGCACTAAATCGTCAAACCATAAATTGAAAAGTTTGTCTAAAAAAATGTAGTAATCATTACTATTTAAATAATATAGTTCATCACTATTAAGATAATAAGTATCAAATTTTTTGATGCATGGAATAAATTGTATATATTTAAATTTCATATTTTTATAAAAAGAGTATATTTCATTAATATGCTTTGAACTTTTTTTAGTTATAACACAAAGGATATTAAATTGAACTTCATGTTTTTTTAATAATTCTATTCCATTTAAAACTTTATCGAAAGAGCTTAAATTATTTAAAGTACTTCTATGAAAATCATTGATTTTCTTAGGACCATCTAGTGAAACTCCAACTAGAAACTTATTTTCCTTAAAAAAAAGAGCGAAATCAGTATCTATATTAATACCGTTTGTTTGAATTGAGTTGATTATAGTTACATTTCTATTATTATATTTTTTTTGAAATAAAATTGCATTTTTATAAAACTCTATACCAATTAAGGTTGGCTCTCCACCTTGAAACATAAAATTACAAGAGTATATATCCTCTGATAAGGCTTTTTTTATTATATTTTCTAATGTATCAAGATCCATAAATCTATTTTTGTAAACTAATCTATTTATAGCAATGTCTTTGTAAAAGCAGTATTCACAATTTAAATTACATTCACTAGAACTTGGTTTTATAAGTAAAGTTAAATGACTCATAGAATTTAAAAATCCTCCTATTAGTTAAAATATAGTTACTAAACATGTTTTCAATTAACAATTTCAAACTATTTATTACATATTTTTAATATAGCACACATCAAACAACAATATATATTAAATACAAAAATACAAAATAGAAGTATAAAATTACAAATACATATATGTAATAAAAATATACAATGATAGTGTAATAAATTAATAAGGGGGAAGATACAATGGAAAAAATAGGCGAGCAATTATTAGGTATAGATCTTGAGAAATTAAATGAAATAAATGGTTTAAATACAGCGAAAGAAATACTACAACAACCTAAAGCTTGGAAAGAAGCTGTTTTAAAGATTAAAAACAATAAAAATAAAATAGATGATTTTATGAATAATTTTTTTAATATAGAGGATAGTAGGATAATACTTACGGGTGCAGGAACATCAGCATTTGCAGGAGAAACTTGCGAGCCTTATTTAACTAACTTATTAAATAAGAGAGTAGAAGCTATAGCAACAACAGACTTGGTTGCAAGTCCAGAAAGTTATTTGATAAAAGGTATTCCAACGCTTTTGATATCATTTGCAAGATCAGGCAATTCACCGGAAAGTGTCCATGCAGTTAAATTAGCTAATCAACTTGTAGATAATTTATATCAAGTCATAATAACTTGTAACGAAGATGGTAAATTAGCACAAAACACTAAAGAAGATGAAAAAAGTTTATTATTATTAATGCCAAAAGAAACTAATGATTTAGGATTTGCTATGACAAGTAGTTTTACTACGATGGTCTTAAGTACAATGGCTCTATTTAATATTAGTAATATCGAAATGTTTGTAGAGGATGTTGATAAATTATCTGTAAGTGTTAACAATTTCTTAGTTAATAACACGCATAAAGTTAGTGAATTAGTGAATGAAAAATTTGAGAGAATAGTATATTTAGGATCATCAACATCTAAAGCTATAGCAAGAGAAAGCGCTCTTAAAATATTAGAATTAACAGGAGGTATAGTTAATTCAAATTATGATACACCACTTGGATTTAGACATGGACCAAAATCTGTAATAGATAATACTACAATAACTGTCATATATATATCTAATTATGATTATACAAGAATGTATGATTTAGATTTAACTAGAGAGATGTTAGCTCATAGAAAAGAAGATAAAGTTGTTGTTGTTGGGTGTAATATAGATAAAAGTATATCTGATAAAGCAGATTATATATTTGAACTAGATAATATAAATTATAGTGTAGAAAATGAAGCATTGCTTCCACTTCAACAAATCATATTTGGTCAAATGTTATCTTTCTTAAAATCAATTAATTTAAATATAACACCTGATAATCCATGTCCAACAGGAGAGGTAAATAGAGTTGTTCAAGGAGTAATATTACACGATTTAATTTAAAAATTAATTTTTAATAATAGATAGTAGTTATATATTATATGAACTATAATTTAAAAACATAAAAGGGGCGTTTGAATATGAGTTTAAATTCTACAAAGGAAATGTTAATAAAAGCACAAGAACAGGGATATGCAATACCTGCATTTAATATTCATAATTTAGAAACAATACAAGTTGTTTTACAAGCTGCAAGTGATTTGAAATCACCAGTAATACTTGCGGCAACACCTTCAACAGTCAAGTATGCAGATGAAAATTATTTATTAGCGATAATAGAAAAAGCAAATGAAATTAATGATATACCATTAACATTCCACTTAGATCATCATGAAAACGTAGAGGATATAAAAAGGATTATAACTCTTGGTTGTAAATCTGTAATGATAGATGCTTCAAAACACGAGTTTAGAGAAAATGTAAAAATAGTAACAGATATAGTAGACTTTGCACATAAGTACGGGGCAACTGTAGAAGCAGAACTTGGTAAATTAGGTGGTATAGAAGATGAATTAGTAGTAGATGAAAAAGATTCATTTTTAACAGATCCTAATGAAGCATTAGAGTTTGTTAAATTAACAGGGGTAGATTCTTTGGCTGTATCTATTGGAACTGCACATGGTTTATATAAGAGAGAGCCTAAGTTAGATTTTGAAAGGCTAGATAAAATAAGAGAGTTAGTAGATATACCATTAGTGCTTCACGGAGCATCAGGTGTACCTTATAATTCAGTACAAACAGCTATAAATAAAGGTATATGCAAGGTAAATATAGCTACAGAGCTTAAGATGCCGTTTTCAAGTGCTATAAAAGAATATTTTAATGAAAATCCTGATGCATCAGACCCAAGACAATATTTAGTTCCAGCAAAAAAAGCTATGTATGATGTAGTAGTTGAAAAAATAAAAATGTGTAAATGTGAGAATAAAGCATATGATTACAGTTATAACGTTTAATCCATCCATAGACAGACTATATAAACTAGACACATTTGAAATAGGTATGGTCCAAAGAGCAAGCTTCGTAAATTCAACAGCAGGAGGAAAAGGATTAAATGTAGCTAAAGTTATAAAACAGTTAGGTGAAAATCCAAGATGTTTGGGATTTTTAGGTGGATATAATGGATTATATATAAAAAATGAATTAGATAAAGCTGGGATTGTTAATAATTTTACCGAAATAGACGGAGAAAGCAGAATTTGTTTAAATATCATAGATGGAGATAAAAATAGTACAGAGATACTTGAAAAAGGTCCTAATATTAACGAAAATAATATATTAGATTTTGAATCTAAATTAGATAAAGTTTTAGAGAGTAGTAAGGTTTTAGTAGTGTCAGGAAGTTTAAGCCAAGGGATGCCAGTTGATTATTATAAAAGATTAGGAAAAATTTGCGAAAAAAAAGGTGTAAAGTTCATATTAGATACAAGTGGAAAAAGTTTAGAAATGGCTATTAATGAAAATTTATATTTAATAAAGCCTAATAGAGACGAATTAGAATTATTAACACATAAAAAAATAAATAATAAAGAAGATGCCATAAATGCTTCGAGATTTCTTTTAGAGAAAGGTGTAAAAAATGTATGTATTTCAATGGGAAAAGATGGCATGATATTTTTAAATAAAGAGCACATATATGATGTTAAAATACCAAAAATAGAGATTCTAAATACCGTAGGAAGTGGAGATTCGTCTATCGCTGGATTTGCATATGGAGTGATAAATGATTATAGTTGGGAAGAGTGTTTAAAACTTGCTAATTCATGTGGAATGTCAAATGCATTATATATGGAAACTGGATATATAAATAAAAAAGATATAAAAATATTTTCAAATGAAATAAAAGTTAGTAAATATAATCTTGATAATTAATAAATACAGCTAGATATTTTTATCTAGCTGTATTTATTAATCTCAAATAAGTAAATATATTTTATAAATAACTAAAAATAGTACATATTGTTTTATTGTAAATTTACTACAATTATTATGAAAACTATAAATGCTAGGAGGAAAATATGTATTATATAGGAATAGATGGTGGAGGAACTAAGACTACATTTACAATAATAAATGAAGAAGGTGTTAAAATAGATAAATTAATCTATGGAACAAGTCACTATGAACAAATTGGATTTGATGGAGTAGAAAAAATATTAAAAAATGGTATATATAATTTATTGCAACAAAATGATATACAAATAGATGAGATAGAATCTGTATTTTTAGGTCTGCCTGGATATGGGGAGGTTAAAAGCGCAAAATTAAGATTAGATAAAATAGTAAAAAATATATTAAATAATATTAATTTTGCAATTGGAAATGACGTTGAAGTTGGTTTTGAAGGATCTCTTGCAGGAAATTGTGGAATAAATATAGTAAGTGGAACCGGATCTATTGCACTAGGAAAAGACTTAAATGGAAAAACTGTAAGATGCGGTGGATGGGGGGATTATATAGGAGATGAAGGATCTGCGCACTGGATAGGTAAAAAAACATTAGAGGTGTTTTCAAAAGAGGCAGATCATAGATTAGATAAAGGTGATTTATATTATCATATAAGAGATGTTTTAAATATAAATGATGATTTTGAGATAATAGATTATGCACTTAATAAAATAAAAAAAGATAGAACTAAGATAGCTGAATTTTCTAGTTTATGTTATGATAGTGCAATAAGAGGGGATAAAAATGCTATTAGAATTTTTAATGAAGCCGCGTATGAATTAAGCTTATTAGTTAAAATGATAATAAATGAATTAAATTTCGATGATGAAATTTTAGTATCTTACTCAGGAGGAGTATTTAAAAGTAATCAATTAATATTAAATCCATTAAAAGAAAATCTAAGTGAATATAATATTAAATTTATAGAACCAATATTAGAACCTAGTGAAGGGTCATGTCTACTAGCTTATAAATTAAAAAATTCAAATATAAGTAATGAACTAATAAACAATTTGAGAAAAAATATTCAAAAAGTTAAGATATAATAAATATTTTAAATCTATATAAATATAGTAACAAAATTAAAATAAATTCATATACTTATATAGTAAGGGATAAGGCGACATAGCCAAGTGGTAAGGCAGTGGACTGCAACTCCTTGATCCTCAGTTCAAATCTGGGTGTCGCCTCCAATTTTAAAACAACTCTAACCAACTGGTTAGGGTTGTTTTTTTGAAACTACTTAATTATAGATATAAAGTTTATTAAGTGGTAAAATATAATGATGGAATATAAACAAAGTATAAAGGAGCAATTATGAATAACTTATTCGACTTTTTAGAACAACAAGATAAAAGTGAAAAACAAGATGATAATGTAATACTATATAACTTTAAAAAAGAAATTACTGAAGAACATTTAAAATATATAAAAGAACTTGAAAAAACTTTGTACAATGAGGATTTTAAAAATAGAGAAGGAGAATCAAGAAGAGAATATATAAGATTAAATAGCTATGTAGGTTCTAAGTTAGATACAGATCTAAGAGGAAAAACAACTCTAAATAATAATCAAATAGAAATTGAAGAAGAGAGTAATATAATTTTAGACTTTAACTTAGATCAATTCGAAGCGGTAGATATGGATGAAGATATTTTTGAAGATGATATAGAAGAAAAACTATTAATAGTGGATGGTTCATCTCTACTATCAACTAGTTTTTATGCAACAGCTAGAGATTTGTTATTCGCTAAAACAGATGAACAAAAAGAGTTTGCATATACTAAATTAATGAGGTCACCAGAAGGAGAATACACAAATGGGATATATATGTTTTTTAAAACGTTATTGCCATTAATAGAATCTCAAAAAATAACTCACTTGGCTATTGTGCTCGATAGAAGTAGAAATACTTTTAGAAGAGAAATCGATCCAGAATATAAGGCTAACAGAAGTGAAACTCCATACCCATTAAAAAGCCAATTTATATTGCTTACAGAAATGCTTAAAAAAATAAATATACCAGTCTTTTCTAATTCAGATTATGAAGCAGATGATTTTGCTGGTAGTTTAGTTAAAAAATTTGAAAAAGATATAAATATATATTTACACACAAAAGATGAAGATTACCTTCAATTAGTATCAGAATACACAAAATTATGGATGGTAACAGGTAAATGCGATGATATGTATAAAGAATTAGAAATAGATAAAAAAGGATTTAAATTGCCAAATGGTGTATTTGAGTATACACCTGAATATGTAAAATATTTTAAAGGTGTAGAGCCGATACAAATAATAGATATAAAAGCAATAGAAGGCGATAAGTCAGATAATATAAAAGGTGTTAAGAATGTTGGACAAACATCAAGTAGACCTTTAGTATCCCACTATGGATCAATAGAAAAAATATATGAAGCTTTAGAAAATTTAGATAAAGCCAAAGAAAAAGAGCTTAATGCATTTTTTAAGGAAAGTTTAGGAATAAAAAGAACGCCTATAAAAAACTTGCTTTTATACAAAGAAGATGCGATTATAAGTAAAAAATTAGCAACTATAAAAACGGATATAGACGAAATTCAAGAACTAGATATAAATAGATTAAGGCTTGATATAGATAAATCTAGAATGGATGAAGAATTCAAAAGACTTGGAATGAATAGCTTAATAAAATAAATTTATACATTTTAATAAAAGATACAGTACAAAACTCGTACTGTATTTTTTATTATTAATTTTATTATATTTATAGAATTTTTAATAAAATTATACTTGTAAGTTATTAAAAATAGTTATAATTAAATATATACTATAAAAGGGGGGCCTATGATATGAAAAGTAATTATAAAGTTGCATACGATAATGAATGGAGTAAGTTGAAACAGTTAGATCCTACAGATGTAGAACGTAGATTGAATGTGAAATATTATACGGATAAAAGACAATATATAGTTCCGTTTTTTGAAAAGGACTATGTATTAGACTTTGACAGTGAAACTATATATAGAGAGAAAGATAGGTCTATACCTGAAATTTCAGATGCTATAATTATTTTAAATTATCTTACATACTCAACAGAAAACATAATTAATACTAATAGATGGGTAAGCTTAAAGGAGATACCAAATGGAGGGACATTGTTTTACCCTGCATTTTATAAAGCTTCAATATTAGAACTTATAAAGAAATTCGGAAAAAATATAAATGTATTTGAACAAAGTGCATTAAAATTAGGTGGATCATATATTAAGTTTGGTGATAAAGGGTATGAATTTAAAGTACTTCCTAAAGTTAATATTTGTATAGCTGTATGGGAAGGCGATGATGAGATATCACCTAATGCTACTATATTATTTGAACCATCTATACAGCATTTGATGCATATAGAAACTGTAATTGGTGTAGGGATGTGTGTATCAAATAAATTACTATTAATAAGTTGAAATTAAATAAACAAAAAATATAAAATTATAATAATAGTTTTTATAATGAAAAATACAGTACAAATAATTTATTGTACTGTATTTTTCATTATAGTAAGTTTGTTTATCAAATATCTACGACGTTTATTTTAATTAAAATCGTACTTAAAATCTTATCTAACTATAAATAATTGTAATATAATTGTTTCACAGAGACTTTGGTTAAAATGATATAATATAAAATGGAATATACTTGATGAATTTAATTTTTATTTGAAGGATATAATTTCATTTAAAGAAACAATTATCTAAATATAGAAGTAATATTGTTATAAATATAATTTAAGAAAGGAACGATGTTATGGAATTAATATTGGGAATTGGTTTATTAACTTTATTTGGACGAAAAATTTTTAAAGTTATGACAAATAGTGTAATTTTTTTACTTATAATAGTTGTATCTTTATTTTTAACATTTGCGTATGATATATCATTTATAATAAGTTTATCGATATGTGTTATTATAAAATATGGTATTCTAGATTTTTTTAAAGATACAAAAAATTCTAGTAAAACATTAATTATATCTAAAAATAGGTTTAAGTATGGACATGTTCAAAAGCTAGTGAGCGTTCTGATAAATTGGAATTTTACATTATTTGTATTATTATGTTACGGTTTTTCAATTAATGAATTGATTAATTTTAAATTTTACGATAACTCATTAGAAGCTATTTCGTTTTCTATTGTCATAATAGTTACAGTAAAGATATGTAGAAAGATATTAGAAATGGTGATGCTAAAAATGCATTATTAAATTTTATAATAATTGCTTATTACAAAATTTAAATACTAAAGGGGGAATACTTTATGAAAAAAGGGTTTTATATTGAGATATATAATATAGATACATATCCAACAGAAAGTCAAATAAGAGAAACTATTATAAATGATCAAGGTATAAACAATGTAGAATTTATTGACAATGTATCTTTTTTAGGTAAAAACAAATCAATCATCTTTAAACTAAAAGATGGAACATATGAGGTTGAAGTTAGAAAAATTCGTTTTTGGTATGTTTTATATTGTAGAGAAATTAATTAGGTATAAACACTAATAAATGGTAAAGAACTTGAAAACATACAATAATTAATATATATTAATTATTGTATACATAGTTTAAATATATAAATTTAACATAGGAGATAAAGTATGAAATTAGCACAAGCTCTTTTAATAAGATCTGACTATCAAAATAAAATATATGAGTTGAAAAATCGTATAACTAGTAATGCTAAGGTTCAAGAAGGTGAAATGGTTTCTGAAAATCCAATAGAGCTATTAAATGAATTAAAATCAATACTTAAAGAATTAGAGGCGTTAATAAAAAGGATAAATAAAACAAATAATGAAACTAAATTTGAAGAAAATACAACATTGGCTGATGCAATTTGTACTAGAGATAATATAAAAAGAAAAAGAAATATATTAGTATCTATAATAGAAGAAGCTAGTATAAGAATAGATAGATATAGTCAATCAGAAGTAAAATTTATATCTACAATAAATGTATCTGAGCTACAGAAAGAATGTGATGTACTTTCAAAAAAATATAGAGAATTAGATATGAAGATTCAAGAACAAAACTGGTTAACAGAATTAATGTAATACAAAGTGAGTAGCCTATCTAAAAGTGAACATTAAAAACCTTTGGAAATTAAGTTAAATTTCTAAAACTTGGACAGTATTAACGGTGATACAAAACTATTAAAATTTAGCCGAATACAATTTAATTTAAATCCTAAAAGTATTTTTAGGTATAACAAGTGTACAATTTACAATTTACTACCAAATGTTAGTTTAGAATAGGTGAGGGTTTGGTGTTAAGGGGACAAGCTATCTTAAAATGAATTATTTTAAGATAGCTTTTTATATATATTCAATTACTATATTATTATAATAAATAATTTTAAATAAAAATAATAGGCGTTCCTGCATACTTAAATCAGATGTTATATGAGTAGCTACTGTTCTTGAATTAAGGATACTTACTAATTAGATTGTGAGATGACTATTTATACGTTCATAAAATCATAGATTTATAAAACTACTCTTGACATATAAACACGAGAGGACTACAATTTAATTAAGTAATTACTTAACTAGTTAAGAGGTGTATATGAAAGACATATTAAATGTATTTAAATCAATGGGTGATGAAACTAGGGTAAAAATACTGTTACTTCTAGCCCATAAAAACGTATGTGCAAAAGGAATAGCAAAACATGTTAACATATCAGAAGCTGCAGTTTCTCAACATATAAAGGTCCTAAAGCAAAATAATCTAATAACTGGATATAAAGATGGTTATTATGTTATATACCATATAAACAAAGACTTATTTCAAAAATCTAAAGATTTTTTAGGATCTTTAATTAATGAAGATTTACAAGATTATAAAGAAAAATTTGATATACATGAATTTAATATATTAGATTGTAAAACAAATTGTAAATCTATGAAAAAATGTTGTAAAAAAAGATTAGAGGAGGAAAAATAAGATGAAAGTATGTATACCAGTACAAGAAAACAAAGGAATGGAAAGCGTTCCATTTAATCATTTTGGATCAGCTCCAATGTTTGTTATATGTGATTTAGATAATAATGAAGTTAGATCAATAGGAAATGGTGATTTAGGACATGAACATGGAAAGTGTCAGCCAATAAAAGCTTTATCAGGTGAAACTGTTGATGCAGTTATAGTTGGTGGAATAGGGCAAGGGGCTATAATGAAATTAAACTCTATGGGAATAAAAGTTTATAGAGCTTGCGAAGGTAACGTATCATCAAATTTACAAATGCTAAAAGAAAATAAATTAAATGAGTTTCCTGCAAATCATTCTTGCAATCATGATGGCTGCTCTCATCATTAAAATAAAAAAAGGAGTTGTAAATTTTTTACAACTCCTTTTTAGTACAATAATATACTATTTGAATTTAATAAATAGTATATTACTTTGAATAGAAATTGATGTATTAATACACTAATATACCAACTTTATCCTAATATTTTTATTTCTATATTTTTTCTCCCAAAGTTTACACATTCTTGCTCACTGTTCATAAATATATCTATTTTATTTCCTTTTATAGCACCACCACAGTCTTCAGCAATAAATACTTTATCAAACATAGGTATATATACTTTAGTTCCATAAGGTATTACAGATGGATCAACAGCTATTGTACCCCACTTAGGTGTTGTTCCAGTAGCAGTTATAGTATGCCCTGAATATGCACTTGCATTTACAGTTAAAGTTCTACCATTAGTTGATGAAGATGTATTTTCTTCATTAGAATTTGTATTAGATAAAGTATCTGAACTTTGATTAGATGATACATTAGAAACAATAGTATTATTTTTAACTGTATTTTGTGCATCTAAAGCCTTTTGTTTTTCTTCTTTTATCTTTTGAGATTCAGTGAATATATGTTCTGAAGATACCCAACCAAATTCTTCTGTCTTTTTATTTTCTAACTTTATTTTAAACCAGTTATTTTCTGTTTCTAATATTTCTATAGCTTTTCCTTTTTCTAAAGATCCTATCTTATCATTCTCAGTAGAAGGTCCTTTTCTTATATTTAACTTGCTAGCAGTTACGCTACCTTTTTCCTTAACTGTAAAGTCTGAGCTTACCCAACCTTCTTTTTGTTCTGAAAGTTTAATTTTGCTCCATCCATCTTTAGTTTCTAATATTTCTATTACACTACCTTTTTGTAAAGAACCTACAGTTTCATATTGTATAGAAGGACCTTTCCTGACATTTAGACTATCAGCATTTACCATTTCGTTTTGTGCTGCATATATACTATTAGTAGTTGCGCAAAATCCACCTATCGTCAATCCTAAAGTTATTATTAATGATTTCCTCAATTTTTTATTCATACTCATATAGTAATCTCCTCCAATTTTAAATCAAAATTATATATTATTAACCGTTTAGTTTTTTATTAGTCATTTTTAAAAATTTTGTTACTTTTTTGTAACTTGTTGAGCTTGTAATTAATCTTAATACATATTTTTGAGTTTGTAAACAGTAAATCTAAATAAAAATTTAAATTGGTAACAAAATAGTTACAATTTAAATATGTGTAACAGTTGAAATTTCAAGGATAGATAAGTGTATAAAAATTATACTGTAAATTTATTACAAATCCAGTAAAATACACGTTTTTTTGCAAATGAAGAGTTAACTCATACTTAAGTAAGCTGTAAAATATACATGAAAAAGTAATAAATTTAAACTAAAAAAGTAACAAATTTTAAAAAGTTTGTTACTTTTTATTTTGTAACTATTTATTTAAGTAGTATTTATATAAATTTTACTTTATTAATAAAATTAGTGCAGTAGTGGCATAATAAAACAAATTGAAATTTAAACTATGATGGAGGATTAACATGAAAAGTAAAAAGTTATTAGTTGTATTTTTTAACATATTGTTAGTACTTACAATGGCAGTAGGGTGTGGAAAATCTAAAGAGCAGGTAGGTAGCAATGTAACTATATCTGGATCAACTTCAGTAGGTCCACTTATAGAGAAAGAGGCAGAGTCTTTTAAAAAGTCAAATAGTGATATAAGTGTAGAAGTAAATCAACTTGGATCGTCGGCAGGAATAAAGGATGCTATAAATGGAACAGTACAAGTAGGAATGTCATCTCGTGACTTAAAAGAAGAAGAAAAAAATGCTGGACTTAAAGAAGTAGAAATAGCTTATGATGGTATATCAGTTATAACTAATAAAGCAAATGCTGTTAATAACCTTACAATAGCTCAAATAAAAGACATATATACTGGAAAAATAATAAACTGGAAAGATATCGGAGGAAAAGATGCTCCAATAGTTGTAGTAAGTAGAGAAGATGGATCAGGAACTCGTGATGCATTTCAAGAAATAGTTGGTTATAAATCAGAAGAACTTACTAAAGATGCTCAAATAGGAGATGGCTCAGGTAACATAAAATCTACTGTAACAACTAATGAAAATGCAGTAGGATTTATATCATTTGAGTATATAGATGATAGCATAAATTCTTTAAATGTAGATAGTATAGAGCCTAATGCAAAAAATGTATTAGATGGAAAGTATAAAATTTCAAGACCATTTTTACTAGTATATAAAGAAGATAAAGGAACTGAACAATCTAAAAAATTCATAGATTTTATATTAAGTGAAGAGGGACAAAAAATAGTTGAAGAAAATGGTCTAATAAAAATAAAATAATTCATTTAGATCAAAAAATCTCTCTCTTTATATAGGCAGAGAGATTTTTTGTTTGGAGGTTATCATCATGGAAGGGAATAATCAATTAACCAACTCTAAAGATAGTAGTAATAAAAATAAATATATAGTTGAATTTATAACAGAAAAAATATTTTTAATTAGTGCCTTAGTTGCTGTACTTAGTTTACTTTTAATTATAGGATTTGTGTTTTATAAAGGTTTAACACCTTTTATTGTAAAAGGATATTCTTTGTCTGAGTTTTTATTTGGAACAGAGTGGATCCCAAGTAATGACAAATTTGGGATACTACCTATGATATTAGGCTCTCTATATGCAACTATAGGTTCTCTTATAATAGGTGCACCTATAGGAATACTAACAGCAACGTTTATAGTAGAGGTAGCACCGAAAAAGATTAGTAAATTTATTTCACCAGCTGTTGAACTATTAGCAGGTATTCCGTCAGTGTTATATGGAGTTTTTGGAGTTACATTTATTGTTCCTAATATACAAAAGATTTTTAAATTGCCAAAAGGACAAAGTTTATTCGCAGTAATAGTTGTATTGTCAGTAATGATGCTGCCAACCATAATTACTATTTCAGAAACTGCTATCAAGGCAGTTCCAAAGGTATATAAAGAAGGTTCACTAGCACTTGGAGCATCAAAGACAGAAACAACTTTTAAAGTGATACTTCCAGCCGCAAAGTCAGGGATATTAGCGGCAGTTGTACTTGGTGTTGGTCGAGCGATAGGAGAAACAATGGCCGTAATATTAGTAGCAGGGAATTCACCTATAATACCTAAATCTATTATGGATAGTGTAAGATTGCTTACAACAAATATAGCACTAGAAATGGGATATGCATTTGGAACACACCAAGAAATGTTATTTGCAACAGGTGTTGTTTTATTCATGTTTATATTAATACTAAATTTAATATTAACTAAAATCTCAAATAAGGCAGGAAAATAATATGAGAAAAATTAAAGAGACTATTTTAAATTTATTAGTATGGCTATGTGCAGTATTTACAGTAGCGATACTAGTTACAATAGTAGGATTTATATTTATAAATGGAATAGGTTTGATAACACCAACGTTTTTATTTAGTGATTACTCAGCTAATGGTCAAGGTGGAATTTTGCCTATGATCGTAGCTACTTTATATACAATAGTTTTGTCTATATTTATAGCAACTCCTATAGGCGTATTAGCTGCAGTGTATTTACAAGAGTACGCTAAACAAGGTAAAGTAGTAAAAATAATAAGATTTGCAACAGAAAGTTTAGCAGGAATACCATCAATAGTATATGGACTGTTTGGAGGAATATTTTTTGTAGTAGTACTAGGACTTAATTACTCTATAATATCAGGGGCATTGACTGTTTCAATAATAATACTACCATTAATAATACGTACAACAGAAGAATCATTGAAAACAGTTCCCAAAAGTTATAGAGAAGCATCACTGGGGCTTGGAGCTACTAAATTTCAAACACTATATAAGGTAATAGTTCCAAGTGCTACGCCAGGAATACTTTCTGGACTTATATTATCAATAGGAAGAGTAATAGGAGAATCAGCAGCAATTTTACTTACAGCTGGGACAGTAGCGAAAATGCCAATGAGTATATTTGAAAGTGCAAGAACATTAACAGTTCAAGCCTATTTAGTAACAAAAGAAAAAGGAAATATACAAGAAGCGGCAGCAATAGGTATTGTTTTGATAGTTATAATATTAATTTTAAATATTTTAGCTAAATTAATAACTAAGAAATTTAATAAAGCTAATTATTAAAAGAGGTGCGATATGTCCAAAATTAGTGTTAAAAATTTAGAATTATATTACGGTGACAATAAAGCTTTAAAGGGGATAGATATAGATATAGATGAAAATGAGGTAACAGCATTTATAGGCCCATCAGGATGTGGAAAATCTACATTTTTAAGGACATTAAATAGAATGAATGATTTAATAGATAATGTAAAGATAAAAGGTGAGATAAAGATTGATGGAGATGACATTTACAAAAGTGATGATGTTATAAAGCTTAGAACTAAAGTAGGAATGGTATTTCAAAAACCAAACCCGTTTCCAATGAGTATATATGATAATGTAGCATATGGGCCTAAGGTGCATGGCATAAAAGATAAAACTACATTGGACAAAATCGTACAAGAAAGTTTAGAAGATGCAGCTATATGGAATGAAGTCAAAGATAGATTAAAAACATCAGCTCTTGGATTATCAGGAGGTCAACAACAACGTATATGTATAGCTAGAGCTATAGCTATGAAACCAGAAGTGATACTTATGGATGAACCAACATCAGCACTTGATCCAATATCAACATTAAAAGTAGAAGAACTTATACAAGAGATGAAGGGTAAATACACGATTGTTATAGTAACTCATAACATGCAACAAGCAGCACGTATCTCTGATAAAACAGCGTTTTTTTTAAGCGGAGAATTAGTTGAATTTGATGATACTAAAACCATATTTACAAACCCTAAAGATTCTAGAACAGAAGACTATATAACAGGGCGATTTGGCTAAGATTAAATTGAATAAGGAGGTAAAAATGTGAGTTTAAACAATTTAGATGTAAACATAAATGAATTAATAGATATGACATGTGAAATGATGGATAAGTGTGAAAATATAGTGTCAAAATCAGTAGATGCTATGGTATCAAAAGATTTAGAGGCCTCTAAAGATATTTTGATTCTAGATGATGAAATAGACGATTTAAGAGAATATATAAGAGAAAAAAGTATTGAACTAATGGCACTTAAACAACCTTTAGCAAAAGATTTAAGAATAATCTATGCACTAGGATCTATATCTATGGAGCTTGAAAGAGTTGGAGATTATGCTGTAAATATAGCTATGGAAACTATAAAAATAGGAACTGAGGAGCATGTAGAAAAGCTTATAGATATTCCTAAGATGAAGGATGTAACTATAGGAATGTTAAAAAGTGCGAAGAATGCTTTAAAGAATAATGATCCGAAGCTAGCCCATAAAACCGGATTACAAGATGATGTGGTAGATGAATTATATAGTGCAGTTCATATAGACGCCTTAAGCGCGATGCACAAAAATAAACATAATATAAATCAAGGAGTGAAGCTTTTATTTGTAGGTCGATATCTAGAAAGAATAGGTGATCATATTACAAATATATGTGAATTTGTAATATATGCAATAAATGGAAAAATGATAGAGATAGATTAACTACTGATATAGTAAGTAGTTAATCTATATAAATAGAAAAAATTAACCGATTTTATTATTTAAAATAAAATCGGTTAATTAAAAATGAAAAACATAAAATTACCTAGTAGAATAAAATTATTAAAAAATTAATTTGACTTAGAGTTAACTCAAAGTATTATGATATACTTAAGGTATCAAATAAATTATATTGTTTAAAACTTTAATAAGATATTATAGCCAGGAGCGTAAGAGAATGACGATTACAGAAGTAAGTGAGAAATTTGGATTTTCTCAAGACACATTACGTTATTATGAAAAAATAGGACTTATAGCGAATATAAATCGTGATAACAGAGTAAGAAGAAACTATTTAAAAGAAGATTGTAATGGGATAGAGTTTATTAAATGTATGAGGAGGGCAGGTCTTGCTATTGAAACCTTAATAGAGTATGCTGAAATATGAAGATACTAGTATTATGAATGAAAAAAATCCTTTACAGAAATATTAAAGTATTATGCTTTAGTTGTTAAATGATTTTTAGCTAGTATATAATTAAAACTTCTAGATTATTTGATATTAAATTAAAATATTTATTTTTATAAAGCCTTTATAGTATAGCTGTATTACACAGTTGTGTGTATGAGGTTTTTTTATTTAGTATATATTTATACTATTCATATAATAAGTAAATAGCTTAACTACTTATATTGTATCATTTATTTAAGTATGATAAACTGTTTGCAAAGTTAAAAGGTAGAATGGGGAGAGTATTATGAAACAAATATTAGAATTAGAAAAATATAAATTAATTAAATTAGCGAAGGTTCTTACTTTATCCTTAGAGAAGGATCCATTATATATAAACTTATTTCCGGATGAAAACAAAAGGAAAAAATATTTAGATCGCTTTTTTGAAATGAGAATTAAATATGGTTTGAAATATGGAAGAGTATACACAATTTCAGATAAATATGAAGGTGTACTAATAATACTACCTGGTGAAGATGTGATGACACCTATAAAGGTATTTAGATCAGGCGGTATAAAGTTAATCGGCACTTTAGGTAGAAATAATATGAAAAAATTAGTTGATATTTTAGACTACTTATATACAAAAGAAAAGCTATATATGAGAGATAACTTTATAAAGATATCGCTAATAGGTATTAATCCAATATACCAAAATAAAGGATATGGTAGCCATATGATAAAGTATATTTTAAAACAAATTGAAGGCCAAAACATTTCATGTTATTTAGAAACTCAAAATTTTATAAATTTAAATTTTTACGAGAAACTTGGATTTAAAATATTAGAAACTGGCAATATGCCAGTAGAAAATGTTTCATATTGGTGCATGATGAAAAAATAATATTCTGAGAATAAAATATAAGAATTAAGTAATAAAAAATATTTTTTATTATTAACATCTAAAATAAAAAAGCCTGATTGAAACCAGACTTTTTTATTTTAAGTTAATGCTATCTTTCAAATAAGCTACCTAAAGAACCTAAAATACTTCCTTCATCTCTGCCATCTCCAGCAACTTGTGGAGCAGAAGCAAAGACTCTAGAAGCAAGTCTACTAAATGGTAAACTCTGAATCCATACACTACCTGGACCTGTTAAGCTAGCTAAAAATAATCCTTCACCACCAAATAAACTATTTTTTACTCCACCAACAAATTCTATATTATAGTTAATATCTTTAGTCATAGCAACTAAACAACCAGTATCGACTCTTAATTTTTCTCCTGGATCTAACTCTTTTTTTACAATAGTACCACCCGCATGTATAAAGCAAAGTCCATCTCCTTCAAGTTTTTGAAGAATAAATCCTTCTCCACCAAAGAAGCCAACTCCTAGTTTTTTTCTAAAATCTATACCAATACTTACCCCTTTAGCGGCACATAAAAATGCATCTTTTTGACAAACTAGTTTACCGCCAATTTGTGCTAAATCAACAGGAATTATTTTACCTGGATAAGGAGAAGCAAATGATACTTTTTGTTTATTATATCCATCATTTGTAAAAGCTGTCATGAAAAGACTTTCACCTGTTAGCATTCTTTTTGCAGCACCAAATAGTTTAGAGCCTCCATTTTTGCTACCATCACCAAATATAGTTTCCATAGTAATATCTTGATCCATCATCATCATAGCTCCAGCCTCAGCAACAACTGTCTCTTTAGGATCTAGCTCTATTTCTACAAACTGCATATCATCTCCATACAACTTAAAGTCAACTTCATGTGATCTCATATATATTTCCTCCATATAATAGTTTTTATATAGCTTTATTATATCTTAATAATAAAGCTATATAAAAATTAAATAAAAATTAAATATTTGTAACCTGATAAATATTTTTGATTATTTATAAAAAATATCTAAATAAATGTAAATAATTCATTGTTGTGGAATGTTTTAAAATATAATTAAATATATGCTAAAATGGGTATATAGTACTTTATTAATAAAAGCGGCAATGCAAGCTCCATCTTCAAAAAATTCTCAACCATGGGAGTTTGTTGTAATAGATGATAAAGTAGTATTACATCAACTATCAAAAGTGCAGCATAGAGCTAAACATATAAAAGATGATCCTATATGTATAGCAGTTCTTGGGAATAAAGAACGATTTTTAAAAGCTGGTAAATGGATACAAGATCTAGGGGCAAGTGGCAAAATATCCTACTAGAATCAACTCACCAAGGCTTAGCTTCTTAATGGACTGGAATATTTCCAAAAAATAAAGTAGTTGATAAAACAAAAATAGATTTGGATTTACCTGAGAATTTGGTGCCGTATGCTTTAATTTCAATAGGATATAGTAATGAAAAAATGAATATATAGATAGGTTTGACGAAAACAAAATATATAGAAATAAGGTTAAAAATGGATAAATAAAGATTAAAAAATTAAGGAGACTACATGTACATAGACTTTCATAATCACTTAGATTTTTATACAAATGAAACAATTGATAAGGCAATAAATATAATCAATAACGAGGAGATAAAAACAATAGCCTGTTCAATGGATGAAAAAAGTTATATTAAAAATTTAGAAATATCAAATAAAAGCAAATATATTATACCGATATTTGGAATACATCCATGGAAGGTTGATAAAGGAATATACAATTTAGAAAAGCTAGAAAAATATATAAAAACAACTCCATTAATTGGAGAAGTAGGCTTGGATTTTCATTGGGTAGAAGATAAATCAACTTATGAAAATCAAATAAGGGTATTTAAATACTTTTTAGACTGTGCAAAAAAATACAAAAAATACATAAATGTACATACTAAAGGTGCAGAAAAACTAGTACTAGATTTAATAAAAAAGTATGATATTTCTAACCAAACAATAATACATTGGTATTCTGGAGATAAAGATACTTTATTAAAATTAATAGATTTAAAGTGCTATTTTACAGCAAGTGTAGATTTATATTCAAATACGAAAACAATAGAAATAATAAAAGAGATACCAGTAAATAAGCTATTGGCAGAAACAGATGGTCCAATAGCATTAGAATGGGTCAATGGTGTTTATGGAATGCCTAATGAAATTAAAAAAGTATATAGACATATATGTAAAGTTAAATGTGTAGATTTAGAAGAGTTTCAATTTAGTTGCAAAGAAAATTTAATGAAGATTATCAATAGTATATATAAATAAGTTAATACTAAATATAAAGTTTTTATATTTGGTATTTTTGTATAAAAAATTTAAAATTAAAAAGGAATTAAGCAAAAAAAGTACAAAGTTGTAGATAAAAAGCAAAATATAAAATAAAATGTAAAATCGAAAAGAAAGGAGATTATATATGGGGAATAAAAAGGGTTGTAATTACTCTAATATTTAGAATCTTTGATGCAGGGGTAACGAGGGCATTAGAAATGAAATTATTACCAGGAGGAAAATCTAAATTTGTGTTTGCATTTTTTACATCTACTATTATGAATCTTACATTTGCACCAACATTTATGTTTACACATAAGATAACAGACACATATCTAGATATGAAATATGAATCTATAAAGGATATAAGTATGAAATCAATAGCAGATAGAATAGATTTAAATAGGTTTCTATCTCTTGTTATAGGAAAAACAATACCGTTATTTTGGATACCCGCACATACTATAATTTTTTTAATTCCAGGAGAATATAGAGTTTTATTTGCGGCAAGTTAATCATAAAAATAGCCCCATCTATATAGAGAGGTGGCTGTTTTTTAGAAAAGGAGTTTGAACAAAGATATTGAATAGGTGTAATGGATGTATTAATTTTAGGGGGGATTTTAGTGACATATGATATAAAGGTTATTAGAAAAAATGAACATAAAACAAGCTCTTGGTCAGGAGGATCTACAACTCAGCTATACATATATCCAGAAAGTTCTATATATAGTGAGCTAAATTTCATATTTAGAGTAAGCTCAGCTAAAGTAAGTGTAAATGAATCTACGTTTACTAGTTTACCTGGAATAAATAGAAAAATTATGATTTTAGATGGAGCTCTTAATTTAAAGCATGAAGGACATCATGAAATTAAATTAAATAAATTTGAACAAGATAGTTTTAAAGGAGAGTGGCTAACTAAAAGTTATGGAAAAGTTACTGATTTTAATCTGATGATGAATAAAGGTTGTGATGGTAATTTAGAGCATATAAAAATAGACTGTAAAACTTTAAAAAATTTAAATTTATCAACGAATATTGATAATAATAAAAAAATGATTATTATTTTTTATTGCTTAGAGGGTAGTGTAGATATTAATATGGATAGTTTGATAAATTTAAATGAAGGAGATTTATTAGTTTTAAAAAATAATAGTAAAAACAGATTGTATAATATAAATATATCAAATAATTTTGAAAAAAAATCTAATATAATAAAAGTTACAACATATTTTGATTAAACTTTATTTTAAAATATTATAATAATCATTTTTACAGATTAGCAATTTTCTAGTATACTTAATTAATATCAACATCAATTAAGTTTAAGGAGATATTATGGAAGAAAAAAAATTAGTTGACTTAGATGAGATAGAAAAGTTAACCGTATTAGATAGTAAAACATTAGTTGAAAGAACTTTAAAATTATCAGAGGAGGTAGGAGAGGTATCACAAGCTGTATTAAGTTATACAAATGCATGTGGTTGTGGTTATAAAAACAAATCTAAAGAAGATATAATAGAAGAATGTTTAGATGTTATAATAGTGGCAAGCGCAATAATAAGCCAAACATATAATAATAAAATTGATGAAGAAAAAGTAATACAAATATATAAATCAAAGCTTTCTAAATGGAAATCAAAGTGTGAATAACCTCTACCCTACTACTTTAATAAATTAAAGTGGTAGGGTAGAGGTTATTTTGAATATAGATTTATATAAAACATATGATTTATTAAAGGAATTAAATTAAAAGTTTAAATTAATTATTAAAATAGCTTTTAAGCTAATTAAATAGGAGTGATAATATGAATAATACACTTGTATTATATGAAAGTAATTCTAATACTACAAGAAAAGCTGCAGAAATCATATCATTTATAGTAGGAAATTCTAAATTGCTCGACGTTGAAAATAGTCCAAATTCAATAGATAAATATTCAAATATAGTTATAGCAATTCCTTTATTAGGAAAGAAGACAGGAGATAAAACGATAAAATATTTAGAAAAACATAATTTTGATTTTACAAACAAAAAACTTATAGTAGTTTGTGTTGGATTATCCAAAAAAGACGGAATCCAATACTCAACTCAAATACAAAATATAACTAAGAAGGCAAATATATATTATCATTTTATACATGAAGAATTAGTGCTTAGCAAATTAACACAAGAAGATAAATCTAGCATAAAAAATTTTTCGGAAATAATAAATGTACCATTTAAAGATATGGGAGAATTTAAAGATACTGAAGCTGTAAAAGCAGCTATAAATATAAAAAAATACATAGATAGACAACAGAAAACTGTTCCTAAAATTGAGATGAAAAAAAGTATAGATCAATTTATAAAAAAACACAATACGGCTACAATTGCTACCGGATATGAAAATTTTATAAGGGCTACACCTATAGAGTATGAATACAAAGATAATGTATTTTATTTTATATCAGAAGGTGGATTAAAATATGTAGGGATACTTCAAAATAAAAATATAAGTATTACAATTTACGAAGAGTATACAGGTATGGACAACTTAAGAGGTCTTCAAATTACGGGAAATTGCCAAATGATAGATACTTATAGCGAAGAATATGAAGAAATTATTAACTTAAAAAAGTTAAATCTTGAGTATATAAAAAAGCTTCCTATAACTCTTAATATTTTTAAAGTTATACCTATTAAATATGAATATTTAAACTCAAATTTTAAAAAAAATGGATATGATGCTAGACAGATATTAGACTGCATAGATTAAATAAATTTTTCCATATATTATGACACTAACTATAATTGTAATAGCTATATTTGTGAATAAATCTTTTGAATAAGAGTTTAGTAAGTACATAGATGATAGTAATAAAGCAGAGGTTAATCATCTAGTTTTTGATTTAAGAAATGTATATAATGATAATGAATGGGATGTAGAAACTATAAAACTCTTAGGCGAAGATGCCATAAGAAAAGGAGTAGCATTAGAAATATATGACAATAATAATTTTTTAATTTGGAGTATTTTCAAAGATGAAAAAATGCTATCTAATCATACTTTAAACAATATAAAAAAAATATGAAGCGCATAGATCAAAATTGGAATGGTCAATTAAAAGAATATAAATTTGAAATATATGATGACAATAAAAATGTAATTGGATATGAAAAAATAATTCACTATGACTCTATATATTACATGGAAAATGATATGGAGTTTTTAAATATAATGAATAAATTTATGTTTATAATAAGTATTATATCCATATGAGCTACGATAATAATATCAATAATAATATCAAATCTTATAGAAAAGGTATCTAGTATGGCAAAAGTAATTGGTGAAGGTAACTATAACAATGCATTAGAATATAATAGTAATATTAAAGAAGTAAATGAGCTTATAATATCTATAAATAAACTGGCAGAAAAACTTAATAAACAAGAATTACTAAGAAAAAGGCTAACAACAGACATATCTCATGAACTCAGAACACCTATAACTAGTATGCAAGGACATTTAGATGCAATGATCGATGGAGTGTGGGAAATTACACCACAAAGACTTATAAGCATAAAAGAAGAGGTCGTAAGATTAGGGAGTTTAGTAGGTAGTCTTAGAAATTTAGCAAAGTTTGATAATGAAACGAGTGAATCGAATAGAAAAAATACTAACTTAGGAGAACTAATACAAAATATAATATATAATTATGAAGCAAAAGCACTAGATAAAAATATAAGTATAGATTATGAATTAAATAATATATATATGAATATAGATAAAAATCAGTTCTCACAAGTTATAATAAATTTATTGTCAAATGCTATTAAATATACAAATAAAGGTGGAAAAATCTACATTAAGCTAACTTTATTGAAGTAGATTTTTTGCATATAAAAATTATTTTAATGTAAGAATTTTCAAGTACCCTAAAATAAAAAATTAGAATATTTAATCCTCCTATAATAAATATTATACAAAAGGAGGTTTTTTTCATGAAAAATAAAAACGATAATGATATAGAAGATATAGAGTATGAAATGTTAGGAAATATGTTTATAGGAAGCTTATTTGATATGACAGGCGAATTAGATAATACAGCTCAAAACTGGATAACATATTTAGAAGTAGAAGAAATAAGAAAGTTAAAAAAAGAAAGAAAATGATATAAAAATAGGCTATGCAAAGAATTAAGCATAGTCTATTTTTTATTTTAAGTATACAGAGTAAAGTATATTTAATAAAATAAAATACAGAAAATTTAGAAAATTTTACCTATTATTAACTATATCATAACGTTTTCTTAATAAAAACATCATACTATTAAGTAAATAAAAAAAATGAGGTGGATAAAATGTGAGATAGCATTATTGTATTTAATAAAATCAAATACGTTCCTATACCTATAAATATAATTACCTAATAGATAGTATTTGATAAATTTAGTATATTAAAAATTAAGAAGGAGGCATATTATGAAATCTGATATATTCAGAAAGATGCCAGTTGAGAAGCTATTGAGCCATAATCAAGAAGGTAAAGGATTAAAGAAAGTTTTAGGGGCATTTGAACTTACTATGCTAGGTATAGGGGCAATAATAGGAACAGGAATATTTGTATTAACAGGTGTAGCAGCTGCAGATTATGCAGGTCCAGCTCTTATACTATCATTTATTATTTCAGGTATAGCGTGTGCTTTTGCAGCATTATGCTATGCAGAACTATCAGCGATGATACCTATATCAGGAAGTGCATATACCTTTGGATATGTAGGGCTTGGAGAAATTTGGGGGTGGCTAATAGGTTGGGATTTAATATTAGAGTACTGTGTAGCAGTAGCAGCTGTTTCAATTGGTTGGTCTGGCTATATAGTAAATATACTAAATATACTAGGTATACATTTACCTAAAGCCTTAATAGCAGCACCTGGTAGTGGCGGTATTATAAATTTACCAGCAATATTAATTTTAGCTCTTATAGCTGGATTATTATTATTAGGAGCGAAGGAAAGCGCTAAACTAAATAATATATTAGTAGCAGTAAAAATAGCAGTAGTTCTTTTATTTATAATTTTAGGGTTTAAACACGTAGAACCAGCTAACTGGCATCCATTTATGCCTTATGGATGGAGTGGAGTATTCTCTGGAGCCGCAATAGTATTCTTTGCATATATTGGATTCGATGCGGTTGCAACAGCAGCAGAAGAAGTTAAAAATCCTCAAAAAGATTTGCCTAAAGGAATAATAGGGTCTTTATTAATATGTACTGTATTATATATAGTAGTATCTGCTATATTAACAGGTATGGTACCATATTTAGACTTTAAGGATAATGCGGCTCCTGTTGCATACGCATTATCAAAAGTTGGTATTCAATGGGGATCAGCTTTAGTATCAGTAGGTGCAGTATGTGGTATAACTTCAGTATTATTAGTTATGATGTATGGATCTACTCGTTTATTTTATGCTTTATCAAGAGATGGATTATTACCTAAAGCATTTAGTCAAGTTTCTCAAAAAAGTGGAGCACCAACTAAGAGTATAGCACTAGTTTTTATAGCTACAGCACTTGTAGCAGGGTTCTTCCCAATAGGAAAAGTTGCAGAATTAACTAATATGGGAACATTAGCAGCATTTGTTATAGTTTCTTTATCAGTTATAATACTAAGAAAATCTAGACCTGATTTACAAAGACCATTTAAGGTTCCTTTCGTTCCAGTAATTCCTATACTTGCAGTTGTATTTTGCTTATTCTTAATATTACAATTACCTACTTTCACAAAAATGGCATTTTTAGTCTGGATTTCTATAGGATTTATTGTATATGTATTTTATGGATATAAACATAGTTCATTGAATGAAGAAAAAATAAAATCTTAAAATAAAGATTAAATGTATGTAGTAGAGGGTATAAGTTGTACTAAGATAATTGTATTACTTCACACACATATAGAAAGGGGTGTCGTTTTAAATGATGCCTCTTTTTATTGTGTGAAAATTATGATTATAAATAGTGGAGTAAAAATGTAAATCAGTAATTCGAATACAATAAATATATTGTATAAATCTTAATTTATTACAATAAAAGTATTATAAATACTTAAATTTTAAGGTTGAACATGATTATATGAAAAATTTGTAAATATTAAATGTATCCCTTGTATGTTATAATTTTATTAAAATAATATTAAGGATAAGGAGACTATGGATAAAATAAAAAGTAGTACAATATATGAAGATGGATATATAATGGGAAAAGAGAACGTTAAAATATATTATAAAAGTTATATTGTAGAACAGAGTAAAGCTAATATAGTAATATCTCATGGTTTCTGTGAAACATCAGAAAAATATGATGAAATAATTAAAATGTTTAATGATAGCGGATTTTCAGTATACATAATGGATCATAGAGGCCATGGAAAATCCGGACGATTAGGTATAGATAATAGCCAAATAAATGTAGAAAGTTTTGAACATTATGTATATGATTTTAAAACTTTTTTAGATAGTGTTGTTGTATATAATAAAAAAGAAGAAAAAATATTCCTATTTGCTCACTCTATGGGAGGAGCTATAGGATCATTATTTTTAGAAAAGTATGAAAATTATTTCGATGGAGCAATTTTAAATTGTCCTATGATGGAAATTGAAACAGGAAAATATCCTATCTTTATTTCTAAGATAGTCTCTAGATTTATGTGTCTTATAGGTCAAGGAAACCAATATATATTAGGCCATGGTCCATTTAAAATAAAAGGAAATTTAAATAAATTAGAACTTGATTCTCAAACAAGATATAGTTCATATTTAAAAAAACAGCTTGAAAATGAAGAACTTCAAACATCTGGGGGGGCATTTAAATGGTTAAAAGAAGCATTTAAAGCAACAGATGTATTAACTCGAGAGGAAAATGCAAGTAAAGTAAAAATACCTATATTGATATTTCAGGCAGGGAAAGATATTTTTGTAAGGCCGGGTGGACAAAATAAGTTCGCAAGTTATGCTAAAAATTGCAAGATTATTTTAAGAAAAGATGCAAAACATGATATATATATCGAAGAAGATGCAATTTTTAACACGTATATTGAGGATGTAATTAATTTTTACAATGGACTACTAAAAAATAAATCTCGTATAAACTAAAATCATCTAGAATTTAAATTCTAGATGATTTTTTATGGATTAAAAAATATATAAAATTACAAAAAATAAGAAATTTTGATATAATTGTGCTATATTATAGTTAAATAAACAAAGGGTGGGGTGGTTTATAATGAGTAAAAGTAATCAAAATTTAATTGATCCACTATTAAAAAGTGGAAATGTATATAAACTTAAATGTGAAAAGTGTAATTCAATATCGGTGCAAATTAGTGACAAAGAAGAACCCGATTATTTATGCTTTGAGTGTGGAGGCACATGTAAGCTTATAGGATGTAAAATTAAATAAATATATAAAATTAAAAAAAATTTTTAGAAAATTTAAAAATATAATTGACAAAGCTTTTTAGAAAATATATTATATAAAATATAAAAAGAAATTATAAATGCGATGAAAAGGAAAGTAACTTTAAGAATACTTTTACAGAGAGCCCTTATTGGTGAGAAGGGGCAAAGAATATTAAAGTGAAAATGGCCTTGGAGCGGTGTACCGAGATCTAGTTATAAGATTTAGGCTACAACGGGTTCACCCGTTACAGTGATAGAGTATAACCATAAATTTGGCGTACTTAATGAGGTTTGTATTGTGAAATACAAATAAACTAGGATGGTAACACGAAGTCAACTCTCGTTCCTAAGATTAATTTCTTAGGACGGGAGTTTTTTTATGCAACAAAGAATGATTATTTATATAAATTAAGTGGCGCGCGAACTTAATTAGTATGAATAATTGCCTAAGATGAATTTTATGTGAGAATTTAAGTATAAAAATTAAAAGGAGACCAATAAAATGAAACAAGAAACTAAAAAAGGAAATCCATTAGCATTATTGCCTTTAGGCGTGTTTTTATTATTATTTGTAGGAAGTGGGATAATAACAGGAGATTTTTATAAAATGCCTGCAGTAGTAGCATTTTTAATATCTGGTGCAGTAGCATTATTATTTAATAAAAAAGAGAGTTTAGAAGCAAAGTTAAATGTATTTTGTAAAGGTGCAGGAGAACCTAATATTATTTTAATGGTTTTAATATTTTTATTTGCAGGAGCATTTTCAAGTGTAGCTAAAGCTATGGGAGGAGTAGATTCAACGGTAAACCTAAGTTTATCAATACTTCCATCAAATCTTTTAGTAGCAGGACTATTTATAATAGGATGCTTTATATCAGTATCAATGGGAACCTCAGTTGGTACAATAGCCGCTTTAGCTCCAATAGGTGTTGGAATATCTGAAAAAACAGGAATACCAGTAGCTTTAGTTATAGGAGCAGTAGTAGGTGGAGCAATGTTTGGAGACAATTTATCTATAATATCAGATACAACAATAGCAGCAGTAAGAACACAAGGTTGTGAATTAAAAGATAAATTTAAAATGAACTTTAAAATAGTTTTACCAGCAGCTATAGTTACTGCAGTGTTACTAACAATAGTAACATTAGGATATGATAATGTTGCAAACCAAAGCTATGACTATAATCTAATAAAAGTTCTTCCATACCTAGTAGTACTGATAGGTGCACTATGTGGAGTAAATGTTTTCGTACTATTAGGCAGTGGAATTGGATTTGCAGGGGTTGTAGGTTTATTTACTAAATCATTCGATATATTTGGACTTATAGAAGCTATATCTGGCGGAATAGCAGGTATGTATGAATTAAGTATTTTATGTATAGTAGTAGGAGGCGCAGTTTCTCTTATAAAGTTTAATGGTGGTATTGATTATATACTTTATTTTATAACAAGCAGAATAAAAAGTAAAAAAGGTGCAGAGTTTGGAATAGCTGGATTAGTAAGTGTTATTGATTTATGTACTGCAAATAATACTATAGCAATAGTTACAGCGGGCCCATTAGCAAAGGATATTGCTGATAAATATGAAATAGATCCTAGAAAAACAGCTAGTATATTGGATATATTTTCATCTTGCTGGCAAGGCGTTATACCATATGGAGCACAGCTTTTAACAGCAGCTGGTGTTGCTCAAATATCTCCAGTTGAAATTTTACCATATTTATATTATCCAGGATTAATGTTTATATGTGGTATAGCATCTATATTATTTGCAAAAAATATTTGTAAAGTCAAAAAATCAAATCAAACAGCTTAAAATATAAAATTTTATTAAATGTTAGAAAAAAGAACGGTTTTTAGCCGTTCTTTTTCTTTGTTATAAAACAGTATTTTTTTTTATTATATTCAAATAATAAGAAGTGTTAGAAAATATATATAAGGAGTGATCGTATTGAAAATTTCAAAAAAATTACTAACATTAGGACTTACTTTGGTTATGGTGGTCCCGGTTATAGTAGGCTGTTCAAATAAAGAAAATACAAATGTTCAAAATCCCGCAGATACTATAGATTTTAAAATAATAGCAACTAGCGATATGCATGACTATTTAATGAACTACGATTATTATACGACATCAGAGTCTGATAATTATGGATTAGTTAAAATTTCAACTATTATAAATCAATATAAAGATGAAAATGGGAAAAAAGGAGATAAAAAACTTGACAATCTTATAGTAGTTGATAATGGAGATTTAATTCAAGGAAATCCCTTAGGTGACTATTATGCTAGAGTAGAACCAGTTAAAGTAGGTGAGACACATCCTGCGTATAAAGCTTTAGAAACTTCAGGGTATGATGTGGGCAATTTAGGTAATCATGAATTTAATTATGGATTAGATTATTTAAAACAAATAATAAAAGATACTAAAGTCCCTATTGTAAATGCTAATATTTATAATGCACAAACTAATAAATCTGAATTTGAACAATATAAAATAATAACAGAGAATGTAGTTGATGAAAACGGTAAAGAGCATCAAATAAAAATTGGTGTAACAGGATTTGTTCCACCTCAAATATTAAGTTGGGATAAATTAAACTTGGAAGGAAAAGTTACTGTAAAAGATATAAAAGATAGCGCGGAAGATGTTATAAGTAAAATGAAGAAAGACGGTTGTGATGTAGTTGTAGCACTTGCTCATACAGGATATGGTGATGGAAAGTACGAAAAAGATGAAGAAAATATGGCTTATGAACTTACAAAAATTAAAGGAATAGATGCAGTTGTAGGAGGTCACTCACATGATATATTCCCTGCTGAGAATTTTATAGAAGGTAATAAGCAATTAAAAGAGGTTGATGTGAAAAAAGGTACCATGAATAATATTGCAACGGTTCAACCTTCTAAATATGCAGAAGGTGTAGGGGTAATTGATTTAAAACTACAAAAAGATAAAGAAGGATATAAAGTTGTTGATTCATCTTCTGAATATATTAGTGCAGAAGGTATAGAAAATGACAAAGCATTAGAAGGAGCACTAAAAGAATCACATGAGAAAGTAGTTGCATATGTAAATTCTCCAGTTGGCAAAACAGATGTAGCTATAAATACTTATTTTGCATTGACTAATGATAATAATGCTGTTCAACTTATATCTGATGCTCAATTAGATTATATTAAAAAGAAAATTTTAGAAGAGGATGAGTTAAAGCAGTATAAAGAGCTACCTGTATTATCAGCAGCGGCACCGTTTAAAGCAGGCCTTTCAAAAGATGGAACAAAAGCTGATGATTATGTAGATATAGAAAAAGGTAATTTATCCATAAAAGATATTGCAAATATTTATAAATATCCTAATACAGCAGCAGTTCTTAAATTAAATGGAAAATATATCAAGAATTGGTTAGAAATGAGTGCAGGTATGTTTAATACGATAGACCCAAATAAGTCTGAATCACAAGAGCTATTAAATAAAAACTACCCTGCATTTAACTTTGATACATTAGATGGATTAACATATGAAATTGATGTAACTAAAAAGCCAAAATATAATGAAAATGGAGACTTAGTAAATAAAGATTCAAATAGAATAACGAATCTTAAATATGATGGAAAAGAAGTAAAAGAGAGTGATGAATTCTTAGTTATAACTAATAATTATAGAGCTAGTGGTGGGGGGAACTTTCCTATATTTGAAGGAAGTGATAAAAAAGTAGTATTTACTTCTAGTGATGAAACTAGACAAATAGTTACAGACTATATAAAAGCAAAAGGAACTATATCTCCAAAAGCGGATAATAATTGGAAAATAAAAACTACTACAAGTAAAGCAAAACCAGTCTTCTTATCTAATGATAATGGTGAAGATTATCTAAAAGATTATTGTAATATAAAAAAATATTCAGATAAAGATAATGACCTTGTTGAATATGAATATGATTTAAATAAATAATTAATTAAAGAGCTCTAAAACCTCTATTGATTTTTAGGATCATATAGAGGTTTTTTATTATAAATTAAAACATATATAAATTTTACTGGAAATATACGTATTTAAGATGCTAAAATATAAAAGAATTAAAGACTAAATCTTTATGTAATTACTTTGAAAAAATATAAGGATTATATGCTTATTTAAGCTTAGTAATTATAAAGTAAAATTTTATATTAAAAATAAATATGTATATTTAGGAGATATGTAATGAAATTAAATGAATTGAAGATATATTCGCAAAATAATTTTGATAAAGAAATAATCGAGAGAATGTGTAAGGATAGTGAAGAAAATTTAAATAAGTATATAATAAATGTAATATGTGATTTACTTAAAAATATACCAATGGAAGAATCATTTATGTTTGCTGCAAAGAAATTTATAAATAATAGCAAAGAAGAAAATATAGCTAAAATATCCACATATGTAAGTTTAATTCCATATGTTCAGCTAAAGTTAAAAGACAGAAATGATGGATATATTATAGCAAGCTCTTTAATTGAAATTTTAATAAGCTATATAGTTGGTTGCGTAGAAGAAACAACTTTCGATAATAAGTTGTTAGAGATAAAACAAATATTAGAAATATCTAATGTGTTCTATAAAGAACTTATACATTACTTTGAGCAATATAAAGATGTAATAGTAGATAGCATAAGTAAAAAATTATAAATATTGAAATATATTTAAAAATCTAACTGTATATGCTAGAATAAAGTATTATAATGTAATAATTAAAAGGAGTTTGAAATGGAAAAATTTTTAGAAGATGATAATGTAAATATACAAGTAGGACAGTTAGGTAATATACTTATTCAAAGTAATGGATATGAAGAATTTTATAGTAATTTATCTAAGTGTAATATAGAGTTTAATGAAGCTAAGACATATGAAATAGCATCAAGTGGATTTGTAGATTTTAACCAACACTTATATGAAGATATAAACCATATGAATTCAATAAGTAGTGGAATATATTTAGAAAAATCTTTAATAACATATAGAATATTCATCTGGGGATCTAAGGGTGAAGGATTTGAGATATTTAAACATGTTTTTATAGGGGAAGAAATATCTAATATTAAAACAGAAAATGATATAAAACAATATATAGCTTCTCACTTACAAGAATTAGAAGATGGTATTTTAAAAACATATAATGGATGTATAAAAGAAAGTTTTGAAAAGTTTGGAATGGATATTGAAAATAGAATGTTACCTCTACAAAGTATACTTCAGTTTTTAACTATACCAAATAATATGAATGATTTTAGATAAGCTTAATATCAACAAGGATTTAGTTGAATTTAAAACTAAATCCTTTTATTTTTATAGAATTTAAATTTAATATTTAAGCTAAAAAATTAAAGGGGACTTAACTAAAATATAGAATAAAAACATAAAATTAAAATTAAGGAGAATTTAGATGATAAAGATAGCAAAGGATATAGGGGTTACAAGAGTAGATAATTTGAGAGGTGGTAAAAAAAGTGTAAATATAAAACACTTAATTTGGGGAGATGAGTTAAAAGATAAAGCAAAAATGATATCAAAAATAACATTACCAAAAGGTGCGTCTATAGGATATCATGACCATACAGACGATTTTGAAGTATATTATATATTGAGTGGAGTAGGTATTGTAGATGACAATGGTAACATTACGAAGGTATCAAAAGGAGATGTTATATATACTTGTGATGGTGCTACTCACTCAATCGAAAATACAGGCGAAAATAATTTAGAATTTATTGCTATAGTTATAAATGAATAAAAAATAATTTAGAATAATAATATAATAAAAAATAAAGACTTAATATTTTATTAAGCCTTTATTTTTCTTGATTAAATATAGAAAATAACTAATATTTATAAAAATTTATTGTTAACAAACTCTTAAACTTATATTAATATTAACTTAATATTTAACTGCCATTTAACATAATCTTAACATAAATCTAAATAAGTTAACATTTACTTAACACAATATGACATTTTTTTTGATAGAATGAATTTGTACTAATAAATAAGAAAATTTAAAAAATTACATATGCATATCTTAAGGAGGAAACAAGAAAGTGGAAATAGCAATTAACTTAATGGGAGGTCTTGGACTTTTCCTGTATGGTATGAACCTTATGGGAGATGGACTTCAAAAGTCAGCAGGAGCTAAACTAAGAAGGATAATCGAACTTTTAACAAGTAATGTTTTAATGGGGGTTATAGTTGGTGCTTTAGTTACAGCAATTATACAAAGTAGTAGTGCTACTACAGTAATGGTTGTTGGATTTGTTAATGCCGGAATTATGACTTTACCACAGGCAATAGGGGTTATAATGGGTGCGAATATAGGTACAACTATAACAGCACAGCTAGTTTCTCTTAATTTAGTAGGTCTTGCACCAGTTGCACTAGGTATAGGTATAATACTTTATTTATTCTCATCTAAGCCAAAAGTTAAAAATATGGCTGAGATATTAATAGGATTTGGTATATTATTCACTGGTATGGACTTTATGAAGGATGCAGTTAAGCCTTTAACTGAATTTGAAGGGTTTACTATGGCTTTAAGTACGTTAGGTCAAAATCCAATACTTGGTATATTATTAGGGTTTGGTATAACAGCAATAGTTCAAAGTTCAAGTGCTTCAATGGGTATGCTACTTGCAGTTGCATCAACAGGAGCAATAAGTTTGGGAGCAGCATTACCTATATTATATGGAGAAAATATAGGTACTTGTGTAACTTCATTAATATCTAGTATAGGTGCTAGTAAAAATGCTAGAAGAGCAGCAACAATGCACTTAATATTTAATATTATAGGAACTATGGTATTTATGCTGTTATTAACTAAGCCAATAACTATGATGGTAACACATTTAGACCCAACAGATGTAAGTAGACAAATAGCGAATTCACATACGTTATTTAATATAATAAATGTTATTATATTACTTCCATTCTCTAAGTTCATAGTAAAACTTACTATGAAGCTTGTACCTGAGAGAGAAGATGAAATTGAAGATAGAAAAACAGTTAAGTATATAGATGAAAGAATGATGGAAACTCCATCAATCGCACTATCAAATACTGTTAAAGAAACTTTAAGAATGGGTGACAAGGCTAAAAAAGCTTTAATTAACTCAATGGAAGGTTTATTTGAAGGCTCAAATTCGAAGGTTAAAAAAGCATTTGAAGAAGAATCAAAAGTTAACTTATTACAAAAGACTATATTAAATTACTTATTGAAATTATCTAAAACTTCTTTAAGTAATGAGTCTAGAGAAACTGTTGATGAGCTATTCAATACAGTAAATGATATAGAAAGAATCGGTGATCATGCTGAAAATATAGCAGAATTAGCCGAAATTATATTAGAAAAAGACTTAAATTTATCTAAAGAAGGTAAAGATGAGTTAGTTCAAATGTACAATAAAGTTGTAGATGCATATTCTGCTGCATTAGAATCTATGGAAAATAATGATATAGACTTAGCTTGCAAGGTAATAAAGATGGAAGAGCAAGTTGATGTTATGGAAAAAGTATGTCGTGAAAATCATATGAGAAGATTAAGTGAAAACTTATGTACTATAGATAATGGAGTTGTGTATTTAGATATAATATCTAATTTAGAAAGAATTTCTGACCACTCTGTAAATATAGCACAGCAGGTTATAAAGTCTAGGAATAAAAATATAGCATAATATATATACAGTATCTATGGTAAGCTAACTATTAGGTACTGTATTTTTTATATAAAAGTTATATTTTAAATTAAACATTTAAAATAAGGATAAACTAACTATAAGAATTTTTTACGAAAAGATAGAAAGAAGGTAAATATATTTGAAAAATTTAACCAAAGAATTTAAACAATTTGCAATTAAAGGAAATGTCATTGATTTGGCAATAGGGGTTGTTGTAGGAGGAGCTTTCTCAAAAATAGTTACATCTTTAGTAAATGATTTAATTATGCCATTTGTAGGTATATTAACAGGAGGTATAAATTTCTCAGAATACAAAGTAGTATTGAGAGAAGGAGTAGGTAATACACCTCCTATAACTTTAAATATAGGTAGTTTTGTACAGGCTACTGTAGATTTTTTTATAATAGCATTTGCAATATTTATGTTTATTAGAATAATAAATAAATTAAGGATAAAAAAAGTAGAGGAAGCTGTCACGGTTGAAGAAAAAACTTCAGAAGAAGTACTGCTACTTAGAGATATAAAAGAGCTATTGCAAAGCAAATAAGTTAATAAATTTAAAGCTAAAAAAGGTACCTTTAAAATAAAGGGTACCTTTTTTAGTTTTAAACATGTAATTTAAAATTTAAAGTATCTCATAAGGGCTAATAATATAAGAATAGCTCCGGACAGCCAAGAAAGATTCACATCTACTTTTTCAACAAACTTGCTACCCATATAAGAACCTATTATTAAAGAAGAAATTCCAACTATTAATGAAAGTAAAATAACCTCTAAGTAACGAACACTTCCTAAGCTACTACCAAAGCCAACGGCGAGACTATCAAGTGAAAGTGCTACAGCTAAATAAAAAGCTTCTTTACCAGTTAATATTTTTGATTTATCATAATCCGCTTTAGTTTCATTTGCATAAATTTCAAGAACGAATTTAAAATCAAAAACTTTAAAGGTTAAAGGAACTTCTGAATTTGAAAATTTGTGTATATATGTTTTAAAAAATGATTCAAATAATCTGTATGTCCCAAGTACCATTAATAATGAAAAGCTAATTAAAGATGCTACATTAGGAGACAGAAAATCCTTTAATATAGATCCTAAAAAAAGAGAGATAGCTAAAAAAGAAGTACATACCCCATTTATGATTAAAGCAGAAGAAAATGGAATTTTTATCTTGTCAGTTCCATAAGCAATACTAGCTACAAATGTATCAATAGATAGAGATAAAACTAGAAGAAAAGATTGTAGCATGATGACACCCCCTAATTTGAAAACTACTACTATAGTATTATAGATGCTTATTTTTTGTACCTAGAAACAATTAAATAATTTATTTAATTGTTTTTCTTAAATACATAGATAAATATTTTACTTAAATATTTAGTCAGAATTGTTCATTTTATTTTAAGTATACTCATAAATAAAAATATATATATTTCGGTGAGGTGATGGCTTATGGAATCTAATGGTGTTAGATTAAATAAGAATACTAATTTAGATTATACTAATTTTAATAAAGACATGTCTGATTTTGCAAATAAAAATAATATAAATAGCAAAACTGATTATTTAATAATAACATCTACAAAAAATAAATATACATATATATTTGAAAAAAACAAAGAAGCATGGGATATGTTATATAAATGGAGCTGTACCGTTGGAAAGAATTCTACACCAACGATAAGTGGAGTATTTTTTGTAGGTATAAAGTATCCTGCAATTGGAGATGAAAATAGCTCTGTCAAGTATGCAACTAATATAACTGATGAGTATTATTATCATTCTATCATATATAATGAAACAGGACTTAGCATAAAAGATGATAGGTTGGGTGTTGCTATAAGTCATGGATGCATAAGGCTAGCAACAAGTAGTGCGAAATGGATTTATGAAAATGTTCGTGAAGAAAGTACTATAATAATCTACTAACTATTTTAAAAAGGTATAAACTATTAAGTTTATACCTTTTTTATAATAAATTAAATAAAAATATAAAAGGTTAAATAATAAAATTATTTAATATGAAAAATAAATCAAATGTCCATAGACGTTATTTACATAAAAATTTTTCGTTACATAAAGTTTAACATATGTTAAAAAAAATTAATTTTGTTAAAATTACGTTTATTTTAGTGAAAAATATAAATTATTTTGTTGAACAATTAGGTGTTTAGTAAAAATATGACGTATTGCGCCGTTAAAAAAAGTTACTTTTTTGCCATAATGTTACTATAATAACTTTAAGAATATATTTAAAAGTAAAAAAATTCACACAAAACTAAATATATTTTAAATTTAAACCTAGAAGGGGAGTAGTAAGTATGAAAATGGATTTTTTTAGAAAGAAGACAGTTGCAGATTTCAAAGAAACTTCTGAAAATAGCGGTCTTAAAAAAAATCTAAGAGCATTTGATTTAGCTTTATTAGGAATTGGATCTGTTGTAGGAACTGGTGTATTTGTAGCCACAGGACAAGGAGCAATGATGGCTGGACCGGCAGTTATAATATCATTTATAATAGCAGCTGTAACAAGTGCTCTATGTGCACTAACCTATGCGGAACTTTCAACAATGTTTCCAGTATCAGGAAGTACCTATTCTTATTCATATGTAGCATTTGGAGAAATTGTTGCTTGGATTATAGGATGGAATTTAATGTTAACTTATTTAGTATCAGGAGCTGCAGTTGCATCGGGATGGTCTGGAACTTTAGTAGGTATGTTAAATGCTTATGGGATTGTTTTACCAGAAGCACTTACAAAATCAATTTTAGCAGGTGGATTTATTGACTTACCAGCAGTATTAATAACTTGTTTTATAACTTGGTTACTTTATGTAGGGGTATCTGAAAGTGCAAAAGTAAACAATATTATTGTTGGAATTAAGGTTTTCGTTATTTTACTGTTTATATTCCTAGGGCTTACTCATATTAAACCTCAAAACTATATACCATTTTCACCATATGGAATGGGTGGAATAATGTCAGCGACAGCAGTAATATTTTTTGCATATATAGGATTTGACGCAGTATCAACAGCAGCGGAAGAAACTAAGAACCCTAAAAGAGATGTACCAATAGGTTTATTAATTTGTTTAATTACAGTAGTTATTTTATATATAGGGGTAGCATTAGCTCTTACTGGTATGATACCTTTTAAATCTATAAATGTAATGAATGCTATACCTGATGCATTATCTCAAATTGGTATAAATTGGGGATCTACTCTTGTAGCAACAGGTGCAGTTATAGGTATGATATCTACTTTATTAGTTACATTATATGGTCAAGTAAGAATATTTATGGCTATGTCAAGAGATGGGTTACTTCCTAAAGCATTTGCATCTATAAATAAAAAGCATGGTACACCTGCAACTTGTACGTTAATAACAGGAATAGTAACTTGTATAATAGCAGGATTTTTCCCTCTAACTGTAATTATAGACTTATGTAATATAGGAACATTATTTGCTTTCATAGCTGTATCAGCAGGTATAATAGTTTTAAGGAAAACGATGCCAAACGTAGAGAGGAAATTTAGATGCCCATGGGTACCTATTATTCCTTTATTTGCAATAGGTTTCTGTTTATATATAACACTTAGTATACCTTTAGTTACTTGGATAAGATTTGTAGTGTGGATTTTGGTTGGAGTTACGGTTTATTTCTTATATGGAGCTAAGCATAGTAGGTTGAACAAAAATAATGCCCATGTTGAAGAATAGATAATAGATATTTCATTTATATAAAGAAATATTAAAATAGGAACATAGTATAGCGGTATATAGTATTCAATATATCACTATACTGTGTTCCTTTATTTATTAATAAATATATTCATATTCTTCTACTTCAATAAGACCTTTGCTATCTAAAAACTGTTCTTCAAAATTTAATATAACTTCTATTAGCTCATGTGAAATACTTAATCCTTTTTTTCTACATTTATTATACAGATATAACTGATCCATTCATATATGAGACTTCTTTTATTTATACATTATTACGTAACATATATATTATAATTATTATTTTATCAATTAAATTTAATTTTTATTATGTATAAATAGAAGCATTTGGAGCATGTTGGAATATACTAGCAAATTTTGATGAAATTAGTTTATATAAATTTTTTAGATATTATTGACAATTGATGAATATAGGTATATATTTTAATTAATAAATTATTAGCACTCGATATAATAGAGTGCTAATAATTAAGGGATAGAATAAAATTAATTAATATATATAAAATAATGTAATGGAGGGATTTTAGAATGGATATAGAAAAAATGACAGTAAGAGTACAAAAAAGCTTAAATGATGCTTATAGTATAGCCGTAAAAAATCATAATCAACAAGTAGATGTAATTCATCTTTTAAGCGCTCTCGTAAATCAAGAAGATGGACTTATACCAAATATACTTGAAAAAATGAATGTATCTGTACCATCTTTAAATAATAGTATAAATATAGAACTTAATAAACTACCGCAAATACATGGAGAAGGTATAAGCTCACAAGGAGTAACAGCTACTAGAAAAATCAATGAAATACTAATAAAAGCAGAAGAAATCTCAAAGGAATTTAAAGATTCCTATATAAGTGTAGAACATGTTATGCTTGCAATAATAGAAATGGAATCTAATACTAGTTTAGGGAAAATATTAAGACAATACAATATAAATAAGAATGATTTCTTAAATGTATTATCAAGTGTTAGAGGAAGTCAAAGAGTTGAATCTCAAGATCCAGAAGGAACATATGAAGTATTAGCTCGTTTTGGAACTAATTTAGTTGAATTAGCAAAAAAGAATAAATTAGATCCAGTAATAGGAAGAGATGAAGAAATACGAAGAGTCGTAAGAATCCTATCAAGAAGAACTAAAAACAATCCAGTTCTTATTGGAGAGCCTGGTGTTGGTAAAACTGCGATAGTTGAAGGACTAGCAGAAAGAATAGTTAGAGGAGATGTACCAGAAGGACTAAAAGACAAAATAATATTTTCACTAGATATGGGATCTTTAATTGCAGGAGCTAAATATAGAGGTGAATTTGAAGAGAGATTAAAAGCAGTACTAAAAGAAGTCCAAGCGTCAGAAGGAAAAATAATATTATTTATAGATGAAATACACACTATAGTTGGTGCAGGAAAAACTGATGGTGCTATGGATGCAGGTAACCTAATAAAACCATTACTTGCAAGAGGAGAATTAAATTGTATAGGTGCAACTACATTTGATGAGTATAGACAGTATATAGAAAAAGATAAAGCGCTTGAAAGACGTTTCCAACCTGTTATAGCAGAAGAACCTAGCGTAAGTGATACAGTTTCAATACTTAGAGGTCTTAAAGAAAGATTTGAAATACATCATGGTATTAGAATACATGATAGCGCAATAGTTGCAGCAGCTAAACTTTCTGATAGATATATACAAGATAGATTTTTACCAGACAAAGCTATCGATTTGATAGATGAAGCTGGAGCTATGATCAGAAGTGAAATTGACTCTCTTCCGACGGAATTAGATACAGTTAGAAGGAAATTATTTACACTTGAAACAGAAAGAGAAGCTTTATTAAAAGAAAATGACGAAAAAAGTAAACAAAGACTTGAAAAACTAGGAAAAGAGTTAGCAGAATTAAAATCTAAGAATGATGAAATGACTGCTAAATATGAAAAAGAAAAAAGTCAAATATTAGAGATAAGAAACCTAAAAGCACAGCTAGATGAAGCTAAAGGTAACGTAGAAAAATATGAAAGAGAATATGACTTTAATAAAGCGGCGGAAGTGAAGTATGGTATAATACCAAAGCTTGAAGAACAAATAAAAGATCATGAATTAAAAATTAAAGAAAGTTACGAAAACGCATTATTAAAAGAAGAAGTTACAGAAAATGAAATATCAGAAATTGTAGCTAAATGGACTGGAATACCTGTTACTAAGCTTGTTGAAGGAGAAAGAGAAAAATTATTAAAATTAGAGGATGAGCTTCATAAAAGGGTAATAGGTCAAGATGAAGCAGTAACAGCTGTGAGTAACGCTGTTATACGTGCTCGTGCAGGGCTTAAAGATGAAAATAAACCAATCGGGTCATTTATATTCTTAGGACCTACAGGAGTAGGTAAAACTGAGCTTGCTAAAACTTTAGCTAACAATTTATTTGACAGCGAAGAAAATATTATAAGAATAGATATGTCAGAATACATGGAAAAACATGCAGTTTCTAGACTTATAGGACCTCCTCCGGGATATGTAGGATATGAAGAAGGAGGACAATTAACAGAGGCAGTAAGAAGACATCCTTATTCAGTAATACTATTTGATGAGATAGAGAAAGCTCATGAAGATGTGTTTAATATATTTTTGCAAATATTAGATGATGGAAGACTTACTGATAATAAAGGCAAAACAGTAGATTTTAAAAATACACTTATAATAATGACTTCAAATATAGGTAGCTCATATTTATTAGAATTTGGAGAAGATATAACTAATGAATCAAAACAATTAGTAATGGATGAAATGAAGAGAAGATTTAAGCCAGAATTCTTAAATAGAGTTGATGATATAATAATGTTTAAACCATTAAATAAAGAAGGTATTAAGCAAATAATAGATATATTTATGAAATCTTTAAGAAATAGACTACATGATAAAAATATAAATATTGAAGTAAAAGAAAATGCAAAAGATATAATGGTTAGTGAAGGATATGATCCAATATACGGAGCAAGACCACTAAAAAGATATATTAGTAACACTTTAGAAACTATTATTGCTAAAAAAATTATAGCTGGAGAAATATACAACGGATGTACTATTTTAATAGATGGTGAAAATGATAAGATCAAAGTATCTGTAAAATAGTAATAAAATACATTTCAACAAAAGGAAATATCTAATACTAAAGAATTTTAATAATTTAGTATAGTAGATATTTCCTTTTTTGTTAAGTAACTTATATTGTATAAAAGATTTATAACAAATAATGCATATAAGTATCTAAATTAAATTTACTAAACTGTAAATAATATATATTATAAAAATTATAATTAAGGAGACTTAAGATGAGTAAATATAGTGAAGATCAATTAACAGAAAGAATTATCTTAATGCTAAAGAAAAAGTTAATAAAACAATATTCTAAAGGCAACACAAAAAGGGATGCCCATGCTAAATGTATAGGACTTTTAAAAGCATATTTTATAGTTGATAAAAATTTACCAGATGAATATAAGGTGGGTATATTTAATGAATACAAAACTTATCCAGCTATTATTCGCGTATCAAATTCTAATCCTAAAATTAAAAGTGATAAATATAAAGATTTTAGAGGATTTTCCATTAAAGTTTTAAATGTAAATGGTAACAAATGCACTAAGGATGAAAAATATACTCAAGATTTTTTGTTTATAAATAATGAAATTATGCCAATAGGAACATTGAAACTTTTTCATGATGTTATTTATTACACAACAAAATTAAATCCTATAATGCTTGGTGCAAAATTCCTTTTTAATGGAAACTTCAAAGCTATTATTAATAGTCTAAAGAATATGAAACATGAGACTAGCCCTTTAAATGTAAAATATTACAGCACTACTCCATATATGTTTGGGGATAAAAAGGTTAAATATGCTTTAATTCCAAAATCAGTATACAAAAGTACATTACCTAGAAAATTTACACCAAATTATTTGACATATAATATGCAACAACATCTTAAAGCTAATGAAGCAGTATTTGATTTTATGATTCAAATACAAACTAATGATAAGGAAATGCCTATAAATGATGCATCAGTTAAATGGGATGAAAAAAAAGCTCCGTTTATTAAATTAGGTCAGATAAAAATTCCTGCACAGGTTTTTAGAACTAAACAAAGATATGACTTGGCAGAAATATTATCTTTTTCTCCAGGACATAGCTTATTAGATCATAGACCTATTGGAGATATAAATATAGCTAGAATTAAGATATATAAAGAAATGTCAAAATTCAGACATAATAGAAATAAAAAAGATTTATTTGAGCCAAATGAATACTACTTTAACAGCTTTGATTAAACATAATAAAAAAATATTTTAAGTATTAAATTCTTTATCATACCTTAAATTAATTAATTACAAAAGGTAACAAAAATGTAACATATTTGTAATTAATTTGTAACTTTTTGTTTACAAAGGAAAATTTATATAGTAGTATGAGTATAGAGATTAAGTGTCGAAAAATCACTAATCTCTAAAAATTTATAATATTAAGGAGGAATGGTATGTTAAAGAAGAACATAGTTATGTCTATAGGGCTAAGTACTGTAGCACTTACTATGGGGGCTACAAACGCTTATGCAAATGAAAGTGGAATAGTAACTACAGATGTATTGAATGTAAGGAGTGCACCAGGTACTTCTAATTCAGTAATAGGTAAATTATATAGAGGGAATACAGTTGATATATTAGATTCATCAAATGGGTGGTATAAAGTTAAGCTATCAAATGGAAAAATAGGATGGTCTAGTAGTGATTATATAAAAATAGGTGGTTCTGAAGGTGGTTCAGGAGAAGAATCAGTATCAGGATATGGAACAGTTACAACATCTGCATTAAATGTAAGAAGTGGAGCTGGAACTAGCTATTCTATAGTAGGAAAGCTATATAAAAATAATAGTGTAGAATTAGTAGCAAAGTCGAATGGATGGTATAAAGTAAAATTATCAAATGGAAAAATAGGATGGGCTAGCGCTGATTATATAAGATTAGGTGGATCTGGTGGTGGTTCAGGAGAAGAATCAGTATCAGGATATGGAACAGTTACAACATCTGCATTAAATGTAAGAAGTGGAGCTGGAACTAGTTATTCTATAGTAGGAAAGCTATATAAAAATAATAGTGTAGAATTAATAGCAAAATCAAATGGATGGTATAAAGTAAAACTGTCTAGTGGAAAAATAGGATGGGCTAGTGCTGATTATATATCTCTAGGAGGAAACCCAGGTGGTGGAGATGAAACTGAAAAACCATCAATTAATACTAGAGAAGCTGTAGTTAATTTAGCTAAACAGCAATTAGGAAAGCCATATGTATGGGGGGCTGAAGGTCCAAACTCATTTGATTGCTCAGGATTAACTTATTATGTATATAAAAATGCAGCTGGTGTTAATCTACCTAGAACTTCAAAAGAGCAATCTGGATATGGTACTACTGTTAGTAGATCAAATCTTCAACCAGGAGATTTAATTTTCTCAAGCACAGATGGAAGTGGAAGTGTTAGTCACGTAGGTATATACATAGGGAATGGTGAAATGATACATGCACCTAAGCCAGGAGATGTTGTACAAAGAACAAGTATAAATAATTCGTACTGGAATAGTGCTTATTTATGGGCTAAAAGAATAGTATAATAAATAATTATAACTATAAAAGTACAAAAGGAGCAATCTCAATATAGAGATTTGCTCCTTTTATTATTTTACTAAACTAGATATAGATTGGAGTTTTTCAAAATCTAATATAGTGATTTTTCCTCTTTGAGAAGTTATCATATCTTTATTTTTAAAATCAGTAAGCATTCTACTAACAACTTCTCTACTAGTTCCAAGCTCTTGCGCAATTTTTTCTTGAGTTAGATAAATAAATTTACTATTATTAGTTTTTTCAGAAATTAAAAGTAAGTATTTAGCAATTCTAACATCAATTCTTTCAAAGGCAATTTCTTCTAGAACACCTAAGACATCATTAAATTTACTATAAAGATTTTTGAATATATACTTTTGAAAATCTAATGTATTATAAACAAATTCATTGAATATATTGCTGGGAATAAAAATAATTGTAGATTGTTCTAAAACTTCTGCAAATGCAGGGTAAGAATCTTCACTAAGCATACAAGACATAGATAAATAACATGTATCGCCTGCATTTAATTTATACAGTGTAGCTTCTCTTCCTTTATCTGAAAGCTTATAAACTCTAATGGAACCTTTAATTATCAATGAAAAACCTAAACAAGAAGCTCCTTCATGAATTAAAGTGTACCCTTCATTAAAATCTTTTACAATTAAAGAGTTTTTTATTATATTTTGAGATTTTTCATCTAATCTGTCTAGAAATGGATATAACTCAATTAATTCACTCCAAACACTCATAAAGATCCTCCTATAAATATATACTAGTTATATTTTTAGTGATATTCTCGATCAACAGTAATAATACAGTTATATTGAGGATGAATAGATTTTATTTCATTATTAATATAATCTATTAGGTCATCATCACTAACCTTATTTTCATGAAATACGACAATGTCAAAAACTAAGTTTTTCTTATCTCTGTCTCCTACAACTCTAAAATCATGCATAGATTTTATATTAGAATTAGAATCAATAATATTTTGGATTTCTTCTCTAGCTTCTGATACCTCTGTGGTTTCAATACATACAGGATCCATATGAATAATCAAATGAATTTTTAACTCTTTAGAAATTTCTCTTTCAGCTTTATCAATAATATCATGAATAGTCATAATATTTATATTAGACGGAATTTCAGCATGAAGAGATGCTATACATCTTCCTACTCCATAATTATGTACAATTAAGTCATGCACACCACTAATATGTTCATAAGATAAGACACGTTCATTAATACTTTTAACGAGGTCTTCGTCAGGAGCTTCTCCGAGCAATGGACTTATTGTTTCTTTCACTAAAGTAAATCCTGCATATAATATAGCAAGAGAAACAAGTACACCAATATAACCATCAAGAGGAAGTGACGTAAATTTAGCAGCTAAAAATGATAAAACAACGCAAGAAGAAGTAAATACATCTCCTAAAGCATCAACAGAGGCTGCCTTAAGTGCCGATGAGTTTATTTTATTTCCTATATATTTATTAAAATTACTCAGCCAAAGTTTAGCTAGTATAGAAACAAATAAAAGGATAAAAGGTATTAGTTGAAATTTTACTGGAATAGGATTTAATATTCTTTCAATTGATGATTTTATAAACTGTATTCCAACCAACATAACCATAAAAGCTACAACTAAAGCTGATATATACTCTAACCTACCATGTCCAAAAGGATGCTCCTTATCTGGTGGTATACTTGCAAGTTTAAATCCTACAATAGTTATTATAGATGATGCCATATCAGAAAAGTTGTTAAATGCATCTGCTGTAACCGCTATACTAGAGGTTATTATACCTACTGAAATCTTTACAATAAATAATAGTAAATTAGTAACTATACCTACAGAACCAGCTAAATATCCATACTTATTTCTAACCTCTTCATTTTGAATATTTTCATTATTTTTAATAAAAAATTTAATTAATAAATTAGAAAACATAAATTCTCTCCTTTCTGAAATTAATGACTAAAATTATCAACTTATATCAATAGTCTTAACAAATAACTATTATATCATTTAATTAATGTAAATGGAAAAAATAACCTTATTGAAAATTAAAAACTTAACAATTTAAAATTATTGACTCTTTTGTTACGCAAGAGTTTATAATTTTTAAAGGAATAATATTAAGAAGAGGTGAATTCGTATGGTTAGTGAATTTTTAAAGTACGCTGTACCATCTGCGTTTGCTATGTTAGTATCAGCACTTTATACAATAGTTGATGGTATATTTGTTGGACAAGGTGTAGGAGATAATGCTCTTGCAGCTGTTAACATAGTTTTACCATTTACAGTAATGCTAGTTGGTATAGCGAATATGATGGCCGTTGGTGGTGGAGCATTGGTTTCTAAGAATATTGGTGCTAAGAATATAGAAAAGGCCGTAAATATTTTTAGACAAGTATGTAAGTTTTTGTTATTATTATCGATAATAATAAGTATTGTATGTGTATTATTTACAGATGGAATAGTAAAAGTTCTAGGATCGACAAATACACTTCATAACTTATCAGTAGACTATTTAAGATACTATGCTTTATTCTGTATACCTAACTTAGTTGGTATAGTTTTAAATAGTTTTGTAAGAAATGATAATAGACCTAAGCTTGCAATGATATCGACTATAGCTGGAGCTATAACAAATGTAATACTTGATTATGTATTTATATTTAAATTTGGTTTAGGAATAAAAGGAGCAGCAATAGCAACAGGTCTTGGACAAATAGTGACAGTTGCAATGTTATTACCTCATTTCTTAAAGCAAAAAGGTTACTTATCTTTTGGTAGAGTAAATTTAGAACTTGAGACTATAAATAGCTTATTAAAAATAGGATTCCCATCATTTTTATCTCAAATAAGTTTTTCATTTATAGTTTTAATACACAATGTAGTTTTAGTAAAAGTTATGGGCGAAATTGGTGTAGCTTCATATAGTATAATAAATTATATAGGAACTAACATTTATATGGTATTATTTGGTTTAACATTAGGAGCGCAGCCACTTATAAGTTATAATTTTGGTAAAAAAGACATTGATAAAGTTTTAGGGTTTTATAAAATAAACAGTATTGCATCTATAATAACAACTGGATTTTTCGTTTCAGTTTGCTATTTGTTTGGAAGAGGTTTAATCTCAATATTTACAAATGATCCTAAGGTTTTAGAAATAGCATACTTTGGTGTTAGACTTACAAGTTTAAGTTATTTCTTTGTAGGTTTAAATATAGGAACTATAGTTTATTATCAAGCTATAGAAATGCCTAAGTTATCTACAATAATCTGTTTATTTAGATCTGTAATATTCTTACCTATATCTTTAATTGTACTTTCAAAGATATTTGGTGCAAATGGAATATGGGCAGGAACATTACTTTCAGAATGTTTAACATTTGTAGCAATAAATATAATATCGAATATAAATACTTCTACTAACAAGTCTATAGAGCATGTTTATGAAGTAGCATAAAAATAGGAAAATATAGTATATTATAAAAAAGGAGTTTTTAAACTCCTTTTTTTATTTGGATAAATGTAATAATATTATAAATATGTTTAATATAAGTTATTGTTTTTTGTATAATATTATGTATTGTTAAAATTATATAGAGGTGATTACATGGAAAAATATTTTTCAATAGGAGAAATGGCAAAACTTAATAACGTATCTATTGAAACATTAAGGCATTATGATAGACAAGATCTTTTAAAACCGGATTATATAAATGAAAAAACGGGATATAGGTATTATTCTATGAAAAGCTTTATAAAAATGGATATAATAAAAAAATGTAGGGCAATAGGAATACCATTAGATGAAATAAAGGAAGTTATGAACGACTATGATTCTTTAGAATCTATTTTGAATACTTTCAATAACCAAAAAGAGATAATAAATAAAAAACTCTATGAATTAAATTCTATAAAAAATAGTATAGAAAATCTGGAAAATGATATAATAGACTCTTTAAATAAAGGTATGAAAACTGTGTTTACAAAACACAATGAAATAAGAAATTTAATAAAATATGATTATTCCGGAAGATACAATGAAGAGTTTGAAATGAATTTAAGAAAAACTCTTTTAGAAGTAGAAAAAATTTACGACAACTTTAATTATAAAATAGTATTTGCTACATCTTATGATGATTTAATGAATCAAGATAAATTAACTTATATAAAGACAATGATAAAGTTAGATAATATTTTAAATACAGATAAAGACATAATAACTTTGCCTGAAGGAGACTACTTAACTTTGTATTTTGATGATACTTTCTATGATACTAAAAAATATTATGACATAATGAAAGAGTATATAAAAGTAAACAGTATAAAAACAAAAGGCGATTTCCATGAAGTATCTATAATGACAAGAGCTAATAGTTATGGTGAAATTAAATCTTTAGCTCAAATAGAAATATTAATAGATAAAGGATAAATTTGCTATAAAATTTTATTAATCTTTTTAATAGTACGTCTTTATGGTATAATAAAAATTTGATAAACGTTTAAAATAATTACAATTTAGGAGGACATAATAGTGGCAAATACTTTTTACATAGTAAGACATGGACAAACTAATTGGAATATCTTAGGTAAAACTCAAGGACATGGAAATTCAGATTTAACTAAAAAAGGAGAAGAACAAGCTTTAGAACTTGCAGAAGCTATGCTAACTTATCCAATAGATTACATATACAGTAGTGATTTAGGAAGAGCTATTCAAACAGCTGAGATAGTTGGTAAAAAAATAGGAGTAGAAGTAAAGCAAACTCCAGCACTTAGAGAAATGGGATTTGGATCATGGGAAGGTCTATTAATCGAAGAAATAAAGAAAGACCATTTAGAAACTTATACTACATGGAGAAATGAGCCACATCTAGTAAACATAGAAGGTGGAGAAACTCTTCATATAATAAAAGAAAGAGTAGATAATTTTATAAAGGAAATAAATGAAAAATACGATAATAAACATATATTACTTGTAAGTCATTCTGTAACAGTTAGAGTTATGTTGTTATCTTTCTTAAACTCAGGAATGGAAAATATCTATAGAATAAAGCAAGATAATACAGCTTTAAATATGGTTGAATTCAGAGATTATGGTCCTGTAGTATTAAAAATGAATGATACAAGTCATATAAAAAATAATGAGAAAATAAATAACTCAGCATTGGAATAGGAGTAAATTTATGGCTAAAGTAATCGTAGTTGGAGCAGGGTCATCAGGAATGATGGCAGCTATTTCAGCTTCAAAAAATAATCATGATGTTATATTGGTAGATCGTAATGAAGAGTTAGGTAAAAAATTAAAAGTTACTGGAGGCGGAAGATGCAATATTACTAATAATAGAGATATTGAAGATTTCTTTGAAAAAGTAGTAACTAACAAAAAATTTTTATATAGTAGCTTTTATACCTTTACAAATATGGATTTATTATCTTACTTAGAACAAAATGGTTTAGAATATAAAGTAGAGGATTTTAATGATCATAAAGTTTATACAAAATCAGATAAATCGGAAGAAGTAATAGACATGTTAAGAGATGACTTAACTAAAAATAAAGTAAATATACTTTTAAATAAAAAGGTAGTAGACATTATAGTAGAAAATGATTCTGTAATAGGAGTAAAAATAGAAGATGGAGAGAAACTACTAGCAGATAAAGTTATAATATCTACTGGTGGGAAAAGCTACCCTCATACAGGTTCAGATGGTATGATGTATGAAATACTTAGAAAATATAACCATACTATAACTAAAATTTATCCAGCTCTTACTCCTATTACAGTAAAAGAAGGATGGATTAAAAACTTACAAGGTATTTCTATGCAAAATGTAGAAATTTCTTGTAAAATAAAAAAGAAAAAGATAACTATAATTGGTGATATGTTATTTGCTCATTTTGGTTTAACTGGTCCAGCTGTATTAAAGTTTTCATCTCATATAAACAAATATATAGATGAAAATGAATTAGAATTAAATATAGATTTTTTACCAAATATCAGCGTGGATGAAATATCTAATACTATAAGAGAAAACCCAAATAAAAATGTTTTAAATAACTTGAAAGGAATATTACCACAAAACTTCTTAAAGGAAGTATTTTCTATATTAGAATTGACAGATAAAAAAGCAAATGAATTAACTAAATCTGACGAAAATAAAATAATAGAAAGTATAAAAAATATGAAGTTAACATGTAATGGAAGTAAAGGAATAAAAACTTCTCAGGTAACATGTGGTGGTGTTTCTGTTAAAGAGATAAATTCATCAAATATGGAATCAAAAATTATAAACAATCTATTCTTTACGGGGGAAGTAATAGATATAGATGCAGAAACTGGTGGATATAATCTACAAATAGCTTTCTCAACGGGGTATCTTGCTGGAATAAGCGTGTAGGTGATAATATGAATGTATTAGCAATAAGAGGTGCTACAACTGTAACATCTAATAATAAACAAGAAATTTTAGATGAAAGTGCAAAGTTAATTCAAACTATAATAATTGAAAATTTACTTGATGTAGAAGACATAATAAGTATGTGCTTTACTATGACAAGTGATTTAGATAAGGTATATCCTTCTGTGGCAGTAAGAGAAATCTTAAATATTTGTGAGGTTCCTATGCTAAACTTTGAGGAAAAATATATAGAAGGCAGTTTAAGAATGTGCATAAGAGTCATGATGTATGTAAATACTGAAAAAACAAAAAAGGATATAAGACATATATATCTAAATAGCGCTAAAAATTTAAGGGCAGATATAACAAAAGATGAATTATAAATAAGAAAAGCCTTATTTTTAGAAAGTAATATTTAAAAATTTAATAGTTAATTAGGAGAATAACATATGAAAAATTTAGTAATAGCAGTTGATGGACCAGCAGGTGCGGGCAAAAGTACCATAGCTAAAATAATAGCAGAAAAACTAAATATAAATTATATAGATACAGGTGCAATGTATAGAGCGGTAACATACAAGTGCCTTCAAAATAAAATTGATATAAATAATGAAAATGAAGTTATAAAAATAGCTAAAGATATACAAATTGAATTTAAAGATAACAATATATATATAGATGGAAACTTGTTACAAGAAGAAATAAGAACAATGAAAGTGAGCAACAATGTATCTAATGTAGCTAAAATAAAAGATGTTAGATATTTAATGGTTGATGTTCAAAGGGAAATAGGTGAAAAAAACTCTGTTATACTAGATGGTAGAGATATAGGGTCTTATGTTTTTCCTAAAGCAGATTATAAATTTTTCTTAGTGGCAACACCTGAAGAAAGAGGTAATAGAAGGTATAAAGAACTTGTAAATAAAGGATATGAAGTTAAACTTGACGAAATAATAAATGATATAATAAAAAGAGATGAAATAGACTCAAATAGAGAATTTGCTCCTTTAGTTAAGGCTGAGGATGCTATAGAGATAGATACTACAGGTAAAGATATAAATGAAGTTGTAGAATCTGTATTGTCTAAAATAAATTTATAAATTAAATTACAATTATTAAAGTACCTTTAAAATGAGGTACTTTAATAATTGTAATGTTTAAATTGAAGGGAGATAAGTGTGAATTTTTATAAGTTTGTAACAAGTGTATTAAGATGCTTTTCTAATGTATTTTACAAATACAAAGTAATTGGAGAAGAAAACATTCCAGATGAAGGAAATATCATAATAGCAGCTAATCATAAATCTAATCTAGATCCAATATTTTTAGCCTCTGCTATAAGAAATAGAGAGGTAGCAGCAATAGCTAAAAAGGAATTATTTAAAATAAAACCTTTAGGATTTATTTTAAATAAGTTAAATGTTATTCCTATAAATAGAGAAAAGCCTGATGTGTCTACGATAAAAAATATTTTAAGATCTATAAAAGATGGGTATGTATTAGGTATATTCCCTGAAGGGACTAGAATTAAAGAGCCAGGATTTGGACAAGCAAAAGCGGGACTATCAGTTTTTGCAATAAAAGGAAAAGCTCAAGTGGTACCAATATCTATTATAAGTAACTATAAACTTTTTAATAGAGTTACAATATATATAGACAAACCTATATCTTTTGAAGAATACTACAAACAAAAGCTTACAACAGAAGAGAATGAAAGATTGGCTCAAAATGTATTAGAAGTTATAAAAGAGAATTATTATATACATTCTAAATAAATACATAAATTACACAAAAATCTATAATTTAAATAAAAACTATAGGGAGATAACAAATGAATGTAAAAATAGCTAAAGAAGCAGGGTTTTGTTTTGGAGTAAAAAGAGCTATGAAAATGGCTTGGAATAAATTGGAATCTAATGAGGATGGTATTTATGCTTTAGGTCCTCTTATTCATAATAAACAGGCTGTAAGCAAGTATGAAGAAAAAGGCCTAGTAACGGTAGATAATATTTCAAGCATTCCAGAACAAAATAATATGATAATAAGATCTCACGGAGTAGGAGAAGAAGTATATATAAATGCAGATAAAAAACAAATAACTATAGTTGATACTACATGTCCGTTTGTTAAAAAAATACATAAAATAGTTAAAGAGTATAGTAAAAAGGGATATGAAATAATAGTTATAGGAGATAGTAAACATCCTGAAGTAATAGGTATAAATGGATGGTGTAATAATAACTCAATTATAGTAAAAACTATAGAAGATTTAAAAAGCACTAATTTAGATAAATCTAAAAAGTATTGTGTAGTAGCTCAAACAACAATTAATTCAGAGCTATACCTAAAAATAGTAGATGAAATTTCTAAAAGAACTAATGATGTAATATTTAATAATACAATATGCTCAGCAACAAAAGTAAGACAACAAGCAGCTAGAGAGCTATCAAAAGAAGTAGATTGTATGATTGTTATAGGCGGAACACATAGCTCAAATACTCAGAAACTAGTTAATATATGTCAAGAGTTTGTAAGTACATTTGCAATAGAGACTAAAAATGATTTGGATTCAAGTGCTTTAAAAAAATATAATACAATTGGTGTAACAGCAGGAGCTTCTACTCCAGACTGGATAATAGATGATGTAATTGAGTTTATAAAATCAATATAAATAAAAAAGTATGTGTATTTAATAAATATACATACTTTTTTTATACATCAGTTTAATATAATTTATAGAGTACTATTTTAATAGTTATATATTAATAGAAATTTGTAATAAAAAAATAATTGTGTTTTAAACTATAAATATCGGGTATTAATATAACATGTTAAAAAATTACCAATATGGAGGGATAATAAATGAAAGTTATAGTTATAGGATGTACACATGCAGGTACTGCTGCAGTTATTAATATAAAAGATAAATATCCAGAAAGTGAAGTTGTTATATATGAAAAAAATGATAATGTATCATTTTTATCTTGTGGAATAGCACTAAATGTTGCAAATGTAGTAAAAGATACTCAAAAGTTATTTTATAATTCACCAGAAAACTTACAAACATTAGGTATAAAAACTAATATGCAACATGAGGTTTTAGATATAAATTTTGAAAATAAAAGTATAATAGTTAAAAATTTATTAACAAGCGAAACGTTTGAAGACAGTTATGATAAACTTGTTTTAACGTTAGGTTCTTGGCCAATAGTTCCAAATTTTGAAGGTGGAAATCTTGAAAATATAGTTTTATGTAAAAATTATGATCATGCTAAAACAATAACAAGTAAATGTAGTGATGCTAAGAATGTAGTTATAATAGGTGCTGGATATATTGGTGTAGAGCTTGCAGAAGCATTTGAAATACAAGGAAAAAATACTACTTTAATAGATGCAGAAGATAGAATAATGGCTAAATATCTAGATAAAGAGTTTACAGACATTGCAGAAAAGGAATTTAAAGATAAAGGTGTTAATTTAGTATTAGGTCAAAAAGTTCAAAAGTTTGAAGGAATTGATTCAAAAGTAAGTAAAGTAGTAACAGATAAGGGTGAATTTGAAGCAGATTTAGTGATATTATGTATAGGATTTGCTCCTAGCACAAAATTAATACAAGGAAAACTAGATACACTGCCAAATGGAGCTATAATAATAGATGAATATATGCAAACTAGTGAAAAAGATGTATTTGCTGCTGGAGATTGTTGTGTTGTTAAATTTAATCCAGCAAACGATACAAGATATATACCATTAGCAACAAATGCGGTTAGAATGGGTACTCTTATAGGTAAAAACTTAGTTAAACCTACTCTTAAATATATGGGAACTCAAGGAACATCAGGTATAAAAATATATAACCAATGTATCGCATCTACAGGTATGACAGAAGAAGTTGCAAAAAATACAACAAATTTAAATATAGATTCAGTAACAGCTACAGATAATTATAGACCTGAATTCATGCCAACATATGAAGAAGCTACTTTAAAATTAGTGTTTGATAAAGATAGTAGAAAAGTATTAGGTGGTCAAATAGTATCTAAAATAGACTTAACTCAGTTTGCCAACACTTTATCAGTAGTTATTCAAAATGAAATGACTATTGAAGAATTAGCAATGACTGATTTCTTCTTCCAACCACATTTTAATAAACCTTGGAGTTTATTAAACATAGCTGCTTTAAAAGCACTATAAATGTGAGTCAAAAAAGCAAGATATTAAGATATACTATAAAAAATAAAATAAATAATTGAAAATGAGATATAATATAAATAAAAAGACATGGGTTTAGAATTCATGTCTTTTTATTTTAAGATTAAATTAAAAGTACTAAAAATAGATGAAAGGATTTATAACTAAAAATTAATGGAAAATATAACTTTAAAAAAAATAAGACGAAAAGCAAGAAGTATTAATAGAACACTAGTTTATAGCTATATAAGAGATTTTAATATAAAAGGGAAAAAAATAAGGTATGGAGAAAATAGAAAGCAATACTATAAATTATATCAACCATCTATTGATTTAAATCAAATTAAATCTACTATATTTTTTATCCATGGTGGTGGATGGTGGCATGGTAGTCCATCATTATATAGCAGCGTAGGTAAATATTTTTATAAAATGGGATATACAACTGTATTGGCTGGATATAGATTAGTTCCTGCATATAGATATCCAACACAAATAGAAGATGTATTTTTAGCTTTAAGTAATTTTATAAAAATTAATCCAAATGTAAATAATATAATTGTAGCTGGATACTCTGCAGGAGGAGAACTAGCAGCTCATATTGTATTTGACCATGAAAGACAAGTAAAGTATGGGATTAATCCATCAATATTAAAAGGATTTATTTCAATATCAGGCGTATTAGACTTTTTCAAGTGTAGTTCTACATACTCTAAAATTCTTATAAGAAACTATGTATATAAAGGTAAGGTAGATAAAGCTAATCCTATCAATTTAATTAATAATAAAGAAGTTGATATACCTATTATGTGTATACATGGTGATAGTGACTCACTTATAGATGTAAATACTTCTATTTCTTTTATAGATAAAATACAAAATTTAGATGAAAATACTATATTAAAAATAATAAAAAAAGCAGAACATGAAGATACCATAGAACTTGTAAGAGGTGAAGGTAATAAATACTCTAAGTATATTTTAGATTTTATAAAAGAAGTAGAGAACTTGAAAGAAGTTGAAAGATAATGCGAATGATTAAAATGAGGTGCACAGATGGAAGATGTAAAAAATAATTACTTTATAGATAATATTAAATTTATATTAATATTTTTAGTTGTCTTTGGACATTTAATAGAGAGATATATAAATACAAATACTACACTAATGGGAGTTTATATGTTTATATACATCTTTCATATGCCTTTATTTATATTTATATCAGGCTTTCTTTCAAAAAACATTAATAAAAGTAAAAAGGTATATTTAAAAACACTCTTAATTCCATATATAGTACTTAATGTAATTTGGTATACTCTAGCTTATATTTATACTGGGCAAAATAGTTTTCCATTATTATATCCTGGTTGGACTTTATGGTTTTTACTTAGCTTATTTTTTTGGAGGATATCTCTTAAATATTTAGTTAAAATTAAATATATATTACCTATAAGCTTTGCATTAGGATTAGTAGTTGGGCTTATTTCGAATGGATCCATATTATCTTTTTCTAGAACTATAGTGTTTTTACCATTTTTCTTGCTTGGATATTATACAGATATGAAAAAACTAAAAAAAGTAGATGATAAGGTAAATATATGGATTGCTATTTTAGGATTGACTATATTTGTTGCTATAGCATTGTTTATAGCAGAAAATAAAATCGTAGATTATAAGTTTTTATATGGTTCTTATTCTTATACTGAGCTAGGTTTAAGTATCTGGCAAGGCATATTTTATAGAATAATTCTTTATCTAAGTAGTATTACTTTAAGTATATTTGTATGTGCTATAACTCCAAATAAGAAAACATTCTATTCTGAAATGGGAAAATCTACAATGTATGTGTATGCATTTCATATTTACGTAATTATTTTGATTTTTTATTTTATACCAACTTGGGATAAACATATATTAACTAATTGGGTAATTATAATAAGTCCTTTATTTATAACATATATATTATCACTAAAAATTTTTGGGAAGATTTATAATGGTTTATTTAAACCTATTTTGAAATTAATAAAGTAAATAAAAAGGGTGTATCAAATAAAAGTGGTATGCCCTTATCTATTTTGCAAAAGATATATCACTTGCTCTTATAGTATAAATCTTTAACTGCGCAATGTGGAAGTAGCTTTTCATGTGTTATGTCTATAGATCAAATGAATAAATTTACAGGTGTTTCTTCATTAGATAAAAACAAATAGCTTAAAATATAAGTATTTTTTATATTTTAAGCTATTTTTAGTTGATGAAGAGTACACTTTTATATTATATCGATTTTATTTTTAATATTAAGTCTGAATAATAGCAAAACTTTTAATCAAGTTTTCGAATAGAGATGACAGAATTTAAAGGAATATAAAGATTGTAATTTTTATTAGAAGCTTTTTCTATATGTTCTCTATTTAAAACTATTTCAGCAGGAGTTACTTTGATAATTGTTCCGTATAGCTTTTGTTGAGATAAATAAGTATAGATTTCTACATATTGATGTAAAAATTTTAAAGCATATTCATACATATTATCAACTCCTATATAAGATTTTAAAATCTTACTATAATATATGTTAAGTTATAAAAAAATGTGAATATAACAAGTATTAAATCATATACTTAAATAATTTATATACTATTAAAGCTACAACTAATTAATTGATTAAACAGCATAAATAAATTAATTGTGGTAAAATAAGTATAAAATTAAAAATATAAAGGGGATGACTATATTGAGTTGGATTAATAGTATAAAAGAATACAAGCCATTTAATGAACAAGAATATAAAGATAAAGAGATTATATTAAAGAGTATAGATATTTTTGATGAGATACTTACACGCAATAATGAAATAGCCCATTTGACTTCGTCTACATTTGTAGTTAATAAAACTCGTGATAAAGTGCTTATGGTACATCATAATATTTATAATACCTGGTCATGGATGGGTGGACATAATGATGGAGATAGTGATTTTTTTAATGTTGCGATGAAAGAACTTGAAGAAGAGACAGGGGTTAAAAATGCTACTATAATAGGGGATGGTATATTTTCATTAGATGTTTTAGATGTAAAAAGTCATATTAAAAATGGTAAATATGTAGCACCTCATTTGCACTTATCTATTGCATATTTAATGGAAGCTGATGAAAATGAATCTTTAAGTATTAAAGAAGATGAAAATAGTGGAGTAATGTGGATACCGATAAATAAATTAAATGAGTATGTAAAAAATGAACCTCATATGCTAAAGCTATACAATAAGTTCATAGAAAAAGCTAATATATATAAATAATACATAAATTCATGTATTATCATCTTGATTTTGACTAATAATAAATCAAGGTGATAAAATGCATATTTTAAATTTAGAAACTAGAGAAAAAAAAGATAAATTTGAAAAAAGCTTTTATAATGAAAATGATTCATACCTAATTTTAAGTTCTGTCGATGAATTAAAGCTTCTAAAGGATATTTTAAAAATAGATGAAATTACATTTAAAGATTGTCTTAAATTTGATGAAAATATAAAGCTTGATTTATTTGAAAAATATGATTTTTTAAGTGTTAACACTTTTGAAATTGTAGACAATAAAGCTGAAATAGAAGAAGTAAATATCTATCTATCAGATAACTTTATACTAGTTGTTTGTAGCGAAAATCACTTTATATATGAGTTTGTTAAAAATATGATCTTAAATAATATAAAGATGGAAGATACACCTAGCATAGTAAGTCTTTTTAAAATTAATTATTTAATAGTTAAAAATATAATAATACATGAATTTGAGAGCCTTGAAAAGGTAGAAGACATGATTCTTAAGTTAGAGGATGAAATTCTAGAAGGTGCTATAGACGATCATGTATCAAAGATAAATTATATAAGAGGAATAACTAGAACTGTTGTAAAAAATACAAGACCGCTTTTATATATAGGTGATAGAATCTTAAAAGAAAACATAAGGTATTTAAAATATTCAGATGTTAAAAAATATAATTTAGACAACTTACAAGGTATTGATTTCGGAATAGATAAATTATATAGTTTTGCATTATCTACAAGAGAGTTAGCTGATAAGTTATTAGATATCTATTCTTCTCAAGTTGCAGAAAAAACAAATGTATTAATTACAAAACTTACAGTTCTTACAGGAATAGCAGCTCCCCTTACTATTATAACAGGTATTTATGGAATGAACTTTAAGGTTATGCCAGAGCTTGAATGGACTTTTGGATATCCTTTAACCATTTTCATAATGTTAATTATAGTTATTGTTGGGATAGTAATATTTAAATTGAAAAAATTGCTTTGATTTTTTATAAAAAGCACCCTTAATAATTAATTATAGGTGCTTTTTATGTATCTAAAAAAAGTAATTCAAATTATATAAATTTTAAAAATGACTTAATTATTTTAAGTCACGCCATTGGATAAAATCGCATTTTGCTTTATAAAATAAATTAAAATACTAAATAAATTTATTTTATAAAAAATCAAAAACTAAAAATGTATACAAATAATACTATTTTATATATAAAAACTTTATAAAAGTAACCAATTAGTGTAAAATTACAATTATAAAAATAAATTTAATGTTATATTCTAACTTATCGGAAGCTAGAACATATGTTAATAGGAGGAATAATGGAAAAATTATATTATAAAGATCAGTACATAAAAGAATTTACTGCAGAAATAGAAGAAATATTAGAGATAGATAATAAGTTTCACATACTTCTTGATAAAACAGCATTCTTCCCAGGAGGGGGAGGTCAATTCTGCGATTTAGGTAAAATAGATGTACATGATGTCATAGATACTTATGAAAAGGATGGGAAAGTTTATCATATTGTAGAAAAAAAACCTATAAAGATACATAAAGTAAAATGTTTTATAGATTGGTACCGTAGAGAAGATGGTATGCACCAGCACTTTGCACAGCATGTACTTTCAGGATGTTTTTACACATTGTTTAAGAAAAATACTGTTGGTTTCCATTTAGGAAAAGAAGTAAGCACGGTAGACATAGAAACAATTCTTTCATCTGAAGAAATAAAAGAAGCTGAAGAATATGCAAATAAAATCATTGGTGAAAATATCCTTTTAGAAACTCTTACCCCTTCTAAAAAAGAGTTGAAAAAGATTTGGATAAGGAGAGACTTACCAGACACTGCAGAAGAAATTAGAATTGTAAAAATCGGTGATTTAGATAGTAATGCTTGTTGTGGTGTTCATCCAAAGTCTACTTTAGATCTTCGAATGATAAAAATAAAGAAATGGGAGAAGAGTAGAGGAGCAACTAGAATAGAATTTTTAGCAGGTCAGAGAGCGGTTGATTATTCAGCAAAAAGAGATTTATGTTTAAATGATATATGTAAGTATTTACGTTGTGGAGAAGAAGAAGCTATTAAAGGAATAAAAAATTTACATGAAAGATTAGAAATTGCCTTAGGAGAGAATAAAAAGTTAGAAGAAGCTGTATCTAATTATGAAATAAAAGAAATGTTAGCAAATAGCGAAAAGGTCCAAAATTTAAATATAGTTAAAAAAGTTTATGATAATCAAAATTCAAAATATGCACTAAAAGTAGCTAATAAAATAGTAGAGTTTGAAAATTCTATCGCACTAATAGGAATTAAAAGTGAGGATAGGGTTAATCTTATATTTGCTTGCAATGAAAATCTGTCTAAGATAAATATGAACAATGTATTGAAAGATGCTATGACTCTTGTTGATGGTAGAGGAGGAGGAAGTCCGACTCTAGCACAAGGAGGAGGAAAAAATAACGGTAATTTAGAAGTTGCTATAGATTATGCAATAAAGAAGATAGAAAAATCTATGTAATAATATGATAATTTGATTAAATAGGTAGCAGATAGTATCTTGCTGCCTATTTAATTATTCAAAATAATAATCTAAATAGAAATTAACTTATTTAATAGAAACGCTGGAGGAAAATATGTTTATAGAAACAAATGATAATTTAAAACTATATGTTAAAAAATCTGGAAAAGGCATACCTTGTATTTTTATACATGGAGGACCAGGAGCATGGAGCAAAGACTTTGAAATTTTCTGTGGAAAACAATTAGAAAAAGATTTTGAAATGATTTATTTAGATCAAAGAGGATGTGGAAGATCAGAAGGTTATGAAAATACAGATTACTCCATAAATAAAATAGTAGAGGATATTGAATTAATAAGAAAAAAGCTCGATATAAAAAAGTGGGTATTATTAGCTCATTCTTTTGGAGGAATAATAGCCACTAGCTATGTAAATAAATATCAAGAAAATGTATGTGGATTAATTTTAGCAAATTGCGCTCTCAATTTTAATCAGAGTCTAGAAAGCCAAATAAATAAAGGCTGTGAACTATTGAATATTACAAGAAAAGAAAATGAAATAAGTTTAAGAGAAGAGTGGAAACAAATAGCCTACAATTTAGTCAAAGAAGATAAGTATTACATATTACAATATAAAGATTATAATAACTACATTAAAATGAATAGTATAGATGATGAAATCATAAATATAAACATGTCTAATCAATCATTTAATAATAAAAGTTATTTTTTAGATTATTGTAAGCTTAGTGAAAAAATTAATACTCCGACATTAATAATAACAGGTAGTGAAGATTATGCAATAGGAGTAAGACATTTCGAAAATTTTAAATTTCAAGATAAAATAATTAAAACAATTAATGGAAAGCATACTCCATATCTAGAAGATACATCTGAATTTATAAAAGCAATTGAAGAGTATGCATTTTCTATTAGAAATAGATAAAATATAAGTAAAGTTTACATAATGATATTAAAATCAACTAGAAAAATATTATTTAGTGGATTTTTCATTTAAAGACTCTAAAATCGATTTTAAGCAAAATAAAACTTTTTGCAACTTATTATATTAAAATAAAAAACAAACCTTTTACAATCTAATGCAAAAGGTTTGTTTTCTTACTAATGATTAACCTAATCTAAATAATGATTCCGAAATTTTATCGCTTGCTTCTGAATCCATTTCTTTAAGTGCATGAGCATATATATTAAGTGTTGTATTAATATTAGAATGTCCAACTCTTTCTGATATAACTTTTATTGGAACTTTTGAGTTTATAAGTAACGTAACATGAGAATGTCTAAGATCATGAAATCTTATATGTTCTAAATTATGTTCTAATAAAAACCTACTAAATTTTTTACTAATTACATCTTGAGCTATAGGGTGTTCATTCTTATCAAAAAAAAGTAAATTTAATTTATTCTTAGCTTCTCTTTTTAATTTTAATTCAAGTTGTGATTTTTTATGATTTTTTAACATAATCATAATTTCACTGGGTGCAGAAATAGTTCTTTCAGATGTTTCAGTTTTGGGATTTTTTAAAATAACTTGTCCGTTATCTCTAACTGTAATCTTATCTATTGTTATAGTGTTTTCGCTAAAGTTTATATTATCCCATGTTAAACCTAATATTTCAGAAATTCTTAGCCCTAGCCCACTAGCTAAGTGAATATATAATTCTAGGTGTGTTCCTTTTGAAATCTCCAATAACTTAATTAAATCGTCTCTATTATATATATTATTTTTAAACTTTTTTATCCTAGGTACATCTATACAATCAACTACATTTTCTCTTATTATTCTTAATCTATAAGCTTTTTTTAGTGCTAAATTTAATATGTTTATATGTACTTTTATAGTTTGAGGAGTGAGTATTCCGACTAAATCATCTACGTAGTCTTGAACATGAACAGGCCTTAACTCATTCAATCTGTAATGACCTAGCATAGGAATTAGGTACTTTTTACAAATGCGTAAGTAACAATTATAAGTAGTTATAGATAAATTCACCTTATGCTTTTCTAAAAAATCAATCAAAAATTTTTCTAGATTCATTGAATCTGGGGAAGCTAATTTATCGTTATAAATGCTATCTCGAAGTTCACTTAGCTTCTTAGAAGCATCTCTTTTTTTCTCAAATGACCCCATATTTTTTTGCTTATTTTTACCGGTAGTACTATCCTTATATTCTAAATAAACTATGTAATTTTTACTTCTTTTTCTTATAAATGCAAAACTCATTTTCCCCTCCTTAAAATAACAATTATTAACTAATTATAACATAAAAACAAAATAAAAAACATTTTAAATTCTGACATATAACTGACATAATATATAAAAAATAGCATAAAACTGTTGAAATTACTTATTTTATGAAAAATGGCATAAAAGTATATATTTTATGTTTAATAAGAACAGTTATTATATTAGTTTCATAAATTGTATTAAAGATACTTATATAATTTTTTGAAAGGGATATAAAATATGCACAACTCTAACAATTTTAAAATGAAAACTTTAGAGACTTCAAGGTGCATTTTAAGACCTATTTCTTTAGAAGATGCACCTTACTTATTTGATTATTATCAAAACGATATTGTAGTAAAGTACTTACCATTTAAGCCACATAAAACAATATCAGATACGAAAAAATTCATAAAATTATTCTTCTTAAAAAATTACAAAGAAGGTAAGATAGGTCATTATGCAATAGTTTTAAAAGAAGAAAATATAGTAGTGGGTAATGTAGGATTTAACAATATATCACCATCATCTAAAGAGGGAGAGATGGGTATTTGTATAAATCCATATTATTGGGGGCATAATCTTTCAACTGAATTAGCTAAAGAAATGATTAGATATGGATTTGAAGATTTAGGGTTACAAAAAATTTTTGCAATAACTTTTGAAGATAACAAATATTCTCAAAAACCGTTAGAAATTTTAGGATTCAATTATACAAAAACATTTAATAAAAAATTATATTCTAAAAACAAATATGTTAAATGTCATAGGTATGAAATGTTAAGAAGTAGTTATATAAAAAATAAACTTAAACTAAATAAAAAGGGATGATCATCTTGTCAATAGATATAAATAATAATTGGATAGATAGCCATTTAAGATTTGTCCTAGCAAATTCGCAAAATAAAGATATTGAAGAAATCACAAAGGACTATTTAGTTACACTTAGAGAATTAGATTTATCCGATTGTTCGATAGAAAACTTAGAGGGTATTCAATACGCTACAAATTTAAATAGTTTAAATTTAAGTAAAAATGAAATAGTAGATGCTACACTTCTTTCTTACTTATCTAGACTTACGAACTTAGAGCTTTCAGAAAACAGAATAGAAGATGTATCTTTTTTAATTAACTTAAAAAAATTAAAAAGCATTGGATTAGATGGAAACAACATATCCTTTATTGATAATTTGAAAAGTCTAAAAAACTTATCACTAATAAATATTTCAAATAATAAAATAAAAGATCTTTCCTTTATAGAAACTATACACTCTAAAAATGTAAAAGTTATAGCTACAGAGCAATGTGTTATTTTACAGCCTATTCATATTAAGTACGGGGAAAATTTTTTATTCAAGAGTCCTATTTTTTGGAATAAAGAAACTATAGTTTTATTAGATAACATTCAATTGGATGGAAAATATACTTCTTTAAAGACAAATAAAAGACCTTCTTTATTATATTCAATATCTAAGATACTAGTTGAAAATATCTCCTCAGATTGCATTCTTAAAGCTGATTTTTATCATGAAGTGCCTTTTTTAAAGTCTGGAATTTTAAGTGGGATCTTATTACAACCTATAAAAGTAAATTTGCCTAGCCAAAATTTAGGAATTTACCAAAACAGTGAAGGTGTTATTTATGGGAAACTGCAGGTAAGAAGCTTAAATCAAGAAGAAAAGTATAAGTTTAAAAACAAATTAATTACACTTATAAATAGTGATGGAGATAAAGTATCTTGTTTAACTGATTTAAATGGATCATATAAATTCAACAATCTAAAAAATGGAAGATATACAATACTATTTCCTTTCTTAAACACTCATAAATATATAACTCCTTCTTTATATGTATGCAATTTAAAGGAAGGAGAAATTTTAGAAGTGAATGCAGTAACTGAGAAAAAATAAAAGCGGCTCAAAAGCCGCTTTTTAATTTTCAAGTTTTTTGAAACCTTCTCCTAAAACTTCATGAACATTACTTACAATTATAAATGCAGATGGATCTGCTGTTTTAACAAGCTTTTTCAAATAAACTTCCTGGTTCTTTGATACTACAACTAGAAGAACTTGCTTTTCTTCATTTGTATAACCACCTCTACCATCTAGTACCGTAAGTCCTCTATCTAGCTCTCTAGTTATGACGCTTTTTATATCGTCAGAATGATTTGATATTATAAAGAATGCTTTTGAATAATCGAACCCTTCCATTATAGCATCAGCTACTTTTACAACCACGTACAATGCTATAGCAGAATAAAGTGCTATTTCAATATTTTGACTAGCTATTCCTGAAGATATAACTACAAATGCATCTAAGCAAATCATAAATTTTGTAGGCTTTATACCAGGGAATTTTTTACTTAATATTAAAGCGATTAAATCTGTACCTCCTGTAGATGCATCAACCCTAAACATAATGCCAATACCAATACCTAATAATATTGCGCCAGATATAGATGACAATAATAAATCATTAGTAGCCCCTAAATCAGCTAGTGGAGAAGTAACATTTACTATTAGTGAAAATAAAACAGTTCCAACTAAAGTTTTCACTGAATTTTTACTACCTAATATTTTAAATGCAAATATAACTAATGGAATTCCTATTAATAACATTATCGCTGAAACCGATATCCCAGTGGCTTTATTTAAAACAACAGATAAACCACTAAGTCCTCCGGGAGCAATAGTATGAGGTTTTAAAAACGTATTTATACCAACTGCCATTGATATACAACCTATAATCAAACCTAAAAATTCAATTAGACCCGTAACCCTTTCTTTTTTCATTAAAATTCCTCCTAAGATGCCTAGATTATTTACATTAATATATTATATCAACAAAATATTGCACAATCAAACATTATTAGATAAATTTCACCTAAATAAACATATTGTTTATTAATATATAATTTGGGTATATTAATAATAACAAAAACTAATTTTTACCATATTATGGACAAAAATGTTACTGAAAAGATCATTTTATGTTAAAAAAATTTACTTTTTGGAAAAAAATTATATAAATGGTAAAAATCGATTGATTATATACCTAATAAAAGTATATAATATATATGAATTTAAGAAAATTTGAAAGGAAATGATGATATGAAGGTTACTTTACCAGAAACAGCGGTTAAAACGTTAACAGACATCTTAAAAGATAACCAAGATAGACCTAATAATATAAGAGTTTATTTTGCAGGTGTTGGCTGAGGCGGTCCATCATTTGGAATTGCTCTGGATGAGCAAAAGGCTGACGATTTAGAATATGATGTAGAAGGACTACACTTTATAATGAGTAGTGATGATTTTAATAAATATGGAAACATAGTTATAGAAGACACTGGCTACGGATTTAGAGTAGCTCCTGAAAACATGCAAGATGAAGGTGGATGTGGCGGAGGATGCTCTGGCTGTGGTCACTAAAATAAAAAAGAGTATTAGCTTGAAAGCTAATACTCTTTATTTTTTTTTAGTATTAATGTATTATAAAAGGATAGTGCATTATTATAAAATAAATAAAGCATTAATATAGAATATAATTAATAAGGAGCTAGACATGAGAAGAAGAAAAGTAAAAGGTGCAGATCAAAAACTTTTAAGTTACACAGATTATGTACTTAGAGATGACATAAATGAGTTAAAAGGTAAATGGAATGAAAAGTTTAAAAATAATAATCCTATATATGTAGAGTTTGGTACAGGTCGTGGAAAATTTATAACAACTTTAGCTAAGCAAAACCCAGATGTAAATTATATTGCTTTTGAAATAAAAGAAGAAGTATTAATAAAGGCTGTTGAAAAAGCAGATGAATTAAAGTTAGATAATATATTATTTGCTTGGGCAGATGTTAGCAATGTACTTGATTACTTTGAAGAGGGAGAATTATCAAGAATTTATGTTAATTTCTGTGATCCTTGGCCTAAGAAAAGATGGGCTAAAAGAAGATTAACTCATTCTAACTTCTTAAATAAATATAAGTTATTATTAAATAAAGATGGTGAGGTTCACTTTAAAACAGATAATGAAAAATTGTTTGAATTTAGTTTAAATGAAATATCTGGTAATGATTGGACTCTTAAGAACATATCTTTAAACTTGGCTGAAAGTGATTTTGAAAATATTACAACAGAATATGAAGATAAATTTATGTCATATGGTATGAAAATTTTTAGATGTGAAGCTAGAAAAAGATAAACATTTATAAGCAAAAAGAAAGATTAAATATTTAATCTTTCTTTTTTTATGTATTTAAAATATACCATTTTTTTGACTTATAGCATATAATCCAAATATAACTATTAATGAATATATACCGTATAAAGCAATTTTAATAGTTTCCATTGTAATTCCGAAGAATTCTAAATTGGTACTGTCAGGAAGAACAGCTAATACAGCAGCTATTCCTATAAGTAAAGGATTTATAACTATTTGTTTATCAGTTCTTAATACCATAATCTTTCCAATCCATACAACAGAAAGTATTAAAAATAATATCTTTACAATAAATTCTATATTTTCTAACATAGTCAAACTCCCCTTAACTCAGTGGATTTATTAGTAGTATTTCCATAATAAGCATGTTTAATCAATTAGTACTAATCATACCTTTATATTTTATGTATATTTCTACTAAAAACATACATAAAATAGATTATAATACTTTTTTATATAAAAATAAATATAAAATTGATAATAATCTAGTTAAATGTATATTAAGAATTATTAATGATTAAAATATAAAATAGGATATTTGAAAGGAGGAAAATTAAAAATGTGCCTATATAGCTATAATAATAAGTTTCAAACAAATACTATTTTAAACGATGAGGAATATGAACTGCTTAGCAAAATATATAAATGTATAGAAGAAAATGACAATGAAAATGCTCAAAAACTAACACAACAGCTAATATCAATTCAAACATCTAAAGAAAATATAGAAACACTTCAAGATGCAATGAATTCATTAAAATAGCCATAAAAGAGGGTTTCAATTTTAAATATGAAACCTTTTTTTATGGCTATTTATTTAATGTATAAAAGTATTTTTAATTTTCTTCTAGGTTTGTAAATATTTGAGAGTAGACTTGCATATTAATTTTATATATGCATTTAGGGAGTGATAATATGAACTTACGGTTTACAAATTGGTATACACAAGCTTTAGGAGGTACATTAGGTATTGCTGCTTGTTTATATTCATATTTAAATGGAGACATGATTATATATAGCAATATAAATACATACTTTGATACATTAGGATTTGGATCATTACTTTCTAGTTATTTACTACTTCCACTTTGTATAATTACATTATTACTAGCGGTAATTAGGTCCTATGCATCAAATAAAGAAGTTTTTAATGTTCCATTAGAAAATATTAATATAGTAATTATAATATCTACAGTTATAATTGGTTTTATGGGTGCCAAAATATATTTCTGTATTCCTGCTATTTTTATTTTATTTAATTTATTAACATATTCTAAAATGAGCAAATATTATAATAAAGAAGAGTGTAATATAAAGGAAAAGAAAATTAAAACTTTTAATTATGACTCAAAAAAACATAAAACTAATAAATTAATAATTAAAAAACAAGATACTGTAGTGTTTGATGCAGTTCAATTAGATAAAAATACACTAATTGATGAAAAAATAGTTTCTAATAATCAAAATGATTCTAATCCATTAAAAACTAAAATAGAAATGGCTAAGGAACTTTTAGAAAAAAATGCACAAAAGCAGTTTATAATGGAACTTACAGGTTTAACATCTGAAGAGCTATATGATGTAGAAGAAGAATTAAAAAAGAGTTAATTTAACTTAAGTAAAGCGCTGATTTATTATCAGTGCTTTTTTATGATTAAAAGTTAATAAATATCAAAATATATTTACAAAGGTAATTTTTGTGATATAATATTAGTACCAGGTAATAATACGAGGGGGTAATTTGAAAGTATGAAAATTAATGAAATTAAAGAATTATTAAATGTTATAGATAAAACTAATTTAGAATTTGTGAAAATAGAGAGCAGTGACTTAAAACTAGAAGTGTCTAAATCTAGTAATAGAATTGTTAATAATGATTTAAGAGATAGTAAGCATGATTTAAGCGAAAATGCAAACTGTGAAGAAGTTGTTAGTGACATATGCGAAGAAGCTATTGAAGAAACAATCGAAGATAATATAAATATACATGTTGTATCTGCACCATTAATGGGAACATTTTACTCATCTCCAAATCCTGATGAAGGAAACTTTGTTAAAGTAGGAGATATCATTAAAGCAGGTGATACATTATGTATTTTAGAAGCAATGAAGCTTATGAATGAAATAAATAGTAATGTTAGTGGTGAAGTCATTGAAATATTAGTAGAAAATGAAGAACTAGTAGAATATGGTCAGCCTATGTTTAAAATTAAAGCACTATAGGTAGGAGGTATTAGAAAATGATAAAAAAGATACTAGTGGCTAATAGAGGCGATATAGCAGTTAGAATAATAAGAACTTGCAAAGAGCTAAACATTAAAACGGTAGCCATATACTCTGATGTAGATAAAGAATGTTTACATAGATACTTAGCAGATGAATCTATATGCGTAGGACCTAATAATATAAGTAAAAGCTATAATAACATTGATAATATAATTTATTTAGCTCTTAAACTAGAATGTGATGCTATACATCCAGGTTTTGGATTCTTATCTGAGAATATTGAGTTTGCACAAAAGTGTGAAGAAAACAATATCATTTTAATTGGACCTAAAAAAGAACAAATGGCTATAATGGGTGATAAATCACAAGCTCGTGAAACAATGATGAAATTAAATATTCCAGTTGTTCCTGGTTCAGAAGGTATTTTAGAAAGCAAAGAACAAGCTTTAATTCTTGCTAATAAAATTGGATACCCTGTAATTATAAAAGCATCAAATGGTGGTGGGGGAAAAGGTATGAGAATAGTTACTTGTGACAAAGAACTTTTCTCTAACTTTGACATGGCAAGTTCAGAGGCTTTATCTGCATTTGGTAGTAGTGCTTTATATATGGAAAAATTTATAGAAAATCCTAGACATATAGAAGTTCAAGTATTCGGTGATAACTTCTCAAATGCTATTCACCTTGGTGGTAGGGATTGCTCTATGCAAAGAAGAAACCAAAAAGTTTTAGAGGAGTCTTTGACTGACTACTTAAACTCACAAGAAAAAATCAAATTATACAAGACTGCAGTTGACATAGTCAAAGGTATTGGATATTTAGGTGCAGGTACAATAGAGTTTATAGTAGATAAAGATAAGAATTTTTATTTTATTGAAATGAACACTAGAATTCAGGTTGAGCATCCTGTTACAGAAATGATTACAGGTGTAGACCTTATAAAACTTCAAATTTTAATTGCAAGCAATAAAAAAATACCTTTTACTCAAGATGAGATTAAATTCAATGGTCATGCAATAGAGTGTAGGATAAATGCAGAAAACCCATACAATGATTTTAAACCATGTCCAGGTAAAATAACATCTATAAATATACCAGGCGGATTTGGTGTTAGATTCGATACGTTTATATATTCTGGATACACAATTCCACCTATATATGATTCAATGATAGGGAAGCTTATTTGTTGGGCAGAGGATAGACAACAGTGTATAAATAAAATGAATAGAGCTTTAGAGGAAATCATTATAGACGGTATAGATACTAATATAGAATTTCAAAAAATGCTTATAAATAGTGATATATTTATGAAAGATTGTCATTATACAAAATTTATAGAAAATGATTTTATTGCTGAAATTGCTATAGCTACAGAGTAATCAAAAATGTAGCATTAAAGGAGTAGATAGTTATGATAAAAAAATTTTTATCTTCCAACGAATCGTCTATAAAAAAAATTACTAAAGATAACAAATACGTAACAGTAACTTTAAATAACAAATTTAAAGAAAACAGTGTAGATGATAGATTTTGGATTTATTGCAAGGGTTGTAAAGATCATGTATTTAAAAAAGATATAGAAGAGAATTTAAATGTATGTCCTAAGTGTAATACACATTATAAATTAAAAGCAAGGGATAGAGTAGATTTATTAATAGATAAAGATAGCTTTAAAGAGTTTGAATTTGATTTATCAATACAAGACCCTTTAAAATTCCCTGATTATATAGAGAAGATAAATTCATATAAAGAAAAAACTAATGAAGAAGAAGGCATAATCTGTGGATTAGGAACAATAAATAATATAAGAACTGTTTTGTGCGTAATGAACCCAGACTTTATGATGGGAAGCATGGGAAGTATAGTAGGAGATAAAATAACATATTCAATTGAATATGCTGCTGATAATAACTTACCTATAATAATTTGTACTGCTTCAGGTGGGGCTAGGATGCAAGAGGGAATGATTTCTTTAATGCAAATGGCCAAAACATCTCAAGCCTTAAGTAAGTTAGAGGATAAGAATTTACCATATATAACTATACTTACAGATCCAACTACAGGTGGTGTTACAGCAAGTTTTGCTATGCTTGGAGACATTATTTTATCAGAACCTAATACTTTAATAGGTTTTGCAGGTCCAAGGGTAATTGAACAGACTATTAATCAAAAATTACCAAAAGGCTTTCAAACAGCAGAGTTCTTATTAGAGCACGGATTTATAGATATTATTGTAAATAGAAAAAACATGAAAGAAATGATATTTAATATATTATCTCTTCATTAAGATACCCATAATTAAATAAATTAAATCAACGAATAAATGATAAAGATTTATTCGTTGATTTTGTATATAGGAGGAAGTTAATTGCTTATGCTTATTAACGATATAAAAAATCAAATACAAAATCTTGAAGATGATATAAAGAAGCTAAAATTAATCTCAACATCAAATGATATCGACTTAAGTGATAAAATCAATCATTTAGAACAAAAACTTAAAGAGCTTCAAAATAAAGCATGCACAAAAACGCCATATGAAAAGGTGTGCATAAGTAGAGATATAAAAAGACCAACAACAAATGATTATATACAAAGAATTTGTTCTACTTTCATAGAACTTCATGGAGATAGACTCTATAAAGACGATCCTTCGATAATAGGGGGTATCGGAAAAATTGATAATTTTAACGTTACAATCATAGGACACCAAAAAGGAAATGATGTACATGAAAATATAAAAAGAAATTTTGGGATGCCTCATCCAGAAGGTTATAGAAAAGCACTTAGACTTATGAAACAAGCAGAGAAGTTTAAAAGACCTATAATAACTTTTATAGATACACCTGGTGCTTTTTGTGGTTTAGAAGCAGAACAGCGTGGTCAAGGTGAAGCAATTGCTAAAAATTTACTAGAAATGAGCAAACTTTCTGTACCTATTCTCTGCTTTGTTATAGGAGAAGGGGGAAGTGGAGGAGCACTTGGAATTGGAGTAGGCAATGAAATTTGTATGCTAGAACACTCAGTTTATTCTGTAATTTCTCCAGAAGGGCTATCTAGTATACTTTTTAAAGATCCATCAAAATCTAAAGAAGCTAGTGAAGTCATGAAATTAACAAGTCATGATTTAAAAAACCTTAAAATTATTGATAAAATAATAAAAGAACCTTTTAATGGAGCACAAGAAGATGTTGATTTGATCTCTAAAAAAATTAAAAACTTTATTGTAGACAGACTTAGTTACTATGAAACTCTTAGTGAAGCTGAAATAATTTCTCAAAGATACAACAAATTCAGAGAAATTGGAAGATGTTTGTAAAAAAAATAAAGGTTTTTTTTGGTATATATAGAAATATAATTTAAATATATATATTGAGTTGGTACTTTTTTTAAAGAATTAGTCTATATATGATATGGTTCAAACAAGGGAGGTTGTTGAAATGGAAGTTTTAAAAGTTTCATCAAAATCTAATCCAAATTCTGTAGCAGGAGCTTTAGCTGGAGTACTAAGAGAAAAGGGAAGTGCTGAAATACAAGCTATTGGCGCAGGAGCTCTTAATCAAGCTATTAAATCTGTAGCTATAGCTAGGGGATTTGTAGCACCTAGCGGAATGGATTTAGTTTGTATTCCTGCGTTTACAGATATTTACATTGATGGAGATCAAAAAACAGCAATAAAATTAATAGTAGAACCTAGATAAAACATAAATTATAAAATCATAATAAAAAAAGCTATTTGTAAGAAATTTTCTTATAAATAGCTTTTTATTTTTACAAATTTTGTTTTAATTTTAAGTAGAATAATTTTTAAAATAAAAGGTTAATTTAATATAGATTTTAAATATTATATATATTAAATAAGGAGGATCATTATATTATGCAATTAAGAAGAGCTGCAGAAATAGTAAATTCTAAAGAAAATGATAATACAGTAGTTTATTACCAAAATAAGCCAGTAACTATAGTTACAGTTGATAATAATATAGGAACTGCATATGTAAAATCAGTTGATGAAAATAATAGATTTGAAGTGAATTTAGAAGATTTAAGCGAAAATCATTAATTAAAGATTAAATTTTAAGTATAAGGCAAATAAAATTTTAAATATAATATTATTATAAGTTGATTTATTTTTATTAACTTAATAACTTAAACAGATACTTTAAATTAACTTAGCAAGATAATTATAATGTTAAAATCATAAATCTGCATGCAGATTACAAAAAATAATACAAAACAAATTTGCATGCAGATTATATAAATATCAAGAGTAGTTATAAAAACATACAATATATTGAAATTTTGATAATAAATAACTAGTCTTTAAATGTATATTTAGGGAATAGTTATTTAAATAAAAATAACTATTATTTAATTTCTAAATTTTTACTTATAATTACTCATTTCTAAAATTAATAAATCTGCATGCAGATTTACTCCTCTTTTTGTTAATTCTTATTTTAAAATAAAATTTTAAATATCAACACTATAAAAAATTTTTGTTTTGATATTTAATTTAATATGATTAACTATGTTATCTGTAATTAATATTAACATATTCTAAATATCCGTTCTTAGTTTACTTATTTTCCTAATACTCATTATTATGATTAATTTACTTAGATTCAATTTTTATCATTTTATACATTGGTTTAATATATAAATATTTAAATATTATCTTAGACTCTATTTACACTAATCTTTATTAAGCTTCTTTATATAGATTTTTACACTAAAATCTATATATCTTCTTATTTTTAAGGAATAGTTGAAAACAAAAAAATCTTATGTTATTTTATATTTATAAAAGATAAAATTTGGAGGTAACCTTTTGTGAGTAATTCTAAAGCTTTAAAAATACATAATAAGTCAGACAAACCAGACAATATTGTAATTCGAGATAATAACGTAATAGAAAGATGTATATCAATCGAAAATAGCCTTCCTAAATTTATGAAGGATTATTTTATTTATTTAAAAGGATCAGTTGCCGTGTCTACTCGTTTAGCATATTTAGTAGATATTCAATTTTTTTGTTCTTATTTAGTTGAGATGCAAGAACTAACAAGTGCAAAAGATATCAAGGATATTAGTTTAAATGAGTTTAATAAAATAAAAGCTAGAGACGTTAATTTATTTTTAGGGGATTATTGTACAAGATACTATAAACAAACTAGTAAGAATACGTTGATTTTTGAAAATAACAATAGAGCTTTAGCTAGAAAAAAATCATCTATCTCTACTCTATTTAAATTCATGTATAGGAACGAACAACTAGATAATAATATTACTGATGGTTTTAATCCAATAAAGCTTCCTAAGCCTCAACCAGACGCTATAAAGCGACTTGAAATAGATGAAGTTGCTAAGATGTTAGATTCCGTTGAAAATGGTGATGGCCTTACAGAAAAAGAAAAAGTTTATTGGAAAAAGACTAAACTTAGAGATAAGGCCATTTTAGCGCTATTTGTTACATATGGTCTTAGATTAAATGAGCTTCGAGAATTGAATATCTCTTCTTTTAATTTTTCTAGAGGTGAATTTAAAATTTATCGAAAAAGAGGTAAAGAAGTTTTAATGCCTATAAACCATACTTGTGAGTTAGTTGTTAAGGACTATATTTATAATGAAAGACCTCAAAGTGAACTATTAAATGATGAGTATAAGGATGCTCTATTTTTATCATTACAAAATAAAAGATTAACAGCAAAAGCCATTAGACAGTTGGTAAAAAAATATACATCTATCTCAATGGATACATCTAGAGATAATGGATATAGTCCTCATAAATTAAGAGCAACTGCGGCAACCTCTCTGATTCAAAATGGTTTTTCAATTTATGACGTTCAAAACTTATTAGATCACGATAATGTAACCACTACTCAATTATACGCTGCTCATAAAAAGCATGTTAAACGTGATATTGTAAATAACTTTGAGTGGATTGATGATGAAAGTGATTTAGATAGTGTCGATTTACTAGATGAAGATATAATTAATTTATCAAAAGATAAATAGTATGTATTGTAAAAATAGGAATAGAATGAACAGAATTTGTAAATTTTAATTGATAATAAAAATAAATTTCCTGATTTTAGGAACGAATGTTTGTAGAAATAGAATCATTGTGCTACAATATAAATATAAAATGACAGAAATAAGAAAGGAGAGGTTTTATGTATTTCGACTTAAGTAGTAAGCAAATATTGATCCTGGAGTTTATAAAAGAACAAATCGCGTTAAAAGGATATCCGCCATCAGTAAGAGAGACTTGCTTAGCTGTAGGCTTAAAGTCTACATCTACAGTACATTCTCATTTAAATAAATTAGAAAAACTTGGATACATAAGAAGAGATCCAACTAAACCTAGAGCTATAGAGGTTTTAGATCAAAATAAGTATCAACCAGATTATGGACATATACCTGAAATTTTACAACTTCCATTAGTTGGTCAAATAACAGCAGGTGCTCCTATTTTAGCTAAACAAAATATCGAAGAATACATTTCTCTACCAGCGAACTTAGTAAAAGGAACAAATAACTTTGTTTTAAAAGTTAAAGGTGATAGTATGGTAAATGCAGGTATATTAAATGGTGACTATGTTATAGTAGATAAAAAGCATTCAGCTTCTAACTCTGAAATAGTAGCTGCACTTATACATAAAGAATACGCTACTGTTAAAAGATTTGAAAAAGATGGAGATGTTATAACTTTAAAACCAGAAAATGATTTTATGGAACCGATAGTTCTTACATCAAAAGATGTTGAAATTATAGGAATTGTAACAGGCGTATTTAGAGTATTATAATAAAAAAGAGTAATTAGCAAATTTAATATGTTTTGCTAATTACTCTTTTTTATTTGTAAGCTATAAAATCAAACCTAAAACTAAAGCAGATACACCTGCAAATATAAAAGTAGTTCCATTTTTCTTTAATTTATCTAACTCTTCTTTTTTAGTTTTATTTAGATTTTTAGCGTTTTTAAAAGCATATATAGAGTATGTATTTAAGATAAGACCTAGTACAATAAATAATACACCTAATATTTTTAACATACGTATCTCCCCTATTTTTTACTATGCTAACTCTAATGCGATTTCCATCATTTTAGTAAATGCTACTTGTCTATCATGAGCAGAACATTCTTCTCCAGTAAAAGGACAATCTGATATTGTAAGTATAGCAAGAGCATTTACGCCAGCTCTAGCTGCATTCATATAAAGTCCAGCTGCTTCCATTTCTACACAAAGAACACCCATTTTTTTCCATTTAGCTAAATTATCTAAGCCTGCATCAGAGTAAAACACATCATTTGAAAGTATATTACCTACAGTTACATGAGTTCCCTGCTCTTTTGCTTTTTTAATAGCTTTTTGCATTAATTCATAACTAGCAATAGGAGCATAAGTTCCTGGTAAATCGTATTGAGCAGCATATCTTGAATCTGTGCAAGCTCCCATTCCTATAACAACATCATGTGGTTTTAAGTTTTCATTTATAGCACCTGCTGATCCTATTCTAACTAAATTCTTAACTCCATAAAAATGTATTAATTCATAAGAATAAATTCCGATAGAAGGTATTCCCATTCCACTTCCTTGAACAGATATTTTTTTACCTTTATAATAACCTGTATATCCAAACATACCTCTTACAGTATTATATTGGACTACATCCTCTAGATAAGTTTCAGCTATGAATTTAGCTCTTAGGGGATCTCCTGGAAGTAATACCGTTTCTGCGATATCTCCTAATTTTGCATTATTATGTGGTGTTGGTGTACTCATTATAATTCCTCCTCAACTTTTATGTATAAGACATATGTAAATTAAAATCTTAATAAATTTTTAACCCTTTAATTCATTTTTTATGTCTATAGTAGTATACTATAAATAAGGAGATATTTTCTAGACATAAAATTCAAATCTACTATCGTTTATTAGTATATTTAACCATTCTATTAAAATTAATTCAAAGTAATGTATTATAATCTATATAATATTTTGGGGGTGTTTTTATTAGGAACAATGCACGAAATAATCAGTTAATAGCATTTTTAATACTTGTACCTATGCTAATATTTACATTCTGTGTGACAGTAAAATCTGAGGGATTTGGACCTATTGAAGATGCTGAACAAGTAGTTCGTGAGTATTTTTTATTTAAAAATGATAAAAATGTAGATAAACTATCTAATCTACTTGTTACAAATGATAGTTTATCCTCTATAGAAAAACAATTAAAGTATTTAGATAAAACTTCATTAATATATATAAAAGAAGAAACCAACGAAAGCATCTTAAATGCTTATCTTAAGAACAATGAATTAATTAATCCACAAAATTTAAAAGTTTATAAAGTTAATTATGAAATTTCATATAATGATCGTTCACCTATCCATTACAAAAATGGGATGTATGAATCTTGGTTTTTTGTAGTTCGTAAAAATAATCATTCAAGATGGCTAATTGATATTAATGATGTTCAATAATTATACGATAAATTAAAAGAGTAACCCTTATTGAATTATTAAGAGCTACTCTTTTTTATTACTTATCCAAACTTATTTCATACTTTATTTCAACTCTTCGTGAAGAATCTCTATCTATACTTCCATCTTTATTCTTAATTAATTCAGCTTCAGATCTTCCAATTGCTTCAATATCTTTTAAAACCCTTTCTTTATATTTATAGTCTCCTATTTCATCTCCAACAATAAACTGAGCTACACTAAATGCTCTTTTTTGAGAAAGGTCCAAATTATATAAATAGCTTCCTACATCGTCTGTATGACCTTTGACTACTATTTTAGATATATTTTCACCGTAATCTTTATAAATAGCTTCTACGTACTTAGGAATGAATATTTTAAGCATTTCTTTAGCTTCTGGTTTTAACTCAGAGCTATCTACATCAAACATAGTTTTCTCACCGAAAGTCACTAAGCCTGTAGTTTCATCTACGGTAACAGGTAAGCCACTTTCTTTTAGAGTTTCTTTAACAGAAGTATCTACTTCTTTAGCAAGATCTTTTTCTACAGAACCGGTAATAGACTCAACGCTAAATAACATGAGCATTACAACCATTAATACAGTTGAAATCATATCTGTAAAAGTAGGCCAAAAACTACTTTTCTCAAATTCTCGGTTAATAGTTCGTCTGTACTTATTTATCATGTTTATCATCTCCAAGTAAATAATTTGATGACTTGTTTTCTAGTCTATTATTTTGTTTGGATTCTACTCTCTTTCTTAAATAAGGATTTGTTCTTTTTCTACTTCTAACTAATTCATTTGGTTGATATGAATTTTTTTTGATAGAATCAATGCCGTAATCATCTATATCGTAAATTTCATCTTCAGATCTTTTATGGTTATCATCTTGCATAGATGCCATTGTAACAGCTTCTTTATAAATATCTATATAATCAAATATCATATTTAGCTTTTGCTCTATATCTTGAGTAGAGATTGCTATAACAGAAGCTAAGTGTTTTACAGTCTCATCTAAGTTTATTTGTTCATTATTTAAATTTGATTGAGTATCTGTTATTTGTTTTTCATGATTAACTAACTTTTGTAATAAATCTTGAGCAGTCCTTTCATACAATGCAAATGTAGATGATAGATTTCTTATGTATTCTTTTATTTTAAATTGATTTTCAGTAGACTCAAATATATTTTTAGATGTCTGTTTTATATCTATTAAAATTTCTTTATTTATGTCTTCTTGATTATCATACTTATCAAATAGCTTATTAAATTTTATGTTCATTATATTCATTTGCTTATCTAATTTTCGAACACTTTGATCAAAAGTTTTTATAGAGTCTTGCGAACCTAATAGTAAGTTTTTAAGAGCTTCTATTCCATCCATAAACTCATCATTGAATTCATGTAAATCCTTAGCTATTTGATCAAATTTTTCGATAGATTCAATAGACTTGCTAATTTGTTTTATTGTATTTTTTACATCTTCAATTTTAGAATCTATTGTTTGCGACTTTTCATGAGTTATTTCAGATGTAAGTAAATTTTCACATTTTAACATTAATTGAACTAATGCTTGCTCACAGTCATTATAGTTTAATAAAATATTTATAATTATAGAGCATATAATACCACAAATACTAGTAATAAAAGCTGTTTGCATAGAACTAATAGTTGCTGGCAATGAATTTATTATATCATTAGTATTTATAGTAAGTAACATTAAAGACAATCCTACAAATGTTCCTAGCACACCTAACAATATACAAGTTGATGATGAATTTTTAATAGATTTAATTTTTTCTAATATAGGTCTATTTTTAAATCTAAAACCTGTGCAGATTTCTTCAATAAATGTAGTTATGTTTATTTCAGCATAAGAATTTTCAATTAAGTATAAATTGTATTTAGTTCTTATATTGTTATATATAAGACTCCTCTTATAATCATCATCTAGCTTCCTCAAATCGTCATTAATATAATTGTATAATTTTTTATTTGCGATTATATTTAATATTGAATATGTAATTGTAATAATTAAAAATACTATTGTTATTATGTTTATAAAAAAGCTTTCCAAATTACTCTCCTCCCCTAACCTTATAAAGGTTATTTATTTTCTATAGTTAATTTATATGTACGTGCACTAACTATAATACAAAAAATAAAAAAGTAGCCTGAAATTTCAAGCTACTTTAAAACTATTATACCAGCCTACACTTAAAATGGAATTATTGGTTTTATCTATATATTTCTAGATAACTTTTGTCTCAGAAGTTATTGTAGAGGGTATTTAATAGTGTTAATAAATATTATGATTTTAGTATTAAAAAGGTTACTAAAAAAATAACTATATAATAAAATTGTAATTCTACGGCTTAATTATACAAAATTCGTGAATGTACGTATATTTTCATGGTAGTTAAAAATATAAACCTCGATATTTTTGGCATTTAATCGAATTATATATTTCTATACAAAGTTAAAAGTTCGATAATCCGTTCCATTCAATGCTCTTATGGTTCTGTTTTTCTTCATCAAAAACATAAATATATCTAGAATTAAATGTTCTTCCAAATAATTCCCATTGAATTGGATTTACTTTATCTATAAATGATTTAAGATCATCTACATCTTCTCTAGACACTAAAAGACCGCAACACTCTCTTAAACTGTTATATCCTTTTATATTTTTTTTACATGACTTTCCTATAATTATATTACCAAAAATATTGCTAAAGTTTTTTTCATTATCAAACATTCCTGTATATAATTTTACATATTCTAAATCATCTATTATTTCACAACTACTATTATATTTTTCCTTTTCTATATAGATCTGTTTAGGATTCCAGTATTTTTCAAAATTTTTTAAAAGAATTTCATTATAATACATAATTTACCACCTCTTTATGTATTATTGTACACATATAGATTTATATTCATAGTATTGTTTACATTTAACAATATTTATTTATTAAATGTAAAAATTTGCTTATTTTGATAACATCTTGTCGTCTAAATCATAGTATATATGGAGGGTAACTTCAAATAAAAATATTTCAGGAGTGATTTTTAATGAGAAGAAATTGTAAATCTAGTTGTAATAATAAATGTGGATGTCAGAAAGAAAAAAAAGTCAACTGTAGCTGTGTAAAACCATCTATAAACTATGAAAAATGTGAAAATCTTGCTGAAAAATCAAGAGAGCTTTACGATCAAGCTCTTTGTTGCAATAAAAAAATAGAAAAATTTACTATATTAGCAGCTCAAGCAGAATGTAGAGCTAAGCAATTAGAGGAAGAAGCTAAAGCAGCTTGGTGTGAATTTAACCAATTAAAACAACAAGCTAATAATGCAGCTGTTAAAGCAGAAGAACTAATGAACCAATCTTGTCATCTTTTACAAAAAGCTCAAGATTGCTATAGCCAAATAAATAATAATTGTAATGATAGCAATTCTAATAATAATGGGGGTAGTTGTAATTGTAACTGTAACTGCGGCCGTTAAAATAAAAATCAAAGCTCTTATTTAATATAAGAGCTTTGATTTTTATTTTATTATCATATTTGTATAAAGCATTTCATAAATTTAACTAAATGCTTGTTTAAAAATTTTAGTTAGTTGGTGATAAATTGAGATTATTAAGAAACTATAAAAAACCTGTAAAGTTAGAAGTTCTGACCAGTATTTTTTTAATTTTATCTACTATATGTGCTTTATTTATGTACAATAGTCCTTCAAAAAGTACTTATGAGTATATTTTTGAAGAAATTTATATTACTAAAAACTTTTCATTACATATGTTTATAAATGATTTTTTAATGGCAATATTTTTTTTAGTTGCAGGACTTGAGATAAAACATGAAATACTTCATGGAAACTTATCCTCGTTTAAAAAAGCTTCTTTCCCTGTTATAGCATCATTAGGTGGTGTTATCGTTCCCGCTATAATATTTATAGCTTTTAATAAGAATACACCTTTTATTAGTGGATTTTGTATTCCCATATCAACAGACATAGCATTTGCAGTTGGTATTTTTCTTATATTTTCAAAAAAGCTAAATCCTTCATTAAAAATATTTTTATTATCACTCGCTGTTGTTGATGATTTAATGTCTATACTTGCTATTGGTATTGTTTATTCTATAGACATAAATTTAAAATTTTTAATAATTGCTTTTATTATACTAATTACTCTTATAATTTCTAATAAAGTATTAAATATTAAAAGTATTTTTTATTATTTAATAGCTGGCTTATGTATGTGGTACTTTGTGTATTTAAGCGGAGTACACTGTACTATAAGTGGTGTTTTACTTGCTATTGCGATACCATCTGACAATAACTCAGGTAAAAGTACCCTTGAGAAGTTACAAAGAATTCTAGTTCCTATAAATAGTTTGATTATTATTCCGCTATTTGCTTTTGCAAACACAGGAATTTCATTTATTTATAATATTGATATATCATCTGCAAATTCCTTAGTATATGGTATAGTATTAGGTTTGTGTATAGGAAAACCTCTAGGCATTATGCTCTTTAGCTTTATAGGATGCTCTTTAAAAATAACTGAAAAACCATCGAATATAAGTTGGACGGCTGTATTTTTAGTATCACTGATTGCAGGTATAGGATTTACAATGTCTATATTTGTATCAGAAATTGCATTCATACATAATTTAACTTTAGTTAACATCGCTAAGATGTCTATATTATTTTCTGCATGCATATCTATAATATCTAGTATTATTGCAATACTTATAGTAGATTTTAAATTAAAATTAAAAATGAAAAATCATTCTGCTATTGTAAACAAATACTATATATCATAACTACATAATAATTAATATAAAAAGTATTAAAAACAGCTTTAATAAGCTACTTTTAATACTTTTTATATTGTATAATGATTTATTATACTACATAAAACCTTGATTAAGATATATAACTATAATATACTTAAATGTATTATTTAAAATATATTAAGAGTAAAATAAGTAAGGAGATAAACATGAGATTAAATAACTATATTAGCTCTACAGGAATGTGCTCTAGGAGAGAGGCTGATAAGTTAATTCAGCAAAGAAAAGTTTTAATAAATGGTAAGATAGCTCAAATTGGACAAGCTGTTGAACCTAACGATGTTGTAAAGGTAAATGGAAGAAAAATAACACCTAAAAAACAACATGTTTACATAGCATTAAATAAACCTGTTGGAATTACCTGTACAACTGAAAGACATATAAAAGATAATATAATTGATTATATAAATTACCCAGAACGTATATTTCCAGTTGGTAGATTAGATAAACCATCAGAAGGATTAATAATATTAACTAGTGATGGAACTATAGTTAACAAAATACTAAGATCAGAAAATAACCATGAAAAAGAATATGTAGTTACTGTTGATAGAAATATAACTGATAAGTTTATAACTGATATGCAAAATGGTGTACGTATTTTTAATCCTGTAAATAATAAATATGTTATAACTAATAAATGTAAAGTAACTAAGGTAAATAATAAGACATTTAAAATCATATTATCTCAAGGTCTAAATAGACAAATTCGTAGAATGTGTGAAGTATTTGGATACAATGTTACAAAACTTCAAAGAATAAGAATAATGAATTTAACAGTTAAAGGAATAGCTCCTGGAAAATGGAGAAAGTTAACTGATAAAGAAATTCAATCTTTAATAAAATAATTAAGTAAAAAAAGAAGTGTTCATTTAAAACACTTCTTTTTTACTTAATTATTTATATAATTCTTTTTAGAATTACTATTCATATAAATAGCTTTATATGCTCTATCAAATCCATTTATAGCAGGTTTAAATACCCATAGGCCTATAATGAAATTCGATATAGCATGTATTATATCAAACGAAATTCCATTTAGCCAATATGTTATGGCATATGATGTATTATATCAAACGAAATTCCATTTAGCCAATATGTTATGGCATATGATGTATTATATCAAACGAAATTCCATTTAGCCAATATGTTATGGCATATGTTTTATCAATTGGTAAATAAACAATAACAAATAAAAATCCAAAACATATACCAAATAAACCTAAGATTAAAGCCGCTCTAAATTCATTTGTTATAAATCCTTTTAGTAAACTACAAGCTATAGCAAAAGCTCCCCAGACTCCGAAATATCCAATAGATGCTGGGTTAATTCCCCAGATCAGCATATTTAATACAGAAAATACAGTAGTTACATAGATAGTCTTTTTAGCTCCTAATTTTATAGCAAACACTAGTATTAAAAGACTAACAATTTCTATATTAGGCAAGAAGCTTAGAATTGCTTGTGATGCTTTAAGCAGTGCAGCTAATAAGCCAACTAACACAATATCTTTAGTAGTCATACATTCACCCATTCACCTCAAAATATTTATACGGTAATTATAACATATTTTTAAAACTTAAACATATATAAGCATAGATATAAGAGCTATAAAGGATAGCAAGATCCTACTTACATTAAACTTATTTTTATATAAGAATAGACTTAATAAAGTTAGAACTATCAATGTTATACAAATAAGTCTTTCTTTTATGTAATTAGAAGGTATCGCTGTTGTATTTATAAATAAACCTATCAATATAACAAAAACTATAATTATAAACATTGAGTTTCTCTTTACAAATTTGCCTTCTTTATAATTTAATAAAAATACTATTATAAATGTAAGTAATAAAAAGATAATAGTAGAAAGACCTATAAGAAATATTGCCATATTACTCCTTCTCCTTTCAAATTTATAATTAATTATATAGTGAATTAATTACAATAATAGTATCTCACATTTTACTATAATTTACATGTAAAAAACAATACTTTGAAGTGTTATAATAATCTTGCAATATACAAAGGGGAAATTTTGTATAACGTAAATATAATTTTGGGGGATCTAGTGTAATGAAAGGTATTTCAGAAAAAGAAAAATTCGTATGCCCTAAGTGTAACAGCACAAACTTTGATTTAATTACTTCTTCTACTAATTTTGCATATGAATATTGCACAAAGTGTAAATTTAATTTAAAGGAAGCAAAAAAACAAGTTGAGCTTGACTTAATATTCAAGTATCTAACTGATTACTTAAAAAATAATCAGTATAAAAATTTGAACATTGAACTTATAAAAAATAGTGATTCTCTTGAACTAGTTATAAATGGGATTTCTATATTAAATCATAATTTTACATATGAAATATCAAATAAAGATATATACTTCATTGAAAATACGGTGTTTGAGTTAGTAGAAGATATTACTAAAGATTTAAATATTGAAAGTAATATAATAATTTGTGCATAAAAAATATTAGAAAAAACAAAAGCTCTACTAATAAGAGTTTTTGTTTTTTTATTTTTTGACTCTTTAAAAATATGGAAATTTGCAATATAATGATTGTATTCGATTAATACATATGAAAGGAATTTAACATATATGAGTAATAAAACAGTACTAATAACAGGTGCTTCTAGGGGGATTGGTAGAGCCACTGCTAGATTATTTGCACAAAATAATTATAATGTTTTGATAAACTATAATAAATCAGAAAAAGAGGCATATTCTCTTCTTAAAGAATTAAAAGATAATGGATATAGTGCAGATATTTACAAGGCTGATGTATCTAACCCTTTTGAAGTGAATTTAATGGTAAAACATTGCATAGGTACATTCGGTAAAATAGATGTTCTTATAAATAATGCTGGAATAGCTACAGCTAGATTATTTACAGATATAACATATGAAGAATGGAATGAGATGATAAACACTAATTTAAATAGTGTGTTTTATACAACACAAGCTTCTCTTAAATATATGATTAGTGAGCACGCTGGAAAGATAATTAATATATCTTCTATATGGGGAATGGTTGGAGGATCTTTAGAAGTTCATTACTCTACTTCTAAAGCTGCTATAATAGGAATGTCTAAAGCTCTAGCAAAGGAACTAGGTCCATCTAATATTCAAGTTAATTGTATCGCTCCAGGAGCAATTCAAACTGATATGTTAAAAAATGTTAGTGAAGAAGTTCTAGAGGGCTTAAAAGAAGAAACTCCTTTAATGAGATTAGGAACACCAGAAGATATTGCTAATTGTGCGCTATTTTTAGCTAGTGATAATGCAAGTTTTATAACTGGGCAAGTTATAAGCCCTAATGGCGGATTTGTAATAGTTTAAAATTTGTACAAAAAATATTAGAAGCTCTGATTTTAATAATTCAGAGCTTTATTTTACATTGAGTATACATCTGAAAACTCAACATTACATTTTTCAATTCTTAAATGTTCATTATCCATATCAAATTTTTCAATACTATTTTCTTGTATTACTTTTATTGGAATCTCAAATATGAATTCTGAACCTTCCCCAAGTTCGCTATTTACATAAATCTCTCCATCATGCATATTAACTAAAGATTTTACTAGTGATAAGCCAATACCACTACCTTCAGATTTAACTCTATATTTACGGTCATCTTGTACATATCTTTCAAAGATATATGGTAATTTTTCTTGGCTTATTCCGCTTCCATTGTCTTTTATAGACACACGAACTTTTGATGGGAAAGTGTTTATTAAAACATTAATTTCTCCACCATTATCTGTATACTTGATCGAGTTTGATAATAAATTAAGTACTATTCTTTCAATTTTATCTGGATCACAAGCAACTGTTAATTCTTCACAATCGGTATCAAATACTAAATTTATTCCTTTTGTTTCCATATAGCTAGATACAGAAAGAGTAATCTCTTCTATTATATTTATTATATTATGATTTCCTAATTGCAATTGATAGTACCCTGTTTCTATTCTAGTCATATCTATAATATTATTTGCTAGTCTTAACAATCTATATGAGTTTTGCTTTATACACTTTGTATGCCTATTTATATCTGTACCATTTACTGAATTTATATTACCTTTAGCAACGTTTTTTTCTATTAACTGAATTGTACCTAAAATTAAATTTAATGGTGTTTTGAATTCGTGAGATATATTTCCAAAAAATTCATTTCTCATTTCTTCTTTATCTGTATTATTACAATTACAAATTATAATAAAAGCATCCTTATTTTCAAAAATAGATTTTTTTATATTTCCATTAAATAAAACTTTATCTTTTGCATTATTATAAAAGTATAAATCTATATTATGTAGAGACTTATTTTCATTCAACTGTTCTATAATAAAATTAAAATCTTTATCCACTAAAATTGAATTTAGGTCTCTAAGTTCATCAAGTGTATATTTTAGCTTGTTTAATAAGGATGTATTTGCAAACATTATACATCCGTTTTCATCAACAACCAATACATAATCGGTTATTGTATTTAAAATATCTATCATTAGTAGCACTCCCCCTAAAAACTTTCCCCTAATTCTATCTAGCTATATACATTATAGCATGTTATTTAACAAAATGTGAATTATTCTCTAAAAAATGTTAATAAATGATTTATTACTGTTGATAAGTTGTTGTTTTTTGTTAACAACATCCAACAATTAGCTCAAACTGAATTAAAATTATTTTGAGTAAATTTTCATTTTATGGTAATATTAATAATTGAAAATGATAGAAAGATATAGGTGATTATATGGACTTATTACAATTTACAAATCCAAATTTATTTAAAAGTATTTCATTAGATCAAGAAACATTAATATTGGTTAGTAAAGATTCTAAATATACTTTTCATATAAACTTTAAAGATGAAATAAAAGGTGTAGATTTTTATGAACTGGCTTTAGCAACTGAAAATTCATCTGGATACATAAACAAATCTGGTACAGTAAAGGTAATACAAAAATTTGTACTAGATGTTTTAAATGATAAAGTTAAAAATGTAGAAGATGAAGATACTAAAGAAAATAAACCTTATAAATCAAATACTAATAAAAAAATAGCTAAAAAATCTGTTAACAATAACGATAATAAAAATAAATTTTATAAAAACTTAAAGAAGCGTTAAAGATTATTACACAACATGAAAAACTTAAAACACAAGTTTATGTTGTGTATTTTTTATTTACAAAATCCAGCTTCTTTATTGGTCATTATCTTATTAGAATTACAAAGAGGGCAAGCTATTTTATTATTTAAATAGTTCACTGTGTATATCTCTCCACACACAGCACATCTAAACTTGCAAATAGTAGTTATTTTTTTTTCAGGCAAATATTCATCTATTATAATAGGTATATTTTCTATAATTGATGTTGCCATTTTTTTTCTAGCGCTTAATACTAAGTTACTAAATTCATCAGTTGAGACTTTAAGCTTTCTAGCACATTTTTTGTTTTTTAAATTATCTATATCAATAAGTTTTATAGCTTCTATTTCAATAGGCGTCATCCTGATACTTTTTTCTGAAGGTTTATTTATATCTTGATTATTAATGTGATTGATATTCATATTTTACCCTCCTTAAAAAGTTATAAAACAATTAATGATATATACTATGCTTATTAAAGATAAATGTTAAATTTCTTATTGAAGATATAAGTTTTTATATGTTTTTAAAAAACCATGAGCTAGTTTATCTACTTTGCCATCCCAATTCTTACCTTTACCTTCATCTGGGCAATAATTTATTTGCACATCATCAACCGCAACACCTAAGTAATAGGGTCCACCTTTAGATAAATAGTTTTTTGATAAATGCCTGGCAGTTTGTACTACAGATTCATACTGACTTGAAAATAAATGTCCTTCTGAATCATCACTATAAACTTCATAACCAGTTAAATTATTATCTTCTACTGCCCTTCTTGATGTAGCAAATCCACTTTCTAAAGCTACAATTGCAGCCATTGTAAATGCATTTACACCATATTTCTTCTCAGCATCAACAATTGCTCCTGACAAATGAGCCATAGTAGATGCACCTGTATAATTCATAAAAACATTATTTAGCTCTTTTTCAGTAATACCACTTACTAATGTCATATCATCTCTACTATAGTTTACGTTTTGTTTTCTTAAATTTTCTTTTTCTTCTAATAGAATGTTCTCTCTTTGAGAATTAGCAACATTTATACTAGTACTACTTTTAACAATAGTCTGTTCAACTACAGTATTTTTGCTATAATAATCAAAGTCTATTGAGCATAAATTTGAATTATTATATGCTGAACTACTTCTAGATGAAGAATTAAATCCTAGCATTAAAGAAGTCAAACATATTAAGCTAATAACTTTTTTACTCAGTTTCATATTATTTGTCTCCTTGCTTTTATATAAATTCACCTCTTGGATAGTTATATATAGTTCAATATATGACTAAAATATCCTTTATGTAAATTTATATTGCATTTTATCTAGTTTTTATATTTTTTTGCATTTTAAAAATTTTTTCGACTAGTTTTTGTATAAGTTTTAAGTGTTTATTGTAATATTATATTTATTAAAGTATTTTATTTTTGTCGTAATAGATAAATAATTCTTGTACAATTTTTATATTAAATAAAATACCTACACTAATGTATAAATTATAATGTAGGTATTTTTTATTAATTTTTAAATTTTTTATATTGTTCTTTTGCTATTCTAAGTACAAATTTTACAACTTCATTTAGTACAAGTACTGTAGATGCTAGAATTACTATCTTGAACCACATAATATGATTTAGTGATACAGAATTAAAGAATCCTTTAAATACTTGTGTGAATAATATTTGTGCTATAGATGTTATAAGTATAACTTGCAGTGCTAATTTATTTTTAAAGAAGTTTGGTATAGTACTATTTAATCCAAATTCTCTACAGTTTAAAGCATTAAATAGAGCACAAAATGCAAATAATGAGAACACAACAGTTGGCTGTTCACTTGGTGTGGCTTTTAATATGTTAAATAGATATTGTCCATACACAATGGCTATTATTAAAAATGCGTTTATAAATATATTTACGGCCATACTTCTTGCAATTATTCCAGACTTTCTATTTATAGGCTTTCTATTTAAAACATAGTCTCTTACAGGTTCTAAACCTAATGCTAAAGCTGGAGGTCCATCCATTATTATATTGACCCATAATAGCTGAATAGTCGTAAAGGGCATTTCTTTACCCATAAGCTGAGAAATAACAGCTATTGCAAATGCAACAATATTTACTGTAAGCTGAAATTGTATAAATCTTTGGAAATTTTCATATATACCTCTCCCCCATTTTATACCATCAACTATTGTACTAAAGCTATCATCAGTTAATATTATATCTGCTGCATTTTTAGAAACTTCAGTCCCTGATATCCCCATAGCAATGCCTACATCAGCTTTATTAAGGGCAGGAGCATCATTTATACCATCACCTGTAACAGCAACAACTTCTCCATTTTTTTGAAGAGCTTGTACTATTCTCATTTTAGTATCAGGTTTTGAACGTGCTACTATTGATATGTCATTTATCTCTTCCATTAAATCTTTATCGCTCAAAGCATCTATATACGTAGCTTCTACAGCTTTTTTACCATTTTTTAATAATCCTATTTCTTCTCCTATTGCTTTTGCAGTATTTATGTTATCTCCTGTTAACATTTTTACAGAAACACCAGCATTTTTTGCAATATTAATAGACTCTTTTACTCCATCTCTAAGTGGATCTATTATTCCTACAAAACCTCCGAAAACTAAAGCGTCTCCTCTATCTAAACTAACCTCGGATGTAAAGGCCGCTTCTATATAAGATCTGCTTACTTCTTTATATGCAAATCCTAATGTTCTCATTGATTTTGTTTGTAGTTTTTTTATTTCAGCTATCATATTCTCTCTAAGGCTATTTGTCATAGGTACTACCTTTGAACCTTTTTGCATATACATGCATTCTTTTAGAAGAACTTCTGGCGCACCTTTACAAAGAATAACTCCTTGATTGTCCTTCACTATAGTAGAAGTCATACGTTTTTTCTCTGAACTAAAAGGTATTTGAAAAGCTATCATTGTATTTTGTCTCATACCTTGATAATCTTTTTCTTTGTGATATAAAAGTAATGCACATTCTGTTGCACTTCCTATATATTTGAATGAATTATCTTCTTTTTCTATATCTGCAGTTGAATTTATTATACAGTTTTCTTCAAAGTAACTATTACTTTTGTAGTTTGAACTATCTACATAATTACCATCTATATATGCAACTTCAACTTTCATTTTGTTTTGTGTTAGTGTACCTGTTTTATCAGAGCAAATTACTGAAACAGCACCTATAGTCTCACAAGCTTCTTTCTTAGTGACAAGAGCGTTTATTTTAGCCATTTTTTGCATTGTAATAGCTAAAGTAACATTTATCATAGTTGGTAATCCCTCTGGAACAGTTGCAACTATTAAAGCTATACATACCATATAAATATCTTTTGTTGGTTCTAAGGATTGTAAAAAAGGTATAAACCCAGATGTATTTATTTGTATTTGACCTTTTAGCTGCATTTCCATTATCATGTAAAGACAAAGCAGTGTAGCTACTAAACCAGATATAGATGCTATTTTTGCACCTAATTTTCCTAATTTTATCTGAAGAGGTGTTTGTACATTATCTTCACCTAAATTTTGTGCAATTTTACCCATTTCAGTATTATCGCCTATAGAAGTAACAACCATGACCCCTCTACCGTATGCTACCAAAGTTCCTCCAAATACCATATTTATTTGTTTAGCAGGTATTGTATCTTGTTCCATTATTTCTGTCTTTCCATAAATAACGTCCATATCTATAGTAGCATTTGCATCTTTTAATACATCCGCAGATTCTCCTGTTAACATATCTTCTCTTAGTTTTAAGTCATGAGATTCTAATAGTCTTCCATCCGCTGGGACCATATCACCAGTTTCTATATGTACTATATCTCCAGGAACTAAGTCATTTTTAGATATTTGAATTATTCTACCATTTCTAATAACTTTAACTTCTATATTCTCAGTCATTTTAGATAAGGCTTGAGCAGCTTTTTTAGATTTACCTTCTGTTATTATTCCTATCGAAATTCCTAATAAAATAGCTATAATTATGCCTATTGAATCATGTATTTCACCAACAAATGAACTAAGAACGGCAGCACCTAATAATATAAGTATCATAGGCTCCATTAGGCTTTCACTCAGCTCGTCCCAAAATGTAGGTCCATCTTTTACTGTAAACTCATTTTTACCATATCTCTTTTTTCTCTCTTCTATATCTACATCATCTAAACCATGTTTTGAGTTTACTTTCAGGTAACTTAATGTTTCTGATATAGATTTGTTGTAGTATCTCATATAATTCATCCCCTTGGTTCTTTATTTACTTTAAGAAATTATATGAGCCTGTCCTTAGAATTATTCCATCAAATCTCTTTTTAACATAATCTTTACTTTAAAATGACAATAAAAAAATGATGTAATAAAGCCATTATGCTTTTTACATCACATTTTTAAGCAACGGACGAAGTCGTTGGCGACATGAAGTGTAGCGCCCACACAGTGGCTTAAGCGAAGCGAATTTTTTATATCTTATAATTCATTTATATCTTCTTTGATATTATTATAAAAATCAGATAAGTTAATTACTTTATGACTTATTCTAGAATATTCTGCTGCAAAAGCCATCACATGGCTTTGTACTGAATTTGTAGCAGTTGTTTTTAACTCTCCATCATTAGAACTTATAGAACTTATAAAATCTTTAATAAGGGAATAGTCGCCTCCACCATGGCCACTTTGATTTATCTTTGGACTAATTATAGTATGAGTATTAGTACCGAATTTATGAATATCTATTATATTTTGTGTAAAATTACCTCCAACTTCTCCATGGCTAAACATTAGCTTTATAGTTCTACTACATTCCTCTGTAAAAGCAGATAAATTAAAAGTGGCAGTAACTTTATTTTTAAATTCGATTATACTTACCATGTGGTCTACAACATTATTATCACATTTATACACACATCTTCCGTATGGACCATTTTGTAGTGCTTTTTTTAAATTATACTTTGTAGGGTTAGGATGAACTGAATTCAACGATCTAACTATTTTATCTTCTTGTAGATAAATTTTAATTGCAGAGTAAGGACATGTATTTCGTAGATCACATTTTACACAGCGATCTTTCATATTGTGTTTAAATGAAGCACTTGTTAAATGACTTAAATTTCCAAATGAAGATATATATTCACCTGGACTATCAACTAACCATAAAAGTATATCTAAATCATGACAGCTCTTTGCTAAAATTAAAGGACTAGTTTTGATACTATTTCTCCAGTTACCTCTAGTATAACTATGAGCAAAGTGCCAATATCCTATATTTTCATTATGTTGTATGCTTATTAGATCTCCTAAATCTTTGCTTTCAATAATCTTTTTTAGCTCGTTAAAAAATGGTGTGTATCTTAGTACATGACATACCATGAATACTTGATTATTATATTTTTTTGACAGTTCCCCTAATTTTATAACTTCATTTAAATTATTAGACATAGGTTTTTCTAACAACACATGATATCCTTTTTCTAAAGCTAATTTAGCAGGTTCAAAATGTGAGTCATCATTGTTAGCTATTATTATAGCATCTGCAATCTTATTATTTGCCAATAAGTCTTGCCAAGAGTTAAATATATTTTTTGAATCTAGATTATATTTATTTTTAAAAAGATCCCTTTTTTCATCAATAGGTTCTGCTATGGCAACAATTTTTCCTAGTTCTGGGTTATCCAATAAATAAGGTGCATAAGCATACATTCCTCTAGACCCAGCACCTATTACAGCTATTTTTACTTTTTTCATATAATCTCTCCTGTATTAAGAATATTAATGTATTACTTTATATAAATAGTATCTAAGTTAAAAAAATATTCGTATTGCAACAGTAAAAGATAAGAAAACGTAAAAAAGCCATAAATTAAGTTTATACAACTTAATTTATGGCTTTAGTTAATATATCTAATAAATTAATATAGTTTTTAAAAGAGCAAAAAATTCACGTGTATAATATACAGGAATAAATGCTAACTTAGATTTGCTAGAATAAAACGTAACATTTGTATATTCATTTCTTTTAGCTAATACAGAGCTTCTTAAACTATGAAAATCCGTTGTAACTACCTTTATTTGAAGATCTTTTATGGAAGAGGAGCTATGTTTTTCAATTTTAGCTCTAGAATATTTAAAGTTCTCAAATGTATTAGTTGATTTATCCTCTAAGATGATTCTAGAAGGATTTATGTTTTTGTCTATAAGATAATCTTTCATAGCTTGAGCCTCAGATGTTTTTTCATCCGAGCCTTTACCTCCAGATACAACTATAAAACAATCATCTTTAGTTCTATCTAAATACTCTATTGCTGAATTTAATCTAGATCTCAATGTAAGGCTTGGCCCATTTTTTTTGACTGCAGCACCTAGTACAATCAAATAATCACACTGATTAGTTATGTCACTTTTAGGATATAGAATCATTAAAGCTTCTCCTATTATAAAAATTGCTACAATAATAATTATTATTAACTTTATTATTATATTTTCAAGATAGTTTTTCTTTGTCTTATTTTTTATAAATCCATATAAAATAAAACAAATTCCAAGGCATAAGAAGAATTCATCAAATGCTAGCCCTCCAAATGCAATATTTATATAAGAATAATAAATAATAGAAATTAACCCTATTATAAAGTAAATATAACTATTTTTTAATATAGGCATATGTTTTTTAATTGTTATCACCCCTAAGAAATTATATCAATTATGTAAATATATGTAAATAAAAATAAAGTAGGATATCCTACTTTATTTTTATTTTATATTAAAGAGCTCTAATAGTTAATATAGGCTTTCTTAGCATATAATCTTTTTCAACATCTATGTCTAACTTCATTTTTACTATTTGTCTTGCATGAGGAGCTGATTCTATAGGTTCATTTTTTTCATCATACATTTCTAATATATTAGCTTCCATAGTTTCTTTAAATGGACCAATAATTTCTATTTTATCTCCTACATTCATCTTGTTTCTTTGTTCTACTATAACTAAATCAGAATCTTCTTCGTGACCTCTTACAATACCTATAAAGTCATAATTTCTTATATAAGAAGCTGACTCGTAGTTATGGGCAGTATCATCAGGCCTATTGAAATAGAAGCCAGTTGAGTAATCTCTGTGACTACCTTTTTTTAGTTCATCTAACCACATCGGGTTAAACTTCCAATTTTCAGGATCTTTATAATATTCATCTAAAGCCATTCTATAAGCCCTAACTGTCGTAGCTACATAGTAAGCAGTTTTCATTCTACCTTCTATTTTTAAACTCGTTATTCCACTTTCTATTATTTGAGGGATGTATTCTATCATACATAAATCTTTAGAGTTAAAGAAGAATGAAGAATCGATACCTTCTACTACTGGCTCGTATTCTCCTAGACTTACTTCATCAAATAAAGTATATTTCCATCTACATGGTTGAGCACAAGCACCTCTATTTGCATCTCTACCTGTTGTGTAGTTACTTATAACACACTTACCAGAATAAGACATACACATAGCTCCATGAACAAAGGCTTCTATATCCATATCCTCAGCTGCATTGTCTCTTATTCTTTTTATCTCTTCAAATGATAATTCTCTTGCCATGACAACTCTTTTAGCTCCTTGATTATACCAGAAGTTTGAAGCTAATGAATTTGTCGTACTAGCTTGAGTACTTATATGTATTTCCATATTAGGAATAGTTTCTTTTACTACACTAAATACACCCGGATCACTTACTATAACTGCATCTACACCTATTTGATCTAACTCTAATAAGTATGCTTTTAATTGGTCTAGCTCTTCATTTCTAGGTATTATATTTATAGTTACAAATACTTGTTTACCTCTTTCATGAGCAAATTCTAAACCTTCTTTCATATCTTCTATTGTAAAATTTTTAGCTGCAGATCTCATACCAAATATTTCGCCACCTAGGTATACCGCATCTGCACCATAAGTAAATGCTATTTTTAATCTTTCTAAATCACCTGCTGGTGCTAGTAGTTCTACTTTTTTCATATGTTTCTCCTTTGCTTATATATTAAATTAAATCATAATATTTAATGTCACAAATCGTTTTATATAGTTATATTTTACCCAAATACATTATTATAAAACTTGCTTAAATTATTTTAAAAATTATTATAACTAATTTATTATACATTATATTGTCGATTTTATAAAGAATTCTATTGTATTAAAATTAAATATTAAAATATATATGAATATAAAAATAAAAAATGGATTCTTGAAAGAACCCATTTTTACGTATAAGTATTTTTATCAATAAACGAAGTTATTAATTATGATTTAAGTAATCTTTTATTTACTCATTTCTTGAGATTTTTTTATACAATTTTCCATAGCTTTTATAACAGCGTTTCTTAGGCCTTTTTCTTCTAAGGTTTTAACTGCCTCTATAGTAGTTCCTCCAGGAGAGCAAACCATATCTTTAAGCTCACCTGGATGTTTACCGCTTTCTAAGACCATCTTTGCAGAGCCCATTACAGCTTGTGATGCAAATTTATAAGCTTGAGGTCTAGACATACCAGCACTAACTGCAGCATCTGCCATAGCTTCTATAAACATAAATACATATGCTGGAGCAGAACCACTAACACCTATTACAGCATCTATCATATTTTCAGAAACAACCTCGCTCTTACCGAATGAATCAAATATATTTTTTACAGTATCTAATTCATCATCAGAGATATTTTTATTTTTACAAAGAGCACTCATACCCTCATTAACAAGCGCTGGTGTATTTGGCATAGTCCTTACTATTTTTTTATCATTTCCTATGATATTTTCAATTGATTCTATTGTCTTTCCAGCTGCTATAGTAACTATTATCTTATTATTGTCTATTAAATCTTTTACAGAGTCTAGAACTAAACCATATACATTAGGTTTTACTGCTACAATAACAATGTCTGATTTTTCAACTACATCCCTTGAATCTGTAGATGTATTTACATTAAATTCAGCATTAACCTTATTTAATGTATCTTGATTTAAATCAGAAACATTTATTTTATTTGATGGTACTAACTTAGACTTGACTATTCCACCTATCATAGCTTTAGCCATATTACCTGATCCTATAAATCCTATTGTTTTATTCATTTACATTTCTCCTTTGATTTCAAATTTATTTATTAAAATGTTTGCTCAGTTCTTTCTATTATTTCATCTTGCAAAGCTTTACTTAAGTTGTTAAAGTGATCACTATATCCTGCAACTCTTACTATTAAATCATTGTATTCTTCAGGAGTTTTTTGAGCTTTAAGTAATATATTCTTATCAAACACATTAAATTGAATATGATGTCCATCCATATTAAAATATGCTCTTATTAAGTTAGACATATTTTCTATACCTTCTTCCCCTTTTACTACAGAAGGTGCAAAACGTTGATTTAATAAAGTTCCTCCTGTTTTTAAGTGATCCATTTTAGAGCAAGATTTAATCACACTAGTAGGTCCATTTATATCGGCTCCTTTTTCTGGAGAAATCCCCTCTGATAATGGCTTACCTCTTAATCTCCCATTTGAGCTTGCTCCCATAACTTCTCCAAAATAAACGTGACAAGTAGTAGGTAACATGTTTATTCTATAAGTACCACCTATAGGTGATCTTCTTCCTGTTACTTCTTTATAAAATGAATTAAATACATCTATCATTAAATCATCGGCATAATCTTCATCATTACCATATTTAGGTGTTTTATTTTTGACTAAATTGTAAATTCTTTCATATCCTTCAAAGTTATTTTCAATAGCATTTAACAATTCTTCCATTGTAAACTTCTTATTATCAAATACATTGTATTTAATTGAAGCTAAGCTATCTGTTGTAGTTCCTATTCCTACACCTTGAATGTACTTAGTGTTATATCTAGCCCCTCCTGCGTTATAATCCTTTGCAGTTTTTATACAATCATCTACAATAACACTCATAAGAGGAGATGGCATATGTTTTGCATAAATTGATTCTATTACATTATTTCCCTTTACCTTAATATCTACAAAGTGTTTAAGTTGCTTTTTAAATGCATCGAATAAATTTTCATATGCAATAAACTTTTTAGCATCTCCTGTTTTTAATCCAATTTGTTTTTTAGATATAGGGTCAAATCCATTATTCAAAGTAATTTCGAGAATTTTAGGTAAGTTTAAATAACCTGTTAAAACATAAGCTTCTTTTCCAAAGCATCCTGTTTCAACACATCCACTTGTTCCTCCATATCTAGCATCTTCTAAGGTCTTACCTGCATCTAAAAGCTCTTGTAAAATAGCTTCTGTATTATAAAATGCCGGTTGCCCCCATCCTTGTCTAGAAATTTCACAAGCTCGTTTTAAAAATTTCTGTGGAGTTTTCTTGCTTATTTGTACATTAGAGCTTGGCTGTAAAAGTCTCATTTCATCCATAACGTCTAATATTATATAGCTTACATCATTTACACCATTTTTACCATCACTAGTTATTCCACCTGTATTTATATTTGCAAAGTCAGTATATGTTCCACTTTCTTTTAATGTTATACCTACTTTTGGAGGAGCAGGCTGATTATTAAATTTAACCCATAAGCATTCTAATAATTCCTTTGCTTTGTTATAGTCGATTATACCATTTTCTAAATCATCTTTATAAAAAGGATATAAATGCTGATCTAATCTACCAGGACTAAAAGCATCCCAAATATTAAGTTCAGTTGTAACACCTATATGAACAAACCAGTACATTTGAAGAGCCTGATGATATGTATTCGGTTTATTCATTGGGACTATTTCACAATTATTTGATATTAGTAAAAGTTCTTTTTTTCTGTTTTCATCATATTCATTTTGAGCTAATTCTCTAGCATATTTTGCATATCTTTGAGCATAAATAATAATTGCATCACAAGCTATATCCATAGCTTCTAATTGAATTTTTTTATTATAAGCATTTAAGTCATTGATAAAATCAATATTATCTATCTCATCTTTTATTTCTTGTTTTAAATCCAAGAATCCTTTTTGATATATAATATCACCACATACAGTATGACCTGGAGCCCTTTGTTCCATAAATTCAGTAAAAATTCCATTTTCATAACAATCTATCCATTGTTTGTCCATTGAATTTATTATTTTCTTTCTTAATTGTCTATTTTCCCAAAAAGGTATAATTTCCTCTTTTTGTATTTTTCGTACATCATCACTTACTTTAAAAGATATCTTATCCCTCTTATCCATAATTTCTAAATCATCCATTGTATGACAGCAAAGCTCAGGATAAGTTGGAGCCCCCTGTGCAGAGGAACCCTTTTCTCCTACAATTAGTTCTCCCTCATTTATACAAAGACTTCTATTTTCCATATAGTGCTTAAATGCTAATGCCCTAAGTACTGGAACTTCAACACTACCTTCATATTTTTTATATGCTTGTGTTATAAGCTTCGCTCTTTCTATACTTATATATGGTTTTGTATCTATACTTTCTTGTCTTAATTTTTTAGTTCTATCAAAACTTCCCCTTAACATATTTATCCCCCTATTTTAGTTATAAAATGATTATTTTCAAACAACAAACTAATTTCTTTTAATTTTTCTTCACTTGGAGTTTTAAACTCAGTACCCTCATACTTTTTATTTAGCTTTGTGTATTTATAGATACCTATATCATGATATGGAAGAAGATTTATATTTTTTATATTTAATGGTGATAAAAATTTTATTATTTTTTTTATCTCAGTGTTTTCTTTGTCTACATTTACTCCTTCTATTAAAGGTATCCTAATAGTTATACTTACATCTTCATCTGATAGTTTTTCTAAATTATCAAGTATTAATTTATTATCTACACCTGTAAATAATAGATGCTTTTCACCATCTATTAGCTTAATATCATATAAGAATAAATCTGTATATGGTAAAATTTTTTTGAACTTTTCAAACGAAGTAAAACCACAAGTATCAATTGTAGTATGTATGCCTTTATCTTTGCAAGACTTAAGTATCTGTTTAATAAAAAAGATATCTGATGTCATAACTTCTCCCCCAGATAAAGTAACGCCACCATTAGATTCTTCATAAAAAATCATGTCTTTTTCAATTTCATTAACTAGTTGGTTAACAGTATATATTTTACCTGCTATTTCACGAGCATTATTTAAACAATAATCCAAACAAATTTCACAAAATTCACACTTTTCTTTGTGCAGATATATTTGATTATTCTCTTTATATATAGCATGATTAGGGCAATGATTCATACATGAATCACATTGAGTACATTTTTCTAGATTATATAGTACTTCTTTTGTGTATTTCTGACTTTCTGGATTGTGACACCAAGCACATTTTAGAGGACAACCCTTAAAAAAAATAGTAGTTCTAATACCAGGTCCGTCGTGAATACTACATTTTTGTATGTTTATAACTAATGGATTATTCATTTTACCCCCTATTTAATTTAAATTTTCATCTATATTTTTAACATACTATACTAATAATACTTTGTCTATATAAGTTTTTAAATTTCTATATACTTACTTTAAAAACTAAAAAAATACCTTAAAATATGTTAGATTAAGATATTTTTTTTAGTCTTAAATATATTATTTTTTTAATATATATTGCTTAATATAATTTATAGATATAGTTTTTTATCTATTCGCCTGTCATACTCTGACCAACTATTTTCTTTGGTAACTTCTTTTATCTGATTAATTCTATTTAAAGTAGCATCTACACTATCTGCATAATTTAATATAAAAGATTCTTCCATGTTAGCCTCTCTTGGAGAACCATATTCAATTTTTCCGTGATGTTGTATTATACATCCTTTTATCCTTCTTATAAAGTCATCACTAAATGGATAGTCTATATTATTAAAAGCTCTGTCTATTAATTGAACACCTATGGCTATATGCCCTTCTAATTCACCTTGTAATGTATATTTAAAAGGCCCATTGTAATCAAGCTCATAAATTTTACCTATATCATGCAATTTAGCACTAAGAACTGCTATTTCTCTCCGTCTACAATTGTATCTATCACATAACACTTTAGTTAAATACATTACACCTAGTGTATGTTCACATAATCCACCTATGTAATTATGATGCATAGATATTCCTCCAATAGCTACTTTAAATTTAGATATAAAATCTTGATCTTTAAAAAAGTAATCATTTAGAAGCTTACCTTCTTGTGAAGTTATACATTCCTCTGATATTATTTCTATTTCATTCATAATGCAATCTATAGATCTATTTACAGTAGGAAGATAGTCTTCTAAGTTATAATCTGTTAATTTTTCAAGTTGTTCTATATCTAATATAAAAGTTTTTTTAGTATTAATACTTATAATATCTCCTATCTCTAATTTAATTCTAGAGGGTACCTTTCCTTTTATCTGATCACTTTTATCACTTAATAGATAAACTACTTTATCAGCATCTTTGTATAGTCTCTTCATTACTAAAAGAGATGTATTAAATTGTTGTCCATTTTCTATATCTTTTAAAAATTTTTTTTTACTCATAACTTTTATACACTCATTTCTTTTAAATAGTTTTATTTAAATTTATTATTTCTATAGTTAATCTTTTTTATTTGTTAAACTTATCATTTTGAATAAAATAAGATTCAACCCTTTTATGAGTATATTTAAATTTTGAGAAATAGATATATTAGTATATATCAGAAAATTCGATGCTCATTCTTTCTACTAATTCATTTGTATTTATTAACTTATCATTTATTTTTAAAACCTTTTTAGTATTTAAACATTCTTTAGTATATGGTAGTTTTACTATAAATTCAGTTCCTAAACCTATTTTACTGTTTACTGATATATTTCCATTATGAATCTCAATAAGTGACTTAGTTAATGATAATCCTATTCCACTGCCTTCACTATGTTTTGTTAGTCTGTTGTCAATTTGTTTAAATCTTTTAAATATTTCATCTTGTTTTTCTTTGGGAATTCCAATACCTGTATCTTTTACTTTTATTTCAAATACATTTTGATTTAATTGTAAGATTACATCGATCCTTCCATTAGGCTTATTATATTTTATTGCGTTTGATATTAAATTTAACATTACACGCTCTATTTTTTCCATATCAAAACTAATAATACATTCCTCAATATAAGTATCAAAGATCATTGTTAATTCTTTTTGATGTATAAACTCTGAAACAGAATCACATATATTTTCTATAAATTGTACAATATCCCCATTTTGAGCATTCAATTCTAAATATCCATTGTTTAATCGATTAGAGTCTATAAAGTTGTTAATTAATCTTAAAGATCTTTTAGAATTTTGCTTTATAATATCTAAATATGATCCACATAAAGATTTTATGTCATCATTATCTTTTATTTTTAGATCTATCATTTGTAAGCAACTAAATATTAAGTTAAGAGGTGTTCTTAGCTCATGTGATAAATTAGCGAAAAAATCTGCTTTTATTCTTTCCTCTTCTACTTCTTTTAATATACGATCTGTAATATCACGTGATATTCCAACAATTCCAAGAATTCTATTTTCACTATCAAAACACGGTGCTTTTATGGTTTCAATATGCCTGAGGTCATTTCCAAAGTAAATGACTTCATGAAATACTTCAGATTTTTTACTTTCAAGTATTTTATCATCAGATTCTTTGAAGTTATCGCTAATATCTTTAAATATCTCAAGATCATAATTAGTTTTGCCTATAACATCTTCTTTTAATAACTTTGTATCTTGTAAAAAGCTCCTATTTACATCCATATATCTTCCCTCTAAATCTCGATAAAATATATGATCAGGAATAGAATCACTAACAACATCTAGTATTTTTTTATGATCAAATTCTAAAGCTATCTTTTTGTTATATTCTAAAATATTCTCTGTATCATTATATCCTTCATAAGTAGGATAAAAGTAAATTATAAAATAACTGTCACATATCGTTTGAATAGTTATTTTAAACCATTGTGATGCTTTTGATATATAGCATATAAAATTTTGATTACATAGTTTATTTTTGCAACCATCTTTATTTAAATTGTAATTAATAGTCTTGATAAAATCCTTCAAAAATTCTTCTTCTGATAAATTATAGTCTTTAACCAAACCATTTATTAAAACGCTATAACCTTTAACAGAAACTAATTCTATGCCATTTGTATTTATCTTTAATTCTCCGAATATAGCTGGTATAGGCATATTTTCTATCATATTAATAATTACCTTGTTTAAATTATTCATTATATATCCCTTCCAAATAATATTTACATTTAATTAAACTTTCCCCTTTATGCAAATTATATCATTTTAAAACTATTTATGACAATAATTGAATATAAGGTTTTCATAACTTTCATTTTATACACAAAAATAATAAATACCCTTCATTAAATACGAAATTTATTAATGAAGGGTATTTATTATTTTATTTATTTTTCTTTACTTTTACAAAATATTTTGTGTGTAAAAGTTCGTGTGCCTTATGACTTAAAGGATGATCTAAATATTTTTCATAAATTGCAAGTACAGCAGGATTTTCATAAGATCTTCTAATTGGAAGTGATCTATCTATACTATTTAAACCTTCTGCTCTTTGCTGTAATACTTCATTTCTTTTTCTAGCCTTTGGCTGCCCGCCACCGCCAACACATCCATACGTACAAGCCATAATCTCAATGGCATGGAAGAATTCTTCTCCTTCTCTTATCTTATCTAACATTTTGCCTGCTTCTTTTAATCCATATGTTATACCTATTCTTAGCTTTAAATCTCCTACTTCAAGTTCACATGCTCTAAAAGAATCCCAACCTCTTAATTGTTCAAATTCTATATTATCAACTCTTTTACCTGTCATTTTCTCAACTGCCGTTCTTGTAGCAGCTTCTATAACCCCACCTGTTCTACCAAATATGACTCCTGCGCCTGTATATTCACCTAACACTTGATCTATAGGCTCGTCTTCAATTATACTCAAATCTATACCTGAATCTTTAAAAATCTTTACAAGTTCAGCTGTTGTAATTACATAATCAACATCATAGTTAAGTCCTCTGGAAAACTCAGGTCTTGAAGCTTCATATTTTTTTGCTATACATGGCATAATTGCTACTGATGTAATTTGATCTCTTTCTAGTCCATGCTCTCTTCCCCATAAATCTTTAGCCACAGTCGCAAACATTTGCATTGGTGATTTAGCTGATGATGGCACATCTAGCATATCACCATAGTTTTGCTCTATAAATTTTACCCATGCAGGGCAACATGATGTAAGAATAGGAAGTTTTACATCCTTATCTCCAGCTAAATGCTTTTCTAGCCTTTCTTGAAGCTCAGCTGCTTCTTCCATTATGGTCAAATCTGCAGCCCATGTAGTATCAAATACATATTCTACCCCTAACTTTCTAAGACCTGCAGCTATTTTATTTTCAACATTTGTACCTGGCTCAAACCCAAATGCTTCTCCAATAGCAACCCTTACTGCTGGTGCCATTTGTGTTATTACAACTTTATTTGGTGTAGCTAAATCTCTTAAAAACTTAAATGTATTATCTCCTGCTGTTATAGCATTTACAGGACATGCAGCTATACACTGACCACAATGTGTACATCTTGTATAATCTATGTAATGTTGTTTTTTAGGTTCTCCATTTATACAATCGACAGGACATGCTCTTTTACAAGCTCCACATCCTATACATTTAGATGTTATTCTTAGTTTTATTAAATGATTACATTGTGATGTGTAACATCTATTTTCCTCTATATGTTCTTTGATTTCTTCATAAAATTTATCTATTATCTCCTCTATTATATTATGTTTTTGATTTACCTTTTCTTTAACAGTTCCTGTTAGTCTTCTTAAGAGATATACATCTCTCATATTAGCTCTACCTTTACTTATTCTATCAAGAAGTTTCCAAATCCTAATTATTTCTTTTTTAGCAACTTCATATTCCTCAAGTCCACCGTCTTGAATTTTGCCCAATAAATAATCTACATAGAATTTAGCATATTGTATTATACAATCCTCTTGAGAAAGTATTATTATGTTTCTACTTGTACCATTGTCAAAAAGTTTAAAATCTAACTCTTTGTCTAAGCTATCTTCTGTTAAAAATCCTCCAAATGGAATACCAAGTTGAGCAGCCTTAAAGCCACTATCATTTAATAAACCTCCAGCTTGAGTTATTATCTCAGCTAAGGTAGCATTTTCAGGTATTTCTATTATTCCAGGGTTATTTATTTTACCAGATATAGCAATAGTTCTTTTACTTTTATCTGTTATTTTTTTTAATTCATCTTCACTAAAAACTGAAAATACAGATCCTAGTGAACTTTGTATTAATGTTTGTTTTTTATTTTGCATTTTTTACTCCTTATATATTTAATTTTAAAATATTTTATTTACTTTATTTACTATTTAATTTTTCCATCTGTATATAATCTTATACTTAAAAAGACACAAGAGAGTTTTCATATGAAAACTCCCTTGATTAAATTTGCCTATTTTAGTTTTTCGATAAGTTTTTCTAACAATATTTTTTTTAGTTGTTGATTTAAATCATTAGTAGATGTTTTTGATTTATTTTTACCTTTACTTAATTTTTTTGAATTCTTATTGTTTTTAGGTACTCTACCTTTGTTTAATTTATTATTTGTATGCATATATATACCCCCAATAAGTTCTGTAAATTTTACTTCTTATTGTATAAATATGCATTTTTTTTCATATTGTTACATTTTGCATATATAATAAAATAAAGCTATCTCATTAAAATGAGATAGCTTTATTTTATTTCTCTTCCTATTGGAAAAATAATATTAACCTCTGTTCCCTTATTATATATAGAGTTTATAGTTAAACCTAATCCTAATTTATCACATAACTTTTTACATAAATACAATCCTATGCCTGTGGATTTTCCGTATAACCTTCCATTTTCACCAGTAAATCCTTTTTCAAAAACTCTATTTAAATCTTTTTGTGAAATACCTACACCATTATCTTTTATAGTAAGTATAGTGTTATTTTCATTTTTTATAGAATATACACTTACCTTAGGATTTTCAGTTGCACAATACTTTATAGAATTTGATATGATCTGATTTATTATAAATTCTATCCACTTTGAATCACTATATACAAACTCACTTAAGTCGTTTATTTCTATAGCTATTTTTTTATTTATAAAATCACTAGCATTTTTCTTTACTACATTTCTAACTACTGGTTCTAAATCCATTTTTTTTATTATATAGTCTTTACTTACATCGTTACTTCTTGAGTAGTATAAAACTTGATCTATATAATTTTCAATTTTTTTAATTTCATTTTTCATAGAATATGGAATTCGCTCTTCATTATTTTCTATTATAAGCATAGTAGAAGCTATTGGTGTTTTTATTTCATGCACCCAAGTCTCTATATATTCTTGATACTCTTTTTGAATATTTTTATAGTAGTTAATCTGTTCTCTCATGCTACGATTGGTTTCAGTTAATATATATTTAATCTTTTCCTCTTCATAGTTAGATGGCTTTTTCATAATTTCAGACAATAAGTATTTTTTATCAATATTTACAAGAATATCTTCTAATTCATTATAAAATTTTTTCTTATTATTAAATTCTATTAAAATATATGATAATAAGGGCACAAACCATATAAACATTATTATAGCTATTAGTTCAAGTTTAAATTTAAACGCAACCATAATTAAAACTATAGGTAAAGCTAGAATTAAATTTATTGCTAGAAAAAGACCTCTATCTTTTAAAAATTTTGATAGTTTCATTTAATTATATACCCCAATCCTCTTCTTGTTTCAATATAGTTGTCTAGTCCTATTTCCTCTAGTTTTTTTCTAAGTCTATTAACATTTACAGATAATGTATTATCATCTACAAATACGTCTGAATTCCACATGTAGTTCATTATTTTATCACGAGATACTATTGTTTCTTTATTTTTCATAAGATAAGACAATATTTTTAATTCATTTTTACTTATTTCCAAGGTATTACCAAATGCATGTATAGTTCCTTTTGATAAATTTAGCTGTAAATCTTTATATGTAAGTATATCCATATTTTCAGTATCGCCATAAGCTCTTTTTAGTACTGAGCTTATTCTAGCTAGTAATATTTGAGTGTTATATGGCTTCGTAACAAAATCATCTGCTCCTAAGTTCATACTCATGAGTTCGTCCATATCGCTATCTCTACTTGTAACTATTATAATTGGAACATTTGATGTTTTTCTAACCTCTCTACATATATAGAATCCATCAAATACAGGTAAGTTTATATCTAATAAAATTAAATTTGGATTTTTAGTTTCAATTTCATTAATTATATTATCAAAGTTATCTGGAGCTATGACTTCATATCCATATTTGGATAATAGAGAGCTTAATTCCTGTCTTATAACTTCTGAGTCTTCTATTACCATAAGTTTTTTCATATTTAAATCTCCTTGATAGTTATTATTTATGTTTAAAAATATAATATAAATAGTTTTAGTATTTTATATAGTATTATACTAAAATAACCAACATATATCTATAAAATAATTTAGATATGCGTTGGTTAGATATATTATTTAACTTCAATTATATATGCTGATGTTTGAGGAGGAATGCTCATAGTCATTCTATTTGAGTGATATACAAAAACATAGTCTCCTATATTTAAATCATCAATTCCTATTTCAGAATATTCACAGTCAAGTATTATAGTATCTTGAGAATATACTAATTTAGTATATGTGTATATATCATTTACATCTTTTGCTATCATTATATATTTGTAATTTTCATTTGAGCTTTCCGATATCTCTACTATAGTTCCACTCCTATAACTAAGATATTTCATTTATTATTCCTCCTTAAATTTATTTTTAGTAATAAACTTAAAATTATTGAATTATATTATATAAACAAACTACTACTATATACTATATGATGTTGTAACTAATTTAAGTGCATGGCCATACCTTAATATATATCCTAAGTTTATTTATTTTTTGATAATTCGTAATCTTAAATAGGGGGGATTATTTATGTTAGGACCTAGTTTAAAATTTATATCAGAACAAGATGTATTTCAAACTATAGAAAAGTGTGAAAATAAGAAGCTTAAAGTAACATACTGCTCACTAAGTATCAATGGAGAGTGTATCACAAGTAAAAATGTAATACTTAAAATAACAAAAATTCATAAAAATTGTGGATTTATTGAAGGCGTTGTATTAAAAGATAATGAGCCTTTTGAAGACATAGTATTAAAGTCTAGTCAAATATTAAGTTTAGAGTGTTTTAAAGAAAATCAAAAGCCTGAAAAGCCATCCATATTTGAAGTTATTAAAAATTGTAATGGAATGGTTCGTATAACACAATGTACTAAGTTTGAAAAGGGAGCTTGTAAAGACAGTAAAACTTTTAATTTTATAGTTACTCAATTAGATGAAAAAAATAAAAATATAAAAGGATATAGAATAAGAGGTAATGGGCAGGCAGAGTACATGGTTATTGACTCTAGTATGATACTAAAAGTAGAATGTTTAACTTCTAGAGAAGTTCTCGCTAATCCTTGGATGATGTTTCCTTTTAAATAGATGAGTAAAATAAAGTGTGTATTCTTCTAAAGAGTGCGATAATTAACTTATTAATATAATTAATTATCCGAAGGAAGGTGCACACTTTTTATGTTGAACAAAAGTGAAATTCTAAAAAGACTAATTGAGGAATATAACGTAAAAACAACTAAAGATGTACAAGAAATGTTGAAAGACTTATTTGCAGGAACTATTCAAGAAATGCTTGAAGCGGAGCTTGATGATCACCTAGGATATGACAGATACGATAATAAAAATAAATCAATAGCTAATTCTAGAAATGGATATAGACAGAAAAAGGTTAAGTCAGACTTTGGAGAGGTTCAAATAAGTATTCCAAGGGATAGAAATGGTGATTTTGAACCTCGAGTTGTTAGAAATTATGAAAATGATATATCTGGAATAGAGGACCAAATTATTGGCATGTATTCAAAAGGTATGTCTACTCGAGATATATCATCGCATTTAAAATGTATATATGGAATTGATGTATCTCATACATTAGTTTCTAAGATTACTGATAGGGTCCTTCCACTTGCTCAAGAATGGCAAAATAGAGCTCTTGATACAATATATCCAATAGTATTTATGGATGCTATTCATTATAAAGTTAGAAGCGAAGGTAGAATAATTAATAAAGCGGCATATATAGCAATAGGAATAAACTTAGAAGGTGTTAAGGATGTTTTAGGTATTTGGGTTGGTGAAAATGAGAGCTCTAAATACTGGCTTAAAGTACTTACAGATATTAAAAATAGAGGTGTTAAAGATATTTTAATTGCATCTGTTGATGGTTTAGTTGGTTTTAAAGATGCTATACAAGCAGTATTTCCTTCTACTGAAGTTCAAAGATGTATTGTCCACCAAATTAGAAATACTTTAAACTATGTGTCTTACAAACATAGAAAAGAATTTGCTAGGGATTTAAAACTAGTGTATACAGCATCTACTGAAGATGTTGCACTTAATGAGCTAACGCTCGTAGAGCAAAAATGGGACAAGCAATATGCGATAGCATTAAGAAGTTGGAGAAATAACTGGGATGAACTTTCTACATACTTTAAGTATCCTCAAGAGATAAGAACTTTAATATATACAACTAACTCAATGGAAAGTTACAACAGACTATTAAGAAAAGTAACTAAATCTAAGAGTGTATTTCCATCTGATGATGCGTTACATAAGTCACTATACTTAGCAACTATGGATATTTCAGAGAAATGGACTCAAAAAATACGAAGTTGGACTCAAATATTAGCTCATTTAAGTATCTACTTTGAGGATAGAATTACAAGCATAAATATCTAATTTTAAAAAAACAGCGTTTTTTATTATAAGGGGTATTTTCTTTTGTAAAAATGGAAATAAATCCTAAAAAGGACTATGACTTTATAGTCATAGTCCACAAAATTAATTATCATATCTCTAAATTAAATCTAGAAAATACACATTAATATTTACATACTCTTTATTTTACTTGCTTATTATATTATAAAACATCTTTTATAACTCTTAATGCATTTTTATACATCATTTTTTCTATTTCATCTTCATTAAACCCTGATTTCGATAATGCATCTTGTAACATATACATTTGACTTATATCTTTCATTTCTAAACCATCTGGTATTCCATCAAAATCAGATCCCATGGCAACTACATCAATTCCTCCAACATTTACAATATGTTTTATATGCTTTACTATATCATCTACTTTTGATACCTTACTCTCTCCTAAGAAAAATTTACAAAAGTTAATTCCAGTAATTCCACCATTGTTACCTAAAATCTTTATCATATCATCAGTTAAATTTCTACTAGCACCAGTAACATTTCTTGCATTTGAATGAGACGCTATAAAGGGTTTTTTTGAATTACGAGAAACATCATAAAAACCTCCATCGTTTAAGTGAGATACATCAATTATCATCCCTAGTTCATTCATTCGTTCTATAACCTCTAATCCAAAAGGTTTAAGGCCTTTATTTTCAAAGCCTTCTTTATTGTGAGGATATCCTATTTCATTTTCATAATTCCAAGTTAAAGTTATTAATCTAACGCCAGCTTCATATGCCTTATATAAATTTTTAATATCTCCATTAAGAGCGGCACCTTCTTCTATAGAAAGTATCGCTGATAGTTTATTTTGTTTTTGATTATTTAATATATCTTGATAATTTTTAGCTAAAGCTATGTCATTTTTATTTAAATCTAATTGTTCATAGAATTTTGATGCCATATTTTCAAATCGATTATATGGATTATCTCTATACAAATCTAAGTCAAAATAAACTGCAAATACCTGAGCTATTGAATTTGATTTTTTTAACTTTTCTATATCTATTGAAAAACCATTTTTATATAAATTTGCATTTTGATCTTCCATTAATTTATCTATAGTGTCACAATGTAAATCTATTAATTTCATAAATTACCATCTCCTTATGGTTTAATTATATCATATTTTTAATTTCCTTAAATTGAAAAGAGCCATAACAAAAGGCTAATAATTAAATTAGTATTTTGATGGCTCTTTGAATTATTTTATTTGGTCTATTATGTTATTTAAGGTTTCACTTAATTCATTACTGATTTCTTCAACACCATTATGTGTTATATTTACTATTTCTTTAGTCATAGGTAGTTCTCCAAGTAATTTTAAGTTCATTTCATCTAAGAACTTATTAGTTTCTTCACCTTCAAATAACTTTATTTTTTTATCACAATCTGGGCATTGAATATAACTCATATTTTCTACAACCCCTATTACATTTACATTAAGCATTTTAGCCATATTAACGGCTTTTGCTACTATCATAGATATCATATCTTGAGGTACAGAAACCATTACTATTCCACTTATAGGAATAGATTGCATAACTGTTAAAGCAACATCTCCTGTTCCTGGAGGCATATCAATTAGTAAATAATCTAACTCACCCCACATAACATCTTTATAAAATTGTTTTACAGTTTTTCCTACTAAAGGACCTTTCCATACTATAGGTTGATTCTCTTTATCTACCATAAAGTTAACTGACATAGTTTTTATTTTATCTTTAGTCTCTACTGGATAAATATCTACACCATTTGGAGATACCGCTCTTTCATTTTCTAATCCCATAAGTCTTGGTATGCTAGGCCCCGTTATGTCTGAGTCTAAAATACCTACTTTATATCCCATTTTATTTAATTGCTTAGCTAATAATGATGTAACAGTAGATTTTCCAACTCCACCTTTACCACTCATTACAGCTATTATTTTTTTTATTTTATTATTAGGATTATTTTCTATATTACAAGTTGCTTGACTCTTACAACTATTTTTTGATGGACATGAATTGCAATTTGACATATTTTTTCCTCCTCGATTAATTTTTCTTTTGTGTTTTATATTTATTTACTACCCTATTAAAATTATATTGAAACAAAATAAACTTATCTATAAGTCTTACTAAAATTCCATAGGTATCAATTTTTCTTCATTGTATCTAGCCATTGCATATAAAACGTCTGACAATCTATTTATGTATTTAATTACTAAAGGATTTACCTCTTCAAATTTGCTAAGGGATAAAATTCTTCTTTCTGCTCTTCTACATACAGTACGTGCTATATGTAAATTTGCTGATGCTAAACCTGTTCCTGGAATTATAAAAGCATTTATATCTTCTGTTTTGTTTATATAATCATCTATAATTTTTTCTAATTTAATTATATCACTTTCTTCTATAGTTTTTTTTAGTTTATCTTTTTTTATTGTTGCAAGGTCTGCAGAAACGTAAAAAAGAAACTTTTGAATATCAAACAATATTTTTTTGTCAGTTTCATCTTTAGTGTAATTTATACACAATCCTATATACGAATTTAACTCATCTATCGTTCCATAAGACTCTACTCTTAAGCTATCTTTATCTATTCTAGTTCCATCGTATAACGATGTTTGGCCACTATCACCTGTTTTAGTATATATTCTCATTAAAGTAAATCCAACCTTTCTAATTTATAAGTTTTTCAAATTACATCTTTCTTGTTAATTATATACCTAAATTTTTTATTATATAACTATCTACTTTTTTGTTTTCTTAGTATGTATCTCTACTAGGAGCTTTTGTATTAATTTTGAAGAATTAAAAGAGCCTTAGTAGTAATCCACTTTCAGCTCTTTTAGTAACTTTTTTAAATATAATATTTATCTACATAATCTGAAGAAGTTAAATAAAGCATACTTGGATAAAATACTCCAAAATTAATGATGTCGCCTATTTTAAACTCTTGTGTTGAATTTTGTATATCTATTATTAAGTGATCACTGCTGCTTCCAACTATTTCTACTCCCTGCTCTAGAGGTATTAAAGTATCGTGAAATACAAAATCTTGCTTTCCTATCCCTAGTATAGCTCTTTTTCTAACTCCCCTATCTTCATACTTTGGTTTATTTCCAAATGCATCTATAAACATTTCACCTATTGGATAAGAAGGTTTTTCTTTTATTTCTATAATTTCGGCTTTCAAAGTTATTGTATCTTTGTGTATTTCTTTTATGTCATATCCCCAATAATCTTCTAAATCTCTTCCTACTAATATAGCTTCTCCTACTCTTAAATTATTTATTTTTTTAGGTATTTTATTATCTAATATTAAAGGTAGCGTTGTTGTTGCTCCTCCTGATACTATATCTAATTCTCTATTTATATTTTTTTCAATTTCAATAGCTACATTACATAGCTTTTCTAGATTTTCATAAGATGGTTTAATTGAACCATAGCAGCTTAAATTAGTTCCTACTCCATAAAGTTTTATATTTTTCAGGTTATTTTCTATATATATTGCAGTTTCTATAAATTCTGTTTCATCAAGTATCCCTTCTCTTAAATCACCTAGATCAAACATTAAAACTACTTTATGCTGTTTATCTTGTTTTTTACACTCTTGGTTTATTTTTACTATAGTCTCTAATTCTGAATTAAGACTTATATCAATATTTTCTACTAATGTTTCTATTTCTCCCATCATAGGCATTCTTATTAACATAGTGTCTTTATTTATACCATTTGCTTTTAATTGTATAAGTTGATTTATTCTTGAACTTGCTATATATTCACATCCACCATCTACCATTTTTTGAACAACCTCTGATTGAGCATTAACTCCTTTTACAACTCCCGCTATGTTGATATCTAAGTTTTTGCATAAATTTACTATATATTTAGTATTTGCATAAATTTTATCTAAATTTATTTCTAATGCTGGATATGTCTGTGCACAATTCATATAAAAATCCCCCTTTTATCATTCAACTAAGTCAACTATAAAATCATAAAATTTTTTTATTACGTAACTAAATGACATACTTTCATCACTTATCCAATTGTCATATCTAATTGATGTTTGATTGGCTCCTCCTGGTTGGAATACATTAGCTATACAACCTACCTTAACCTTATTTTCACTTGATATACTCCAGTTGTACTTATGCCTTTCATCAACCTTTGATAAATATTCATTTACACTGTCTAACAAATCACCATAAACAACTTTAGCTCCTTCTAACAATAAATTTTCTAGTGTTCCTTTTGAACTATTATCTGGGAAAAAATAATAGTGTAGATTTATAATTTCCCCTCTAACTCTACAATGACCAACCAAAAAATCTTTTTTATTTATCACCATATCCTTATTATATTTTTTAAATTTATCATCAAAAGATTTTTGTGCACTATTTTGATCTGCGTCAAATATAGCACATACACCGTTTACTTGCTTTAATTCAGCTTTTGTCATATTACTCAAATACAAGTCTATATCATTAATTATATTTGTAGCACCATTTGAAGAAACAATTGTCACACATAGGTTATTTTTCATAAAAAACGACGGCATTGGTATATGTCTATCTAGTCTATTGTTTATAAATGGGTATGTTCTAGGAATTCTATCTTTCCACATTTGAGGTAACTGATCTATATTATTAGCTTCTTTAAAGTGTCTAAGAAGTAATACTCTTGCTACACAGTTTACATCATGTACTCCTTCAACAAAGAATATAAAGCTTCTCATTATCTCACATCCTGACCTAGAAAAGTTCTAATATCTTTTAATCTATTGCCTGAAAATTTAGTGCTATAGACATTATTGTCGTATGTCTCTATTCTAAAGCAAGATAGATCATCAATTTCCTCATCCATAGACATTATAATTCCATCTATTACCTCTAAGCTATGAGTTGTGCAAACTAGCTGAACCTCATATTCTTTACAAAATTCAATAAACCATTTAAATACTTCAATCATCATATTTTTGTGTATAGCTGTTTCTATTTCATCTACTAAAAGTATACCTTGCTTTGCATTTATAACGGCTGAAGCTAATGTAAGAACTTTCTTTATACTATCTCCAAAGCTAAATAACGGCATTTCTCCATTGATTTTGTGATGTATATATGTTCTTTGGATATTATTTTTACTATTTTTCGTTACTACATTAAAATCCAATATATTTTCATCAAATTTTTTTAGCAACTCTATTATCTTCAATTTTTCACTTAATTCTATATTTTCTATAGTTTTATTTATCAATCCATCTTTAAAATGGTCATATGGTGTTATATATATGATTTTTATGATGTCATAACTACTATTCTCTATTACACTTTGATTCTCCTTTAACTCTATCTTTTTCTTTGTAATACTTTCTTCATTTAACTTAACACTTATAGTACCTTTAAATGATTTTTGATTATAATCCTTTAAACAAACACTATCGAATTCTAAATCATTTGACAAACTTCCTTTTAGTACTAACTCTCTACTTTTGTTGTTTATAATAGAGTTTATGTGTATACTTTTTAGTTCATCTTGTTGTTTTGGAAATAGCTCTAAAAAAAGTTCAAATTTAGACAGGTAAGCACTGTCTCTTCTTGATATGTGTTTTAAAATAGTTTTTAGACTATTTTGGCTTTGTAATAATGATATTGCTTCCAATAACGATGTTTTACCTGTGTTATTATTTCCAACTATTATATTTACGTTTGATAGATCGTTTAACTCTAGATTTTCTATCCCTTTGAAATGTTTTATATTTAAATAGCTCAAATAATTCATAAAATCACTTCTTTCTTATTATCAATATATAATTATATATATTTTAAAATTTCTATATATTACTAAAAAGTCATTTTAGTATTAATTTTTAATTTGTGGATATAATTTACATATACTCATTACTAACCTTATATATTTTATTCATTAAAAGGTATAGGCAAATATTGCTTATACCTTTTTAAGCAGTACAAAGTAGTTTGTGGCTATAAAGTATATAGCTTACACAGTGAATTAAGTAAAGTGAATTTTTTATATTTATTTAATTAAATTGATATAAATTATCTATATATTGGCAATAATCTATTTAGAATTATTAATTTTTAAAAGGAGTGTATATGGATAGTACTGCGATTTATCTTAAGTCTAAATTAAACTTAAATAATTTTACATTAATAAAAACAACATCTAATAGATTTATTGCTTTTAAATGTTGTTTTAAATATACTAAATGCATTTATATAAATGTTTTTGACAATTATATTGAAATTAAAATCGATAAAGTTTTTGATAATAAATATTTTTATAATGGTATAGAAAGGATATTAATTTCTAAAAAAGTATTTAATAATATAGATGATTCAATTAATTATATTCAAAAAAATCTAGCAGTTTAAAAATATGTATAAATAAAGAGGTATCATAAATTTAATTTAAGATACCTCTTATTATCATACTAATAATTAAAGTTTAATATATTTTCTTCTAATCTATTACATAAACCATTCCAGGTTTTATCTTCCATATTTATCATTTTATTTCTAGTATTATTTTCTACAATATTTAATATCATATTGTTTATAGCATATGTTAGGCTATTTTCAAATTTTGGCAGTTCATTTTCATAAGGAACTCCTACGTCTTTCATAGTAGGTAAATCTACATAACTAATTTTATTACTATTATTTATTGCTTTTCCTATCCATCTCTTTACGCCAGGTATATCAGTAGTAATAACATTACATCCACATGCTAAAGACTCTATAACTACTAACGGTAAACCTTCAAAAAATGAGGGTAAAACAAATATATGAGACTCCCTAAATAATTTAGATAGTTCTGTTTGTTTTATTTTTCCTAAAAAATTTATATTATAATAGTTTTCTTTAGCTAAATTAACAATTTCTTCATATTCATCCTTATTGTTGCCATCTCCAACTATGTTTATATTTAGAAATTCCTTAGAGTGTGTTAAATTACTCAACGACTTTATAAATGACTTAAGCCCTTTTGCCTTAGCTATTTTGCCAGCATATGTTATGTTGATGACATCATTTGATAAACTGTTCTTATTTTTAAAAAATTTATTTTCATCATATCCACTTCCTAATGTAAATACTTTTGATGGGGATATATTAAATATCTCAATTATTTCTTTTCTTTGCTCATCATGAAGAGCAAATATAGCATCTAAGTTTTTTATATTTTGTATTATATAATCTTTTTCTAAATCATGATTATTAAGTTGCCTTAAACAAGTTCCATGACAAACACTCACTACAGGGATATCCCTTATAATTTCTTTCACATAAGATGTAAGCAAATATAAGTGATGACATATTATTAAATCTGGTTTAAATTCGTTTAGTGCTTTATCTATTCGAATTTTAAAAGCTGACTTTAAAGAGTTAACCATATTTTTATCCATTTCTTTATACATTGTACTCTTATATGGCATTACATCACTCATACCAACAACATTAAAAGGTAATTCTGTTGTATTAAAGTTTACCGGATAAAACTTTATATTTTTATTAAACAACATTTGCTCATCGTATTTATCTATCCCCGCTATTACCGCTTGCTTATGCCCTATTTTTTCAAACCCATTTACCATACCACACATATATATTCCACTACCTGTGCTGTTTGGTTTTTGAGTTATTATATGAAGTATATTCATTTTGTCCCCCTTGTTGTGTCAATTATCATTTGTTTTAATCTACATTTAAGTATATACACGATGAATCGTCTTTTACCTTAAACCTAGGAAACTTAATTGTTTTAAAATCATCTTCTTCCATACTACGAAGTTTTGAATAAATAACCCCTATCCCATCATTTATAGCTCTGTCTAGTAAGTCATTTTCATTTATAAGGTTATATCTATCACTAATACATGAAAAACCATCACTTGCCATTAAAATATCTATATGTTGATTTACTTTTATTTCTCCATAAATAGCTTTTTCTATAGCCTTTTCTTCAAACTCTAATATCCAGTAACCGTTTTCAGTATTCTTTTTTAGTCTATTATTAATTATTGTTTGCATTACACTTGTTTTAATTTCTTCAAATGAAAGGTTTGAAAGGTTGTCTAGGTTTTCCATTTCATCATAAACAATTTTATCTAGTCTACAAAGTGTTCTGTCCTTTATTATATGAGTATTCTCCCCTATTTTCATATGTAAGGAACAGTCCCCTAGTAATAAATATTCTATTATATTGTCTCTATATTTTATTATAGATATAGAACTTGATGGTGTATCCAATTTTTCTATTTTAGTTTTTTCTACTTTTGAGTAATATTCTGATTTTATGCTACTTATTCCTTCAATCATAATTTCTTTTATAGTTTTCTCTTTATTAATATTTTCATAAAGATACTTATTCCACCAATTTACATACCATTTCGCATCACTTTCTTTGCATACTAAATTTTTATTGTTAAGTCCTGTAGCCCCATCTAGCACCCACGCTCCCCAAGGTGTTACTCCAACAATATCTTCATTATATTTAGCACTACCTTTGTAACATAAAGTATCACAACTGCTTATGTTTATTGACATAACACTCCTCCAAATTAGTGAAATATATAAGCCTATATTAATTATCACGACTTATATTAACATATTTTTATAGTTATATTTGTCGAATTTTCTGTTAACTATAAATAAACTAATTAATCTATTTATATTAATTAGTTTCAGTATAAATAATATATATCCTTTAAAATAATTACTGTTTTTCAAATAACAATAAAAAAGTTGCTTAGCTCCTGCCGCCAGCAATCTAAAAACATGTCAGTTGCTCAAAAATATCATTTTTTACTTTCACAAAGGTGTTGATATTAATATACTTCTTGACTTATCCATAGTTTTTGATGTATTATAATGCCCTTAAGCATAAAAAAATGTCTCAAATATTTTATAAAATATTTGAGACATTTAATTTATTAACTAGCTTTTTTCATTTTTTTATTATTTTTAGCATATCTTCTTTCATAATTAGTATATAAGAAGAATGCAATTAAACCGAATATAGCTGGACCTAATATCATCATTATTGAATCAAATACTTTTCCATCTATTGCAGGTTGAGCTATAGAGAATATATTTGCAAATCCAACTAATAATCCTATTATTATAGCTGCTCCTGTTGCTACTCCTTGAGTTTTATAAACCATATATGCCTTATCAACTTCTCCACTTAATTGCTTTTTCTTGAATTTAGGGAAAGCTGCTAATAAGAATAAGTATGGTATTGTCATTGCAACATTAGTCATTAAAACTAATATATTAAAGAACTCAGAAGCTCCTTTACCACCAAATGAAACTAGTAGTATTAAAGCTATAACTATTACTGCTTGGAACTTCATAGCATTTACTGGCATTCCGTTTTTGATTTCTCCAAGTTTTCCTGGCCATACTTCTTTTGGTGCCCCAGAAATTAAAGTTTTTAATGGAGAATAAGTTAATGTAAAGAATGCTCCTGTGAAAGCTAAGAACATAGAGAATCCAACGAATCTTGCTGTCCAAGCTCCCATTTGTACAGCTACTGCGTTAGTCGTTCCCATAGCCTGTCCTAGTTGGTATCCTAAGTTGTTCATTAAAACATAAGCAACGTTACCCATATGAACATTTTCTCCTGATAAAACATCTGCCCAGTTAGTGAAAGTACCACATGCAAATATACCTACTGCATATCCTACTGATATAACTACAGCTGAAATAACAAGACCTTTAGGGAAGTTTTTCTCAGCATTTTCAGTTTGGTCAACTAATCCACCTAAAACCTCAAGTCCACCAAATGCAAATATTGCAAATGTAACAAATGATAATACCATTAATGGTGTTTGGTATTGAGGATTAGGAGATGTTAAAAATGCTTGTGAGAAGCTTTCAACTGGTTGAGATAATTCTCCACCATTTAATGCTACTACAGCAACTGATCCTACTAATAAAACTACATTTAATAAAGCAACAAATGTTCCTCCTATAGAGGTTATCTTTGTTATTTTTTCAACTCCCTTAGTTCCTACAACTGTAACAAATAATATCCATATTGATCCTAATAATCCTATCGTTTTAGTTGAATCTAATCCAAGTATACTCCATGTAGCTGTCATATCTGATCCAAATATAGCATTTGAGAACGGTATCCATATCCCTGAAGATACGTTAACCATCCAGATTATGTAAGATGCATACCACATAAATGTACCTATAAATGCGAACTTAGATCCTACTGACTTTTCCATCCAAGAATACATACCACCACTTTCGTTTTTAAATGCTGAACCAAATTCAGCCATCATGAATGCGTATGGTATAAAGAATACTAATGCACTTAGTATATACCAAGGAATTGCACCATACCCCATTAAGTAATATGATCTTGGCATATTAGCAAAACCAAATACTGATGTAAATATCATTAATATTAATGACATTAGTGTAAGTTTTTTAGCGCTGTTTGTGTTATTGCCCATTGTTTCACACCTCTATATTTATTTTTTGTCTTTACCTTTAGATGATTAAAGGTTAAAAAGATTATACACTCTTCGATTCTTTTCGACAACATTTTCGCAGATTGTTATAATTTTCATAATAATTGATTGTTTTTAAATTTTACAAAATTAGAAATCTAACCAATTTTAATTTTCTTTTGTTTGTCTGTTAAATATATTTTACATTATAATATTTTTAATGTTTAGTTGGGTTTTTTTAGTATTTTGAACACTTTTTTCTTAATTTTTATTTTATTCATATTTTTTATTAATGAATATTTTAAAATAATATTTATCATTTTTGGTTTTTTTGTTAAGATAGATTCACCAAGTAAAAAAATCTGAATTTTAGGAATATGAAAAAATCATAAATATTTTTTTATTTTTTTTTATATTTTTTCATATTACAACAAAAAAAGACTTCCTATAAATTATAGGTAGTCTTTTTATTTATATTTAACCTTGTAATAACTCATTTAAAGCTTCGTATGAAAAATCTATTATTTCCCCACAACTTACTTTATTTCTTTTTAATTCAGAACATATTTCTGTATTATATTTTGCTCTTACTCTAGTCATTAGTTCTCTAGAATAACTTCTCGCTTCATTTGGTATAGAGCTGTCTTCTCTTCCTTTTATAAATCCAACAACCATAGCAGCTGCATTTACAGCACCACATAAACTACCAACGGTCATACCTACTCCCATACCACTTCCTAGAGATACAGGTATATTTGTATTATGTTCTTCATTGTATGATTTTATTATTGCCTCTGCACAAGTGTATCCTTGTTGATGATATACTGAAGGTTTTGTCATTGCCATCATCCTTTCAATCTTTTCTATTTTTTCTATTGTTTTTAAGTTCTCTTTATATTATAACATTTTTCCATATTTTTCTGTGACTTTATCACATAATTAAAAACAGCATATAGACTAACTAAAAAAACGATAATCTATATGCTATATATTTAATGTTGATAATAGGCTAGAAAAGTTATTATCGATAATAATATTATTGGTAAAATAGTGTTAACTATTAATTTTTTATTTTTAATATTTTCTTTTATATCTACTAACCCAAAAACTACAAATGGTAATATAATCGGAGGAATCGTAATTAAAACCGATTCTGGGCTACTCATAGCAATAACCGTCATGTTTCCTATAAAAAACAAATAATATATCGTAGATATAATTTTTTTAGTTTGATTTTCACTTCTGAATCCTGGGACTTTAGAGAATATATCCATTTATTGCCTCCATATATGCTAAAATAATTTTAACTAAAAACGTTATTATATGAATTAGAATACATCAAATTTATAAATCTGTCTAGTTTTTTATAGAAATGACCACATTAAAATAGCCACAAGCAAAACTCTCATTAATATCTCATTTACCTTATTATAAAATATATTGCAGTAAATTGGATTATTTGTGGTGTTATCTATATCACTTTCAATCAAATCCTCTGGTTTCCCATATACAACTTTTTTAATACTTTGATCATACACAAATTCATATCTATTAGTAGATAAATTCATTTTTTGATATTCATAGTTGTTAATACTTTTATTAAAGTTCATGCTAAATGCTATAACTTCAGCCATATTAACTACAAAGTTTAAATCTTTGCTTGAGAATAAATCACTATCGCTTACAATGCCTATTATAGAGTAGTCTCCTATACTAGGTAAACTTTTACCAACACCTTCTCCTGGTATAATTGATCCTTTGTAAACATGTATCTGTCCTATAGATTTTTTACTTCCTACACAAGCGTCTATTGCAACAAGTTTAGATGTTGGATGTATTGATTTTATATATTCTAATTTTTCATTTATATTTAGAGCATTAATAGTTTCGCCTATTATACCATAAACTTTATTTTCTATATTCATACTTTCAAGCATTTTGCCAACTACTGGACCTAAAGAATCTAGTATACATCTATCAGTTCCAATACATATAATTACTGTGTCATCATCTATGATTTTGCTTATCTGTGTTGTTAATTCAAATAAGGCATTCTTATCATCATATTTTATTCTTAATAAACACATTATTTTAGTCTCCTAAAAGATTTTAATTATATATATTCTAACTTTATTTCCATTTACCTTCTTTAATTTATGTATACTTATATATTTTGAGATTTGATATTAGTCAAAAAATAAGAATTTAAAATTGTAATTTAAATTATAAAATCAAAAGAGAGTAATATTATTACTCTCTTAATTTATATATTATTTATGTTTATCCTTGTAAATCATTCGCTTGACGCTCCATATTTTCTATAACTACGTCATAAATTTCTCCCAATGAATCACAATACTCAAGCACTTTCCATGGCGTATTTGTATGGAAATGAATTTTAATCAATTCGTCATCACCAACTGCAAGTAAGCAATCCCCTTCTATATTATTTGTTATATAGTCGTTAATTTCATCTTCAGAAAGATTTTTTCCTTCAATTAATAACTGAGTATCAAATTTATATTCAAGCATAATACACCGTCCTTATCTGTTTTATCCTGTAAATTACTATTTTAATTATAGCACAAGCTATATTGTAAAAATCTAACTATTTATAATATATACCCTTAATGATTTCTTTTAATCTACGTATATATATTATAAAATATGTTATAATTTACAATATATACGTTTAAGGGGGTATTTTTATGGAATTAGCTAATGTTATAGTAGATGTAGCTGATTTAATAATTACTTTTTTCTCAGATAATGAATGGAAGAAGTTTTTAAGAGTTATAAAGAAACACTAATCTTTATCAATCAAAAAAAGCCAATATTACTTATTGGCTTTTTATTCATATATGTTATAAAATAACTGCAAAAATAACTTTTGCTAGCTCATCATAACTATTTTCCCAACGATGCTTTACACCAGCAGGTACTTTCACGCTATCTCCTTTGAATAATGTAAATTTTTCATCATCAAGATATAAATTTACTTCACCTTCGAGTATGTATGCGATTTCATTTCCGTTATGAAATATATGTTCATTACAAGACGATGATTGTGGAAGTAGATTCATTATAGCAAACTCTAAGTTATCACTATTATCAGGTGCTAAAACTTCATATTCAACACTATCGCTCCCTGGCAAAATAACTTTTTTTCTTTGATTTGATCTTACTATCAAATCTTCCTTTATTACTTCTGAAGTAAAAAATGTAAATAAAGGTGTATTTAAAGCCGTTGCGACTGACTTTAATGAATTTACAGATGGATTAGCAAGACCTCTTTCAATTTGACTAAGTAATGATGGAGTAACATTAGCCTGTTTAGCTAATTCTCTTATACTAATACCTTTACTTTGTCTTATTTGTGATATTCTTTCTCCGATATTTACGTTATTCATACCTTTTCTCCTTATAATAATTCTATTTTGTATTATACCATAATATGGACTATTTTATATTAATCTCTATTTAATTATACTTATTTTAAATTATAAAATATAAAGGATATATCTAAGTTTAAAGATATATCCTTATCTATGATTATTATTAGTCATTAAAATATCCTTCTGGGTCAAAAGTAATCATATTTTAACATCATATAAATTATGACAATTCTTAATAGAGTCGCTTATTTTATAACATCTACACCCATATAAGGTCTTAGTACTTTAGGAACAACAACTGTACCGTCTTCTTGTTGATAGTTTTCTAGTATAGCAGCAAAACTTCTGCCTATCGCTAGACCTGATCCATTTAGTGTATGAGCATACTCTGTTTTAGAGTTTTTATCTCTTTTAAATCTAATTCCTGCTCTTCTTGCTTGGAAGTCTTCACAGTTTGAACAAGAAGAAATCTCAACATATCTGTTATAGCTTGGCATCCAAACTTCTAGATCATATTTAAATGCAGCTGTAAATCCTAAATCTCCAGTACATATTTTAACTACCCTATACGGTAAATTTAACATCTGTAACAATATTTCTGCATTGTGAGTTAACTTTTCTAATTCATTGTAAGATTCTTCTGGTGCTACTATCTTTACCATTTCTACCTTATTGAATTGATGCTGTCTAACTAATCCTCTAGTATCTCTACCTGCAGATCCTGCTTCTGATCTAAAGCATGGTGTATATGCAGTATAGTTTATAGGAAGCTGTTCAAATGACATAATTTGATTAGCATGTATATTAGTTAGAGGAACTTCTGACGTAGGTATTAAATAATAATCTAATCCTTCTATTTTAAACATATCTTCTTCAAATTTTGGTAATTGTCCTGTTCCTAAAAAACTATTTTTATTAGCCATAAATGGTGGTATAGCTTCTGTATATCCTTGTTCTTCTACATTAGTGTTTAAGAAAAAGTTGATTAGTGCTCTTTCAAGCCTTGCACCTAAACCTTTATATAAAGTAAACCTAGATCCTGTTATTTTAGCCCCAGCTTCAAAATCTAATATACCTAAGTTAGTTCCTATGTCCCAGTGAGCTTTATTTTCGAAATTAAATCTTCTCGGTTCTCCCCATTTTCTAATCTCTACATTATCTTCGTCAGTTTCACCTTGAGGAACTTCTTCATTTGGTACATTTGGTATTCTCATTAATTTATACTCTAATTCAGCTTCGACAGCTCTAACTTTTTCATCTAATACTTTTATTTGCTCTGATAGATCTTTCAATTCAGATTTTTCTTGTGTTATATCAAAACCTTTTTTTATAAGATTCGGTATGTTTTTAGAATCTACATTCATTTTATTTTTAAGTACCTCTACCTCTTTAAGCAATCCTTTTCTTTCATCATCCAATAAAACTGCTTCATCTAAATTAAATTCCTTTTCCCCTCTTCTTGCCATAGCCTTTTTAATAGTATCTAAATCTTCTTTAATTCTCTTAATGTCTAGCATAATTATTCCTCCTGTGTTTAAGATTTTAGTATTTCGTTAAATATATCTTACTTTTTTAAATTGTATTAACTATATTTTAGCTCTGGAATACTTCAGTGTCAAATATTTTTTTAATATATTTAATCATATTTAACACTTTTAATACTATATATATTAATACATAAAAAAACACTTTAACTCATAAAATAAATTAAAGTGACTTAAATATTAAAATTAATTTTTTGAAATATATGAATTTATACCATGTCTATTAAAAAGCTCAATTAGTTCATTTCCATTTATAAGCTGTATATTATTTGATGCTGCAAATATCTTACATTGTGGACTAAAATTACTTGTAGATATAAATATACCTTTCATAGCATCTGAGTTTCTTAAAACACATTCAAATTCTCTAAGTTTTGGTATATCAATATTATTTTTATACTTTTTAACCTGACCTATTATTTTTCCACTTACAAGTGGATCTTCATAATGAAATTCACAATCTATTCCACCATCGTTACTCTTATTAGTAGTTACAGCATTATATCCCATTTTTCTAAATAATATAGTAACTAAATCTTCAAATTCATATGGATCAACGTCTAATAGGTTTATGCTATCATTATTTACAATAGATTTATTAAAATGATTACATTTACATATAGGATTTATATATTTAAGCTCTAAATTAGAATTTATATTTATCCTTGCTTGCATTGTCTCTTTTAGACATTTTAATTTGTTAATTCTTTTTACATCTATATATTTAAATTTTTCTTTGTTTATCGTAGCAGATATTATATATGGTTTTATATCTTGCCCTGTAGCTAAGTCTATATCTTCTATATATCCATTAAATACTATATTATCTATATTATTAGGTTTATCAAAATTAAACACTTCACTTATAGTTCTAATAACTATAGAAAATATTACTTCATTATATATACTTTTTATATCTTTTTCTTTTCTTAGTTTAGCTTTTATCTTATCTCCTTTTTGTATATATTCATATTCCTGTACATTTGGTACTATATTATCTTTAGGTAATAAGTAATCTATAACTAAAGTTTTAGTCTCTTTAGAGTATCCAGTAGTTATATATTTCTTAAAATCAAAAGGGTACTTGGACTTAGTGAGTAACTCTTCTTTATATCCAGTTATAATGCTCACATCACCATTTGAGTACAATTGTTTTTTTATATTTATAATTTCATTTACTTGTAATTCATGAGCTTTTATCAAATTTTCTAGCTGTTTTTTTCTTTTATACTCTTTATCTTCGTATATCTTATACTCATTGTTGTATTTACTTTCTATTTCATCTACATATAAGCTATAATGATATTTATGATTTTTAAGTACTTTTTCAAAAAAATTAGCTTTCCTTATTATAGGCTTATTAGGTTCTTTATTTTTTGATAGCAATGCTTTCGGTAGCTGTAATGTATGTATATCTTTTTTTATAAATTCTTCTATTGAGATTATTCTATAATTATCCATTTTATAATTTATTATATTTTCTAGATCTTTTACTCTGTTATCTATATCTAAAGTACTAATTTTAGCCTCTTCATATCTTTTATTTATGTAATCTTCCCTTTGCTGCTGTTTCTCTGACATAACATATGCTCCTTTTAAATAGTCTATATTTAAATTATGTGCATAATGATATTTTTATAATACAAATAGTACTGGTAATTGATTCCTTATATTATTATGTATACATATTTTCAGACAAACTACCTGCGTGTCTAGTAGATATAAGATTACAACTTATAGAACACACGTGGATATTACTAAGCATTTTGGATAATAAAAAATCTAGTTAGAAGCTTTGTATTAGCAAATAACTAGATTTTTTATATTTATTTATAATTAATATTCTAAATAATTCATATAGTAAGCACTTTGAAGTGGTATAGTTTCCTATTGGAAACCTTTAAGTATTTATCTATATTTGAGTAATTTATATTTTTATTATTTATTTGCTGTGACAGATGCAGACATAATGTATTCTCCTACATTTAAATTATGTCCCCATTTTTGTTCGTATTCCTTAGACACTGGCTTAACATCTATTTTTATATTTTTAAATCCTGATTTTTTCAAATAAGCTTCTAACTCTTCAACTGAAGAGGCTCCTGTAACTCAGCCACAATATAATTTTTCATCTTGCTTCATTTGGGTAGTTAAGTCTTTCATAAGAACTATATCTGATATAGACAATCTTCCTCCTGTTTTTAAAACACGATATGTTTCATCATATACCCTCTGTTTATTAGGAGATAAATTTATAACACAATTTGATATTATAACATCAACAATGTTATCTGCTACAGGTAGATTTTCAATTTCGCCTAGCCTAAAATCTACATTCTTATAATTGCCATCTATTGCATTATTTCTTGCTTGATTTAACATTTCATAAGTCATATCTACACCTATAACTAATCCTCTATCTCCAACTTTTTTTGACGCTAAGAAGCAGTCAAATCCAGCCCCACTCCCTAAATCTAGCACTGTTTCACCTTCACTTATATTTGCAACTAAATGAGGGTTTCCACATCCTAGTCCTAAATTAGAATCTTTTGGAACAGTCTCCATATCATCATCAGAGTACCCTATACTTTTAGAAATATCTTCTCCACAACATTTAAGCTTTGATTCTTCCTTTACTATTTTAGAATAACTATCTCTTACTATATTTTTTAAATCACCATTAGTAATGTCTTTCATTAAATAAACACCAGCCTTTTTATATATTATTACATTCAATTTTAATCATATATAATATAAAATTTATTTTGCACTTCCACTTCGTAATAATTTCGCAAAATCATTAGGTAACATCTCTTCTAACTCTATTTCTTTAGCAGACATTTCATAATCATAAGATACTTCTATAATTTCAACATTTACAGCTTCTTTATTAAAATCTTCATTTGTATTTTTAATTTCTATTATTACATAATTAGAATCTGGTTTATTAGTTTTCGGCTTGCCTACACTACCTGCATTGACTAAAAGTTTATCACCATATTGTTTAAAATAAGGTATGTGTGTATGTCCGCATACCAAAATATCTTCTGTTATTTCCTGCATTACTTCTTTAGCTTGGATCGAATCTTCTTTTAAGTATTCATTTATAAGTCTAGTACTTCCATGAACAAATCGTATATTCTTATTATTAAAGCTAATCATAGCGTCTCTTGGTAAGTTTCTTAGATACAGTTTATTCTCTTTAGTAGTTTTTGATAATGTAAAACTCATTGATGCACTTGCTTTTTGTGCATCTTTAGGATCTGGATAATCGCATCCACATACTAACCTATGGTTTCCTATAGCATCATCATAATTTCCCATTATAGTTAATATCTTATTTCTTCTTATAACCTCTATTACTTCATTTGGTCTAGTACCATACCCTACTAGATCACCAGTACATATAACTATATCTATATTTCTAGATTCTATATCTTTAAGTACAGCTTCTAGTGCATAAATATTACTGTGTATATCAGATATTACTGCTATTTTCATTAGTTGCTCCCTTCTATAATACATAGTTATCTTTAAGTTCAATTTGTTTTTGATTTTTCAATTGATTCACAAGATAAACCATTTAATTTGCATCTAGTAGTCTTTATAAAATCCTCTTTTAATTTATCTGTTTTATCTAATTCATTATCCAAAAGCTCTTTTACAAATGGATGTTTATTTAATGTCTCTTCATTTAATTTATAATATACATACTTAGCCTCTTTATAATAAGTTACTAATTTAGCATTCATTAATTTATTTAAATGTCTAGATGCATTTGATTGGCTTAACTCAAGAATTTCTTCGATTTCACAAACACAAAGAGCACCATATCTAAGTATGCTTAATATTCTTAATCTGTTTTCATCTCCAAGAGCTTTTATCATTTGTACTATTTCCATAAAATCACCTCCTACAATCATATTCAATTATACTCATATGATATGATAGAATCTTCTATTTGTAAACCATTTACTACTTATATTTATTAAATTATTCCCTATAAAAATAATGAATCTAGACGCTATAAAAAAATAAGGCTTATATTAAAGCCTTATTTTTTATTTAAAACCTTTTCGAAAGCTATTCTTTCACTTCCATCTTCTACATAAATTATTCCACAGTATTTAAATCCATTTTTCTTAAGTAAGTTTTGCATAACTTTATTATCAGTATGTGTATCTACTTTAAAACTATTAACACCTTTGTCTAAGCAAAGTTGTTCTACATGTTTAAAAATTTGATTTGAAAGTCCTAGCCCTTTATATTTATTATCTACTGCTACTCTATGTACAACTACATATTTGTCATTAGTTATCCATTCACCTTCATAAATAGTTTTATATGTTGGTTCTTTGTTAAATGAAGCTACTGTAGTTGCAACAATTTCATTGTCTTTTAACAATACGTAACTTTCTTCATTATCAATATCATTATTTATAACTTCTTTGTTAGGATAATTATTTTGCCATTGATCAATTCCTTGTTCCTTGAAATGTTCTTGTGCTTGCTTTATAATCTCCATTATTCTATCTGCATCTGTTTTAACTGATTTTCTAAATTCCATGTATACTCTCCCTTTTTCTTATGTAAATGTATTAATACTAGTGTAATAAAAATTTATCTAAAGTTAAAGTATTTACAAGTATTTTCTGCTATAACCTTCTATATTTTTTTAATGCAATTGTATTTAGTACTATAAATAAAATTGCATAACCTAACAATATTAAAACATCTGTACCTACATCAAACAAAGTTGACCCTCTAAGAACTACCCCTGTTAGCGCATCAGCTGCATAAGTTAATGGGAATATCTTTGATAAACCTTCAACCCAAATAGGTGCTTCTCTTAGAGAAAATATTCCACTGAATAGTATCTGAGGTAATATTACAATAGGTATAAACTGAATTAATTGAAACTCTGTCTTTGCAAATGTAGAAAGCAGTGTACCTAAAGAAAGTGAACCAGCTGCTAATAATACATTTATTAAAAGAACTGAAAATGAATTTCCCTTTATTTCTATTCCTAATCCATATACCATAAATAATTGAATTATTATTGTCTGAATCATTACAAAAACACCAAATCCTAAGAAATACCCCATTACAATTTCATATCTTTTTATTGGTGTTGCCATTAGTCTTTCTAATGTTCCGCTTATTCTTTCTCTTAAAAATGCAATACCTGCCAATAAAAATACAAAGAAGAATATGAAAAATCCCATCATCATTGGAGCTATTGAATCAAAAGTATTCATATCAGATGAACCATTTATGTAATTTATCTCATTATCCATCATTTTAATTCCCATCATAGACAGTTTTTCATTTGAAGACATCGTGTCTTTTGTATAATTTGAAAAAGCAGTAGCAACAGATTTTTGAACTGATGCATTTATACTCATCTCTGTTCCTTCTACTGTAGTTATTAGCTTGTTATCACTTATTTGTATTAGTCCATCGTATTCTCTATTTTTAATTTTATCTAGTAAGGCTCCTTCTGAATCACTACTTTTAGTGACATCTCCTTGTTTTTTTAATTCATCTACTAATTCAATGGGGATTTTAGTATTTGTATCTATTAATAATTTCGGATTTTCAATTGTTGCATTTAAAATTACATCAAATAAAAATAATACAAATACTGGCGCAATAAATAAAAGTGCAAGAGATCTTTTATCTCCTATAATTTGCTTAATAATCCTTTTTGACATTGTTAAAGTTCTCATTTACTATTCCCCCTCCTCAGTACTATAGAATAAGAATGCATCTTCTATTGTTTGGCCACCTGATGCAGCTATTATTTCGTTAGGAGATCCTTCAGCTATTATTTTTCCATTTCTAATTAGCGCTAACTTATTACACTTATATGCTTCATCCATAACGTGTGTAGTTACAATAATTGTTCCACCACTGTCTTTAATTCGATTGAACTCATCCCAGAATTTTTTTCTAAGGATTGGATCTATACCAACAGTTGGTTCATCTAAAATTAAAAGCCTTGGGCTATGAACTAGCGCTATTGCAAGAGAAAGTCTTCTTTTCATCCCACCAGAATAATTTTTAACCGGTCTCTTAGCATGCTTTTGCAAATCAACCAATTCTAAGACTTCCATAGCTCTTTGTTTTGCAATTTTGCCTTTTATACCATAAAGTTCTGCAAAGAATAATACATTATCAATTCCTGTTAAATCATCATATAAAGCATCACTTTGAGCCATATACCCTATGTCATTTACTACTTTTAACGTTGGCATCTTTTCATCTAAAACTATTACTTCTCCTTTGACAAATCCCTTCATTCCAATAATAGTCTTTACTAATGTAGTCTTTCCTGACCCAGACGGGCCTAATAATCCAATTATCTCACCTTCTTTAATGTTAAGGTTAATATTGTTTAATATTTTTACCTTGTCATACTCAACATCTAAATTACATACCTTTACTGCTACATTATTACTCATATTCCCACCTCTTAATATTCTTTGAAGAAATTATCTATTAATATATCAATATATCCTTCAATGTCATCATTAAATTTATATTCTATTTGACCTCCCTTTTCAACTAAGGGTAATGCCATCATAGGGAAAAATATAGATCCTACTAATTGAAACATTGTAAAAGTTAAAATTTTATCATCTTCTATGTTTGTAATTTGTTTTATTAAATGCTTTATTTTCCCAAACCCCATTTGATTTACAAATTTTAATAAATCTAATTGTGATTGAAATAATTTATCAGTATCAGCCATAGCCTTTTTAATTATTGATGTATTATCTCCTAATATTTCTACATATCCTAAAAGAAATATCTTTAATTTTTTCTTTGGTTCAATTTCATTATTTTCAAGCGTATTAAATAACTGTTGCATGTCTTTTATAAGTATTTTTAATGCTTCATTTATTAAGTTATCTTTTGATCCAAAATGATAATTAATTAATGCTACATTAACATTTGCTTCTCTAGCTATCTTTCTTATTGTTATACTTTCAATCCCTTCTTTTTTTATAATATCTAATGTTACTTTTAAAATAGTATCCTTTGTAGATAATGCTTTTTCTTCATTATTCATATTATTGTCGCCCTCCAAATTAAACACTGTTTAAAACGTTGTTTAATTTATTATAGATCTATTGGTTGATAAAATCAACTTGTAATTTATTAATTTAAATTACAAGTTGATTTTCACCAAAAGTATTTCTAAGTATGGTTACTTTTTCACCCTAATACTTCACCTCAAGAGGTTTTATTACATTAGGTTTAATCCAATTAAAAATCACCTATAAAAAAATATTCATAGGTGATTTTTATATCAAAATATACTGTAATCATTTAAAAGTATTTTATCTACAGATTAACTTCAATCGATAATTTATATATTTACCTTTGTAACATCGTTACTTATATTCTCTAGAAACTTATTAAAATCTTCTCCTGATATATTAAATGTTTCTGTATTTATAGCAGGATGAAAGTTAAGTTTATTTCCATCTAATAAATCACTATCGATTAATAATTCTACCTGGCTGTCTTTATCATTTATAATACTAAATGGATTTACACTTCCAGGTGTTACTTTTAATAGTTCATATAACTTCTCCGGTGTGTCAAATGAAAGTCGAGTACTTCCTATTTGCACTTTAACATCCTTTAGATTTACTGATTTATCGTGCTTTGCTACTAGCAAATAGTTTTTGCTTTTATTTGAGTTTTTTAAGAATAGATTTTTACAGTGATAACCTGGCATATCTTTAGTTACGTCATAAAACTCTTCTGCTGTAAACACTTCTTTGTGTTCTAATATTTGGTATTTTATATCTAGATCATCTAGTTTTTTATATATATTTTTTTTCATTTATATGACCACCTTTATGTAATAATGCTTTTTAATATTACTCTACCGTACCCTTATTGTAATTTAATGAAAAAGAGTTTACAATTAATTTGTGTAAAATCTAATTAAAAGTTATTACTTTAATAAAGGAGTAATTTCTCCTATATAATATATATTTAACACATGAAGGGCTCTTGTACAGCAAGTGTATAGTAGTAATCTTTCATCTTCACTGTTATATTTTTTATCGCTTGCATCATATATAAAAACTACATCAAATTCAAGACCTTTAGCTAGATATGATGGTATTACTAATACACCATTTACATAGTCGTCATCATCTTTTTCTATAGATACTACATCAACATTATTTGCTTTTAATAAACTATATAGCTCTCTAGTTTCACGAGCTGTTTTTGTAATAATACCAATAGATTTATGCTTCTTTTACTTATAAGCTTTTATATCTTCTATAAGTTTTTCATCTAAAAAGCCAATAACATTAGGTTTATCACCTTGTTTTTCAACATACTCATCATTTATACTCTTCGGAAGAAGTTTTCTAGAAAACTTCGTAATTTCCATTGTTGAACGATAACTTTTTGTTAAGTTTATTATACAAGTGTCATTCTTTAATATATTAACTTTGTTTAAAAAACTACACCAATTATTATAGTAATTAATAAATATTCATAGTCTAAAAAAAGAAGTTATTTATGGTATAATTATAGTGGGATAAAAAAGAGTATAAAAGATATATATATATGTATAAAAATAAGTGTTCAAAAAAACATCTGTTTTTATGAACACTTATTTAATGTTGTGTTTAATTAATATGTATGTTTAGTTTAAATAATTATTTTTAACTCCATACTTCCCTTGCTTAGGAATTAGATCAACATCTGATGATAATTCTACATATTCGATAATATCTTTCATATCTTCTTTATCAAGAGATTTAAATCCATCAATAAATTCCTTAACTATTTCATCCTTTTTATTTTTATCCATATTCTTTTCCTCCCTTATTGATGTTTTTTAATTTACTCCATATAATATAATACCATAAATTTACAAATTATTTTATTTTAATTATATATTTATTTCTACTAGGTACTTTATTTTCGATAACTTCTTTTTATAACATTTAATATTTAAAACATCATCATCTAACTTATTAATAAATTTATCTTTCTTATTATTTACTAACGTTCTATAACTCCCTACAAGCATTTAAAAAGTATCTATATATATTTGTAGACTCTACTCTTCTAACCTACCCATACTGTTATCAAGTTATTTACTGATTTTATATAATTCATCATTTGTAAATTTATGATAAACATTGTATAATCACTTTATAAAGTTTAAAGAGGTGGTTACTTGAGATTAACAGAAAAACAATTATTTATAGTAATGTTTTCAGCTATTATAATATTACATTTATTTGACTCCTTATTCTTAACTAATACAAATTTTAGTTCCTACAAGCTAGTAATTCTACTATTTATGACAATACTAATAATCCAATTATTTGGTGATATGTTACGAAATCATAAATCATATAAACTTAAAGATTACATAGGATCTTTCTCTCTTCTAGTTCTTATGATCTTATTTATTAAAGCCACTATATAAAAATAAGATACCCTCTCACATTAAGTTGATGAGATGGCATCTTATTGATTTTATTATCCTAAGAACATTTTTAAATCATCTTCAACATTTGTTATTCCACCAATTCCAAAGTTTTCAATTAGTACATTAGCTACATTTGGTGATAAAAATGCTGGTAATGTAGGCCCTAAGTGAATATTTTTAACACCTAAGTATAATAGTGATAATAATACTATTACAGCCTTTTGCTCATACCAAGCTATATTGAATGCTATTGGCAATTCATTTATATCTTGAAGTTCAAATACTTCTTTTAATTTAAGAGCTATTAAAGCTAATGAATACGAGTCATTACATTGACCTGCATCTAATACTCTTGGTATACCGTTTATATCACCTAAGTTTAGTTTATTGTATTTATACTTAGCACATCCTGCTGTAAGTATTACAGTATCCTTTGGTAGTGCCTTTGCAAAATCTGTGTAATAGTTTCTTGATTTAGCTCTACCGTCACACCCTGCCATTACAAAGAATTTCTTTATTGCACCTGTTTTTACTGCTTCTACAACCTGGTCTGCAAGTGCAAATACTTGATTATGAGCAAATCCACCTATTATTTCTCCAGTTTCTATTTGTTTAGGAGGAGCACATTTTTTAGCTTGTTCTATTATTTGTGAAAAATCTTTATTGTCTTCACTTATACCTTTTATATGCTTAACTCCAGCAAATCCTGCTGCACCTGTAGTATATATTCTATTCTTATAGCTATCCTTTGGTGGTACTATACAGTTTGTAGTCATTAGTATTGGACCATTAAAACTTTCAAATTCTTCTTTTTGCTTCCACCAAGCATTTCCATAATTACCTGCAAAGTGAGAATATTTTTTAAATGCTGGATAGTAATGAGCTGGTAGCATTTCTGAGTGAGTATATACGTCAACACCTGTTCCTTCTGTTTGCTTTAATAATAACTCTAAATCTTTTAAGTCATGCCCTGATACAAGTATACCTGGGTTATTTCTTACGCCTATATTTACTTTAGTTATTTCTGGGTGTCCATAAGTTCCTGTATTTGCACTATCTAAAAGTGCCATACCATCTACCCCTACTTTACCCGTTTCTAATGTTAATGCTATTAATTCATCTATGCTTAAGTTATCATCTAAAGTCTTAGCTAATGTTGATTGCATAAATGCATTTACATCTTCATTATCATATCCTAATGCATTAGCATGTTTCATATATGCAGACATACCTTTAAGACCATATATTATTAACTCTCTTAAGCTTCTTATATCTTCATCTTTAGTTGCAAGTACTCCTACCTTAGTTGATTTTGCATCTAATAATTTGTCTATATCAACAGATTCTTTTCCACTTCCAAGTATAGCACCTTTTATCTTGCTTAATAAATTTACTTTAACATCCATTTCAGCATTTGAAGTTGCATTCCATAATGCTGCTTCTGATAAATTCTTTTTATTTTTTAATTTAGATAATAAAGACTCTTTAACAGTTAAAGTTTCTTTAACTCTTGCATAAAAGACTGCATCATCAAAGTTTGCATTTGTTATTGTAGTAAATAAATTTATAGTTATTAAATGATTTATTTCAGAATCTATTGAATTTCCTTCTGATCTAAGTCTTGTTGTTACTTCTGATAATCCCTTTGTTGTATATATTAATAGATCTTGCATTCTTGCTAAATCTGGTGATTTTCCACATACTCCAAACTTTGTACATCCGCTACATCCCGCGGTCTCTTGACATTGATAACAAAACATTAAATTTTCCATTTATATATATCCTCCAAATGTGTATTTTATATACTCTTTTTAATGTATAAAAATATTTTTTAATTTTTAATTTAATAAGTATACTCAAATTATACACAAGATGATTTATATATTCCGTAACGTAAGTTACATTTTAAGCAACGAATTTGACTTAATAATCAAAGACTTTATACGTTGCTTAAAATGCTATTTATTGTTATCTATAAAATTAATATATATTTATTATATCTGCTAAATAACTATATTTATATTCTAGATATATTTTATTGACTTATTTAGTAGGTACTTCTAAACATGATGCTAAGTCTTTTTCTGGTGTACTTATAGGTTTTATATCAAATGCATCAACTAAGTATTGAAGTACATTTGGACTTAAGAATGCTGGTAATGATGGCCCAAGATATATACCTTTTATACCTAATGATAAAAGTGCTAATAAATCTGCAACTGCTTTTTGTTCATACCATGATAATATTATAGAAAGTGGTAAACTATTTACATCTGTATCAAAAGCATCTACTAGAGCTAAGGCTATTCTTACAGCTGAGTAAGCATCATTACATTGACCTACATCTAATAATCTAGGAAGCCCTGCTACTTCACCAAATTCTAATTTATTGAATCTATATTTACCACAAGCTAATGTAAGTATTATACAATCATTTGGAACTTGTTTAGCAAACTCTGTGAAATAGTTTCTTCCAGGTCTTGCACCATCACATCCACCTATTAAGAAGAAGTGTCTTAATTTTCCTGACTTAACTGCATCTATTATAGCTGGTGCATTGCTTAAAGTAGCATTATGACCAAATCCAACTAATATTTCTTTAGGTTCTTGGTCTTCTTTAAATCCTCCAAGCTCTAAAGCTTTATTTATTATTTCACTAAAGTCTTTTTCTCCATTTTCAGTTTTTCCTATATATTTTACTCCATCCCATCCAACTACACTTGTTGTAAATATTCTATCTTTGTATGAATCTCTAGGCTTCATAAGACAGTTTGTAGTCATTAGTATACAACCTGGTATGTTATCAAATTCTTTTTGTTGATCTTGCCAAGCACCACCAAAGTTTCCTGCTAAGTGAGGATACTTATTAAGCTCTGGATATCCATGGCAAGGAATCATTTCACCATGTGTATATATATTTATTCCTTTTCCTTCTGTTTGCTTTAAAAGCATCTCTAAGTCTTTTAAATCATGTCCTGAAACAACTATAAATGGCCCTTTCTTTACATGAACATTTACTTTATGAGGCGCTGGATTTTTATATATCGTAGTGTTTGCTTCATCTAGTTTTTGCATAACAGCAACACTCATATCTCCTGTTTTTAGAGTCCAAGTTATTAGATCTTCTACTGTTAGATTATCATCACAAGTTGCAGCTAAAGCTCTAAAATAAAATTCATCAACTTGATCATTATAGTATCCTAATTCTCTAGCTTGGTGCCCATATGCAGATATTCCTTTTAATCCATATATTATAGTTTGTCTTAAAGAACGTATATCTGCATCTAAATTTTGATCATACATTATACCTGCACGTTTTGCATCTTCTAACATTTTATCTCTAGTGTCACTTAAATTATATGTAGCTTGCTCACAACAGTTTTCACAAGTTGATACCTTACTTCTTAAGTTTTGCTTTATTTGTTGAGACTTTTTTAACATCTCTTCATGAACATCACCATCAAAGTTAACATTTGTAAGTGTTGTAAATAAAGAATTTTCAACAAAGCTAACTATATCTTTATCTATTTTTTCACCTTTTTTTATTAACTCATTTACATAACAACTTATTCCTTTTGCTTGATATATAAGTAAATCTTGAAGAGCTGCTATTTCTGGTGTTTTACTACAAACACCTACCTTAGTACAGCCTTTTCCACCTGCCGTTTGTTCGCATTGATAACAAAACATTGGATAATCCATATTTGTACACTCCTTTTTAACATTTTAGTATTATCTTTTCCTAAAATGTTAAAAATATAGTTGTTGACGTTGCTTTTAAGATTAATATTTTTATAAATCATTAACAAAATATATAAATTTGCATATATTATACTAAGAGACAAAGGCGTCATCTTAAAATATCAAGAAGGTATTTTAGGTAACGTCTATTTTTTTGTTTAAATATATACATCTTAGGAGGATTTTAAATGTGTTCAATATGTGGAATAATCGACTTTAAAAATAAAGATAATCTAAATAAATATATATTACTAGAAATGGGTAAGGAATTAAGCCATAGGGGTCCTGACCAAAACGGTGTGTTTATTAATGATAAGGTTGCTTTTCAACACAATAGATTAGCAATAATGGACTTAGAAAATGGTCTTCAACCTATGACTAGATATTTTCAAGGCAATGAATACACTATAATTTACAATGGTGAAATTTACAATACACCAGAATTAAAATCAGAACTAGAAAGCTACGGAATAGAATTTAAAACTAATTGTGATACAGAAGTAGTGCTTTATTCTTATATAGTATTCAAAGAAGAATGTGCTGAAAAATTAAATGGAATATTTGCATTTGCTGTATTTGATAAAAGTAATAATGAAGTTTATATAGCTAGAGATAGATTCGGAATTAAGCCTTTATTTTATACTCAAGTAGGAACGTCACTATTGTTTGCTTCAGAAATAAAAGCATTACTTAAACACCCTAAAGTAAATGCTAATTTAGATAAAGAAGGTTTATGGCAACTATTTTACTTAGCTCCTATGAAAATAAGCGGTACAAGTGTATTTAAAGATATACACGAAGTTAAGCCAGCTCATTTTGGAATATATAAAGATAATCACTTTGACTTGAAACAATACTGGAACTTAGAAGCAAAAGAATTTGTAGGAACTGAAAAGGATGCTATAGAAAACACTAGATACTTAGTAACTGATGCAATTAATAGACAGTTAGTTTCAGATGCTCCTCTATCTACATTTTTATCAGGTGGTCTAGATTCATCCATAATAAGTTCTGTGGCTAGTCAAAAATATAAAAATGAAGGTAATATACTTGGAACATATTCTTTTGAATACAAAGGAAACAAGGAAAACTTTAAAAATACAATTTTCCAACCACAATCAGATGATGAATATGCAAGATATCTAGCTCATTATCTAAGAACAGACCACAGAATTTTAACTGCAGATATATCTGACATAACAAGTTTATTATTTGATGCTGTTAAATATAGAGATTTACCTGGAATGGCAGATATAGACTCTTCTCTTTTATACTATTGCTCTAAGGTAAAAGAACATCATACAGTTGCTTTATCTGGAGAATGTGCTGATGAAATATTTGGTGGCTATCCTTGGTTTTATAGAAAAGAAATGTTAGAGCGTGACTTCTTCCCTTGGATACATGATCCTCATACTCGTATAAGCTTATTTGATGATACTATAGTAAAAAGAAAAGAAGGATATGAGTTTGTAAAAGAAGTTTATAAAAATAGTGTTAATGAATGTAGTATGCTCGATAGTGATAATGCTAGCATGAAACAAAGTAGAATAGCTACTTGGTTATCTACTCAGTACTTTATGACTTCACTTCTTGAAAGAAAAGATAGAATGAGTATGGCCAGTGGTGTTGAAGTAAGAGTGCCATTTGCTGATCACAGAATATTAGAATATGTATTTAATGTTCCTTGGGAGTATAAATTTGAAAATGGAGTTGAAAAATCACTTCTAAGAAATGCTATGCATGACTGTTTACCTGATAAAATTTTAAATCGTAAAAAAAGCCCTTATCCAAAAACTCATAATCCACAATATGAAGAATTAGTTACTAAGTTATTAAGAGAAAAGCTAAAAAATCCTAACTCTGTACTTGCTAATATAATAGACTCTCATGCTTTAGATAATATATTACAGTACGAAAATATAACTTGGTTTGGCCAATTGATGTCAAAGCCACAACTTATTGCATGGCTTGTTCAACTTGATTATTGGTTTGATTTATACAATATAAATATATTATAGTTAATTAAATTAACTTCTAAATTATAAAAAGGTTATGTCTTAATATTAAAACATAACCTTTTTGTTTGTTACCTATATTATTAAATTTAACCCTTAATAGATAATTTATCTTATATTAATTTGTATCTTTCTAATAACTCTTCAATTATAGTCCCTGAAATTTCTTTCATTGCAGATTTTACCTTAAGCTTAGTTGCCATTGGTAATTTAACATCTGTAAGCTTCTTACCATCTAGCATTTTCGCTGTTGAATCTAAAAGTACTCTAATATCATAGCAAGAAGCAAATACCTCAGGAACTCCTCTATCAACGTTAAGCAAAGTATAAACAGCTTCCATAGCAGTTCTTACAGAATATTCTGTTGTAAATACTGTATCACGAACAGTATCTGAGAATTGACCAATAAATGCAAAGTTTACACTATTTTCTGGTACAATCTTTGGTCTATCTCCCGATGTTCTTGGCATAAAAAATGAAGTAATATATGGCATCATACAAGGAATACAATGTGCTGAATTTGCCATATCAGGTATTTCTTCAACAGGAACTCCTAAATGATATAGCCACTCTTGAGTGATTTCATTGCCACTACATTCTTTCATAGGCTTTTTAATAAAGTCTCCTTCAACATTTGTAAATAATCCATAAACCCATACTACAAGTTGATTATCTGCTTGTTCTTTAAAGTGTGGTTGACGATTTAAAGTATAACTCATTAACCAAGATGAATCTTTAACTGTAACAATTCCACCTGTAACAACTTTTCCACTAAATGGATTACGCTTACATACTTTTTCTATATATGGAGGTATTCTATTATCTAAAGTAGTTATAGTAGCTGATTCCCAGTTAGTTTGATCTATATTAGTACAAAACTTATCTGGTCTACCAAAAGCTGGATCTTGTGCTGCAATATTTCTCCATAGTCTCCAACAAGCACCTTCTGAAGTATTTAAACCAGGTGCATTACTATCATCTCCAAGAGTTGAGTTTTCTGTACAACTACCATTTGTAATAAATACTAAATCATCTTCTACTAAATCAATGGTTTCTTCTTTTCCATTATGAGTACAAACTATTTGTTTAGCTACTTTTTTATCATCATTTATTTCAAATATTACATTATTAACTATCGTATTATATTGGAAATGAACGCCATGAGCTTCTAAGTACTTAATCATTGGAAGAATTAATGATTCATACTGATTATATTTAGTGAATTTTAATGTTGAGAAATCAGGAAGCCCACCAATATGATGAATAAATCTTTGTATATATAACTTCATTTCTAAAGCACTGTGCCAATCTTCAAACGCAAACATAGTTCTCCAGTATAGCCAGAAGTTTGATTCAAAGAATTCTTGTGTAAATACATCTTTGATTTTCTTATCATATAATGATTCATTTCTAGACATAAATAACTGTATTATCTCCATAGATGCTTTATCGCTTAATGTAAATTTACCATCAGTATGAGCATCTTCTCCTCTGTTAACTGTCGCTCTCATTAATGAATAATTTGGATCTTTTTTGTTTAACCAATAGTACTCATCCAGTACTGAAATTCCTTCTGTTTCTATTGAAGGTATTGATCTAAATAAATCCCATAAACATTCAAAGTGGTTTTCCATTTCACGACCACCACGTATTATAAATCCCTTTTGCAAATCTTTAATACCATCACAAGCTCCACCAGCAATATCTAACTCCTCTAGTATATGGATATGTTCACCTTTCATTTGACCATCACGAACTAAAAAACATGCAGCAGCTAAAGATGCTAACCCTGCTCCAACTAAGTATGCTGACTTTCTATCTACACCTTCTGGTTTTTGCGGACGTGCAAATGCTTCATAATTTCCATTGCTATAATACATTAAAAATCAACCCCTATGTTTTTTTATTATTTATTAACATAGTATTCTGTTTTGATTTTTTATTATATATACAATATTGTAGCTATGTAAAATATTTAGCCATACACTTAAAAGTGTAAAAAAACTAGACATATAATAACATTTGTCTAGTTTGTCCTTTTGTATTTACTTTAATATATTAATTGTCTGTTCTATATCTTTCTAAAGCTTCTTCTATATTTCCATAAATTAATGTATTTAATCTATCAATAATATCTTTTGGATTTTCTTTCATTCCTTTTTTTATCCAATCAAGCAAAATACCTACAAAAGCATATTTATAAAAGTCTGCTATAAATATTTTATCTTTTTCTCTAATAGGTATGTCTTTTGATTTTTCCTCAATTACTCCCATTAATAACGTATATGTTTCATTATATAGATATCTTTCTAAGTACTCTCTACTTACAGAATTAAAAGTATTTAAGGCAAATGATTTATTTTCTAAAATATAGTTAAATATATGATTAAACCCCTGCTGCCAAGTGTCATATGTCTTTTTTCCATCTAAGGCTTTGCTAGCTTCATGTGTATAAATCCACTCTAACAAATCATAAATATCCTTAAAATGATAGTAAAATGTTTGACGATTAACTTCACAATCCTCAGTAATGTCTATAACCTTTATCTTATCTAAGGGCTTTTGTGATAACATCCTTTTTAATGATGCTGCAAATGCCTTTTTCGTAATTTGAGACATAAAAATTCCCCCAACTATATTATTTTGATTACTACTAATATACAGTATATCATCTATATAATTAAATATATTAAGTTTATTTTGCTTAAAATTACTAAACCATCTAAAAAATTTATAGATGATTTTTGATGTAACTGCACTCTTCCATGCATTTTGAGCAACGGACGATATCATTCATAAACAACGACCTCCATTTATATAATTATAATAAGTTTTTAAAAATCAATAAAATGCAAAAAAGGCACCGTAGATTTAATATCTACAGCGCCTTTGCTGATAATATATTATATTAAAATATCGTTAAATGGTGCATGTTTTTCTAAAATTGGGAGGAATTATTAAATGAGTAATATTATTAATGATGTATTAGATTTTACTAAAGAAAATGATGTGAAATTTATAAAACTTTCATTTTGTGATATATTTGGAAGTCAGAAAAACATTTGTATAACATCAGAAGAGCTACCTCGTGCTTTTGAACATGGAATATCGTTTGATGCATCAGCTTTAAAAGGCTTTATGAATGTTGAAGAATCTGATTTATTTTTATTCCCTGATCCAACAACTTTATCTATACTTCCTTGGAGACCAGAACAAGGAAGAGTTGTTAGGTTATTTTGTGATATAAAACATCCAGATAAAACACCTTTTGAAGGTGATGGACGACATATCCTAAAAAAAGCAATAAAAAAAGTTACTGATATGGGATATGTTTGCAAAATAGGTCCTGAATGTGAGTTTTATTTATTTGAGCTAAATGAAAAGGGCTACCCTACTAAAATACCCCATGATTTTGCTGGATACTTTGACTTAGGTCCATTTGATAGAGGGGAAAATGTACGTCGTGAAATTTGTTTAGCATTAGATGAAATGGGAATAATTCCAGAAAGTTCACACCATGAACAGGGGCCAGGTCAAAATGAAATCGACTTTAAGTATAGCAATGCCTTAGATGCTGCTGATAATTTAATTACCTTTAAATCTATTGTAAAATCAGTTGCTAATAGGCACGGTCTATTTGCATCATTTATGCCAAAACCTATTTTAGATAAAAGTGGAAGTGGACTTCATGTTAATATATCATTATTTAAAAATGGTATAAATATATTTGATAAAGAAATTAAAGAAAGCTATGGTATTGCTCAAAGTTTTATGGCTGGTATATTAACTCATATAGATGAAATAACTGCTTTTTTAAATCCATTAACAAACTCTTATTATAGATTGGGATACTTTGAAGCACCTAAATATATTACTTGGTCTTGTCAAAATAGATCTCAACTTATAAGAATTCCTGCTGCTAAAGGAATTTATAGTAGAATGGAGCTTCGTTCTCCAGATCCATGTTGTAATCCATATATAGCATTTGCACTTATAATAAATGCTGGACTTGATGGTATAAAAAACAACCTAAAGCTTACTAATCCTTGTAATCTAAACTTATATGCTGCTTCTTTTGAAGAATTAAAAGATATAGCTTCATTGCCTACAAATCTAAGAGATGCACTACAAAAAGCTAAAGAAAGTAATTTTGTTAAATCTGTACTTCCGCCTAACACACTAAAAAAATATATAGACTATAAAGATCAAGAATTTGAAGCATATTTATACGCTTCGAATAAAGAAACTATCGAAGAAAAGTTGTATTTCCAAACTATGTAAAGAGGTGGTTTAGTGGAAAATATCTTATTAGTAGTAAATTCAGACAAAGCTAAAGAAAATATAGTCCAGATGCTAAAGTCAAATGCCTCTTATAAAATATCTGTATCTAGAAATTGTTGTGAAGCAAGTAGAGCTTTAGTTGATAATATATTTGATTTAGTGATTATAAATACACCTTTACCAGATGAGTTTGGAAGTGAACTTGCTCTTAATATAACTGAATCTACATCTTGTGGTGTTTTGCTTATAGTAAAAAATGATTTAGTAGATGAAATTTCACAAATTGTAGAAAATGCAGGTGTGTTTGTTATAGGAAAACCCATAAGTAAAGCAATGTTTTTTCAGACCTTAAAATTAGTAAGCGCCTTTCATAATAGGATTAGTAATTTAAAAAATGAAAATGATGTGCTTAAAAATAAAATCCAAGAAATAAAGCTTATTGATAGAGCTAAATGTATTTTAATAGAATACTTAAATATGAGTGAAAATGAAGCTCATAAATACATAGAAAAGCAAGCTATGAACAATAGACTAACAAAAGTTGATATTGCTAAAGATATATTGAAAACTTATGACTCTAAAGTTAATTGATATAATCTTAAGCAACTGGGCAAAGTTTATTTATTACAAAAAAGATGTATCTAGAAATTAGATACATCTTTTACATAAGTTTCTTAAATTATTTATTTCTTCTTCACTAGGTCCTACTTCTCCATGAAGATCAATTCCTTCTTTTCTTACTCCATATTTTCTATAAGCATTAAATTTATACTTACATTTGTCCTCAATAATTTTTGATACTTCTAAAACAGTTTTTTCATTATCTAGATTTGGAGCTATAACTGTTCTAACCTCATATAGTTTGTTATTATCTAAAAGATATTTTAAATTTTTTAAAACTATATTATTACTAGTACCTGTAACTTTAATATGCTCATCTTCGTCTATACTTTTTACATCTAGCATAAACTTATCAGTTATATCTACTAATTCTTTATACTCCGATAAATCTATTCCCCCATTGGTATCAACAAAACAAGTAAGTCCTAACTCATCTTTTACTTTTTTAAATAGATCTATTAAAAAGTCAGCATTTAAGGTACATTCTCCACCACTTACAGTTATACCTTGAATAAAAGGGCTTATTTCTTTTATTTGATTAAATAACTCATCTACACTAAAATCTTTAGTTTTAGGAGTAGATAAATGACTACATTCCCTAATACAATTATCACATTGTACACATTTATCTTCATTCCAAATTACTTTTTCATCTTTTATTTCTAAAGCTTTAACAGGGCAAACCAAAACGCATTTTTTACAATTTATACATTTGTTTATAGTTTCAGGGTTGTGACAATAAGTGCATTTAAAATTACATCCTTGAAAAAATATAGCAGTTCTATTTCCTGGCCCATCTATACATGAAAATGGAATAATCTTATTAACTAATGCCATAACTAATCTCTAATCTTTCTGTCAAATGCTTTTGCCCCATTTTTAGCATTCATACCAAATACTGTTGCATTGTTTTTTACTGCATTTCCACTTTCAAGTTGTGCTACTTCTGATTTTTTTACTAAATACCCTGTAACACGAACTACATCACAGCTATCACTATATATTGATATATATCTTATTCCACTATTAAATGCACCATCTATAACATTTACTACAGCTTCTAAATTGTCCTTATAAGTATCTTCAAATACAAATATATCACCTATTCCATTGAAGAAGTATTTATGATATGGTGCTGATTGTAAAATGTGTTTGAATAATTCAGGTTCTTCACCTACTGGTATTCTGCATCCTGGTGATATTCCTTCATCTATATCTATTCCAACTTGTGCATGTAGCAAATGATTTGAATTAAAGCCAGTTGAATATTTTGATTTATATGAAGTTACAATAGAATTAAGCTTCTCTATTATTCTTAATCCTAAATCATTAGCTTCTTTTGAGTATCCAAATCTATCTTGTTGATTAGTTGCATTTAAAAGATAGTTTACTGCTTCTGCAAGTCCAACTACACCAAACATTCCACTAAATAATTCTTGTTTTACAAATCCTTCTAATACAAGGAAGTTTGACTTGAAAAATGCTGCTTCTTCAAGTAAAAATCTTACTCTTTCATCTATATAATCTAACATCTTAAGTGATGCATAAGGTAATTTATTTTCTATAAAATCTTCAACAGAGTCTGATTCCTTAGCTAATTTGCTAAGAACTAGTCTAACTAGTGTATAACCTCCTCCACCTATTATAAATCCATTATAACAACTTGCTAATGCGTACTTTTCTGTATTAAAATCTTTAACATCCATCTTATGATTTGCAAAACTTGGTTTAGCCGTTGATAAGGCCGTACTTGCACATAACTTTGTAAATTCCTTTGAAGTTAAGTCTTTGTCATATCTTACCGTTAAGTTTGGTACTGCACATTGAAGTTCTTCCATTGCCTTAAGTACAAGTCTTCCAGCTTTTGTATCTATTGGTCCTATATTTGCATGAACAAAAGAATCTGTTAGCGTTCTATCTATATGCTTTAAGAATAATTTAATAGCCTTATAAGCTTCATCTTCATCTTTTACAAAAAGCTCTAAAAGTTCATCTAGGTTTCCAAGATATACCGGATATGATGTTATAGATGGAACATGCTTATAAAATATTAATAATGTATTAGTTGCATCCCATATATCTGTTGGTGCATCTAGATCTAAAAATTTACATCCATTTTTCATTAATAATTCATAATCAGGTATTATGTATCTTGGTCTATAAGGTGCATTACCTTCAAACATACCACATATTATATTTTTATCTAGTAACTGTTTAGTTTCTTCATCTATATTGAGTACATTTAAAGTACTCTCTGCTTGACCTGCTAATTGTAGTACTTGTTGACTGTAAGTTAGTGTTTTATTTTTTATAATATCTAGTACTGGTTGCATATTTTTCTCCCTATATAATTTATATTTTTATAATACATAGAAAATTATACTCATATTAAAATTATGGATAGATATAATTTACGTGTATGTATTTCAAAAAAGTCAACCTTATAAAATCTTCAAGGAAGACTTTTTTATTTAATTGAATTTAACTTATTTGAAAGTTTTTCAAATTGTTCACTGCTTATTGATATATATTTTCTATCAACACAAACTAAATTTTCTTCTTTAAGAATTTTTAGATTCCTATTTATTGTCCTTATAGAAAAGCCTAATATTGAACCTATTTCTTCTCGGCTTTTTTTTATGTAAACAGTTTCTTCATTCTCATTTTCATATGTATCGATTAAGTAGTTTATAAGTGAGTATATCGCAGGATATGCTAAAACTTCACCGTTGTTTAATGATTGTTTGTACATACTAGAAGATACGAATTTGAGTACATCTAATGCTAGATTTTGATCTTGTTTTATCCAACTTACAAAGTAGTCTACTTTCATTTCTATCATTGTACACTCTGTAGATGTTTGTAATGTAGACGAATATTTTTTCTCATCTGCCATAATTTCCATTACACCTATGTATGCAATAGATTCAACTTCTGCAAAATTATATATAAATCCATTTTCAAATTCATTTTTAACTTGCATTTTTCCTACTAGGCTTATGTATATTTTTTCTATATTATTGCCTTTAAGAGTTATTATTTTAGATTTTTCAAATATTCTTATTTTATATTTATCTTTTATAATATTAGGTATTTTCTTTATAAATTCTTTTGCATTTTTATCTTGCATTTTAATTACTCCTAGAATACGTTTCTATTTAAGTTTATTTTAGCAAATATTAAATTTTATAAAAAGGACATATGTCCCTTTTGTAAAATTTAATATTAGTTTTTGTTTTAAGTATAAATTATATAAGTAGAAATTTCCTCATAGCTTTTGTTAATTTTTAAAGCTTTTAACAGGAGCATACCCCTTTGTTTTTAAAATTATATTGGCTGGAAACTTAATTATACTTTCATTAAAATCCTTTCTACTATTAGTATTAAATTCTTTAACTTGATCATCTATTAAATAATCTAATTCTAATAAGCCATCCATTTTTTTAGATAACAGTTCATCTTCTTTTAGCTCGCTATTTTTATCATACTCATCTAATAATTTATCTACACTAATGTTTAAATCACTTAATGTATCTATACTTTTATTCATATCTTCAGATGTTATATCTGTTTTTTCACTAATTTTATTTGAGTTTTTTATGCATTCTTCTAACAATATATTTGCTGACTTATATCCTTTCATGTTATCCTCTAAGTCTTTTAATATATTTAATCTCTCTTTAGCTAATGTATTTATATAATCTATTTGACTAGATACATTAACATACTCATTTTCTGCGTCATTTATAATTCCATGGCCTACTATAGACCCTCCTATTAATAAACCTGCTACAATAGTTATAATACCTATTACTTTCTTATTCTTTTTATTCATTTCTATGTTCATTTTTATTGTCTCCTTATTTTAATTTTTATTGTCCTTGTATTGCTTTTATAGGATCTAGTTTAGCTGCCTTTATTGCAGGTATAGATCCAAATATCGCACCAGTTAATATAGAAACTGAAAATGCTTTTAAATAAACACCTATACTTGGAATAGCTTTTATTCCAATATATCCACTTGCATAATCTGCAGCAAATGTTCCAACAATCATTCCAATAATTCCACCTAGAGTTGTTATAACTATTGTTTCTATTACAAACTGTATCAAAATATCTTTAGGCTCAGCACCTATTGCTCTTCTAATTCCTATCTCAGATTTTCTTTCTGCTACTGACATATACATTATGTTCATTATACCTATACCACCTATAAACAATGATACTTTTGATAGTATCGAAGTAAATTGGCTTATAGAACCTTGAAGAACTGTTAAACTCCATTCTTGCTCCGAACCATTACCATCTCCACCATATGAACCAAAATCTTTATCCTTTGTTTTTTCAAACATGCTATTTATCTGGTCGCTTATTTCTGATGTTTCATATTCAGGAAGTACCAAGATTTCTATTCCAGTTATAGATGAATCTGAAAGTACTTTTTGTGTTAGCTCTTCTATACCTAATTTAGATAAATATATCTCTGGATTTCTATATGATTCACTTTCATCACTAAAGTCGACTTCTCGTTTTTTTAGTACTCCTATAACTTCAAATGTCTCTCCATTTATATTTACAGATTTTCCAACTGCACTTTCAGCATGAAAATTGAATAAGTTCCATGCAGTATCATATTCTATTATTACAGTTTTCCTTTCTAAGTCTTCTAATGAAAACTTTCTACCATATCTTATATCAAGTTTTGTATCATCCTTATATTCATTTATTTTAGTAAACTCTTCATCATATTCTGAATTTACCTGTGCATAAATAGAACTACTTGTGTTTTCTCCATATTTAGGTGTTACTCTTTCTACACCTTCCATTTTAGATATCTTATTTATATCGTCCTGTGTAAAAGGCTCGTAAAATGCTGGATTTGATATTGTACTTTCATAGTCTGGGTAAAATACATAGCTTAATGTCCTAAATTGAGGATTTAATTTCATATCTAAAGACTGCTTTTTTATACCATTTCCTATACTAGAAACAACTATTACAGATGTAATTCCTAGTACTATCCATATCATTGCAACAACTACTCTAAGTTTATTTGACTTTATATTCTCAATAGCATTATTTATGATTACCATACTTATTCCTCCTCGACTACTACACCGTCATGTAACCTTATAACTTTTGTAGCATACTTTAAAAGTTCAGGGTCATGCGTAACCATTATTATAGTTTTTCCGTCATTATTTAATTCTTTTAAAAGCTCCATTATATCTGCGCTTGTTTGTGTATCTAATGCTCCTGTTGGCTCATCTGCAAATATTATATCTGGATCATTTACAAGTGCTCTTGCTATTGTTATACGTTGTTGTTGGCCTCCTGAAAGTTCTAAAGGTTTTTGATTTATTTTATCTATAAGTCCTACTCTTTTTAGGCTTTCTTTTATTCTTTTATCTTTTTCTTCTTTATCGTATCTGTCATTATATATCATAGGTAGTTCAATGTTTTTATATATATCTAATGTTTGTATTAAATTAAATTGTTGAAATACAAACCCTATGTTTGTATTTCTAAATCTTGAACGTTCTTTTTCACTTAAATTTGTTACATCTTTGCCTTTAAATATATATTGTCCCTCATTAAACCTATCTAAAAAACCAAGTATATTTAATAAAGTTGTTTTACCACTACCTGATTTCCCCACAATCATTAAAAATTCACCTTTTTTTATATTGATATTTATCGATTTTAAAACACTTAATTTATCTTTTCCTACTGGGTAGTTTTTTTCTATATTTTTAAGTTTTATTATACTTTCACTCAATATGTCTGCCTCACTTTCTTATTAATTTAGATCATTTCCTATTGGTTTTATCTCTTGACCATCCAAAATATTTCGGTCTATTATATCCTCTACAATTTTATCATTTTGTTTAATTCCATTTGAAACTAACATGTAACCGTCTTTTTCTTGTACTACTACTATTTCTTTTTTAGTAACAACTGTTCCATCTAATTTGAATACATAATTTTTATTACCTTCTTTTAATACAGCTGTACTTGGAATTTTTCTATATTCACTACCATATAAAGCTACTAGCTGAACATGTAATCCGCTTTTTAAGTTATCTTGTTTATCTAGACTTATATCAACACTATACTGTGACATTCCATTATCATTTGAAAAATCTTGACTTAATTCGTCACCATCTAAAGGTATATCATTTATATTAAATATTTTACCATCATATGTTTGCTTAGTTGCTAAAGCAGTTACTTCAACAATTTGATTTAATTTTATTTTGTAAGAGTCCCTTTCATTCACTTGAGCTTTTATATAAAACTCTTGCGTCTGCAATGTTAATACTGGTTGAGTATTATCTCCTTCAAATGCTTTATCGTTTATATATACCTTACCAGCAAATGGTGCATATACTGTGCTATAAGCAGTTTTATTTAAATTTGATACTTGCTTATTTAATTCTTTTATTTCCATTTCTATTACTTGTTTACTTTCCTCATCTACTACACTTTGTTTTTCTTTTTTCTTTTGAGATATCTGTGTATTTAAATTACTTATTTCATTTATTTGTGATTTGTTTTTACAAGTAAATAAAGGTGTTCCTTTGCTTACATACTTTCCATTTCCCACTATAACTTTATCTAATTCTCCATTTTCACCATCTACAAATATCTTTTTAATATTTACTGGTTCTACTTTTCCACTCATAAATATTTTCTCTTTACCTGGTATAGTATATATACCAAATGTATTTTCATTTTCAATCTGTTCTTTGTGATTAGTACTTATTGTTGAATATGCACTAAATCCTCCGATTGATAATACTGCTATTGTTACAGCTATTATAATTTTTTTCTTCTTAGTTAATTTAATGTTTTTTAATTTTTCTTTAAGCTTCATATATAACTCCTTTTTAGTTTAAATATTTAATGTATAAGTCCTATTATTTTCTTTCATATATAACTTCGAATAGTTTTATATCATATCTATCACTTTTTTATTTTTTATTTTTATTTTCTTCTACTTTTTACTTCGTATTGATTTGTGTCATATCTATCATTTTTATTTTAAAAAAATAAAAGCTATAAATATTTCAAATTACAATACTTATAGCTTTCATTTTTTAATTTGTATTTTATTTTAAACGTATTTCAAACTCGCTTCCTATCTTTTTATATGTTGTAACTTCATTATTCCCTTCAACTGTATTAACTTTTAAATATGGAGAAAGTTTTAGAGTTTTAGCATTTAAATCAAATAGTCCATTTGATTTATCAAACTCATACTTAGCTTCTGTAGAGTAATACATTCCACCTTTAAGGCTAAAAGTAAGTTTATTACCTAAATCATCTTTTCCTTTTAAAACAAGTTCAGCTTCATTTAAATTAATAGTTTTTCCATTATCTAACTTTATCTTTTCATTTCCTTGTGGCTCTGATAATGTTATTGTCTGATTTACAGGATTTTGTCTGTAACTTTTTATATATAAATCAACCCCATTTTGTAATTTAATATCTTTATTTATTTTAATCTCTTTAGTATCTTTTACTAAATTACTTCCATTTACTTTAAATTTAAATGTCCATGGACCCCATATTCTTTTAAATTTATCATGTTCATTATCTAGCCATTTATAAGCATCATTTATTTTTATCTTTATATTTATATCCTCATCCATTGAAATATCATCTGGTAATTTGTATCCTGCAACAAATTCTGTTTTATTTTTAGTTTTTATTGTGGAATATCCTGATACCCCTTTACTTACTTTTTCCCCATTTACATAAAACCTTTCTGATATTAACTCTATATCTTCATTTGCTTTAAGCTCTTTATCATATTCATGCTCTAAATATACTAATAATTCATTTCCATCAAGTAATACGTCTTTGACCCTTACCGTTAATCCATTTTTAGTTACTGATTGGTTTACATTATCTGAGTATTTAGTTAAATCTGTTTTTATTCCTAAAGCTTGTTTTATGTTATATGCCACTTCTGTTATTTGTTCATATGCAAATGCTCCAATAGACGTATTATATAAAACACCTAAACTTACTATACCTACTGAAGCTACTGCTATATATTTTTTATAGTTTATATTCTTTTTAATTGATTGTTTAAAATTTCTTTTTATTATTTGCTTTTCTATATCATTAAAATCTTCTCTTTCATATTCATCTAAATTTATATCTATATTATTTAACTCATCATATATATTTTTCATATTAACACTACCTTCCTCCAAGTTTGAATATATCTTTCAACTTTCTTTTCCCTCTCGATACTCTATTGTAGATTACATCTCTATGCATACCTGTTTCTTCACTTATTGTATCTATATCTTTTTCTTGCACATATAGTTTTAAAAATAAATCTCGATCTTTTTCTTTTAAATGGCTTAATATATTTTCTATATCATCACTTAATTCATTTTCTAAGAGATTCTCATGTGTATTATCTTCTACTTTTATTTCTACATCATCTATATTTTGATTTTGTAAATGCTTTGAATATTTTCTTACATAATCAATACTTTTAAACTTTGAAATTCCGCCCAACCAATTTTTAAAAGTGTTTCTACTTTCATCAAAACTTTCTATATTATTCCATACACCAAGCAATATATCATTTATGCATTCTTCCTGATGACTTTCTAAGTTATACATACTTTTCCTAACGATAGTTTTTATTACCCATCCATAATTATCAATAACATATTCTAGGGCTTTTTCATCTCTTTGCTTTAGTCTTAGAATAAAATTTTCCTGTGTTATTTTCATTACTTTTCCTCCGATATCATTTCTAAAATTTTATTCTTCGTTTATTAATTCGAAGCACATTATCTTATATCTATCAAAATTAAATATTTAATTATTATTTCTTTTTTATTTTATACAATATAAATAAATTATTGTAAATAAATCTAACTTTTTTTTTAGATTTTAATTTTAAATAATTTTATATGTGAAAATTAGTATTGCTTATAACACAAAAAAGCTAGTCTAATTTGACTAGCTTTTTTATGTTATATATTTTTCCCCATTTCATATGCTTCTTTCATTGCGTCACTACTTTTTATATCGCCTTTTTCCCAAGCTCCTGTTCCGTATATAACGCCTTTTTCCTTTGCTCCTTCTAGGCAATCAGTAAATCCTCTAAAACATTCTATGGTTCTTTCAAGTGCCGCTTTGCTATTTACTGCTGCTGTAGCTATAAAATAAAATTCTTTATTATTTATTTCTGTATATCTTGCAACGGTTCTATCTATTAACGTTTTTATCTGTGCATCTAGTGAATAGAAATACACTGGTGTTGCCATTACAATTACATCTGCTTTAATCATTTTTTCTAATATATCAGCCATTTCATCTTTTTGTGCACATTTACCAGTTTTCTCACAGGCATAACATCCTGTACAGTATCCTATTTTTTTATTACTTATAAATATCTTTTCTACTTTATTTCCAGATTCTTTTGCTCCCATTACAAACTGATTACAAAGTATATCAGAATTTCCCCCTTTTCTTGGACTTCCTGATAAAACTAATATATTTTTACTCATATTTATCTACCCCCTGTTTTATTTACTCTATACTTATATCTTAGTCCTTTGAGTTCGCTCCAAGTCAACCATTTTTATTTATTATTTTATAAATAAAAAATTCGCTTCGCTCATGTCGCAACGACTTCGTCCGTTGCTAAAAAATGTCATTTTTTACTTTCACAAACGTGTTGACATGACTATACTTCATGACTTATCCACAGTTTTTGAAGTATCATAAATTCCTTAAGCGTAAAAAACAATATAATTCGGCTTTGCTATAAATATAAAAAGAGCTGATTTGTATTTATAACAAAATCAGCTCTTTTTTATATTATATTTTATTAAGCTAAAGTTTTTATATCTTCAAGTACTTTTTCTATATCTGCTACTATTAACTCTTCAGTTAAATGATAACGCTCATATAATACTTCTAAAGCTACACTATCAGTAAACTCTTTATCAGCACCAAAGTTTAAAACCCTCATATTTTTATCTGAGTAGAATCTTGATATTTTTTCACCAAATCCACCATTAAGTATTCCATCTTCTAATGTTATTACTACCTTATGGTTATCTTGTAATTCATTTAATAACTCTTCATCTACTCCTGTTATAAATCTTGGGTTTATTAATGTAGCATTTATTCCAGTTTCTTTTAATCTATTAGATACCTTTTTACCTAAGTGGAAGAATGCGCCAAGCCCTATTATTGCTACTTCGCTACCTTCTTCAACTTTTACATATTTATCTAGTTCATCAAAGTTAGGTTCAACTTCAATTCCTGTTGATACAACTTCCATATTCGGAACACGTATAGCTACAGGGTGATTATCTTGTTCTATAGCCCATTCCATCATAGCAATATGTTCTTCTTTAGTTGTAGGTGCTAAGTATACTATGTTTGGTATATTTGATATTAGAGGTATATCAAATAATCCTAAGTGAGTTACATCACCACCACTTATCCCTCCCCAGTTAACTAATATAGTTGCTGGGTTATTATTTATTGCAAGGTCTTGAGATAGTTGATCATAAGTTCTTTGTATAAATGAACTTATAAATGATGCTACTGGTTTCCCACCTCTTTTAGCTATACCTGATGCAAGTGCTATTGCATGTTCTTCAGCTATCCCAACATCTACATATTGATCTTTAAACTCATTTCTAAGTCCAGCTAATCCAACTATATTTGGCGTAGCTGCAGTTATTCCTACTATACTTTTATCTTTTCTTGCTTTTTCTACTAAGAAATCACTTGTTATATCTCCATAAGATTTAACATATTCACCACTAAATAATGGTGCTTTAGTTTCTAAATCAAATGGCATTACCCAGTGGAATGCTTCTTTGTTTACTTCTGCATCATCATATCCTTTACCTTTTACAGTGTGCATATGAATTACTACTGGATGATCAGTATCTTTAACTTTTTTAAAAGTTTCTATTAATGAATCAATATCATTTCCATCTTTAACAAAGTGATAGTCAAATCCAAATGATTTAAAGAAGTTATGCTCTGCCTTTCCTTCACTTTCTCGAAGTAAAGCTAAGTTTTGGTATAATCCTCCGTGATTTTCGGCTATAGACATATCATTGTCATTTACTAATATTATTATATTTTTTCCCGATGCTGCTGCATTGTTTAATCCTTCGTAAGCTTCTCCTCCACTTAGAGAACCATCACCTATTATAGCAACGATATTTTCCTTACCACCTACTACATCTCTTCCTTTTGCTAATCCACAAGCTAAGCTTATTGAAGTTGATGTATGACCTACTGTAAAGAAGTCATGTTCACTTTCTTTAGGTTCAGTGTATCCTGTAACAGTTTTAAACTTTTCAGGATTTGTAAATGCTTCTTTTCTTCCAGTTAATATTTTGTGTGTATATGATTGATGAGATACATCGTATACAAACTTATCTACTGGTGAATTAAACACATAGTGAAGTGCTATAGTTGCTTCTACCATACCTAAGTTTGGTCCAAAATGACCACCTGTTGTACTTACTCTTTTTATTAATACATCTCTTATCTCTGTTGATAATGTATGTAATTCTTCTCTCGATAGTATTTTTAAATCTTTTGGATTGTTGATTTTATTTAAAATATTTAAACTCATTTAAATTCTCCTTTTTTTGTATATTTTGTGTTGCTATATTGACAGTATAATAGTTGGTGTTAACTCCAAGTCAATAGTTTTTTTTATTTTTTATATTAAAATACCCTACGTCTGATTCTCAGACGTAGGGTATATGATAATTTTATTTTACATTAATGTGCTTTTTATTAATTAACAACTTCATTAGATGTTCCTTCTTTTGCAAAGTGAAGTTTGGCATCTGCCCAGTTAGCATGGTCTGAACCTATTCCATTGTTACCATCAGTTACAACTAATTTTAGTTCTTTAGATCCTGCAATGTTAATTTCTACATACTTTTGGACATCTTTTGATTTCATTAAACCACTAGTATAAACTTCCTTGCCATCTAATAGTACTTTAAATTCCACAGAACCAACAGTTCCAAACATTTGTCTATCTACTCCAATATATGAAGTAAAGTATGATGCATCTATATCAGTTAAATCATAAATAATATTTGATGTTGCATGAGTTCCTATACCTTTTTGGTATGATACTTCTTTATTATCTACATTTGTAAGCCTTATAGCATTTCCACTTACTGCCTTGTCTTTTTTTATACTTGACCAACCAATATTTGCTGATTTCCAATTATAGTCACTTAAGTATTCACTATCTTCCATATTTACAACATATATAGCTCTAGTTTTAGTAACTTCATTTCCATTACTATCTGATACCTTATATGTTTGAATGTATTTACCTGATTTATTAAAATCAATTTCTCCAGTTACTTCTACTTTTTTAGTTATGTCTCCATCTTCTACATCAATAGCACTAAATTCTTCATTTATATTTATAGGTTCTCCAATTTTAGTAGCTATTGATTCAGGTATTGTTAAGCTTGGCTTAGAGTTATTAGTAGTAAATTTAGCTTCTCCCCATATTGTATGATCATTAGAGTTACTATCATTAGCATCTGTTGTTACAAGTTTTACTTCTTTAGCACCCTTTATATCTACTTTTATATGTTCAACATTTGTATCAGCTTTAAATGTTTTACTACTATATTTCTTTTCTCCATCTACGTATACTTCAAATGTTGCAGATGAATTTTTACCTTTTCTAGATTGATCTATTCCTATGTTACTTTCAAAATAATCATATCCTTTATTTTCTACATTATATACAACTTCAGAGTTTGCATGAGCACCTATACCCTTTTTGTATGTAATGTTGTTTCCATTGTTTAATAAAGTTATAGTTCTTCCATCTGGTGATTTATCTTTTTCTAGCTTACCATATCCTACCTTTGAAGAAACCACTTCTAAATCAGATAAATATTCATAATTACTTACTACATTTACTTTTATATTTTCTATTATTTTGCAACCATTACTTTCAACTTCTAATACTAAATCATATTCTCCATGCTTATTAGTATTTATATTATTTTTTATTATCTTTACATCTGACTTGATATTATTTCCGTTATAATCAGTAGCTGTAAAGTAATCTGATGGGTTAAACTCTTCATTTAACTTAATTGTTATATTATTTTGATTAACTATTAAGTTTGGTCCTTGTGAATTTAAAGTAACTGGTGAATTAGTATTTAACCTTCTATCATAAGCTATAACTGTATACTTATCATTTTTAGTTAAATCACTAGCTTCATCAACAAAGTATTCTTTTTCAGTAAATCCTATTACTTCTCCATTTTTAAGTATTTCATATCCAAGTAAGTCATCTTTTCCATTTTCAGTTACACTAAATTTTAATTTTATTTTTTCATTTTCACTACTTAAATTTAATTTAGTTTGTACTCCATCTACAAAACCTTGTCCATTATATTTAACCAATTTATCATTTAAGTACCAAAGTTTTTTATCAGGTTTTTTATACTTAGCGGCCATTTCAGATTTAACTTCATCAGTTACAGGGAATCCATGTCTAGCAAAGTATTCACTTAAATCTACTCCTAGTATCTCTGATGAAAACTCTACTATGTGCTTAGTTTTGCTTTCTTCTTGCTTATCTCCTGATAATATAGTTATATCTTTATCTCTTTCTCTGTAATAGCTATTAAATTCTGCCCAATAACCAGGATAGTATAATTCTAACTGCCAAAACGGTGCGATTCTTTCAAAATATTCACCAGTTACAAACTCATTAGAATTTTCGCTCATTACATTTTCGTATATCTTTTCATAAGGTACAGAATTACCTGGCTGTAAATCATAATAATAATCCATGTATAAAGCTAACATATTATTAGTTGACTCACCATAAAGTCTTTTTTGCATATCCATTCTATGGCCAATCTCATGACTTATACCCCAGTTAGAACTATTTCTATCTTCAAATGGTATACATAATTTAGTCATGACATCACCTTGAACCCCTATATGATCCCCTGCTGCATACATATATCCCCAAGGTTGAGCAAGTCTTATATTTTCTCTTATATATTTAGGATCATCATATTCATTATTTCCATCTAATCCATAATATTTAAATAGCACTTTCATGTAATTGTTCCATGACTTTATAGTATCAAGTGGCTTAACCCCTTTATTAATATAAGCCTCATAAGCTCCACTTGCTGTACCTGTGAAAAACATATGCTCTGTTTTAAACTCAAATGTATCTATTACTTGTCTATTAGCTACATCTGGATTTGCTTTAATATCGGCATCCACCTTTGATTTATACTCTTTTAAGAATCCTATGAACTCTTTTTCATTAGTGTTTTCATCAAAGTATGGGAATAATTCTGCTCCACTTTCAAACCTTATAATTGGAGCTTTTCCTTGTTCTTGCTCAGTATATGGATTTATTAAATATACTGGCCCTCCTGATACAACCTTATGACCATAATTCGCTTCCTGAGATACCTTAGGTACAGTTATTATATTTTTACCTGGTTTTAAATCAACAGTTCTTCCCCAACTAGCCCAGCTACCTTCTTGTTGAGAGAAGAAGATTTTAGGTAGTGGTTTACCTTGTTCTGCCTCTACATATACAACTAACTTATCTCCTGGCTTAGCTAAGACACCTGTTGGTTGATTATTACTTCCAAATCCAAATTTTAAAGTTTCTCGTGCATGCTTTTCCATATTTCCATGTTGCTCTGCTTCTACAATCTTTATAGTTTGCTGTTTATTATTTAATATATCTTTTGCTATATTGATTTTTTCAATAAGAGTATCTTTTAAAGGATGATTATTTGCTTCTTTTTCAAGCTTTTCTATAACTTCTATAGAATTATACTCTTTCTTTAACTCATTATATAAATTGTTTGTAAATAAGTCTTCTACCTTGTCTTTTACTTCATCTTGGTAATATAGACCAAACTCTGATGCTAATGCCCAGTTTTCATATCCTTTTTTGAATACAAACTTAACTCTTCTAAATTCTGTTGGATTAAACTTTATTTCTACAGAGTCTTTAGTTTTTGATGCTACCCCACTACTTACTAGTTTGAAAGTATCCCCTTTTGATGTAGTTGATGCATATATATCAAAACTTTCTGCAAACCCTCTATATGTACTTTGAGGTGCAGTATATACTATTCTATTTAATGTAGTTACTTTATCTAACGTTAATATAACTTCATTTGTATGCGTATCGCTATTTTGTTTACCTGAGTGCCAAGATGTATTTACGTCTGAATCTATAGCTTTTTCTATATTACTTGATCCATAATGGCCACCATTTGTTGTTATACTTGCTATTTTATCTGATGATACTTTAAATGAACTATCATATTTAGGTAATCTTACATCTCCAAAGTTTATAAATGGTGACACTTTAGCATTTACAAAATTAACATCTCTATTTTCTAATATTAATTTTGCATTTTCTATATCTTCTCTAAAATTATTATATAAAGGATGAGTTTTAGCTTCTTCTTCAAAAGCATTTAATTTTTCCATTGTATTAAATTCTTCTGATACTTGATTCATATTATCATCTTTAAATATTTGACTTAATTTATCTATTATTTTATCTTCTTTATAAAACCAAAATTCAGATGCACTTGCCCATCCTTGATTTGCTTCTTTGAATACAAATTTAACTTTTTTAGTAGTTATGGTATCAAATTTAAATTCCATCATATCTCCAGTAGTTGAATGACTACCTGTTGATACTAATTTAAAATCTTCATCTTTTCCTGTAATTGATGAATAAACTTCAAATGCATTCGGAAATCCTTTACCTTTTGCACCATCTTGTCTTGTAGCATAAGCTATTCTATCTATGGTTTCTAAATTATTAAACTCTATTACAACTTCATTTTTAAATATTTCGCTGTTTGGCTTTCCTGTTTCCCAATGAGTTGATAGATTGTTGTCTATTGCCCTGTCTATAGAACTTGAAGCATATTTTCCTCCATTATTAGAGATTGTTTTTATTTCATCTGTGTTTACTCTAAATTTTGAGTTATATTCTTCAAAATTTGAATAACTCTTTAAATCAAACTTTTTAATTTGAGCTTCACGTATTTCTTTTGCTTCTGTAAGTTTTACGTTGTCTTTTACTACCTCATTTGCATACGCATTAATCACTGGTGAAATATTAGTAGCTATCATTGATACTGCTACTACTGCTGATATTTTTTTCTTCATAATGTCTCCCTCTCATTTTTAATATTAAAAACCAAGGTCATATTATTTAAGCTAAAAAATAAAATTCTAAAAAATAAAAAACTATCCGAAAAGGATAGTTGCCATCAAAAATAAACATAGATTATTATTTTGCATTACCTTAAAAATAGACATAACAAAATAGACCTATATAAACAAAGAATTTTTATTCTTCGGCAACTGGCTGGCATAGTTATACAACCTTAGCCCCTTTAGCTTTGCGTCTCTGGATTTCCCCAGATTTGCCAATATTTACCTGTATTTGTTTTTATTATATAATGTTTAGATATATTTTTAAAGTATTATTTAGAATTTTTTTAATTATTTTAAATTTAATAAGTTTATATATTAAAAAGAGTTTATGTATATATTTTTAGTTAGCCTAAAAACACCATAAACCCTCATTTATATATGATTAATATAGTTTTGTATTTATCTACTAATTGATAAATAGTATCCTTATTGTATTTTACTCATTATATTTTTTTGAGCTTCCTTTAAATTCGTCTACTGGATACTTTACTCTATTTTTTTCTATCTTTCTTTCCACAGCATCAAAAAGATCTACATCTAATTCATTACATAAAAGTATTAAATAATTAGCTACATCAGCTATTTCATCTTCTATAGATTCTCTCTTACTACTTTTTAAAATTTCTTCAATATCATGATTACTTTTCCATTGAAAACATTCTAGTAATTCTCCAGCTTCTATATTTAATGATATTGCTATATCTTTTGGATTATGAAATTGCTTCCAATCTCTTTCATCTCTAAAATTAATAATGCTCTTTCTTATTTCTTCATATCTGTCCATTTTTTTACCTCATTTTTATAAATCTATACTCAATCTAATCATATCTATACATTCAATGCCATTTTCTACAATCTTTTCTTTATAGTGTTTTTTAAAAAAGTCTCTGTCTATACCAACTATTCTAAAACCACATCTTTGATAAAAAGCTAGTTGAGATATACTAGAGTTTCCTGTTCCAACTTCTAAAGTCTTAGAATTTGATTTCTTGGCTATATCAATAGCACTATGTAACAATTTTTTGCCTATACCATGTCCTTGATATTCTTCACAAACCGCAATGTTTACAAGTTCTAATGTTGATGGTCGTGTTTTTATTAAAATATATGCACCTACAAGTTCGTTATTCTTGTACGCAATATAACAATCCCCTCTGGCTATACATTCATTGACAGATTCAATAGATGGATCTGCTAGATACAGCAAATCATATGGAATGTTATCATTTGCAGATAGTTTATTAATTTTAATATTATTCATATTATATTCTCCTATATTTTTATAATCGTTCCCTAAAAATATCTGCTTTTATTAATTTTAGCCATTTTGAGATAAAACTACAGGATTTCTAGTTTGAATTAATATTTCACCTGGACCTTTGAATCTAGCTACAAAACCTTCTCCACTAAAAAATGATGACGCTACCCCTTTACATGCTAGTTCTGTTGAGTATTCCATATCATCATCCCATAAAACTAAATGGCTAGAATCTACTATGTATTCTTGTCCTTCTGTAAGGTTTATCTTATATATTGAACCACAAGAATTTACAAATAATGTTCCAACACCTTTGGCCCTAAGCCCAAATATTCCTTCTCCACTACCTAATATACCTTTTATTCTTGCTTTTGTTTCTAAATCTATACCTTCAGTACAAGCTAGAAAGTTACCGTTACTTATTCTTAAACTCTTGCTTCCATCTAAATCAATCTTAGTTATATCGCCTGATGCTGTAGGTGCTAATAATAGTTCTCCATCATCCAAAGCTGTGTATTCTTGAAGCAATGCACTTTCTCCAGACATCCATCTTCCAAACATTTTTCCTATTCCACCTGCTTTTACATTTAAATCAAAGCTTGGTGTCATTGCAACCATAGATCCTGCTTCTACTATATATACTTCACCTCTGTGTGCATATATTTTAAGTATTCTACTGTCTCCTTGGCATAATAGTTCAAATTTTTCACTGTTCATAATATTCCTCCCGCATAATATCTAATTTATATATTATTGAAATTTAACTATACTACTATCTTTGTCTATCACTTTCCAGCCCCCATCTTTATTTTCAACTTTAAAATTAATTTTAGATATACATTCTCCATGCTTTCCAGGCTGTGTTACTATTACATCTTCACCATTTTTATTTTTATAATCATGTTGTTCAAATGCTACATGAGTATGACCTGCAACTATTGCATCAATTCCCTCTACATCTTGAGCTAAGTCTTGAATTCTATTACCTGGATGTCTAGGTTTTTTAGGTTTTTCTCCACTGTGTGCTACTGCGACTATTATATCTGATTTTTCTTTTTCCTTCATTATTTTAGTCCATTTTTTAGCATCTTCTACCAAATCATTCATGTACAATTGATTTTTATAAGATGGCATGTCTTTTAAGTCTCTTGACCCTTCATCATTAACTTCTTTAATTGTAAGTCCTAAAATACCTAATTTTATAGTTCCTTCATCTGTTTTAATTTTTTTTATAATATATGGTTTGGTGTAATTATCTCCATTAGTTTTATATGTATTTGCTGACAGTATAGGCATATTATTTTTTTCATAATGTGATATTAGTTCATCTAATGTAGATTTGTTATTTGATATAAACTCATGGTTTCCAAGAGCTATAGCGTCATATTTTAATTGATACATTTCTTTTACAACTGGAGGTTCTCCTTCTCTTGAATATACTTTCCCTTTATCATCGTACAGTTCTTTTGATCTAAACCACGTTTGCATCTTAGGGTCTTTAATATCAAAAAAATCCCCTGCATCAACTACAGTTATATTTGCATCTTTTTTTCTTTCACTATCTACATACTCTACCATTGCTTGTGGCACTAGGCTATGTAAATCTGTAGTTGCTAATACATTAACATCTACTTGTTTTTTGCTACATCCTGGTAATATTAATGTCAATAATATAGATGCGCATAATAATCCTTTTTTCCTTTTCATAATACGTCCCCTTAATTTTTGATATTATCTTATAAATAATTTATAAAATTTCCCATTGCGATTATATCATATAATCTAATAATTACCAAATTATGTAAATTAATATAGCCTATTCATTGAATAATCGTTGATTTTACCCTATAATTAAATAGTTAACTTTAGGAGGTGCTTACTTGAAAAATTTTTTCTCATTTAAAAATAATAACTTTAATATATTTACTGCAACGGGGTTAGTCCTTATATTTTTAAGTTTTTTTTATATTGGTCAACCTCTAATATTTTTTGCACTTATTATAGGATGGATCCCAGATATGTATATGGCTATTAATAATTATAAAAAATCTAAAAAAATAACTTCTATTATGATTTTATATATTCTTACTTTTATTATTTTAGTTGTATCTTTAATTATAGAATTATTTACAAACTAATTATTTATTGAAATTTATTTAGATATGTACTGAAATTATATACATTAACTTATAAATTTAAAGAGGTGATTTATTGAAAATAATTGAAAAACATCGTAATATAATTATTTTTAATCCACCATGCTTTTATACGGTGGATTTTTTAATATTTCTTATTTATTTCTTTTTAAATATTTCATAACTACAATGCCATCTTCAACTGAGTAATAATTAAGTTTTAAATCTATTTTAGGATTATTTTCTAAAAATAGTTTTCTTCCTTTACCTAAAATAGTAGGTATGATTCCAATAATATATTCATCTATAATATCAGCTTTAGTAAAGTTATCTATTACTCCACCTCCGCCAAATAAGTATATCTTTTTACCTTCATCTCTTAACTCAATTATAGTCTTTAGTATATCTGTTCCTATAAAATGATAATTCTCATAATCATCCATATCTTGTGAAGTTGCTATGTATACATCTATATCTTTAAAGTCCTTATGAAATCCTTGATCATAGCACTTTCTTCCCATAACCACAATATCAATTCCTTCTAAAAATTTATTATGATCCCATTTATTTTCTGTATTAAGTGTAGAGTTGCCGTCTCCAACTATCCACTCATATCCACCTTGTTCATCTGCTATATATCCATCTAAACTCATTGCTAAGTTTAATATTATTTTTCCATTCATATAGTAATCCTCCGTCGCCTATTTTTATATAGTATATGTATTTATTAATTTTAATTACTTATTTATTAAATACATACCCTTAAGTCTTAATAATTAAAACTAAAATAACCCTGAGTCTGTTTTTCAGACGTAGGGTTATTTAAATTTATTCTTAATTTATACTGCTATATAATTCCTAATCTATTTTTTATCATAGGTAAGTCTTTAAAGAATACAGAGTAGAAATTCTCTCCTTCTCCTACTTTTACACGATAAAAACTGTCTAATAGAATTTCATTAATTTCTTCAAGTTCTTTTTCATCTCTAACAAACTTTAAACGGAAACCTAGTGCCTTAATAAACTTATGCCACTCTAAAATAAATACTTTATTTTCATCATAGTTTTCAATTCCTACCCACTCTTTTACCTTAACATCTTTTAAATCTTCTTTAGGACAGTTTCCTACCTGTAAAAAGTACTTAAAAGTATCATCTTGGTATGCTCTGCCAAGAGGGAATAAACGGCAAATATTTGGACGTTTAGAGTGAATCATACATCTGCCTTCTTCGTTTAAAAAGCTACACTTTTTATTATTATCCTGCATCTTTAAGTATGGTAATGATATTTTATTATTTTTACGTAACTCAATCTTATTTCCTATCAGTTTATCAAACTCAACACCTAAATAGCTTACCATTTCATATATATCAAAAGGTGTAAGCACTACTAATTCTCCAACATCACAACAGCAATCATTACATCCATTACAACCACATGTATCTGCTTTTACTATATCTTCTATATCATATAATTTCCCATCAGAAATTTCATCTAGTATATTTGTAGATCTCATCTATGTTTATCCTCGTTTCTTGTTTATATTTTAGTATAATACTTAATCCTATCTTATTATACTAAAAATCACCTCATAGTTTAACATATTTAGAGTGTTTAAAAAAACTAGTGCTACTTTTTAAATTTTATATACCTTTATTTATTAAGTATTTTCTTTAATATTCAATATATATTTTACCTATTATATTAAAAATATAATAATCATCAAATTCACTAATTGGCATATCATTCACTTCTATTTTTATTTTAAAATCATCAATTGTTGGATTTTGCTTATTTTTATATACACATCCATAATCTATCTTATTTTGAGCATATCCTTCTACTAAATCAAATATATTTAGATTGCTCATATCATTTTTGCCAAGCACTAGTCCTATTTTATATTCTATTCCTAGAGTTACTATTATATTTTTCATTTCAATTAAACCACTTACTTTACCACAATTGCCAATATCTATATTTTTTTCTACCTTTTCAGTTTCTTCACTTATATAAAAATAAACTGGATTTATTTCATTTGGGTGACTATATAACTCACTAACTTCTTTTTCAGTCAATATATTTTTTTCTAATTTTGCAATCAAATTTATATCTGCAAATTCAACTACTTTCTTAATCACTTCAGGTTCTTGACTTATTTTAACTATAAATATATTTTGATTTTCGCTACTTAAACCTCTTGTAAAAGACATAGTTTCAACACTTGTATTTCCTGATATATATATATTTCTATCTTTATCTAAATTAATTGAATTTATTGCAGTCTTACAGTCGCTTTTTCCTGAGTATGTTGAAAATACTATATCTCCATAACTATTTAGCTTAGTCAAAAAACCATATTGACCTACATTATATCTAATACATGAATTTAATATAGGAAAATTCGAAGATGAGGTGTATCCACCCACGTATATGTTATCATATTTATCAACATTTATCGCCAATCCCTCTTCATCTTTATCGCCTTCTAGTTTCTTATTTAAGTTTATTTCACCCCATTTATTTATTCTATATATACATACATCTTTGTTCGAGTAATCATATTTAACTGTATATCCTGTTATATATATGTTTTGATCATAATCAACGACTAATGCGTTTGCACTATTATATATACCCTGATTTAAGTAAGTAGCAAATTTTATATTCATACTTGGATATAATTTTATTGCATAAATATCTTTCTCTCCTTTAAAATTATAGATTTTTTTCTCTACTGGGAATTTATCTGTCTTTACTTCACCAACTACATATATATTATCATTATTATCTATACTTATAAAATTTCCTTCTCCTTGCTCTCCATTTAATAGCTTTGTATTTAATACTTTAGAATTGGAAGATATATTATCATCTATTTGTAATTTTGTTATAAATATATCTTTATTAATTTGTGTATCATCTACATGGCTTTTAGGAAAATCAGATGAATTCGTATATCCTGTAATATATACATTATTGCTATTATCTACACAAATAGAATTTGCACAGTCATCGTATCTTCCTCCTAAATAAGTAGAAAATAGTAAATTTCCATTTTCTTTTTTAGTGGTTTTATCTTCTTGTATTTTTATTTTAGCTAAAAATACATCCCATCCCCCTGAGTAATTTTGTATTTCATTTTTCAATGGAAAGTCATTAGATTTACTTCTGCCTGTAATATATACACAACCCTCACTATCTACAGCAATACTCTTACCTTCATCATCATCACTTCCACCTACTCTTATAGAGTAGACTGTGTTTCCATCTTTATCTAGCTTTAGTAAAAATGTATCATAGCTTATTGTTTGAGATTGTTCACCTATTAATGGATAGTCTATAGATAATGTTTTACCTATTAAATAAATGTTACCTTTTTTGTCTAATACTGAATCTTCTAAACTATCCTCTTTACTACCACCTATTATATTTACATGCTCAACTGTAGGATCTATTATTAAATCTATACTTTTATCATACTCTTCTATTTCAAATTTAATATTATTTGCATCTAATACATATCTACTATCTATATCCACTATTTTTTCATTTATTATTTGATAGGTTTTAGGTTTTTTAATAATAACGATTGATATGTCTTTTGATATGTTTATATCTCCATTTTCATCTATTTCTATATTGCTACTTCCTTCGATTGAAAAGTTTATATCTTTAGGATTTGCATTTTTACTTATCATAAAATCATATGATAATTTGTTTTCTTGCTCATAATAAACTATATCTATTCCTTTGTATAGATTTTGTTGTTTAATTTTTACATATGCCGGTTTGTTTTGTATCCAATTTTCTTTATTATTTCCTTTTATATAGTTTATATAATATGGTAACTCTTCTTCTACTAAAAACCTGGTTTCCTTATTACAATTGTGGAATTTTAACTTTAATATATTATTGGGCTTTATTTCTGATTCTATTAAAGAAGTGTTATCTTTATTGAAAAGTTTATTATATATTTTCCAAAATAAGTTTTTATTTTGTTGTAATTCTTCTTTATTATTTTCTAATATTTCATCAATTGAATACTGATTTAAATAAAGTATAACTTCATTTTCTAAAAAATGTGCATTGTAGTCACAATTTCTCATTACATATTTTACATTTTCTAAATTCGGATTAATATTTTCTTCAAAAACTATAGGTATTTTACTTATAGTACTCTCCATTTTTTTAACTCCTATCTATACTTTTTAATTCTCATAAATATTTTAAATAAAGGCTATGAATTCACTCATAGCCTTTATTTTGATCAGTTATAAAAAACTTGATCTATAAAATAATTAAGCTTACTTTGTAATTATTGCTTCTTTTATTTCTGCTCTTGCTATTTCAAGAAACTCAGTATCTGTAGCTCCCTTTGCAGTATAGTCCATATGAATTATAACATCTGTTATAGATTCAAAATCAAATTGTTTATAATCTGAGTTTAATTGTATTGACCATTCACTTATTGCTCCTGCTCCTTCAAATGGTAAATATCGTTCATCATTAAAGTTAAATTCAAACATTCCATCATCATAATCTCCATCACTTGTTTGTATTGAATTTGTAGGTACATGAGCAGATACAAATCTATTATCATTAGCAGTCTTAATATATCCATTGGTTACATCTTCATTTACTCTATACTCATTTTTACTTAATGTTAATATACAGCTAATTGTAGTGTATGGTTCTTTTTCACATTTAATAGATATTTTTACTGATTTTATTCTTCTAAAATAGTTATTATAATAATCCATATCAAATACTAATTCTGGTATACTTATATAACAATATCCATTTTCTTTTAGTAGTTGAAGTGCTACTGTATTTAATTTGTTTAATGATATATTCTTAGTCAATTCATACTGGCGCTCATTTTCATCTATATATGACATTTCCATAGTTTTAATATCCTGATATAATCGATCTCCTGATAATAGACCTTTTCTAAGACTATCCCAGTATCCCACTTGTATAAATGATACTTTTTTGCCTAATTCATATTCATAAGCTTTTTGTGCCTTTTTAGCTACATTATATGCTAATTTATAAGCTTTAAAGTATACTGTTGATACTTGTGTTATCATCCAGTTATAAAGCTCTGAATTAGTATACTTGCTTTCAAAGAACTCTGACAATATTTCTTGGTCTCTTATTTCTAGTATTTGATTTTGTAAATTATCTTTAGCTATATCAAGTCTTATTTGAGCTGATTTTATTTGTTGATCCATAGAATTAATATCTGAGTTTGCTGATTCTATTTCATACTGCCATTCTTTATAGTTTCGTTCTACCTCTGCTAAAAGTTCTGATAACTCTGCTTCTAAGGAAAATGTATCTGCTGCACTACTACTCATATCTGCAAAGGCTTGGAACCCATTGACATACTCTGGCTGTGAAATTGTGCTATGGGGACCAAATCCAGATATACCTGCATCAAATCCGGGAATAACACTCAACCCTCCTGAGATACTACTAAGAACTGATGCAGTAATTTTAGAAGCCATCGCAAATGTAATCATTGATATTTGTGATTTTTCTGCTGGAATTAATTTTTCTAAGTTTGAATAGTAATTTTTCTTTATTTGAAGAGTATCTTTAGAATTAATTAGTGAATCTAAGTCACATTGTGCTGAATCTATTTCTTTTTCATTAATAGTTTTTAATAAATCTAATATATCATTTGATACTGTTGAAGATATATTGGCTAGTTCATCTGCATCTTTAGTTTCAAGTATTTTTAATAGTGATTTACCTAAATATTGTAATTGGAAGCATAGCTCCGATGCTTTTTTTACTAATACTTTAAATCTATAATATGGGACATTAATACTACTAGTATCATCTAATATAGAGTTTATATCTACTCCTGCTGCTGTTGCTTTCACTAATATAGATGGATCTATTGGTGGCTCAAATAAATCAAGCTCTCTTAATATTCCTTCTATATTCATACAGTTTCTAATTTTAAATAATCTATCTGCTACTCTATCCCAATACTTAAAAAGTATATCATTAGGAGTTATACAAAAATACAAACTACTCAAGTTTGGATATGATAACTTAGATAAATTTTCTTTAAGTTGTGATTTTTCATCTTTAGTCATAGTGTCTCTAATTTTTATTGGTATTGCATTTTCTGCATATCCATTTCCAAATTTATCTATACCAAATGTTTCTAATTGATTATAAGTTAATGCGATATTATCTTTTGCTTTAAGTTTAATAGGTTTAGGTCCTAGTATCTTAGCAGCTATTACGTATAATTGAGTTGCTTCATTTATAGATTCAAAAGTATCCTTAGTAAATAGATAATCCGCCCAATCTATTATATTATCTATATATTTCATCACTACATTCTTTTGGTAAGCTACAGTTCTTGTTCTTGCTATTTTATGTGGATCAAAAGGATTTTTTCTCCATGCATTTATTGCAGATTGATTTTGCGTACTAATTTTATTTTTCATCAAATTATTAATTTCTTCATTTGCATACTCAGTTGTTGTTGTTTTATAAAATGGTTTAGTTATCCAATATTTATTTGGTATAGGTTCATCTGATATTAATGTTGGATTAAATATATAGTGATACCATTTTTGAGCTTCTTCAAATTTTTGATTTTGATTTAATTTATTTGCTAAAAGCATTGGTATGTGGAAGAATATTTCCCAGTTATACATTGAATAACTTCCATAATCTGAAAAATCTACTATTTCACTATTTGGATCTTCTTTATAATCCTTACCTCCCATTTGAATTCCTACACATATGTGTGGATTATAGGTAGCTTTGAAATTAAAGCTATTAGGATACGTTGTATTAGGCATAAGCTGTATATTTCTATTTAATAGCCCATCTATTCCACATCTATCGAGCTCTCTTATAAATACGTTTGCATAAGGATGATATAGTGGGTATGTTTGCCAAGATACAGCATCACTGGTTTGAGTAAATTTATAATATAATGTAATATAGTATTCTCTATTATTATCTTGATACACAAATGGTCCATCTGGATATTTAGGATTTGTATCTAGAGGGATAATTAAATTACATGGTTTATATCTTAATACCATTCCCCAATCGTATTTAAAATCATCTCTAATCCATAAAGTAATATCATCAGTATCATTTTTTTTAAGATAATTATATTCATAATTCATATATTGAGGTACATATGCTAGTTTATTGTACCAATCTGTTGTTGATATTTTATAGTTGCTGCCTATACAGGATATTAACTCTTGATCTACTCCTCTATTAAATAATGAGTTATAAACTTTTTTACTATCTAAACATTTAAAATATATGCTATATACCTGTGCTAATGTACTATTAACTATATCCTGTGTATATGGAGTTTGGGTAAATGGTGTATAAATAGTTCTTTTAATGTCATACATTTTCCCATTAAAATATAAATAATAAGCACCAGCGATGTCACCTTTTAAGTTGCGTAAATTATTATATATCACAAAAGTAGCTACACTTTTATTACTATTTAAACCTACCCTTAAATTAACTATATTGTGTAATTGAGTACAAAAAGAGTCATATACTGTTATTGGTATATCATTAGGATATGTTTTTATAGGTGTCCAATTATTATTTTTGTATACACTCCAAGATAATTTAATATTCATATATTTTCTAGCATCTTTTCCTGAGCTTGACTGGTTGCCTAAATCTTGTTCTTTATAAGGTTTATCATCTATATCTAACCAGAACATATGAAGTTTTCTATTTAAAATAAACAATACCATTTGCTCTGCATTTATACCTATATTTATTTTTTCCCATGGACCCCAAATCATATTTCCATCTATGATTTCTTGATTTCTATAATAATAGTTGTATGGTTGTTCATTAGTTCTAGCTACTATATGAACTATTTTCTTATCATTTTCTACTTGTTTGTGTATTGCACACGTTTTTAGGTGAGCTACTTCTTCTAATTTTTCAATATATTGCATAAACAGCTCTTCTGCATATTCGTTGGTTATTTCATTTTGATTTAGTTTATCCTCAAGCTCTTTAAAGAAAGGAGTTTTATCACGTCTTAATTCTGGTTCTATCCAGTTTTCTGGATACAAAAATACTAATCGATTTGCTTCCCATACTCTATAGTTTTTCATCCAAATATTCCATTGTTCCCAATCAATATCATTTAAAGATATTTTATAGTTTTCTAGGTTCATTAAACATCTTTGAACAAATAATTGTATTGTTGTATTTGCTTGTAGTATTCTTGTTGTCAATTGACAAGGTGACATCTGACTATCTATTAATAGGTATTCATATAAATCATCTGTAGTTTTAAACCTTTTATTTGAGTCTTTATTTAATAGGTAAGATACTAGTGAATCTCTTTTTTTAACTCTAATTTTATCTTGTATATTTGCACTTATATTTAGCCAATTTTCATTAGAGAATTTAGATTTTACAACTTGTATTATAGAGTTTGCTATAGACTTTGCTTTATTATTATTTTCATAAGTGTATATATCTATATTTGCATATTCCAATATGTCATCTACTTTTATTCCACTTTTATAAATATTAGATACCTGTTCATAGTATCTTAATATTGAATCAATATCATGCTGTGCACTTTCTACAAAAAAGTGAGTTTGTAATGTTTCTAATGTTTTAATATCCCAATAAGTTAAATTAGATAACTCTTGATTAAATTCACTCAGGGTATGAGCTGCCGTAGCTGTTTCTAACACTTTAAATATAGATGTTTCATCATGCTTAGGATATATTTTTTTAAGTTTATATAATTTAACTAAGTTTAACCACTGATCATACATTACATCATCATCAGTCTCGCGTATAGGTAAATATGCAAAACTCATTAAATTTAGACGGTATGAATTTTGTTGTATAAATATCAATTCTTCTGTTTCTATTTTTAGTTTCTTTATTAATATAGACATTTTAAAAATCAAATAATAAACGAAGAATATGTTTTTAAAATTTTCTTGATTTATTTCATATAAATATTCGTCTTCATTATTTTTTAATAATAATTTATCTAAATCATTTTTCATAAAATTAATTAAATTAGGTTTGATATATTCCATCTCTCTTAATAGACCATATGGCATTTGAGTTAATATATATGCTGATGTTGAAGTTTTAAGATTAAATTCAATACTAGTTTGTTCAATCATAATGTCATCATGTAAATTAGTATTGCTATGTGAAAGATTATTTCTTAAATTGGATACATATTGTTTAACTATATCATCTTTACTTATTAAACTATCTTCTCCTGTAGTGTATCTCAATAAATATTTTAAGGTTTTTAAGTCAAAATTATATTTTATTATGTCTTCACATTTATTTATAAAATCATAAGTTGTAGTTGGATTTGTAAATATATCAAAGTTATAATCATCATATATTATAAGTATTTGTGTTAATAAATCTTTTATAGAATACCCCATACTTCTTGCTAAATATGTGTATCTTGTTAGAATACTTAAATTATCCAATGTCAATAATATGTCATCATTTAAATTTTTATCTAATAAATATTTTAAATGATCTAATATAAGATTTAATTCACTTTCATTTAAACTAAGAGATGCTAATACTGTATCTTTATGATCTAATATTTTTTCATTCCCTGATATACTAACAAACGCTTGGTCTATGTCTTGTGCCTTTAATACTGTTTTATTTAAAAATAACTTATCATATAAATTTACTATTTCTTCATTATTTTCTAAATACACTTTAGTTGTATTAAATCCTCTATAAAAACTTATTATTTCTTCAACAGATAATCTTAATTTTTCTTTTAAATCTATTATTGCTTTTATTTGTATAAATAAGTTTTTACCTACCTTTTTATTACCTATATTAGAGCTTTGTATAGCCATATCTATGTCACAGAATCTCCATCCAGTTGATTTTTGTAGTCTTGTTAACACAGGTAATTTATATGCTATAGATCCATATGAAATTTTAAATTTTATTTCATTTATATTACAACTATTACTATTTAATACTACAAGTTGATTGTTTGGATTAATATATTCTGTAGATAACACATCTTTTAACTGATTATAAGTTAAACTCGCTTTATTTAAAACATCTGTAAAATTAATAATATCTGACGTTAATACATCCTTATCTACTTGGGGTATATTTGATGGATTTAACATAAATTCACCTTCAAAATAGTTAAACCCTAAACTTTCAAGTGCTACTAAATACTCTTTTTCTTCAAGGTTATTTGAAAATATACTTACAAGATCTGATAGTTTAATGTTTATTGAATTTAAATACTCTCTAGCTTCTTCATTGTATAAATTAAATGGTAAATTATTAAAAGTAATACTTCTTGATAACTCTTTGTAGACATTATTATTTATGTGTTCCGGCATTGCTTTTAGTTCATCTTCTTTTTTTGTTGTTTGATATGCTCCTATGTTTGGTTTTATTGAATTTTCTAATATTTCACAAACTAAATCTATATAAGGTAATTTAGTATTAGTATTTTCACAACTTAATTCAATTTTTCCTATATCACTTCGTCTTTCAAACAATATATTCTTGGCAGATTTAGTGCTACTTTCATTTTTCATACTTCTATAAGATAAAAAATTAAGCATATCAACCATATAGGCTGCTGCACCATGAACAGATTTGCACTGCTCACACTCACAATAACTTAGATTTCCAAATAATGTGTTATAATCTGCATCTAGTATGTTTGTATCACGAGATAAAGTTTCAACATTTTGTTGTTGTTCATATCCTGTAAGAACAGCTAAACTTTTGTACGTGCCCATCTTATCTAGTTGCTCATCTGATGGAGTTACTCCTGATACTGCACTTGGTATTAAAGTATTTGTAAAATTATTTAACCTTCCAAACTCTGATAATAGCTCACCATAAATTGATGTAGCACTTTCATAAGCATCATAAGCTACATCTTCATCTACTCCTAGTTCTATCATTTGATTTATAAAATTGCCCACACCCATAAGATAGATACTTTGTGCACATAAGTCTTTTTCATATAATATTTTGCTTAAAGTTGGATCTGTTGTAATACGAAGTACTCTTTGCAACCTTTTTGCATCGTTAATAGTATCTTCAGATGGTAATGATCTTGTTGAAAAATTAGACTGGGATAATGTTTGAATTTCATTTACTAGCCCATCTATATTTAGATCTCCCATAGGATAATCAGCTATTCCCATTTCTACATTTTGTGCTATAAAAGATCTTGCAGATTCTGCGCTAGGCATTTCTGTTGCAATTGCATGTGCGGCGGCTGCGACTGGGTATTCTTCTCTAAAATTTTCTTCTAACTTAGCTGCATAATTAGCAATCCTTTCATCTTCTGTATCACCTTCAGTATCATCTGGGTACCCAGTCTGGCTACTTCTTATATATGATTCCCATCTACCATGTGACCTACCTGCAAAGTCTGCAACCCACAAACCGCTCTCTCTAGATAATTCACCTACTAGCTCCCTTGTCATTGGAACACGACCTCTTACTAATCCATCTAATGCAAATGTGTGTTGCAAATCTCTTGCCATATCTTCTGTGAAATTTGGATCATTGGCTTTTAGTTCGTCTAATGTACTTTCAAGTATTCCACTATTAGCTGTATATGCATCTATAAAACTTTCTCTCAATTCACTACTTGTTCCTGATAAATCTAACAACTCTTCAATGCTCGTATTGCCCGTAGTTGTTGCAGAACTAATTATATTATCTTTTCTTAATGAGCTTAAATTTTCTATTATTTCTTGAAGTTCATCATCTGGTATTTCTGATATAAGATTATCCTCTACTCCTTTTGATAAAGTATTTCTTTGACTTTGTTCATCTAAGTCTACTATCTTATTTTTTATTTGACTTAATATATCATCAATATCTTTAAAGTCTGTGTATAGCTGTAATAATATTGCTTCTATATCACTAAAAATTCCTAATTCTAAAAATGGGTAATATACGTAACCTTTAAGAGGATTAATTGCTGCTCTTGTTCCAATGCTAGGATTCGCTTCTAACCTATGGCATATTATAATATATAGTACCTGTTTTTGATCTATCTCTAATAACTTTGATACATATTCTATATCATTATGCTCACTATTTACTTCTAAATCTGTTATATCCATATTATATATTAATCGTCTTATTTCTAATGTTAATTTATCATATTTTGGATATTCTTTTACTTGATTTCCTTGTATAAGATCTATAATTTCTTCTTCATCTGCGTCATATAATATACCTGATTGTATATAGTCTGTGCATTCTTGGTTGCTTTGGCAAAACATATCAAATCCTGTATTAGCTAAGCTAGATTTACATATGTATGCTCTTAAATATATATTAGCTAGTGGTATTTTCTTTTCATTACTACATTTATTTGAATTGTCTTTACTATCATCTATGGCATACTGAATACTATACATTCCACATTGGTCTGAGTAAGTTTCGGCTAATAATATATCCCTACGTAACTGTTTTAGATAAAGTTCTACTTTACAGCTTGGAATTGGCTCTGCATATTTATTTAATATGGACCCCTTTACTATTTTATTTATCACATTAAACCTCCTACTTCTTTTAATAAACTTTTATTTCAGATTAGGTATCTTTAATATATTATGGATTTAATAGATTTTAGTACTTTGTACTAACTGATAAGTTTTTTATTTATACATAATAAAATACCCCTACGTATGTTTCTAAGACGCAGGGGTATTTTTTGTACAAAATTTTTAATTACATATTTTTATAATCAGCTAAAAACTTTTCTATTCCTATATCAGTTAAAGGATGCTTAGCCATTTGCTTTAATACATTAAATGGTATAGTAGCAATATCTGAACCTGCTAATGCACATTCAGATGCATGTATTGGATTTCTAACACTTGCTGATATTATTTCTGTCTTTATGTTATGAGCTTTAAATATAGTTGAAACTTCAGTTATTAAATCAATTCCAACCATACCTATATCATCTAATCTTCCTACAAATGGACTTACATAAGTAGCTCCTGATTTCGCTGCAAGTAACGCTTGTTGAGAAGAGAATATTAAAGTTACATTAGTTTTTATTCCCTTTTGAGTTAATATATTAACTGCCTTTAATCCTTCTATGCACATTGGTATTTTAATTACTATATTTTTATGTAGCTTTACTAATTCTAAAGCTTCTTCTACCATTTTATCACACTCTAAGCTTATTACTTCAGCACTTATTGGTCCATCTACTATCCCACATATTTCATTTATTACTTCTTTTATATCTCTTCCTTCTTTAGCTATTAATGATGGATTTGTTGTTACACCATCTAGTATCCCCCATGTTGCTGCTTCCTTTATTTCATCTACGTTTGCTGTATCTATAAATATTTTCATAATCTCTCTCCTATGTTATTAATTATTTATTTCTTCCATTACTACATTTTTTATATTTTCTTTAGTTAATCCATAGTGTTGTAATAGCTCTTTTGGTGTACCTGATTGTCCAAAAGTATCCTCTATCCCAACTTTTCTTACCTTAACTGGTGATTTTAAACTTGTTACAGCACACACTCTATCGCCTAATCCACCTATTATTGAATGTTCTTCAAAAGTAATTAAACACTTAGTTTCTTTAGCTGCTTTTATTAATATTTCTTCATCGATAGGTTTTATAGTAGGCATATGTATTACTCTTACATTAACATTATCATTTTCTAATTCTTTTGCTGCTTCTAATGCTATATTCGTAGTAAGACCTGTTGTAACTATTGTTATATCATTACCTTCTTTTACAGTTACACCTTTTCCAACTTCAAATTTATAATTTTCATCAAATATATCCTCTGCTGAAAGTCTTCCTAATCTTATATATACAGGTCCATTTATTCTTGCTGCTTCTTTTATTACTTGAGCAGTTTCAGCCTCATCTGCTGGAACTATTACCGTCATATTTGGAAGTGATGACATTAAAGCTATATCTTCTATCGATTGATGAGATCCTCCATCTTCTCCAACAGTTATACCTGCATGAGTTGCAGCTATTTTTACATTTAAGTTAGGATAACATATTGAATTTCTTATTATTTCAAATGCTCTACCTGTGGCAAATACTGCGAATGTACTTGCAAAAGGTATTTTTCCATAAGAGGCAAGACCTGCACTTAATCCCATTAGATTTTGTTCTGCTATACCTACATTTATAAATCTCTCTTTATATTCCTTTGCAAAGTCTGCTGTTTTAGTAGACTTTGATAAATCCGCATCTAATACTACTATATTTTCATTTTCTTTTCCTAATTGCACTAATGCTTTTCCGTATGCTTCTCTAGTAGCTAATCCCATTACTATACCCCCTTAGACTCTAATTCTTGTATTGCTATGTTTCTTTGTTCTAAACTAGGAGCATTCCCATGCCATCCTGCTTCATTTTCCATAAATGAAACCCCTTTACCTTTTACAGTTTTAGCTATTATAACTGTTGGCATTTCTTTTGTATTTTTTGCAATTTCAAATGCTTTTTCTATTTCTTCAAAAGAATGCCCATCTATTTCTAATACATTTAAATTAAATGCTTTTAATTTATCTTTTAAAGAATATATATTCATTACATCTTCATTTTTACCATCTATTTGTAATCCATTGTTATCTATTATCGCTACTAAGTTATCTAATTTATAGTGTGCAGCTGCCATAAGCGCTTCCCATACTAGTCCTTCTTGTACTTCCCCATCTCCTAGTAATGAGTACACTCTAACATTACTTTTATCTATTTTAGCACCTAAAGCTATTCCCACTGCATTTGATATACCTTGACCTAAAGAACCAGTAGATACATCAACACCAACTAATTTCTTGCTATCCGGATGCCCTTGTAGTGGTGAATGTAATTTTCTTAATGTATTTAACATCTCTTTATCAAAGTAACCTCTTTGAGCAAGTGTTGCATATAAAACAGGTGCTGCATGACCCTTACTTAGTACAAATCTATCTCTATCTTGCTTTTTAGGATTTTGTGGATCTATATTCATTTCTTTAAAGTATAAATATGTAAGTATTTCAACTGCTGATAAAGATCCACCTGGATGCCCTGATTTTGACGAATAAATCATATCAACGATATTTTTTCTAATTTCGTTTGCATTGCGTTCTAAACTTTTCATAATTTTACCTCCCGATTTTATTTCAACTAAATTAAAAAATAATACTTCCGATTTTAATATGTATTATTTTTTAATTTAGATATTATAATTTTTATTAATTGTACTAGAATTTGTAGTTTTCAATGTCATATAAATTAGGTATTGAAGTTTGTGCTCCTACCTTAGTAACACATAAAGCCCCTACTTTTGATGCAAATTCCATAGCCTCATCTATACTCTTATTTTGAGAAAGTGCTACTGATAATGCTCCTGTGTAACTATCCCCTGCAGCTGTAGTATCTACTGCATCTACTTTATATGATTTTTTAAATTCCATAGTATCTTTATCTAAGTAAAGACTTCCCTTCGATCCTAATGTAACTATAAGTTGTTTTACACCTTTTTCTATCATTACGTTAGCTGCTTTTTTTATATCATCTTCACAGTTTATGCTTACTCCACTTAATATCTCTAATTCAGTTTCATTTGGTGTTAATAAATCTACATTTTTTATAATGTCATCGCTTAACTTAACTGCTGGTGCTGGGTTTAATATTGTAAACTTACCTAGTTCTTTCGATTTTTCTAAAGCATATTTTATTGTATCTATTGGTGTTTCAAGTTGTATTACTACTGTAGCGCTTTCCTTTATTGCATCTATACATTTATCTATATCAGTTTCTGTTAACTTAAAGTTTGCTCCTGGTGAAACTACTATAGCATTTTCAGCATTTTCATCTACTGTTATAAGAGCTACACCACTTGGTCCTTCTTCAACTTGTACATATTTAGTATTTACATTGTCTGCTTTTAATTGTTTTAATAAACTTTCTCCAAAACCATCATTTCCAACTTTACCTATCATATATACATCTCCACCAAGTCTTGATGCTGCAACAGCTTGGTTTCCACCTTTTCCACCTGGTATTTCTCTAAATTTGCTTCCTATTAAAGTTTGACCTTTCTTTGGCATTTCACAAACATTTACAACTAAGTCCATATTAAGGCTTCCTATTACACATATCTTTTCCATATTAAATTCCCCTCTCTACTGTCATGTAATTTTATTTTTTATATATTTTCATACTATTAAACATTTCAAACCCTACAAATATCGTTTTCATTAAATATATAATATAATATTTTTTTATTAATTGCAATCATTTTTTCATATTTTTTCATATTTTTTTCATATTTTTTACACACGCTTTAACTTTCTTTATATAAAAATTGCACTAGTATAATATACTAATGCAATCATTTTCCTAATCTATGCAACTTCACCTATTAATTCATTTGATATTTTTTCATTTTTGCTTAATAGCTTGATAGCAATAAATGTAACTAATGTTAATCCTAACATCATATAAAGTCTATAATCTACTATGCCTTCATATAAAGCATTATGTACTAATCCAGAAGTAGTTGCTCCCATTATAGGTGCTACTACAGGTATCCATGCATATTTAAAGTCAGAACTTCCTTTACCTGGTATTGGAAGTAGGAAGTGTGCTAAACGTGGACCTAAGTCTCTAGCTGGGTTTAATGCAGCTCCTGTTACTCCTCCAAATGATGTACCTACTAAAAAGATTAAACATCCAACCGCTAAAGGCTTTAATCCTCCTGGGAATGTATTTGTATCAATTCCTAATATACAAAATACTAATCCAAATGTTACTATATATTCACTAAAAAAGTTTGCTACATTATTTCTTATAGTTGGAGCTGTTGCAAATATTGTTAACTTAGTTTTTGCATCGTCTGTTTTTTCCCAATGATCAATAAACTGAAGATAAACTAAAAGTGAACCAAACATTCCACCTGCTATTTGTGCTAATATATATCCTGGTACTAAACTCCATTCAAAACTTCCTTTTACAGCTTGCATAATAGTTATTGCTGGATTAATATGTGCTCCACTTATATCTCCTAAACAAAATATAACCATGGCAACTGTGCATCCCCAAGCAATATTTATTGCTACATTTCCTGCTTGATATGACCCTGAAGTTTTTAATGCATTTCCTGCTAAAACCCCACATCCAAAGAATATTAACATTGCTACACCTATAAATTCTGCTAAATATACATTCATTTTAATCTCTCCCTTTGAATTTTTTTGTTTTTTTATTGATACTTCCTATAAATTTCCCTTTTACTTTCACATTTGTTTCATGTCTGTAATATCGTTTTCCTATTCTATATTCATATAATATATTATTTTTTTTATTTTTTCAATACTTTTTTCATATATTTTTTCATATTTTTTTCATATTATTTTTCATTTATTCCATTTTTGTTTCATATATTTTATTTATCACTATTTTAGAATAAAATTTCACTTATCTTAAGTCACTGTATTTACACTAATTATACGTAGATTTTGAGGTCTCATAATTTTATTAAACAAAAAAATAGAGGTCATTTGACCTCTATTTTTTATTATTTCCTTTTAATTTTTCTGAACCTCTTATTACGATACTTGGCTTTAATACTATGTTTTGAGTGGCACAAGGTTCTTCATCTATTAACTTTTTTGATAATACTTCAAAAGCCATTTTCCCCATTTCAGAAGTTGGCCTAGATACAACACTTATATTTAATCCTAAGTATGTAAAGAATTCTAAGTCATCAAATCCTAATAATGATATATCTTGTCCTATTTTTATATTCATCTCATTTAATGCATTTATAGCACCTAGTGTCATCATATTATTGCAGATAAATATCGCTGTTACATCTTTATTATTTTTTATTATCTCTTTTGTAAATTTATATCCTGAGTCAACATGAAAATCACCTTCATATATATACTCTTCATTAACTTCTAAGCCATTTATTTTGTGTGCTTGTTTATATCCTTCTAGTCTATGCTGTGCTGTTTCATATTCCAATGGACCTGTTATTACTGCTATTTCTTTATGACCCGAAGTTATTAAAGTATCTACTCCATCAAAAGCACCTTTTTGATTGTCAATAAAAACTCCGTCAAAATCACAGAATATCAAATCTCTGTCTAATAGTATTACAGGTACACCTAAAGAGTTTAATTTTTGAATATGTTGCTTAGTTGTTTCTCTATTTTTTATAGTGGTAGTAATTATTAACCCACAAATATTAAAATCATTTAAAACATCTATTATTTTCATTTCTTTTTCTATACTTTCACCGCTATCAAATGAAAATACATTATAATTTAATTTTTCTGCTTCCTCAGTTAATCCTTTAAGAGCATCTGTAAAAAACATGTTTGATAAGTCTGGAAATACTACTGCAATGTTTCTTTCTCTTACATATGTTTTATCTTGTTCTTTTATTTCTTGTATTGCATTTTTTATAAGTTCTCTTGTTTCTTGTTTTACATATCCTGATTTATTTAAATATCTAGAAACCGTAGCTATAGATACTCCTGATTTAGCTGCTATATCTTTTACTTTTATGTTCATCTAAAAACTATCCCCCTAGGTTATACGTTTATATTATAATTATACTCTATAAAATATTATTTTACAAAATTTCTGCATTTATTCACTTGGAAATATTGTATTTTATACATTGTAATTTATTAGTTACCATTTTATTTTTTGAAGTGCTATAATAATTTTAAAATTTATATATAAATCAAATCTAGGTGGATTTGAATCTATGATTGATAGATAATTACATAAATATAACTTAAAACCCCTATCTAATCTTTCGCTAGATAGGGGTAGTTTGTTTATATAAAAAATGGAATTATAAGTGAACCAACTATCATTACTACTAAAAGTATTGTGATCATTTTTCCTTTAAAACATGCTAAGTTAAAGGTCCATCCTGCTCCAAATCTTTTCTCTACCATAAATGATGAGTCGTCTTTATTGTAATATATAAATCCATAAATCCATTTTTCATCATCTGAATCTAATGAATTTATATCTTTGTTTTTGCTTTTTAATGATGAAAGTCTAATAAAGTAATACATGGATACTATGCCGAAAAACATTGGTAAAATCATACTTGGTATAAATAATATCATTGGTACATCCATTTGATTAACCATGAAAATTGGCATCGTTGTCGTAATTGATTGTATACTTAAAGTTAGTAGTAAAAAACAATATCCTAATCTATTTAGGTATTTTATAGCTTTTTTTCTGTTCTCTTCTAAATTAATAATATCTAAATACACTCTTGCACCAATTGTTTCTACTGTCATAAATGCCATTAGTACTACTAATGTTAAATCTATAAAACTAACAAAAAATACACTTTGCAAGCTTTTTTGTGAAAATCCATCCGGCTTTCCATCTGGTCCCCAGTGTGTAATTATTGTATCTGGCAAGTTATTATAATTAAAAGCTAAGTATAATGCTGAAATTATAGATAATGCTACGCATATTCCAAATAATACAGTAAATTTTTTCTTCAATCTAGTCTTTGCATTTAATAATTGTGTATCTATAATTATTTTTTTACTTTCATTCTCATTTTTTAAATTATGATTTTCTTGTAAATTTAGTATATTACTTTTTAATGCTTTCACTTCTACATAATACGTTTTTAGAAAAACAAAGGATACGATTGTATATCCAAGCATTAGGATTACTATAATTATTTCACTACTATACTTTTTTAAGACCATATTAATTATAAATATTAATAACATTATTAAAAATGTTAAGTTCATTTTTCTTTTATAGCCTTTGTCAATTCGCTTTTTATCTTCTTCATTTAATGTAATATTTTTTACATATACACCATAAAAATAATTTTTACCACTTATAAACTGTATGTTATATATAAGTAAGTGAGCCATTAAAAATATAGGCATAAATACTGCTAAAAAAACCATATTGTTATTCATATTGCTTCCCCCATACTCCCTATAATAAATACTGCATATGTAATTATATTTTACAACGTAAGCTCCATTGGTACATATCTTATTCCATTTTTAATCTGCTCTATATCTGTGGCTATAAAGCCTATTTTTTCATAAAATTGTATCGCATATGGCGATGAATTTAGCTTAATTTTATCTATATTTTTTGATTTTAACCTACTAGCAATTTCATTGACTAATTTCGTTGCAATACCCATTCTATGATATTTCTTGTCTACAAAAACAAGTGATATATGATTTCTTGTACTAATAGCTAATACTCCAATAATTTTATTGTTATGAAAAGCTCCTATCATCATTTGCTCACCCGTTTTAAATTTATTAATAAACTCTTTATTTTCAATTATTTTATTTATAAATTCATTTACTCCCTCTTGGCTATATTCTGGAGCATCAAATTCCATAAATACATCTTTTACTAATTCAAACGCTTCTTCTATATCTCTAAAATCAACGTTTTTAATACAGTAATTTTCCATCATATCCCCCCTTGTATTTTCCCCTTTTTTATACTTTATTAAGTCATCTAAAGAATTCATTCAAATAGCCTCACACTAAAAATAAAATTAGATGTTCCTAATAAGTTTATAGTAAGTTTTAATTTAATTATAACAGAAATTACATATTTTAACTTATTTATTAAATATACACTTAGTTAAAACACATTTTTATAAAGTTATATTTTTATACACAAAAAAAGAGAGCCAAATTATTACTCTCTCAACTCAAAATACAATAAATTAGTTAAACTCATTTAAAATAGTCAATTATATTAGTATTTTTAATATAATTGACTATTTATAATTAATATATCTCAAACTATTTTTGTAATCCTGCTAATTTTAATGCTATTTCTTGTTTTTTAGCTTCAAATTGCTTTTGTAACTCTGCTTGCTTTAATACTATTTCTTGCTTTTTAACTTCAAGTTGCTTTTGTAATTCTGCTTTTCTCTGTTCTTTATTTGCCCCTTTTAATTGTGCTATTTTTACTGCTATCTCTTGTTTCTTAGCATCAAGTTGTTTTTGTAGCTCTGCTTGCTTTAATGCTACTTCCTGCTTTTTAGCTTCAAGCTGTTTTTGTAGCTCTGCTTTTTTTAATGCTACTTGTTGTTTAACTGCAGTTACTTTTGAAGATATTTCTGTTTTAGTTATAGTTCTTGCTTGTGCATTAGATATTATCGGAGTAGATAAGTTTAATGCTAATACAGCTCCCCCTACTAATGCTATTACTCTTGATCTTGATTTTTTCATATGTGTTTCCTCCTCATAATATTAGTATTAATCCACCTTACGGTTCATTAATACTAATATTATCGTTGGTAATGGTTAAATCTTTAGGTAAATATAAAACATTTAACATTGATTTAATATTAGTTTCTAAATTTTAACCTAACCACTTTATATATTAACTCAGTATCTGTTGTAAATAACTCAATTTTCCTATTAAATTATTTCAATAAATTCGCTAGCAACTATTCATTGTTTTTTTCTGCTAATATTAGATATCCAACGCCTATAACTAATGAAATAATGCTTAATGTCGTAAGGGTACCTCCTACATAACTTAACATATTAAAAAACAACTGTTCATCCCATGAAGAAAGATTTGATCCAAAAATTGCAGCACTTATATATCTTGTTGAATACAATATTGCCGATATCAAACAAAATATTGCTCCAGTTCCTCTTCTATTCATAGTTTCCTCCCTCTACTTTTTATTTAATTGTAGCAGAATTATTACACATTAGTTAGCTTCCATATTGACAGTTTTGCAATAAAGTTGTAATATCAATAGGATTATAGCTTTTTATAGTACATAAAAAATTATGTCCATTTTAAAACTGTTAATAAATATAATTTTTTATATTTGGATAATCATAAAATTAAAATAAAGGATGATAAAAAATGACAGAACAAAATTTAAACTTGATTGATGAAGTTAAAAGAAGAAGAACTTTTGCAATCATTTCCCATCCCGATGCAGGAAAAACTACATTAACTGAAAAGTTCCTATTATATGGTGGAGCCATTCGTGAAGCAGGATCTGTTAAATCAAGAAGATCTCAAAAACATGCAGTCTCTGACTGGATGGAAATTGAAAAACAAAGAGGTATATCTGTTGCATCAAGTGTTCTTCAATTTGAATATAATAACTTTTGTATAAACATTCTTGATACTCCTGGACATCAAGATTTCAGTGAAGACACTTATAGAACTCTTATGGCAGCAGACTGTGCAGTAATGGTTATTGACTCTGCTAAAGGGGTTGAGGAGCAAACAAAGAAATTATTCCATGTTTGTAAAATGAGAGGAATTCCAATTTTCACATTCATAAATAAAATGGACCGTCAAGGAAAAGACCCATTTGAGCTACTTGAAGATATTGAAAATGTGTTAGGAATTCGTTCTTGCCCAGTAAACTGGCCAATTGGTTCTGGTAAAGAATTTAGAGGTGTATTTAACCGTCATAAAAATCAAATAGAATTATTTGATGATGGTAACCACGGACAATCTATTGCTAACTCTATAACTGGAGAAGTAACTGATGAAAAATTCAATACTTTATTAGGTGATGCTCTTCATTCAAAATTACTAGAAGACATTGAACTTTTAGATATAGCTGGTGATAATTTTGATTTAGATAAAATATTAAATGGTGAATTATCACCTGTATTCTTCGGAAGTGCCCTTACTAACTTTGGTGTTGAACCATTTTTAGAGTCATTTTTAGAGATAACACCACCACCTATGCCTCGTAGCAGTAACTTAGGTGATATAGACCCTAATTCTGATAACTTCTCAGGATTTATATTTAAAATCCAAGCTAATATGGATAAAGCTCATAGAGATAGAATTGCATTCCTTAGAATTTGCTCTGGTAAATTCGAAAAAGGTATGGCAGTAAATCATGTTCAAAGAAATAAGAAGATAAAACTTTCTCAACCACAACAGTTTGTGGCACAAGACCGTGTTATAATAGATACAGCTTATCCAGGAGATATTATAGGTATACACGACCCAGGTATATTTAATATTGGTGATACTTTAAGTGAAAAACAATCAAAGCTTGAGTACACTGGTATACCACAATTTGCTCCTGAACATTTTGCAAGAATTTCTACAAAGAATGCTCTTAAGAGAAAGCAATTTGTAAAAGGTATTACACAATTAGCAGAAGAAGGTGCTATACAAGTATTCAAACAACCTAACTTTGGTATGGAAGAACTTATAGTAGGAGTTGTTGGAGTTTTACAGTTTGAAGTTTTAGAATATCGTCTAAAGCAAGAGTATGGTGTTGACATGTTAATGAACTCACTACCTTACCGCTATGTACGTTGGATTGAAAATGATATTTCTAAATCTGGCAAGCTTTCAATGCCAATGGATACACTACTAGTTGAAGATAAAAATAGAAATCCAGTTGTATTATTCCAAAATGAATGGTCTATTAGACACTTCATTGAAAGAAATGAACATTTAAGTTTAAGAGAAACTTCTTTATAATATATTAAAAAAAGGATGTAGTAATAAAATATCACTACATCCTTTTACATTCAATTATAATTTTATTGCTTTAGTTGCAATAAATGTATCTATATGATTATCTAATAGTCCATCCCCTAACTTATCTTCATAAAAACCACTAATTACAAAACCAGCGTCTATTTGACCTCCTATTTGACTTTGTAGAGAGTGACCAAATTCTAATGTATCTTTAGTTTGTATTCTTTCTTCTAACTGATCCTTTGGAAGTTGTTCTATATCAGAATATGGTATGCTATTTCTAACAATTAATTTATTATTTTTTTCCCATTCATATAAATCAAATATATATGAAATAGGATTTGAAAATCCTGCTATCAATATGCCTCCTGGTTTTAGCACTCTATAGCATTCTGACCATACCGTTTCGACACTATCAATAAAACAGTTAGATACTGGGTGAAATATAAAATCAAAAGTTTCATTATCAAACCTTGATAGATTTCTCATATCACCTTGTTCAAGTTTTATATTTAAGTTATCTCTATTAGCTACCATTTCATCTTTTGATAATTGCTCTTTGCTATTATCAAAAACTGTTACATTAGCCCCAAGTGCCGAAAATATAGGCCCTTGTTGCCCTCCCCCAGATGCAAGACATAATAAGTCTTTTCCTGCTACATCTCCTATCCAATTGTTAGGGACAGGCTTTGTTGGAGTTAACAGTATTGTGCAATTTCCCTTCTTAGCCATTTTTACATCTACAGAACTCACTGGTATCGTCCATTTATTTCCTATTTTAACTTCATTGTCCCAAGCAATTTCATTGTGTTTTCTTATATCCATTATCTTAATACCCCCTATTTTGTTATATCTACAACATACCACTATATCTTTCTAGTAGTTCAAATTCACTTATTTTACATCTATTTTTTCAGCTTCATAATTTATAAACTTTTTTACCTCTGGATTTACAACAATACTGCATACAATAATAAGTCCAACTATGGCACTTCCTATTATAACAGCCCTAGGATTCATAAATTCACCTAATACACCGCCAACAAAGTTTCCAATAGGTGAAATAGCCATCGCTAGGGTACCTATTGTAGCAAATACCTTTCCTCTTTTATCAGCTGGTGTCAATTCCATTATTGTTGAGTTTGCAACTGTGTTAAATACAAACATAAATCCAAATGCACTAGTAAAGCATATGATGACGATTACAAAATTATTTATAAATGCCCCTAAACCTATAAGCGATACAAACGTTACTATTGAAAATATATAAACATTATATTTCTGATTTGACTTAATAGTTATAAATGATAATATAAGTGTACCTATTAAAAACCCAAAGCTTTGAAATCCATTTAAAATCCCATACTTAGCCATGCCAAGAGAAGGATCAGATACAAACCAAGGTATTATTAGAACTCTTATCATTCCAAATAAAAAATTTACAAAGAAAGCCATAATTAAACTTCTAATTAATCCTTTAAATCTTAGTATGAATTTTATACCTTCCATAAAATCTTCTCTAAAAGTTATATTTATATTTTTTCTTTCTATTTCAGGAATTTTAATAAATCCTTCGGTAAAAGATGAAAATAGGTATGATATTGAATTGATTAAAAACATTAATGGTGCTCCTATGACTGTATATAGAACACCTCCTATAGATTGACCAACTATGTCTGCTCCTGTAGTTGCCATTTGATATGATGAGTTTGCTTTAATTAATTTATCACTTGGGACTATTTCTGGAAGTACAGACTGTATTGACGGATTGAAAAAAGATGAACATATTCCAAGCACTATTCCCATTAACATTACCATCCATATTTTCAATGAACCATTTAGTGCTAATATAGCAATAATTAACATTCCTATTCCTCTTATTAAATCCCCAAGTATAATTAACTTTTTCCTATCACATCTATCTACTATAACACCTGCAAAAGGGCCTAGTATTATTCTAGGTATTGTAACTAAAGCCATAATACTACCCATAATTGTGGTTGATCCAGTTTCTTGCAATACCCAAAAACCTAAAGCCATTGAATATAATGCATCTCCAAAAACAGATACTAATTGACCTTGCCATAGTAGAAAAAAATTTCTATTCCATAACTTCATAGCATTCCCCCTAAATATAGTAATTTAAAATACTATCAATAATAGTATATCTAACTAATCAACTTTATTAAATTTAATCACATCACCAACTAATTCTATATTATCATTATTTATAACAATAGCTCCAGTATCCTTAATAGCATAAACTGTTCGTCTTTTTTCATCCAACACTCGATTTATACAAGACTTTTGCATATCTGTTTCATTATAATGAACTTCGATATTAAAATTTTTTATAATGTCTAATCCTCTATTGTATGAAAAAGTATCATAATCTTTATCCGGAGAAATATGATATTCTTTAGTTTGTATCATAGCACCAGCACTAGCACCTATTATTATACCTTTGAATGTTTCTATGTGTTTTATTAAACCTAATTCCTTTAATCTATCCATTGTTTTGTCTGGAAGTCCTCCAGTAAAAAATAAAATATCACTCTTTTCTATCATTTCTATGATATTTTCTTTCTTATCTGTGAAATAATTTATCCAGATAATATCATCTTCTCTAATCCCATAACTAGCAAATGAAGATACTACTTCCTTATAATATTTTCCATAGTTAGGATTATATGATTTTTGCCAATCTTCATCACTACTTATTTTCCTATCATCAAATGATAAAGGCACTATTAATACTCTATGATTACTATTAATAATATCTTTTAATCTTTCATAACACCAAGCCTCATCAAAATTATATCTACTAAGTAAGATATTTATCATGTTCTCCCCTACCTTATTCTAATGATTTATTTTGTATAAAGTATAAGTATTACTACTATACTTTCTTCATTTTTATTTAAATATGAGATTAGTTATAGTCCCTAAAATTAAAGCTGGAATTGCAGCTACTATTAATATACCTATTACAACGGTTAAAGATAATTCAAACAATTGAGCTATAAATAGCCCTGCAATAATTGCATAAAATAATATATAATCTAATTTTCTAAATGATGAAAAGTTCATCTTATTACCACCTCTTTAACTCATAATTTATAATGATTGTTAATTTAATTATATCAAGAATTAGAGTTTAATTGTCTATTATATCCATATACAAGTATATATCTATTTTTAACTGACTATTTACTAAAATATTTAGCTTCTTTAATAATGATATTTAGTGTATGAATACTAAGTTTTAAATTCTGCTATAATTTAATTAATATTGTTGAAATTTTTAGGGAGGGATGTTTATTAAAAATCAAATTAAATATTTTTTATTAGGTATTATAGTAATATTATTCAGTTCACCATTGGGCTATTCAATGATTAATATGATTTATGCTAATAAAAATTTAACTGGCTCATTTGATATTTTATTAAATGGATTCATACATTCATTTATGCTAGTTGGAGTTCTTATATTTATGGCTGGATTGGTAAATATGTTTGTTGAAAAAAATCACAAGTAAGTGTTTTATTAAGTTTGATATTGAGTAGTACTTTTTTTGAACAATAAAAGAGGATTATATCACTACTCTCCTCTTTTATTGTTTGAAATATCTATTTATTTAAACATCTCATAACATAAAATTCGCCTTTCCCAATATAAGTTTCTTGCTGCTTAACTTCTATAATTTCAAATCCTTGAGATTTATAACAATTAACAGCTCTTTTATTCCAAGTTCTCACTTCTAATATTACAGGTTTATTTGGATATTTGTGCTTACATTCATATAATGCTAATTTTGTAATCATTTTTCCTATACCTTTATTGCAGTATTTAGGATTTATACCTATACCAAAAAATATACTATCTCCCTCATCTAATAGATTTATAAATCCTATTAGTTCATTTTCTTCATTTACAAATGATGTAAACCTCTCTCTCTTTAAATCATCGCATAATGAATACTGTTCTTTAATCATCGTCTCCCATCCAGGTAGATTATAAATCTTATACTCATCTTCATATTTCCATTTTGACACCTGTATTGCTTGTTCTTCACTTAGCTTACCAGATTTTAATTTCATATTTCCCCCTTAATTTTCATATCTAGCATACTACCTAAGTATAATTTTGCACAATCAATATTTGAATGTAAATTTAATTTTTAATTAATATTTTTTAAGTAGTTTATAAGCACGTATTATTGTTCAATTGGTAATATATAATTATCTTCATCAAAATTTTTCACCTTAATCATATACGAACAATGCTCATTAGCTGTTTTAAATCCTAATTTATTATAAAAATTTTCTTTATCTGGTGTAGCTAAATAAATAGTCCTTACCTGCATTTTTTCTTGTTCTAATAACTTTTCAATCATCTTTCTTCCTATAGATTTTCCTCTATAATTAGGGTGTACCAATACATCTATTATTGTAGCCCATCTTACTTCATCACTTAATGCTCTAGCCATTGCTATTAAATTATCCTTATCCCAACAAGTTATAATACATGATGATTTTTTTATTATTTTTTCCCAATCATCGTATTTATTTGGCACCTTCCAAGTTGCGTATTTACAATAAAATTCCTTTACTTTAAATATATCAACATCTTTATTATTATTATAAGTAACCATCTTCGCTCTCCCCCCTACTCACAATTCATTCTGCCTTCTATATTCCATATTGTTTCTCTATGCCTTGTTATATATATTTTCAAGCATTATTCCTCCTCTAGTACCTATTTGGAGTATCTCCCTTATGTATAAACTATTTATGAGTATACTAATTCAATTTCTATTTTTTATATACTTAATTAAATCATCTAAAGAATTCATGTATAAATCTAATGATGTTCCATTTTCTAAATTGCTACTGCCATCTTGATTCAAACCTTTCTCGGCTGTACTTCTAACAACTAATCCACTATTCGGTAATTTAAATACTATAGGGTCAATACCCACACCATCTCCACCACTATTTTCATTACCTACAACCTTTGCCCAGCCACTATCTTTGCAAAACATAGCAAATCCCTCAGATGATGAAAATACACCTCTATCTACTAATAAATATATATTTCCACTATAACCATTTTCATCCTGCTTAATTTTATACATATTTCCATTATAAATATTTAATTTATACTCAGTATAATATTTATAATCCTCTATATTTTTTACTTTATCTAGTATATCTTTATCAGGAAATTTATTTATTTCTTTTAAATCTATACCTCTTTTTGCATAATAATCTTTTGTTATTTTTCCGCCCTTATGAAGTGCATATGTAGTGCTCTCATATGTCTTATTTATTATCGGACTTACAATATGATTAATCCATAATTGATTATTCCCACCACCATTGCCTCTTATATCTATAATATAATCGTTATACTTATTAATCTCTTTATATAATTTATTTATTTTACTAATATCCTCATCACTAAATACTGTAAAGTTATTAACTTTAAGATATGCTATCTCATTATCAATTATATTTGTTTGTATATTGTCTTTATTATTTTCATAAATCTTTTCATTAACTTTTTTATCTAAACTTTGCAAATTATTGTTTTGCGCTAAATAATTTTCCCATTTTTTATTTTTATCTACTAAATTTTTATCATTTAAAATGTTAAGTTGATAATCGCTTTTATATGTACTTCTAAACCAATCTATTTTATCTGGGGGAATTAAATTAGTGTGGTCATCTTGAAGTAAACTTATTGAAGCATTCATTATGTCATAAAATTCCTGATTGTTATTACTATTTTCTATTTCTTTTTTTAAAATTTCATAAAGATTTAAGTATTCTGTTTTGTATTTATTATAAAACACATCAAAATTACAGTAATTTTCTTTCATTGTATTTATATAATAGTTAAAATCCTCTACTTTTTGTTCTTTACTTAATTCTTTTAATTTCTCGTCTCTGCTACATCCAATTGATAGGCTTAATAAGAAAATTAATAAAATTAAACTTATTATTCTTCTCAAATAATTACCTCCTAAAAATAAAATTATATACATTCTCTTAACGTTAATCTTTTATTATTCAATGCATGCATAATTTTTCACCCTCAAATAATAAAATTTATGAACAATTAACTTTGTCCTATAACTTATTTTTCATATATCTATTTCCCAAAAGTTATTTAGTTTGCTAATTTATAAATATCATTGTATAGCTACATATAAATAACAATGAATTAAAATATCTGAAAAACTTAGCATACCAAAATACCCTACGTCTATTTTCTAGACGTAGGGTATTTTGCATCAACATATCTTATATTCACTTTTTATTTAAATATATCTTTTATTTGTATTAATGATATTACAATTTTACTAATCCATTCCGATTATCTTAAAATCTTTAGTTCTTAATATATCAACTAATTCATTATCCGAAGTAATTTTTTTATCTGTATATATACCCGTTGCACATAGGTCTTCTTGCTTATGTACATCACTTCCACCTGTAGCTATTAAAGTTGGATTCGCTTTATAAATAGCTTCCGTCAAATCATTATGATTGTTGTGTCTTGGGTTTAGATTGAATATTTCTAATCCATGTAAATAGTTTATATCTTCTAGTTTACTACCTCTTTCTCTATGAGGATGAGCTTGTATAATAACAGCTTTGTCCTTGAACTTATTATAAAATTCCTTCAATTCCATTTCTATCATCCACTCATTTTCTAAAAAATCATTCTTTTCAAATCCATATACTAAAAAGTCATTAGTATCACTTTTAAAACTAATTTCCATACCTAGACCTATGTAAAAATCTTTATCTTTGCAATATTCTTTAGCTCTATCATAGCTATAGAAATATTCATTTGTCTTTTCCTTCCAATCCTCTTTATTACATTTTCTGTAATAGCCCCTTCTCATGTGATCTGTAATTACTAGCCCAGAATATCCTTCTTCTATATATTGGTCTATTATTTCTTCTATACTAAGGCGTCCACAAGGACTAACCTCTTTTGTATGTACATGTAAGTCATATTTAAATTTCATATTTTTTCTCCTTGATGTAATTTCCCTTTTTATTTTATATTGATTTAAATCTTCTATCCTTTAATATATCATAATAATTGCTAATAATTAATACTTGAAACCAAAATATAAGTTTTTTCATAGTCTCTACTTAAGCGTAAAAAGACCTATCATAATAATTAAAATAATTATATGATAGGTCTTTACTTATCTAACTACAGGTTTGCATTCTGAATTTACACTACTTAACTTATTTTTCTTTAATAATCTATAACATATAAATATAGTCACTACCTCTGCGAAAACTATAGTTCCCCATATTCCATTTATTCCAAATAAATAAGGTAGTACAAGGATACCAACAAATATAAAAATTAACCCTCTACTTGCTGCTACTATTATTGAAGATTTTGCATCATCAATAGCTGTAAAATAAGAAGATATTAATATATTTAAACCATTAAATAAAAATGCTAATCCATAAATTCTCGCTCCCGTACTTGCCATTTCTAATACGTTTTTTCCATCTTTCAAGAAAATATTTATCAAAGGCTTAGAGAACATAGCCATTATTATAAATATTATAACTCCGATTACTATATTAACGATTACTGATGCTTTTAATAGCTTTTGTACTCTTTCATTATTCTCAGCACCAAAGTTATAGCTTACTATAGGTCTAATACCATCAGCTATACCAAATAGTATCATATATCCAACTTGAGCTATATAATTGATGATAGAGAATGCAGCTATACCACTTTCACCAGCTATTTTCATAAGTGCAGTGTTAAATAAAAACATAGACAATGCATTTGATATTGAAGAAACTCCTTCTGATGAACCATTGTACATCATTGGGAATATTTCAACTTTAGCAAATTTTCCTTTATATATGTTAATAGAAGATTTTTTGCTTAAAAAAGGTATTATATTTATAAAAAATGCAGTAGAATATGAGATTCCAGTTGCTAATGCAGCTCCACTTATTCCCATATTGAATTTTTTAATTAATAAATAATCTAACACTACATTTATTAATACTGCTACTATCATACTTATTAATGATATTGTTGGTTTCCCAATTGACCTTACTACCATTTCAAATAAGAACATTGCAGATACAAATATTACAAATAACGATATAGTCTTTATATAAGTAGAAGCACCTTCTACTAATGCATCATTAGCACCTAGCATTAATGCTATATTATCACTAAAAAATAAACCTAATATAGTTACAGCAACTGATGCTAGAACTAATAAAATTAATGCTGTCCTAAATACATTTTGTGCTTTTTCAGTTTCTCCTTTGCCTAGGCTTATACCTATTATACTTTGAGCACCAACACTTATAACTAAAGCATAAGCCATTATAAGTTGCATATAGGGCTGAACTAAATTTACACTAGCTAGAGCATTTTCTCCTATTATATTTCCAACAAATAACCCATCTATTATTCCTTGTATTCCTATAAATATCATTCCTATGATACTTGGTATCGTAAATTTAATAAATAGCTTAGATAGTCTTTCTGTTCCTAAAATTGTTTGATCCATACTTATCACCTCGAAACAAGTATAAACCTTTTTGTAACACAAATGTCAATAGCAATTAATCTAAAGGTATAGTTATTTCTACAAAATTAATTGTTCCTTTTTCATTGTATACTACCCATATCCAATTAATACTAATATCTAGATTTAGATTTTCTTTATTATCGTAAAAGTTACTTAAAATCAATTTTATATATTCTTCTACTTCATCCATAGTTCCTACAAACTTTGTTTTAATAAAATTCCCTTTGTATTTTTTCTTATATATTTTTTTATCTTCTTCAATGATTAAGTTACTTGTATTGTATTCATATATAGCCATATATTTTTTATCATCTATTAGTGTATTTTTATCTTTAGCTTCATACATTATCATCCACGGCTCTAAGTACAAAGACCTTAAAGAACTATCTTTTTGTTTAATTTTACTATTTATTAGATATTCTATAGGAATAAATACTATTGTATTATCTTCATTCTTGATTTCTAGTTTCTCAAAATCGTAGTTATTTTCAAAATTAAGCATTTCATTTAAAATTTCTTTCTTTTGTTTTGCTTGTTCTTTTATTTTTAGTAAATGTTCAATCTTTTCATCTATAGTTTTTTCTTGTAAATCTATTAAATCTATGTAATTATCAATACTTTCATTTTTTAGTGCTTCTTTAATATTAGATAAAGGTATTTCTAAGTACTTTGCATCTAATATTAAATCTAGCATTTCTATTTCTTTTAATGAGTAATATCTATACCCATTATCTTCATTAATTATAGGTTTTAATAGACCTATCCTATCATAGTGTCTAAGTGTTTCAGATGTAATATTAAATAACTTACTAATTTGCCCTACTGTCATTAACCATTCCATAATCTCTGCTCCTAAGTTTAATCTATCTTTAAGTTTTTGTTTATCTATATTATACCAATTTTAATTATATATCATAATACACTCATTAAAGTAAACATTTTATAGAGCAATAAAAATAGAGAGTATTAAGTTTATATATACTCTCTAGTTAATTTAAATTATAAGTTTTTAACAGTCTATACTTAACCATGTTAAGTTCTAAACTTTAATGATTTTTCTGCATCAATTTATCTAATAGTTTTAAAATTTGAGGATAGAAATCTTCAAATGTTTTATACTTATCTCTATTTGGCTCATACTCTTTTTTTAGTAAATCTATTATATCCTCTACATAAATAAAACCACGTTCTTTTTCCATTTTTAGATACTTATTAGCTTCTTCTTTAGTTCCATAAATATCAGTAACCCTTATAACAACAGCTCTTACAATATGTTCATTTAAGCAAGTCTCCCACGTAGAATATGCTTGCTTTTCCATATCAGCTTTTATTGGTTCATAAAGTTTAGAATATTTATTAACTTCTTTAATATTTTCTGTAGCTAAGTAGTTTACAAAAGAATGGCCAAATTCGTGTCTAACAATATATTTAAAATATACATCATCAGAAAATACTGGTACGTCATTTTTTATTCCTCTTGATCCTAATATAGAGTATAAATCATAGCTTCCATCTTTATTTTTTATTTTAGGACCATAATTATTTGCATAAAGCATGCCATTTAGTACGATATTATATCCTCTTTGCTCTTTACCATAGTATTTTTCTACTTGAGAAACATAATCTATATCTTCTAAATTATTTACTGTATTGTCTATTATCTTATTATAATAATCTAAATGTTCATTATAAAATTCATAAAAATTTGTTTCAGCACAAAAATCATTTAGTGCTTCAACGAATTTTAGAAACTTCTTTTCTCCTCCAGCTCTTTCCATACACTGAGTATAAACATAATCTTGTTTATCTATATCTTCTCTTAAGGTTAAATTTGGTGTATTGCTTAAAAATAGCATAGCTGTAGGTGGTGCATCATAACTAAATCCATTATTATTAAACATTGATCTAAATATCTTTACTGCTTTATGATTTTTAAATTTGTTAAAGCGTTCTTCTACATCTTTCTTATATGATAAGTCTTCTGGTGTAATGCTCTTAGTACTTTCATTATAATCTGGACATAAATAGATAATTACAGATAACAACTCTATTCTAGGGTCTACTATCATATTAATATTATTAAACTCTTTTACTATCTCTTTATTTTCTTTTCCATTAGTATCATGTTTATTCTCAACTCTAGTGGAAGTACAACCTGTAACAAACAATAACGTTATGCAAAGTACTAATGAAATAACTTTATTCTTTTTCATTTTATTCATTATTTCCCCCTAATACAATTTTAGTTAAAGTAACTATTCTACTAAAGCTATTCATATTCCTCTATTGTACTCTTTTATCAAATATCCACTAAAATACGGATTCCTAACCATCACTTTTATAAATTTTAAGCTCTATTATATTTAAAAATATATTTACACAGGTAATTCAATCATCCTAATTCATATATGCCTGTTAGATTTAATTAATATCATCATTAGTATATTTTTTAGCTTTAAAAGTATTTTTATCTACAATAAATAATTCTTCTTTACTCACTTCTCCATTTACATTTATACCAAAAACATAATAATCACCTTTTATAGTTTCAATTTTTTCATCTTTAATGTACATAACATTGTCATATATATTACCGTATTCATCTACTATTGCTTGTCTAGCTTTAATAATTTTTGAAATTCCATTTTCTTGATTTACATAATTAGGGTCTTTTTTTATCTTAGAATAAGTTGCTTCTATTTTTTCTTTATCTTTCTTTCTTAACTCTTCTTGCTTTCTTTTTATTTCCTCTTCTTCTTTTCTTTTTAATTCTTCTTCTTCTTTAGCTGTATCTTTTTCAGTAGCATTATTATTTTCTTCCTTAGTCTCTTCTTTTGAACTACTATCTTTTTTATCCTCTTTTTTTTGTTCTTCTTTTTTATTAGAAGTATCTTGCTTTCTTATTTTTTTATTAATTCCTAAACCCACAGTTACGCATAAGCTTAAAGCTAGTATTCCTATTAATAATTTTTTAGGTATTTTTTTCATTTATCAAAATCCTCCAAATAATATATTGCTATTAATTTCATAATGTCAAGAAGTATCCTGGTAAATAAACATTTTAATTGTCATGTTAATTACAACACATTTGTATTACTTCTAAAACTTTTCTATACCTTTTATTAACTTTATATACGACAATCTTAATTTCTTCTTAAGTAAAATTTTCGAATTTATAAGTCTTCGTCGGATATTTTATTATAATTTTTTAATTAAATTTGTGCATAGTGCTGTATTCTAAATAAAATATAAGAATAAATAAAAAATAGCCTCTTAAAATTAACAGATTTTTAATTTAATCTGCAAACTCTAAAAGGCTTATAACTTACTTATTTAAAAAGAAACTATTTAAAGTAACTTAATCAGTCCTTCTAACTCTTCAGATAAAGTTCTTGCAAGTTCAAAGTCAGTGTCCACTAAAGCAAGTGCTATTTTCATTTCAACTTCTTTTTTCTTTTGCTCTATTTGTAAATAGTCTTTATCAAAATGAGTATCATAAATCATCTTTCTAAATTTACGCATATTAACTTTTCTAATTTTCTTATCTTCTATCATTAAAACATAATCCATAGAATTAATTATAAAATGATAATCATGAGAAATCATTAAAACTGCACCATTATAATTTTTTACAGCTTTCTCAAGAGCTACTTGTGAATAAGTATCTAAATGACTTGTAGGTTCATCAAGAAGCAACATATTTGCTTTACTAGCTGAAACTTTAGCTAATTGAAGGATATTTTTTTCTCCACCAGATAAAGATTCTATCTTTTGTTCAATAAATTTTTCTCCAAAACCATAGTTTGAAAGATATCTTCTAATCTCTCTGTAAGTTTCAAATCCTGCATCGTAAAACTCTTCAAGTATTGTATTAGACTCATTTAGTATCTCGCCTTGCATCTGAGATAAATAAGCCACTTCAATGTCATCATTTATTTCAATAGAATCACTATTATTTTTAAATATTGATCTAAGTAAAGTCGTTTTTCCAACTCCGTTTGTACCAATAATAGCTACTTTATCATTAGATTTTATCTCAAAGTTAACATCTTCTAAAAGTACTTCATCAAAAGCTACACTAAAATCATTAACTTTTAAAGCAACAGTCTCTTCTATTTCATTATCAGTAACTAAATTTATATCAGGTTGTTTAATATCTACAAATGGAGCTTTAATTCTACGTGCTTCTAATCTTTCTTGAATTTTAACTCTAGCTTTTAAAGCTCTTCCGTTAGATGCTTCCGCATTATAAGTTGCTCTTTCTCTTAGCTTTTCTATTAAAGCTTCATTTCTTTCAATTTCTTCATCATCAGCAATAGCTAATTCTTGCATCTCAATCTTAGTTTGAAGTAATGAGAAATTATAATCAATATATCTTCCATCAAATTCTTGAAGTTCCGTATTTTCAAGGTGTATAATTTTATTAAAGCAATGATTTAACAGATATCTATTATGTGTAATAATTAGCATTGTTTTTTTGTGAGAGTTAATTAGATTCTTAAGAGAATTAAGATTCTCAAAATCTAAAAATACATCTGGCTCATCCATAATCATTAGGTCTGGCTTATTAAGCATTTCCTTAATTACTTGAATAAGTTTAAACTCCCCACCACTAAGTTCAGATATCATTCTATCTTTATGCTTATTTAAGTTTGCAAGATTTAGTTTTTTATTAATATTGCTTTCGTAATCATCACCATCGATTGCATCAAATGCATCTAAAGCTTCTTGGTACTGTTCTAATAAAGTCTCTATATCTGAAGATGTTTCCATTTCAGTACAAATAGATGCAATTTTTTCTTGCAGTTTAATAAATTCTTCTGCTATATATTCAAAAACAGTAGTTTCTTTTGTTTTTTCTAATTGTGAGAACTGGCTTACATATCCAATTCTACAGTTTTGATCCATTTCTAATTTACCATCAAACATGTATCTTTCTGGATCCATAATTATATCTATCAGTGTACTTTTTCCGCTACCACTGGCTCCTATAAAAGCACAATGTTGACCTTCTTCTAATGTAAATGAAATATTATTGTATAGATCTTTGTTCGGAAATGAGTAAGACAAGTTGTCAATTTTTATCATATTATTACCTCTCTTTATCATTTAAAAAGAGCTTATAAAAATAAGCTCTTCTATGTATAATAACGACATTCTTTTTTTTAATTTACTTTTGTAAGCATAACATTTTTTGCGACTAATTTCAATCATTTTAATTAAATCTTATTATAACTAAGTGTTATTTAAAAAGAAATATTTACACAAAAACATATTGCTATGTCTTAATCTTATTGGATAAATTTTAGTCTTTTTTTCTTTACTATAATCACCTCTGTAATAATAAATATAATGAATAGACTCACTAATAATAATGCTATCCCTACTGGTACTTCAATAATATATTTATCTACTATCATGATTACTCCTAGTATAGCTGAAATTGTACCAGTTAAAAAATATGCTTTAGAGAATAAATTTATATATCCATCCATGTCTTTTATTTTTTTAGAAATATCCATTCCATATTTTTTTACATTTTTAGTTTTCTTTAGTTGATATGCTCTGTATATAAACCAAAAACCTATTAATATATTTAGCATTTATCTCTCCCCTTTTCATAAACATATCAATATCATTATATCATATTGTTTGAATAAACATTTTAAGTATACCTAGATTTTACTTTAATGGATGTCTATTTTTAAATGTGTTTTTATTGAACAGTCATAATTGTAAAGATATCTTTACATTATTAGGTAAATATTGTATATTAATAGTAAAGATATCTTTACACTATAAAGGAGGATTCAATTGAAAGTTATAAATCATATAAAAGAAATTAGAAAGCAAAAAGGAATAACTCAAATAAAAATGGCACAAGATTTGCAAATCACTCGTCAAACTATTAATGCTATAGAAAAGAATAAGTACAACCCAAGCTTAGAACTTGCATTAAAATTAATCAAATACTTTGATGTACCAATAGAAGAATTGTTTTATTTAGAAGAAGATAATAATGATAAGGAGAAATAAAATTATGAAACAAACAAATATAAAATGGCTTATTATATTTTTAATTTTTTTCACAGTATGTTCACAAATAGGTTTTTATATTGGAGGAAACATAGCTGGAATATATAATTTAGAAAATATAGCTGCAACACTTGTAGGTTCATCTATAGCTTCTATTATATCAGTAGTAATTACCATAAATCATAACAAAAAGAATATCCCTGAGTTTGATGAACGTAGTATCGCTCTAATAAAGAATGTTAGCCATTACATAGCTCATGCATTCCTACTTATTAGCTGTGTAATTATTTTAGTTTTATCTTTAATTGGTGTACATACAATAGATATTCAAGCTATAGCTGCCTATCTATCTATAATATATCTTTCGATTGGGGTAGGAATCTTAGTTATTAAAAACATATAATAATAATTAGTTTCTAAACAGTTCTTAAAGTTGAGTTTAGAAACTAATTTAAATAAATTAACATTTAGATTAACTTTAGATTTAGTCTTGAGATAAATGATTGAAATCATCTTCTGTTAAAATAGTTCTTTTTCCTTATATAATTTATATCCAAGTATTATTATTGCAGCTACAATTATACATCTAAATATCTGAACATATATCGTATTATTAATTTCTACTCCATTAATAGAAATCATATAGTTTCTATTAAATATTCCATAGACGCAGACTAATAAAAATAATAAATATTTTTTATGCTTTGATCTATAATACTGCCTTGTAAAATATAAACCAAATCCTAAAATCATCAAAAACATCACAATATCCCCTATTGAAAATTGCATAAATTTCACTCCCTTTCAAATATACCTTCCCCCTAATTAAAGTTTATCACTACATGCAAACATTTTCATCCATACTTTAAGTTAATACTTAGTTTTCACTTTAAAGATTAAGTATTTGAGATAAAAAAATGCCCTTAAAATACAATTCTATGTATTCTAAGGTCATTTTTTACTATACGACTTTAAAGAAGTTTTTAAACTATAGTTGAAATACGTTTTAATAACTAATTAATTATTATCAACCTTTCTTAACTTTAGCTTCCCCAAAAGGTACATAGTGCCTCCAAAAAAAGCTCCTCCACAAGCCCATATAACAAATGAAATTAAACCTACTTCATTTTTTTTGCCCTCAAGTGCTGGGAATATATACTCCATCATTATAAGCATCCAAAGACCCCATTGTATCCCAGCCATCATTGATTGTTTTTTTAATCTTTTTAACTGTAATATGTATGTAGCATTATCATAAAATTCTGTTGTATCAACACCACTTTTTCTTATTTTTATAAAAATATAATATGCATTAAATTGTTGAATAAAAAATAATGCAAATGTACCAAATGTAAACTGATGATTAATAGAATCAAAAATAAGACTCCCCATCATTAAAATCGAAATTAAATAAAATGAATACATATTTACTTTTGCAAGAGTATTGTATATTATACTTTTTTGATACTCATCTCTTTCATCTAAGTAACCTATGTAGCGTTTAAAAAGTTTTTCTTCTAGTGTTTTCATGATTTTTAATCCCCCTATGTTAATTCAAAATAATGTATTTAAATCAGTTAATATCGCATTATCAGTCTTGATAAATAACGTTATATACACATTATGTTTTTTATTTTTAATTAAATTTGTAATTTGGTTTAGGTATCAACTTTTTTTGGTGGCTCCGAATGTATTATAAATGTCATCTTTATTATATATATTTAAAGAAGTTTTACAATTAAACTTACTATTTTACTCCAAATAAAATCTATTTTAGTCCAATTTTAAAATTATTTTAAGTTTATATATTAAAATAACTTTAGATTTATTAAAAATATAAAGGAGTAAAATTTTATGACGTCAAGAGAAAAACCTCAAAAATTAATATCATATATATGTAAAATACTTACAGTCCTTTTAGGAATAAGATTACTTATATTTCCTATATTTGAAATTCCAGATACTATTATGTTTAATTTAAGTATATTTATATTAGTTCTATTACTGGGAATTTTATATCAATATGATCTTTATTACATCTATAAAAATATTGAACAAAACATAAAGGGTAAATTATTAATAGTTTTAATATCTGTAATTATATGGATTTTTATTTTTATAACATTTTATATGGAACTTTATAGATTCTTATAAGTACAGCATATTTAGATATATTATACCTATTAATGTAAAAACTACAGTTTATAACTATCCCTTAGAAAATAGCTCATAAAAGATTTAAATATACTAGATTAATTTAAATCTTTTATGAGTTAAAATAGTTATGAAAATTTATCTAGATTATACAAATAAATTAACATATGTATTAATTTTATACCTAATCTTGAGATAAATGATTGAAATCATCCTCAGATAAATCGTCTATGTTTATCTTCTTTTCAAGAGTATTTAAAAGATATTGTAACGCAGACTTATAATACCTTTGATTGTACCAATACTTATCCACAATATCTAGAAGTTCATCTGAAACAAAGAAATCTACTCTATGGTTTACATTTGGTTTAAACTCTATTAATGTAGAAGCTAATTCTAGTAAAGATTCTTTTTCTTCTTGATTAATCTCATCATAAGTATATATACTTACAACAATTAGATTACCATCATCTTCCCATTCAAATGTTCCATCTTCATACACTGGTTTTAAGTATTCAAAATCCTCTAATATTCCTGGACGTCTATAATCTTCTAAAACTAAAAAACCAATTTCACAAATCTTATGTTCTAAGCATTTTTTTATTTTAAATATCATATGATTTGATAAATTTAATTCTAACTGTAATAAAAAATAATGTTTTATCAACTCTATCTTACCTCCGTATATTTTATATTAAAATATCGTAAAATTTCTTATCTATGAATTTAAATAAAATATTATTATACTGAGTTTAATTTGTAAATAAGATGTACATGATAGGTCTTTTTTTATACCTGAATGGTAGGTTTTATAGCTAAATACAACTATAAACCTAAAATCCAAAAACAATCTGATTTATTTAAGTCAGAGTTTAACCAATATTCTATGTTTGAGAAAAATCTTCCGATATCATTATCTTTAATATTTAAACTATTAAATTTAGACCTTACACTATTCCATTGTTCAATATGGATTTTATTAGGTCCATAATAATTGAAGTTTTCTATAACTGCATCTATAAATTCAGATAAAATTGTAAATTCTTCATCTGAAATATAGATAGATTCACTACTCCAATGCCCATCATAAGAATCTTCATTATAATTATTTAAATATGAAAATTCATATACATCATGTCCTTTTAATTCTGCTAATTTCATTAATTTCATAAAATAATCTCCTTAAAGTTGATTTTTATATTTTTAAATGGTATGCGTACATATGTAACCATATATTCATTTTTCGCTCTCTTTTACTTAAGTGTTCTATTCAATACAAATCGGAGTATAGGCGGATTTAGTTTTGCATAAATCCATCTATACTCCGATTTATAATATAAAAAGTTATTCGTGCTTTTCTCATTGATTTATTAAAAGAATCTTTTATAATCACTATAACAATCTAATCAAACTTTTTCCCGTCTTGAAGTCTTATAAATTGTTAAGATAATTTTTGTATTCTTCCCTAGATAAATTATTAACGCCCCCAAGAATAAATTTTCCACTTTGAGGTTTGATCCTTTGCTAATATATAGTCTATTTCATCCTCTCCATTACCTATAGATGACTTTGATTCATCGTTAAATTTAATATCATATTTAACCTTATATATTTCAATATCTTCTTCATCTATATTATTACTATCTATAAATGATTTATATAAATTTGCATCGTTTACTTTATCTATATTTATGCTATTTACTGATTCTATATTATCTATACTGTCTTCTTGTATAGATTCTGGATATTTATAACATTTTTTATATGCTTCATAATCATGTTTATTTTTAAATTCAAAAGATTTTTGTATAACTTTAATAGGGTTATACTGCCATTCTATTTTATTTTTATAATATACAATTCCTGATATAACTAAAATTATAATCAAGAAAAATACAGCTCTTCGTTTTTTTATTTTTCATGTTAAACATAATGTACTCTTCTCTATATCTATATTTCTAGATAATAATATTCAAATTATTTAAATAAATTTTGAACAAATGATGTGATAGTAGCCATTTCTCACTATATAGGCTTGATTATTCTCCAATTTTATCAATCCAATTTTGTACTGAACTTTTATCGTAATATATATTTCCATTTATATTTATGTATTTTATATTGGGATATTCCTTTATTAAATAATCAACTTCATGTTTAGAAACGCCAAGTTTCTTAGCTATATATTTTTTCTTAACTAATTTGGTATTAAATATATCTTCATTTTCTTGAAATAGAATATCTCCAAATTTATCTGAAGAGTAATTAGAGTTATTACTTTTAAAAAATATTAAACCCTTGCTTATTCCATTACCTATGTAATATCCTGATATAGCTATTGATGCCCCTATAATAAGAGCTGATAAATTATCCATATATATTCTCCTTTAACATCTTTCTACACAACCTTAATAGCTGTGCCGTTATACTTACTATATTTAATTTAACTCCCTGTAAATAGTTCGACTATACGATTTTTGTACTGCCATATAGCTTTTATAAAAACTATGCTTCTACTTACAATAATTACTTTTTATTTAACATCTAAATTGCTAGATAAGAAAGCCCAGATTTATTTATTATCTTTAAATGCATCATTTATATCACTAAACCCAATATCAATTAGCATTTTGCTAAAATCTGTTTTATCTATTAATCTTACATTAGACTCTTTTGCCTTTATTATTGCTATATCTGAAAAACCGTCAGCAGATGTTATTACCCAAGGTATGTATGTATATTCATCATATACATTTTCTTTTTGATTTTTATATTCAGTAATTTGATCTATTGCCCATTCAGACGTACATCCTTGATGGTGTTTAACTTGTACATATATAATCACTTTTATAGCTTCAAATGTTGCTATAACATCTGCATCTGCTCCATTTTCTTTTCCTGATTCATTTTTAGATGGTATGTATACATCACTAGCCCCAATTTTGTAAAAATACCACTTTACTAGTTGTTCTAATTTATCTGGATCTAACTTTTCAACAATGCTCTTTTCTACATTACTTAATATACTTTCTAATAAACTTGAATGAAAAGTAGATAATTTATTATTTTTCCATTCATCTACTATTTTTTCTATACTAGTTTTTAAATCTGTTATATTTGCATTTGTATTTCTTATCTTCATTCTAGATATCAGTGCTCTTTCAAATACTTCTTTTCTAGGAATATTTTTTGCTATAGGCCTTACCTTCCATACAAAACCAATATCTCTAAGATTATTATTTTCGTATAACTTACCGTCTTCTTTAATTTCAAATCCACTTTCTTTTAATTTACTTGGAAGTACATCTTTATTTATCATTTTTACTTCCTCTTCTAATTCATATATAGAAAACTCACCCCAAGATGGAACTAAAACCCAATCTCCTCTTTTAAATTCATTAATAAATCTCCATAGGTTATGCCTAGTCTTTTTTATATTGCTCCACTTTTCTACAAATTGATTATTAAAAAATTTCCAATCACCATCTATAGTCTTTTCTAAAAATTCCTTGTTACAAAAATCAGAAAATCCTATTGATATATAATTATCATCTATCAGTGGATATGAAATATCCATACAATGAGATATTCTATGTAACCATATATTCATTTTTCTCTCTCCCTTTGACTTTAAGTACTCTATTCATTTTTATTTTAATATATTTTGCATTATTTTTCCAATTTATGTTGTTTAATCTCATAATTAATTGAATAGGGTTAGTTATCAAAGTAAATGTATAAATTTATTTTACAGACCATGTATTTTAAACTAAAGCTTTAATTTTTTTATCTTTAAGTAAAAATATCTTATCTGATATTCTCTTTGCAAGTGCTATATCATGAGTTACAAATATCATAGACAAACCTACCCTTTGTTGGATATCCTTTAAATATTTAATAATATTAGCTTTGCTAGATGCATCCATCATAGATGTAATCTCATCAGCGATTAATAACTTTGGTTTCATAACAAGCGCTCTAGCAATAGACACTCGTTGAATTTGTCCACCAGATAAGCTACTTACCTTAGTATTTAAAAACTCTTCGTTATTATTAAGAGAAACAACATCTAAATATTGCTTCACATCATTTAATATATCATTCTTATTTATATTATTTATAACTAAAGGCTCTGATATAGCTTCATATACAGTAAAGCTATCATTTATACAGTCATATGGATTTTGCATTATAATTTGAACTCCTCCAAATTCTTTCATCATATCCCTTGGAGTTTTGTTTGTATCTTCTAACAAAACTTCTCCATTATAGTTTTCATCAAGCCCAGAGATTATATTTGCAAGTGTGCTTTTACCTTCACCTGATTTTCCCACTATAGATATAATGTCAGAAAAGTATATATCAAGATTACAATTATCTAATACTTCTTTTTTCCTAAATGATTTTGATATTGATTTTGCTTGAAGTAATTTTTTTATGCCACCCCTATTACAATATACATTCCTATCTTCATACTTATTAAGTATTGGATTTTTTTCTTTGCAATAGCTTAGTCTTTGAGTACATCTGTTATAAAAACTACATCCTTCATTTGAAAATTCATAAATACCGGGTATTATACTTAACTCTTTATATGGGTTTAAATCTACACAACTATTTATAAGCCCTTTTGTGTACATATGCTTTGGATTATCTATAATATTTTTAGCATCTCCAATTTCAACGATTCTCCCTCCATACATTACCACTATTTTATCTGCATAATCTTTTACGAGCTTTAAATCGTGTGTAACTAATATTATAGTTTTGCCACTTAATTTTAAGTCTTTTATAAGCTTTAATATGTAATCTCTTGATTCACTATCTAATGATGAAGTTGGTTCATCAAATATTATAGTATTTGCTTCTAGGGAAATTGCCATGGCTATACAAAACTTTTGTGCCATCCCTCCTGATAATTCATTTGGATATAACTCTAAACAATCACTATCAAGTCCTACTTTTTCTAATAATTCAATAGATTTTGACTTTATCTCTTTTTTTGCATACTTTCTTATTAAAACATCTTCTAATTGTTTTTTTAATTTTGTTCTCGGATTTAATGATCCTTTTGAATTCTGAAATACATAGGCTATATCACTCCAACGTAATTTGTTAAGCTCTTTATTATCCATTTTTGCTAAATCATTTTTGTTGTAATATATGTTTCCATTAATACTTGCATCTTCTAATATATTTGTTATCGATTTTATTAATGTTGTTTTTCCACAACCTGACTCTCCCACTATACAAGTTATTTCACCTTTATAAAAATCTAAATCTATGTTTTTTAATACCGGACGAAGTTGTTGGCTACATGAGCTAAGCGAATTTTTTATTCCGTTTGAATTTTTATACTCAACTTGCAAATTTTTTATTTCTATTATCTTCATTTTTCTCACCCTTTAAAAATTTCCACTCTAAAGATTTATTTACCATAGCTAGTGCTAATATAGTAAATGATAACAATATTACTGGTGGCAATAGCCACCATTTCCAAAATTCTGTAAAATATATTCCTTTAAAACTAATACATCTATTAATCATAAGTCCCCAAGTCTTTGATGTTGGATCTGCTAATCCTAAAAAGGCTAGAGATGATTCTTGTATTATTGCTTTTCCTATTACCTTTATAGTACTTATACTAGCTAGAGGGTAAATTTTCTTTAATATATGATTTTTAATTATATATAAATCACTGCCTCCGTAAGCTTTCGATAGCATTATATATGGCTTATTTTTTATATTTTTTACATTCCCCTTAATAACCCTCGCTATTGGAGCAAATGAAAATAAGCTTATTACTATTACTAAATTAAATACACTAGGCTTAAAAAATGCACCTATAAGTATTAATATTGGCAATTGTGGTATAGACATAAATGTACTTATAAAAAAGTCAACTACATCTTCTACTCGCCCTTCAAAATATCCACCTATACACCCTGTAAATACACCTAAAACCCCTGCTATACATGCTGTAAATATACCTATAGACATACTATAAAAATATCCACTAGATAATTGAGAAAAAACATCTATGCCTAAATCATCAGTTCCAAGTAAAAAATCTTTACTTGGTGGTACTAGTGGAAATTCTGTATGAATATTTGGAGAGTGTTTATAAAAAAATATTCCGTATAAGAATACAATTGTTATTAAAACTAAGAAGGTTATAGGTATATAAAAATTTAATTTTTTCAACTTAACATCCTTCCTTATCTATATTTTTTTGATTTATAAAATCTGCTACCATGTTTGAAATTAAAACAAATGTAGTGCTTACTAAAAATATTCCTTGAATAAGAATATAGTCTCTTTGAAGTACTGCATCTTTTAATAGCTTACCTATTCCAGGATATGCAAAAATATTTTCTACAAGTAATGCCCCTGATAGTGTAAACCCTATAGATATAAAAAATTTGTTAAGTATTGGTGGAAAGCTGTTTTTTAATATATAGTATAATAATATTCTTAACTCTTTTAATCCTTTTGCCTTTGCTGTTAATATATAATCCTTGTTTATTATTTCAATAAAGCTAGCTCTTGCTGTTAAGTAAAAATCCCCTACATTTATAATTACCAAACACATTATAGGTAATATACTGTATCTTAATATATCAAGTAGATATGAAATTATATTTACGTGTTCTTTAAATGGTGTAAATCCACCAGCAAGTGGAAAGAAATCTATATTTACTGCTAATGTAAATAATAGTAATACTCCTATTAAAAATGATGGTACTTCTGAAATTAAATTTAGTAATGTGTATAAAACGTTATCAATTGTCTTGTATTTAAGCCCTATAAAAGCTAACAATATTCCAAGCGTCAAACTTATAATAGATGAAGAAAAAACCATGTACAATGTCCATGGTAATTTCTCCTGTATTAATGTTTTTACACTTTGTCTATAAAAAATACTTTGACCAAAGTCACCTTTTATATTGGCTTTTATAGTATCTAAAAACTGTATATGAACTTTTTTATCAAGTCCATAATATTCTTGCAAATATTTGTAATTAGACCCTCCTGACATTTCTATCGAGTTTGAATCCATATCTGAACTTGCAAAATCTAAAGGGTCTCCTGGCATAAGCCTAAAAATAAAAAAATTAAATGCATATATTAAAGTGAATATTCCTAAATACATTAATACTTTCTTTTTCATAATAACCCCTATTTTCTATTTATAAATGATAATCTATTTTGACTTACTGCTGGATAGTCATATTTCATCATCCAGTGGTTATATCCATCAGTTCTATATGCTGTTAATGTACTTTCACATATTAAAGGAAGTATGGGAACTTCTTTGCTTATTTCAACTTGTAATTCTTTTATCATTTCCGTTCTCTTATTAGAATCCATTTCTTTTAATTGATCATTACATAACTTATCTATCTTTTCATTTTTAAATCCTATTACACCCATTCCCCATGGATTTGCATTTGGAGATGGTTCGAATTCTGAACTATATAATCCCCTTAATATATCTGGGTCATTAGTCCATCCACCGTTTCCTAGTAATGATAATTCATAATTTCCTTCTCTTATGTTTTGATCTCTTACTTTACTATCTACACTTTTTATAGTTAAGTTTATGCCTACTTTTTCAAGGTCTGCTTTTACAAGTTCTGCAAGCTTAACTTCACTTTGAGAGTTTGAACATAATAATTCTGCTTCAAATCCTTCTTTTATTAATTCCTTAGCCTTTTGTTCATTGTAATCATATTTTTCAACTTTATCATTGTAGTACTTAGCATCTGATGGTATAAACCCTGCACTTGCTACTGTTCCATTTCCTCTAGCTATTTTTTGTAAGTAATCTTCTCTATTTAGTGCATACATCATCCCTTGACGAGTTTCAACACTTTGTAACTGACTTACTTTTTCCATATTTAACATCATTCTAGTACCTGAGAAACTTGGAGATTTTATAACAGTATACTCATCACTATTTTCATACTTACCAACTATATCAGCTGATGGACTCATAACATCTATTTCCTTATTTTCAAAAGCTAATACTTCATCACTAACTGGAACAAACTGAATTTTTTTAGCTCCTTGTTCTCCCATTTTGTAATCTTCATAAGCCACAAACTCATAAGTTCCGCTAGCACTGTCATGAGAGCTGTATTTATATGGTCCAGATCCTATTAAAGCATCTTCTTTATTATATGTAAGTGGATCTTTCACATTTTCCCATATATGCTTTGGTAATATACTAAATGAACCAAGTTTTACTAATGTAGTTGCTAAATTTTCTTTAACATTTATCTCTATAGTATTATCATCCACCACATTATAGTTATCCACTATAAATTCACCATCTACTCTTAAAGTATCGTTTGCTGGTGGATGCTCCTTATAATAATCTAATGTAAAAGCCACATCATTTGCAGTTAATGGCTTTTTATCATGGAATGTTATTCCTTCATTTAATTTGAAAGTATATTTATTACCATCTATTTTCCATTCTTTTGCTGTCCATGGTATTACTTTTTCTTCATCTTTTTCAAGTAAAGTATCGAATATATATCCTACCTTTGCAGCACCTGGACCTCTTGAAACATGTAAAAATGGATTTGGAACCCCCCAATCAGTTCCTCCTGCTAATTTTACAGTTTCAAACATTTTTGATATAGCCTTTTCACTTTCTGGCTTAACAGATTTATCACTTTCTTTTGTATTGCTACACCCTACTAAACTAGTTAAAACCATAGTTGTCATAAGTGCTAAACTAACTAACTTTTTAAATCTCATATGTATCCCCCTATTTTATTGTCTATAAATTTATTAAAAGAATCTTTTGTAATCACTATAACAATCTAAACAAACTTTTTTACCCTCTTGAAGTCTTGTAAATTGTTCAGATGATTTTTCTCCACATATTTCACAAACTTCTGATAAGAATATTCTGGCTTTTTCTGGAAGCTCTATATTTGACTCTGAAAAATCAAATAATTCCATTGGATTAGAATTTATTAAGTAATTTTTGTATTCTTCCCTAGATAAAGCATTGTTCTTTGGTTTTAAACACATTCTAACTGACTTATTGTTCTTTCTGTTATAAAAATGATATACACTCTTCCCTCTAAGTCTTATTAATAAGTTACCTTTTCCTACAGTGCATCCAAGCATCACTTGTATTGCGTCTAATCCACATGCATCATTTTCTGATACGCAAACGATTTCTTCATCCTGTGAAAAATCTAGCTCTAAGTATTCTTTAGCAGCTTTTGATACAGCATATCCTATTGCTAAGCCTGGACATTCATGTCCGTGAAATTTAATTACTTCCTCCCAAGTTTTCATACCTTATACCCCCAACAAAAAAACCATGAGGTACACCTATAGCAATAGATAGAGCTATCGCTAGTGTAAACCTTCATGGTTTAAATTTTTATTTAATATTTTATTTTCTATATTATAGTACATTATTTTCTATATTATGTCAATTTATTTATTGTATCTACAATTTAATTAATATATAAGCACATAAATCTTAAGTACTCTATCTACTTTATTAAATTCCATATATATCCACCTATTTTTATTATAATAATATGATACAAAAAAGGTTAGACGTATTTTGTCTAACCTTTTTACAATTTTTTATTATTCTGAAGTTATTGACTCTAATCTTATTTAATTAAATATTAAATTCTTCAAACTCATCAATATCCATCTCATCATAAACTATATCTTCTTCCCATTCTATATCATCTAAATCCTCATCATCTATTTCTTCAATATCTTCTATTACTTGTATTCCTATATCTCCTAATGTTTCATTTAATTTTTCAAGTACATCAGCTTTATTATTTATATATATTCTTTCATCTGGATCTAACTCTAAAGCTTTTTCATAGTATTCTAATGCTTTTTCATACTCACCTAATTTAAAATAATTAAGACCTATATTATTCAACGAAGAAGAACATTCACTATCTATCTGTGCTGCTCTTAAATAATATTTATTAGATAACTCATACCTTCTATTTCTTGAATAGATCCATCCTAATGCAAAATTTGCATCATATCTATTATCATTAATTTCAAGTGCATTGTGATACTGATTTATAGCTATATTATACTTTCTTAATTCATAATAGCAATCACCTAGATATACATATATATGCTCATACTCACCATAAATATCAATAATTTTTTCATACAACTCTATAGCTTTATGTGGCTTGCCTTGTCTACGATAGCAGTGTGCTTTAGTACACATTGCATATTCATTATCTTCATCAAGTTTTAGCACTTGATTTGCTATTTTTATTGCACTTGTATAACTTTCCTTTTCTAGCTGTATCTTAGCTTTCATATTTAAGGCAGCTAAAGACTTTGGATTATAATCTAGCATAGTTTTAATAATATTTGAAACTTTATCAAAATCTCCATTATTGCAACACTCTAGCAATGCTTCATTTTGATAATCCTCATCTAACTGTTCAAATTCCACTCCAACGGTATTTCCTTTTATAGCATTTTCCCATCTAGTTAATAGTTGTAAATTTTCAACTATTGTAAGACCGCCTTTAGATATCGGTACTATATGATCTATTTGGAAATATCTAGTTTTTTTACTTCTATACTTTCCACTTGCACTTACATAATACCCTTCCTCATCTCTATAGTTATCATATACTTCATCATTTATTTCTCTCCATCTCTTAGGATTTAATTTCTTTATTTGATATAAACTTAATTTTGTATAATCTATATGATCTGGGGTAAATTTTGGTTTTTTATGACTTTCTTTTATAAATCTATTTCTCATTTCTCGATCTATTTCACTGTTAAATAATAAAAATTCATCATTAAAATATATACTCCAACCTAAAGATTTGTCTTCCCATTTATTTTTTATGTACTCAGCTTCTTCAAATCTATTTAACCTTTTATCTAAAATATCATCTACTAAATTAGCTATATTAAATTCTTCTCTTCCTTCAAACTCTATAAGCTCAAGTTTTTCACCAGCTAACTCATAATACATTATAATATCTTTTATATCCTCTTCATTAAATCCTAAATCTAAATCGTACCCTTCAAATATCTCATCCAATATGTGATTATAAATAGAGTCTATTTTAGGTTCATCTATACCTTCTTCATTTACATTGAACTTTCTAAAAATATACTCTAAATCCTCTATTAACTGCTCATACGGATTTTTTAAATTATCAAAAACCAATACTTCACAATTTTTATCTATATCATTTTCTTCATCGAAAATATTAAAACAATACGAACCGATTGGAACTAACTCCATATAGTCTTTTCCTACCCATTTCTTTTCAATAGATGAATCCATAAGTTTTGCAAATTCTTCTATCATTTTTATAGGTACTAAAGTATTACCTAAAGATCTTTTTCTATCTATCTCTTTTTCATCAAATTCACCATAGTTTAATAATCTCTTTGGACTAACCCAGTTTATTCTATATTTCCAATCATCTATAAAACTTACTATATATGCATTCTCTGTTCCACCAGCACTTTTCCCTCTAAGTCCTCTACCTATCATCTGATTCATAAGTATAGATGAAGTTGTTTGTCTTGTTAAAAATACGGTCTCTACATTAGGTATATCCGTGCCTTCTGTCAGTATATTTACATTTATTAATATATCTAGTTTATCATTTCTAAAGTCTAAAATCTTTTTTTCATTCTCCTGAGCACTTATGGTAACACCAGTGTAACCATCTTTTATACTTGATACAACATAATCACTTTTTATCCCCTTCTTTATAAATAGTGCATTAAGTGCAATTGCATGATCTATATTTACAGCGAATACTAAACATTTTCCATATTTACTTTTATTATTTATGTAGTGATCTACTATAAAATTATTTCTTTCTTTATTAAGAGCTATTTGCTTAGCTATTGAATCTGGTAAATTTTGAAATCTTCTAAGCGCATTCAGCTCATAACTATTAAGTTCTCTATCCATTTTATAATCTGTTTTCAAATCTATAAACTCTGGTTTTGATAATATACCATTATTTACAAGAGTTTTTAAATCTACGCTGTAGCAAATACCATCTGTAAATATTTTTCCTAATAGCCCTTTTTCCTTTTCACTTGTCCTTGTTGGAGTTGCAGTAAGTCCTATTACTTTCAGATTGTTTTTGCATGATTTTTCTACCATATTTATTATATTTCTATACGTCTTAGCAGTAGCATGATGTGCTTCATCAATTACTAGACACACATTATCTTTATTATTATCTAGCCACTTTTGTAAATATTCTTTATTGTAGTTTAGGCTATCTTTACTTGCTATTATGAAGTCATCTTCTTTTGTTATATTTACTGGATTATCATGTTCTGATGATCCAGATATTATCCTATATGTAAACTTATCTATATTTGGTAATACATCTTTGTAAGCTGTATTAGCTGCAGTATTTAATGTCTGATTTAGAAGTTCATGCCTATGTGCTAGCCATAATACCTTCTTATTATTATTTATCATTTCTTTTAGTACCCAATAAACTGTGGTAAAAGTTTTCCCTCCACCTGTTGGTATAACTAATAAAGATTTAAAAATATCTTTCTCACTTTGATTTGTTAATTCTTTTATAGCTTCTTTTTGATGTATGTATAAGCTTCTAGATATACTAGAATCTGACACTTCTATTTTACCTGAAAAACTATATTTATTTACTTCGCCACTCATTTTACTCCACCTTTCATATTCCAATCCTAACAATTAAATTTTACCATTTTCCCCTATTAGTTGTATATATAGTAAAATTATTACTTTATATTATTTATTTTCTTACAATCTTGATACCTTCTACATAACCTTAAACAACTCTTTATAGTACTTTCAGATAAATTAGTCTTTTCAAACTTTACTTTTACATACTCTTCTCCCTTTGTATAATCAATATTTCTATTTTTCATTATATTTATCCTAGACATATCATCCTTAATAGATTTTTCACTTAATGTTCCTAATGATCTTAAATATTCTTCAAATTCATTCATATTATCTCTCCCCCATATCTTTTTATTTTAACATGTTCTACATCTTTATAGCTCCTGATCCCGTCAAAGCATATCCTCACCATAGCAAATAATTTGCATTTTCAACTCTAATACCTAACATACAAGCTCAGTTGCAATCTTATCCATTTTGCTACATTTGAGGCTATCACTTTAATCATAATTAAATTATATTACATATTTAATCATTTCTAAACCTATTGTATAATTATATATAAATAACAACGAGGTGAATCTTATGAAAAAAAAATTAAAAGTAGTTGCTGGTATTATAGAAAATGAATATAATGAAGTTTTGTGTGCACTAAGATCTCCTCAAATGACACTTCCAAATATGTGGGAGTTTCCTGGTGGTAAGGTTGAAAGTGGAGAATCTCTTAATGATGCTATTGAACGTGAAATAATGGAAGAACTAGATTGTAAAGTTAAAGCTTTAGATGTTTTCCATGATAATACTCATGAATACGAAAATGTTATAGTTAATCTTATCTGTATCAGATGTAAAATTGTTGAGGGGATTCCAACTTCTAATGAGCATTCTGAGCTTATATGGTTTAGACGTGAGAATCTTGAGTCTTTAAAATGGGCTCCTGCTGATATTCCTGCGGTAAATAAGTTAATATCTGAGTAATAAAAAAGTCGCTTCGCTCCTGTCGCCAACGACATAAAACCAGGTCCGTTGCTCAAGCCTAGCAGTTGGCATTATAAATTATTCACAAACCGAATAATTTATAATGCCTTAGTATATAAAAAAGATAGTTGATTTTATATAATATCAACTATCTTTTTTGTATTTTATTAATTAAATATTTTTTGATTTGTATATTTTTTCTTTCATCTAATTTCTTGGGCATTAAAGAATGTTACAAATACTTTATTCCTTTATACTCAGTGCTCTTAATAAAATTTCACTCATAAATTCATACTCTAGATTGAATGTTTCTACACTAGCTTTAAGCATCTCTTCATTACTAATTTTTGCAAAATCTAATTGAAGTCCATTATGTAATGCAATACACTCTATAAACATTCTCTGACTTCTTCCATTACCTTCACGAAAAGGATGAATTGCATTAATTTCACCAATATAATAAGCTAATCTATCAGCTAATTTCTTAATTGATAAGTTCTCTAAATAATTTTCCTTTTCAAGCCTTCTCATTATTGAAATCATTTGCTCTTCAATAAATTCACATAGGCAAAATTGATTTCCTTTTGAAATATTTACAGTTCTTGTTGTACCTGCCCATTCATATATATCACCAAAAATAAATTTATGGATACTTTTTAGATAATCAAAGTCCAATTTTCCATCTATAGGATTTTGCATAAATTGAGCTGTTCTCAAAGAAGTTATACTTCTTTCTGCTGATTTTAGCTCATTTTCATCTCTAATATTAAGCTTATTCTTCAATACATATGTCCCTGGATAACAATAGTGACTATCAGCTTCATATTCATAATAATATTTATCTTCCATTAATTTACCAATTTATGTGTATACTTTTTTACAAGCTTGTCTATGGCTTCTTGAAATGAAACTTTACCTTCCAGGCATTCTCTTATGCGCTCTTTATCTTCTTGTAATAAGGGCATATTTTCCATTGACATAGTCGCATTTGTATTCTCTATAATTCTATCTTCTTTGCTCATAATCATCTTCACCCTTTCTATATACAATTTTAATGTTTTATTAATTATATCATATCCATAATAACTCTGCTACAAACCATATAGAAATAATTTACCCTATTTCATTATAAATTCATGTCCTATATTCATTGTATTTATATTTTATTTTATGCCACATTTCTAAATTAGAATTTCTGTAAGGTTGAATTCGAGAATCTATCTATTTTAAGTAAAATTACTTTTAAATATTATTTTCAACTATATTCTTAAGAGTCTCTAATGTCTTTACTTCATCATAAAGGCTTACTGCATATACCCTTATCTTCTTATTCTTATTATGCTCTAGATACCAAGACTCTAAATACTCACTACTACAATCACTGCTACTAGGATATAACAAAATAGCACTTTTTACATCTTCATATCTAGTTAAATAAGCATACATCTGATAAAAATCATCTCTCTTTACACCATGCCTATTTAAACTTCCATCAATCTTTTTCCACTTAGTGTCTATAATTAACTTTTCCTTACCTTCAACCTCTATAACGATATCTGGCTGAAGTAAAAATATATCTCTATCAGTTTTTTCATTCTTAAGTAGTTTATACTTACTATGCTGAGAATGAACTTCGTATTTATCTAAATTTAGCCTAAGCAAATTAGTTATATATCTTTCATAAACATCATTCATTTCAAATAATATAGCAAAAGACTTATCATCACCTTTATTTCCAATAGATGAATATCCATTTAAAAGCATCTTAGCTAATAATAAACTTGGCTCAAATCTAGAATTTAGCCTACTAAACTTATAATCTAATAATTTCTTATTATTTATATCAATATATGATACTTCAGAAAATATAACATTTATATGACTTAGAATCTTTAAAGTTTCCGAGTTTTTTACATTTTTTATAGTCTTTCTTATACAAGTGTTAAATATCTGATTTAATGTATTATCTATAGAAAATTCTTCAAACCTACAAAATACATCACTACTACATCTAGATATATTTTTAATATGTTCTTTAACTAATAAACTTCCCTTTAGAGCCTTGCTATTTTCTTCTACATTAATATACTCTAAGTATGGTCCTCTTGTTAATTGACTTTGAAGAGTTTTAGCAAATATTAAGGCCAGTATTTCATTTAAGTCCATTTTATACACACTTAACATTCCTAAATTTGAATAATTAAAATTTATTATCCCACTTTTACTTAACATATTAAGTAATGATTTTCTACTACCTTCATGATCACTGCTATTTATATTTACTTTAGGTAATATCTCTATAGATACCGTAGATAACTTTATAAAACCAACATAATTTATAAATAATACATCATCTCTTGACCATATAATATTTCTATTATCTAGCTTTTGTCTTTCTATGTATCGATTTAACTCATCAGCTTCTTTAACACTTATGGATCTATTAGATCCTCCATTTGTAATTTTAAGCTTATCATAACACTCATAAATAGTTATATGCCTCATAAAACTATTCTCCATCTAATGTATTTGTATTATCTAAAGCTTCATCTTTTATATCATCATATATTCTTATGAAAGCTTCTCTACTAGGCTTTTCTACTACACTATATTTAACTTGATCTGGATACATAAAAGTTTGATTCGTTTTAAATAAACTACTTGCTTTAATAGTTGTTTTATTTAGTAAATAATCATTATTTTTAATTTTACCGCTACCACCTAAAACCATTTCTATTTTTTCAAAATCATCATAGAAATACTCTTGAAGTAGAGGAATAATCTTATTTTTCATAATAGATACGAGGTCTTCAAAAGTTAAATTCTCTTTTATAAAATATGCATGTCCTATTGTATGATCTCTATCAAGTAAAAACTCAATTCTATCATTTATAGTTTTTAATAACTTAGACACGTTTATTCCTTCTACATCTTTTGAAAGTAATTCTTCATTAGGCATATACTCTACAAAATCAAACCTTCTTCTAAGTGCAGTATCAAGTAATGCTATTGATCTATCCGCTGTATTCATCGTTCCTATTATGTATAAATTATTTGGCACACCAAAAGATTCATTAGAATATGGAAGAGTTACTTTTAATTCATTTCTCTCACCGATTCTTTTATCTTCTTCTATAAGCGTTATAAACTCTCCAAATATTTTAGATATATTACCCCTGTTTATTTCATCTATTATAAGTACGTAATTTTTAGCTTTATTTTCTATGGGCTTTTCTGATATAAGCTCTTTTATATTATCAAACTTTAAATCTTCATTGTAGAACGTATATATTGATTGTTGAGAAAATACTTTATCCTTTAGTATTCTTTTTACATCTATTGCTTCTCCGTTATAAAGCCATTCTACTTTTCTAAAATGATTATATCTAATTTCTGTATTAGAATCGTAGTAATAGTCCCCTGTAATTTTACCTATAGCTCTTGCTTTGTGGTTTCCTTGTGATATTATTACTAAATCACCTTCTTGGATTATATGTTTGAATCTATTTATAGCATTTATATCAAAACTATTGTCACTAGATTCTGGAAATTTTTCTTTAAATATTTGCTTTATAGATTCTCTATCATTACAATTTGAGTAATCTATATTTTCTCCCCATCCTAGAGATATACAATTGTTTTTTATACAGTATTCATATATGTTATCTTCTTTGCTGCTAGTATCACCTAAAGACATTTTGTGTACTGATATTTGATTTTGGTCAAATTCATATTTTGGTAGCTCTGTCTGAGCTTTTACTGATGCACTTTCACATAATTGTTTAAATATACCATCCTTAGGCTCAAATCCTCCATTACGATCACTTCTTAGGCCTTCTACAAAGTCTTCGTATGAATATGATTGATGGAATGTACAAAATCCAATAAGTCCATCTTCTTTTAGTTTGTTAAATGCTTTAACTACTTCGTCTCTCTTTAAAGGATTATCTATGATATCTTTGTATTTTTCACGGTCTATTATCTCTAAAGCTTTGTTGCAAACATTATAAGTTTTTCCTGTACCTGGAGGACCATATAATATTGTATTTTTTGATATCTGATTATTTCTGCTACTCACTTTTGCATCCTCCTCCTCTTTTGTATCTACAATATAATCTTCTGGTAGATTATTTGATTTATCAGACCAAGAACAATGAGACATCTCAATAAAATTCTTAAATTTATAATTACCACTCTCAACAAGCCTTTTACACTCATTTGATATAGCTATATACTGCTCACCATTTGGAACATGTCCTTTTTCAATATTTGGGAATATTAATTTTACTGAATTCAAATTATTTTTCTCATTACAAATAAATGTTCTGTTTTGTTCATCAAGATTAATATATCTATAAGGTCTTATCCAAAATAATCCCATACTTAACTTCCATTTTACACCCTTTTGTGCTATGGTTTTGTCGTAGTAATTAATTAAATTTACTTCATCTTCATCATTTGGATTTTCATCATATTTGATTGCATATTCAAATACTTTCCATAAGTTATCAATATCCTCTTCTTTTCTATATCCCTCAAATTTATAAAAAGTTGAAGACATATTATTAAGTACAGGTATACCTGAAAAATCAGTTGGCACTTCTAAATTTATATTTAGAAGCTTTGCAAATTCAGTTATAATAATAGTTCTATTTTCATCTTTTATACCTTTATTAAACAATCCAAAAACAGTAAAAGGATCTATGTCTACAATATTATTGTCTTTTTCAAGTGTTGGTAATTTAATATTAACATTGTCATAAACCTTTCTAATAATTGTAATTAGATCTTTTCTATTATTTTTATATTGTAGTATTTTATTTGCAAACTCTTGATAAAAATCTCCCCATATTTTGTAGCTTATGTCCTCCATTACAATATCTCCTCTATAGTTATTTGTTAATCTTCTTTAAGTATAATTATATCATCAAATATCAAATTTCTATATCTCTGATCTCAAATACTAATAATGATTATAATATTTTCTTTTTATTGTCATTGTACATAAGTAAATTTATTAAATAAATAACTTCTAGGGCTAAATTGTTGTCAAATAAATCAAATATATTATTGTTATCACTACGCTTTGGAGTAGCTGTAATACCTAGTGTAAATTTAGGCGTAAAATAGTTAAGTACATTTAAATAAGTATTACTAGCAGCGTTGTGAGCTTCATCTATCATTTGGTGTTATTGTTTTTAGATTTTCAAATATAAGATTGTTAGTTTTATTTATACTTTTAAGTTGCTTTATAAAATCTTCTTATTTTATCTAGTGCTTTTGGGTCTGTGAAGTTTAGGTATGTTGATGTTATTATTTTAGTACGCACTTTTCTTCTAGTTGTTTTAGTGTGCCTAGTAGTAGTTGCAGTCCGCTAAAATTTATAAAGGCTACGCTGAAATAGAATGATTTACATTCTTTTAAGCTTTTTTGTAGTTCATTTAGCAGGTTTTGGTTTTGTGTGTTTGTTATCAGTTTATTTGAATTTATCATTTGATTTTTCCTTGGGTTTTTAAGTAAAAATATTTTACTCCTATTAAAATTTTATATTATTTTTAGGTATTAGAAAAGCCCCCTAAAACTTTTAGAGAGCTCATTAGATGTAGGTTAGAAAATAATTTAAATAAAAGATCTGCGTCTAAATTTTTAGGTATTTCTGAAAAAAATTATAGCCTCTTGGAAGATAGCTTACTTATGAGTATATAAACTTATTCTATAGTTAAATCTAACTTAATAAAATCTAAATTAATTAGCATAATATTTTTTATACATATCTTATTATTCTACGCTATATCTATTTTAGGTTTCCATTTATAATAATACTTCAAATTTTGAAAAAATTTAATTATATTTAATTTGCTTTTTCTAAATCCAAATCACTATTCCATTCTTTCTTATAATTACATTTAAATTTAGATGTTATTTTTCTACCTATAAAATCACACTTACCATTATTTTCATTATACTCATAAGTTATTAATACATATTCCTTAGCTTTAGAAACATACTCTGGTAGCTTTTGTTTAAGAATTATAGAGGCCTCACTTTTATCTTTTTCATTTACTGACCCCAATATCTGTATTAAATGTAATTTTTTTCTTTTCTTATCTTTTTTAACATCTTTATATCTATTTTCTCTCATAACAAAATATAATCTTTTATCATGGATATTATATATAACTATCTGGTTCCAATACCCCCTTTTAACTAATAATGTTTTATAAATCTCTTCTTTAAAATTTTCTTCTATATTAGTATTTATAAAATCCCACCTCATACCTGGGTCACCATTTCTAGTCGTTAAATTATAATGTTTATGAAATTCTATCATATCTTTATCATATACTTTTTTTACACTTTTTGTTATAAGCTGTATGTCAAGTTGCATTTTATCCATATTTTAGCCCCCCTATTAATTTTAGTATATTTATTATATTAAGATTGAGGTAAATATGTTACTTGTACATATAACTTTAAGCAATATTGTAAGTATTATCCAAAACTCTTCTAATTCTATTAATTTCTATGCCTTTCTAAAATAATATATATTTTATATCATTAATATTTATAATAAATTCTTTAATCTCAAAATTGGTTATCAAAATAGATATGTATATTATGACAAAGTTAAATATGTTTCTAATAGATATTATAATTATTCCTAACAATAAACTCCTAGTATATGTGTTTATTATAAAAAGATGTATGATACTAAACTTAGCCACATCTCTTAATTGTTCTATTCTTAATATTACAATATTACTCTACATATATGCTAAGTAACTATCTAATTACATTTCCTATTACTAATTTTTTCATCAATAAGTTTTAAATTTATCTCTTCCCAATAATTTATATATACAAGTTTAATTCCATATTTATCACTTAATTGTTTTTTTAATTTATCTCTTTCTACAGTTTTTCTATAGCCTTCTTCTCCACCAAAAAATTCTACAGCCTCAAAGTGTTGCTTACCTTGATATTCTATAGCTATATTTAACCCTGATATAAATACATCATAAGACATTTGACCTCCAGTAGGACCTTTTAAAAAGAACGGTCTATGCTGATAAATAACATTATAGTCTTTGTATAGTTTTTTAGTTAAATTATATACCAACTCTTCTGAAATCCACTTATTAATAGGTTTTAGATATGTACTTTTTTCTTTATGTGTATATTCATCTTTGTAGGCTCTTTCAAGTATCTTATCAGCATACCTCCATACATTATCTTTTTCCCTAAAATATTTACTTAAGTAAAAATACCTAAAATGATTTTCTAATCTATATTTTCTAGTTTTCCCTTTCCATAACTCAAATGCTTTTTCAAATTTCAAATTACCTTGGCGAATATCCCCAAGGCTATTATAAGCACCTTGTTTTAGAATTTTTTTACATCTTGAATTTATATAAGTATGAGGATTTTGAGTAGTGTAAGCCACTCCATATTCTATATTTCCATTCACATCTTCTATTTCTAGTACTATGAAATTATACTTTATACCTTCCCATGATTTATATCTCTCTTTTAATTTAGCTTCTGGAACTAATTCATTTATTTTTTCAACAAATGTTTTCTCCTCTTGACACCAATATGCTCTAGAATATCCTTTAAATTTTGTATAAGTAACATCTAAACCAAGATAATTTATTCCTGTAAATGATTCCATATCACGAATAAAACCTCTATGATTATATTTAAATCCTAAATTATTGTAGGTTAACTCCTCTATAAATAAAATATAATAATCTTTACCTTTTTCTGGCATATCCATAAATTCGCAATCTTTAGTCCACCCATATTTTTCTTTTACATTTTCACAAACACAAAAGTCTTCTTTTTGTATTCCTATATATAAAGCTAAACTATCTTCCAATATAACTACCTTTTCAAACTCATTAATATTATAAGTTTCAGTAGAATATTTATATAAATTCTTTTCAAATTCATTACGTATATACTTTACGGTTCTTAATGTTAAATGTAACATAGATCCCCCTTAGTTATTAACTATTTTTATCTCTTCTTTAAAATCAAGACTACAAATTTCACAAAATATAATATAAAAATATTATGGTATTCTTTATATTTTAAAGAGAGTAGAATTTTCTACTCTCTTGTTATTTTATAATATTTTCTTATAATTCTCCATTAAATGCTCTTTGCATAAGTGAATTAAAGTTATTTTGTAGCTCTTCTAAACTACTTTGCATTTCAAATTTCAATTTGTCTACTTGTTTGAAGAATATAGCAAACTCATTTTGTACTTCAATTGGCGGAAATATAAACTCTAATTCTGATAATTGACTTTTGCTTAAGATTCCTTTTAATGCCATATTAATTGTACTTTGTATATATGCTTGTGATAAATTAAATTGTTCAAACATAAAGAATACATTATTATCTAATGTTTCTATTCCATTTATTTGTTGATTAAATGATACCATTCTGTCTGCTATAGCGACATTACCAATACATTTAAGACTTCCTGCTATACAGGTCATTAAAATACTATTTGCTTCAACACTTCTCCCTACCTTTAATCCTTCTTCAGATAAGTATTCTTTTGCCGTAGTTAAATAAGTACCAGCATTTGTTATATTATCTGACTTAATCCATTCTATGTAATCACCATAATACTCATCTACTTTTCTTGATGGAGTGTTACCTGTAACAATATTACACTCATCAGCTAATTTTCTTTTCTCCCATCCCTTAGGATTTATCACTGGGTCACCAAACATCTCGATAAATCTTGATTTAACTAACTCATCAAGCAACCTATTACATTCTTCCCTCTTAGAAATAGCACCTTCAGCTCTTTCTAAAATAGAAACAATTCTTTCTTGTTCTTCCAAAGGTGGTACCTTTAAAATAATTTTTTCTGCAGCTCCTTTTGTAAGCTTTAGTCTTGTACTTCCAGTTACATACTTCATTACATTATAAAAACTTAAAGCCTTACATAAGTATTTTGTTGTTATAATACCTTTATTAGCTCTTAATACATGTGCATGATTATTAACCCAGGATTTTCCTTCTATCATATATGCAATAGGTTTCTCTTTAGACCCAAAATGGCCTCCATCCTCTGCTAATAATACAAGTTCTTCATCAAATATATAAGAATCTATACTACCTTGAATACCATTAGCACCGTAATAAGGATATGGTCCTGGAACTCTATTCTGTTCTTTTACTGGTTTTCTTAATCCATCTAAAAAAGTTGTACATTCTTTTAATGTATACTCTTTCCATCCTTGTGGTAACTTCTTACTCATGTCCATTCACCATCTTCTTTAAAGCCTTAATATCCTCTAAAATACTCATCTCAAGCTTCTCAAGCTTCTCCATAATCACCTCAGAAGCTTCATAAACAACTTCCTCATACTCAATTTCTTTATACTTGTTAATACTTAAATCATAGCCATTATCAACAATCTCACTCTTATCAACAAAGAACCACTTATCTTCCTTAGTCGGCTCAAGTTCCTTATCATCCATACACTTTCTAAAACTATCTATAATATCAGGTATATCATTAGCTTCTATCTCATTTCTCTTATCATCTAAGCTATATCCATCAGCTTGCATATCATAAAACCAAACCTTGTCAGTTTGTCCACCCTTAGTAAATATAAGTATACCAGTAGACACCCCAGCATAAGGTTTAAACACACCACTAGGCATAGATATAACTGCTCTTAACTCACACTCTTCAATAATCTTTTTTCTAACATCTTTATGAGCTTTAGATGAACCAAATAGCACACCATCTGGAACTATTACAGCACCTCTACCACCCATATCAAGTATTCTATCTATAAGTGCTAAGAATAATAATTCAGTCTTTTTAGTTTTAACAACACTTCTTAAACTCTTGTTTATATCACCTTCGTCTATACTTCCCTTAAACGGAGGATTCGCTAGTACTAATGAATATTTATCTTCTTCATCATATTGACTAGATAGTGCATCAACTTGAGTTATTTGAGGATTTTCTATACCATGAAGCATTAAGTTCATAGCTGCTATTCTAAACATAGATGGGTCAAATTCAGTAGCATTAAACATCTTATTTTTATAATGCTCCCATCCATCACTATCTATCATATCCCCTATCTTATCGTGAAGTATTCCTTCTTCATCAGTAAATACACTATCCTTATCAGTATACTTTCTTAATATATACTCACTAGCACTTACTAAAAATCCTGCCGTACCACAAGATGGGTCTGTAATTACGTCTCTTATATCTGGATCCATAAGCTCCACCATCATATTTATTATATGTCTTGGTGTTCTAAACTGACCATTTACACCTGCTGTTGCTAGTTTTGATAATAGATATTCATATAAATCACCGTTTGTATCATTATCATCTAAGTTTATAGAGCTTATTAGTTGAACTGCTTCATATAATAAACTTGGCTTTTGTATTAAAAACACAGCATCTTTCATTTGATCTGCAAATATACTATTATCATCTGAATATGATTTTAAAAATGGGAATACTTTATCTTGCATATTTTTAAAACTAGCTTCAGAATCATAATGAACAAACTCCGACCATCTTAAATTATCACTATTTAAGTTAAGTCTATTTACTTCACTTTCATCCATAGCTTGTATGTATTTTTCAAATACTGTAGTATATGGCTTTTTTATTCTTTTTGCTTTCTTTTCTTTTGATATTTCCGCATCATCTAATTTTTTTATAAATAATAGATATGATATTTGCTCTACAACAGTTAGGGGATTTGATATTCCTCCTGACCAAAAGCTATCCCATAATCTATCTATTTTACTTTTTATTTCTGAATTAAGCATTATTTCCCTCTTTCTACTTCTTTATGTTTATTTTTTCACCATTGTATTATCTACTAAGTCAATTACTATATTTGCACTTTTTAAAAAGTCCAAACCTAATAATCCATTTACTCTTTCCTCTGGATCAATTTCTCCAAAGTCTATTCTTATATTATCTACACATATATCTTTACAAGAAACTTTATCTATTAGCTTTCTTACTGAATAACCTATTGTTCCACCATATCCAGATGCTCTTACAATAGTATCATCTTCACTAAATCCAACATTCATCTCTTCTAAGTATTCAGGTATTATTATTGTATGTGATGCTCCAGTATCAACTATAACATCTTTTACTATTATAGTTTTACCTTCGTGACTTAGTTCTAAGTCTGTATATAAAAGACCATTTTTAAACTCTATTTTTTGCATTTTACATACCTCTTCTGATTCCTATATTTCTGACCACATCTATTATAAAGTTTTCATTTTTAGTACTATATACTACTTGCTTATTTTTACATTTTATAAATTCTCTCATAGCCTCTTTATCATCACTTATAGCTTTTATAACGGCTACTTCATCTACATATTCTTTTTCACCTACTATATGAGATTCTAAGATTTCAAGCTTAACAAACTTATTAGGATATAAGTTTCTTACTTCTTCCCATTTCATAATATCACCTCAATTTTTTATTTTAAGCAATATGTATTAAGCATATATATCATCTTCTTCTGCTTTATATGGTTCTATTAAATCAAATACTTCATCACAAAGTTTTTCATTAAATATTCCATCTATACCATCTTTACTTAGTGTTGTATATTTTCCTTCATATAATGATGCAAATGATATTCCTCTGTTTTTTAGTATATCATCTTTTATCATTTTAATCATATTCATTTGCTTTACGTTCATTTTAGAGTGATGTGTATTTATAAATTCATCAAATTTAGTATTTAATTCTTCTTCATCTACTCCTACAAATTTTCTAATTATACCTATAACATCTTCCTTGCTTACATGAGCTTTTTTTGATAATTCATCTAAACTAAATTCTATTTTACCAGTATTAAATATATCATAGATAGAGTCTAGTTCTTTAGTTGTTATTTCTTTACCTTTTCTTATCTTTTGAATAACTAGATTCATATTCATTTCTTCTTCTAAAGATTTTTTTACTCTTTCTATATAAGCGTCAACATTTACTTGTCCATAATTATCACTTGTTTCTATATCTTTTACTAACATAGTACTATCTTTTATATCTATCTCTACAAATGTCTTAGAATTTTTAGACTTATATTTCATTAAATCTCTTAAAAGTAATCTTATTTCTTCTAGCTCTTTGTAGTTTAGACTTCCCCACTTTTCTATTTTGAGAAGCTCTTTTA